>JBOIAQ010000039.1:0-35908 GCA_050739115.1 Steroidobacteraceae bacterium | reverse complement strand
GGAGGCGACCGCGCGGCCACAGCCGCCCTATCCTTTCAACTCGGCGGCAGAGCTGCTTTCGCTCTGCCGCGAGAACGGGCTCGAGCTCTTCGAGCTCGTGCTCGCCAACGAGCGCACTTGGGCGAGCGAGGAGCGGGTGCGCGCCGGCGTGCTGCACCTGTGGCACGTGATGCAGGCCTGTGTCGAACGCGGCTTTCATCAGTCGGGCGTCCTGCCGGGACCTCTCAAGGTGCGCCGTCGGGCGCCGAAGCTCTACCGCGTTCTCATGGAAAGCGGCCCCTCAAAGCCGCTCGATGCGATGGATTGGGTGAACGCGTTCGCCCTCGCGGTCAACGAGGAGAACGCCGCGGGCGGTCGTGTCGTTACGGCGCCGACCAACGGCGCGGCGGGAATCGTGCCGGCGGTGTTGCATTTCTATCACCGCTTCGAGCCCGGAGCGAGCGATGAAGGCGTCATCCGCTTCCTGCTGAGCGCGGCCGCCATCGGCATGCTCTACAAGCGCAACGCCTCGATCTCGGGTGCGGAGATGGGATGTCAGGGAGAGGTGGGGGTGGCCTGCTCCATGGCGGCGGCTGGACTCGTCGCGGCGCTGCAGGGGAGCAATGAGCAGATCGAGAACGCCGCCGAGATCGGCATGGAGCACAACCTGGGGCTCACCTGTGATCCGGTGGGCGGCCTGGTGCAGATCCCGTGTATCGAGCGCAACGCCATGGGAGCGGTGAAGGCGATCAATGCGGCGCGTCTCGCCATGCGCGGCGACGGCTCGCACAAGGTTTCGCTGGATCACGTCATCGCCACGATGCGCCAGACGGGCGCGGACATGTCGACGATCTACAAGGAGACCTCGCAGGGCGGGCTGGCGGTCAACGTCACCGAGTGTTGAGCGGGTATGCGGCTCGCACGGCGAGAGCCGGACCTTGATTTGCCTGATGACATGCTTGATTTACCTGATGACATGAATGTGCCCCTTGCCTCGAGTAGGTGAGGCGGTGGAGCAATTCATGTACTGAGTTATATTGCAGCCGAGCGGTCGGCGGTGCCGTCGGCGGCGAGCGCGACGCGATTGCGGCCGCCGTCCTTGGCGTCGTAGAGCGCTTCATCGGCGCGGTGGCGCAGGGACTCCAACGTGTCGGCAGGCTCCCCGAGGGCAACGCCGATCGACAGCGTCACGGCGCCGATGTACTGCATGCCGTCCGGGCGGGTGATGACGGTGCGGGTGGCGGCGGCGCGAATGTCCTCGGCGAGTGCGACGGCGGCAGCGAAGGGCTTGCCGGGCAGGAATATCGCGAACTCATCGCCGCCGAGTCTTGCGGCCATCTCCTCGCCGCTCAGGTGCTCGCGCAGGATGTCGGCGACCTTGGCCAGCACCTTGTCGCCGACCACGTGGCCGTGCGTGTCGTTGATGCGCTTGAAGTAATCGACATCGGCGGCGATGAAGGCGATACCGGCCAGGTCCGAACGCTCGCGCGCCTCGACGGCGCGGCGCAGGCCGTGGAGGTTCTTCAGGCCGGTGAGCGGATCGCGCAGCGGCTCGGTCTGCGCGCGCTCGAGGCGCTCCATGACCTCCTCGACCTCGTGGCGCTGGGTGGCGAGCTGCTGATTGAGCGCAGCGAGCACGGCCTGCAGCTGGGAAGCTTCCGCAGCCAGCCTGCTCACCGTCTCGATCAGGGCGCTCTCGCCATCGCCCTGCCGCCGGGCGTCCTCGATGGCTTCATTCAGGCACCCGTTGAAGCGCTTTACCGTTCTCTCGGCGTGCGTGGCCTGCTTCTCCGATTCAGCCAGCACTTCGCGAAGCTGACTCTGCGCGAGCTCGAACGCCTGCACGTCGCGGCCGGCGATGTGCAGCGCATGAAGTCTGCAGATCTCCACATCGGAGAGCAGTGCCTCGGCGGCGAGGAGCTTCTCGAGCTCCTGCGTCAGGGCCGGGTTGAGCTCGGCGGCGTGCTCGTACCAGACCGCGTAGCTCACCGGGTGGTAGCCGGCTTTGTGGGGAGACATGAGCTGCAGCGCGCGCCGCAGGATCTCGGCGCTTTCTTCCCTCGAGTGCTGGTAGCGCATTGTTGTTGTCGATGCCCTTCGCGCAGTGGCGCTTACGCCATCGTAACACCCGCGGCCGGCCTTCGACGAGAGGCTTCCTCAGGATGCTCCCGGGGCCGGCCCGACCCCCGAAAACGCCGGCGTCGCGGACGCGAGCCCCTCGAGACCCGGGAAACGATCCGCGGTGCGACCCGCCGCGAGCTCAGACGGTTGGAGACGGCGCGAAGCCGGCGCCTGTATTCTGCTTGTCCGCGGTCTCGGCGGCGTGCTCTCTCTTGATGCGCTCGTAGATCTCCTCGCGATGCACCGCGATGCTCTTCGGCGCATTGATGCCGACGCGCACCTGGTTGCCCTTGACCCCGAGAACGGTGATGGTGACGTCGTCCCCGATCATGACGGTCTCGCCCACGCGCCTTGTAAGAATCAACATGCTGGTAATCCTCTACTAGTGATGTTCCAAACAACTCAAGGAGATGTCGAGCTGCCCGCCGCCGCCTCGGGGGGCGCCGGCCGATAGCCGATGATGACCTCGCGCCCCTCGTGCTTGACCGTCACCGGTGCGATCCGGGCGAGGCGTTCGAGCGTGCCGTCGATGTCGCGGATGCTGAAGGCGCCGCCCACCCTCTGAATCGCGGCGCGCGGGTCGGCAATGACGATGCGCTCGGTCGTGTAGCGGCTGAGATCGCTGACGAAATCCGACAGCGGCTCACCCTGGGTCTCGAGCATGCCCTGGCGCCAGCGGATGACCTTCTGCGCCACGATGGAATGAACGTCGGCCACCAGCCCGACCGGTGAGTATTCGATCTGCTGACCCGGGCTCAGGCGCCTGCTCCAGGAAGGCGCCGCGCGCGAGGCATTCTCCAACCCCTCGACGGCTACGACGCCAGCGACGACGCTCACGCGAACATCGCCGTTTGCCATCTGATAAACATCGAAGCGCGTACCGAGCACCTTGCACCTGACTGTGTGCGAGCAGGATGCGGAACGGACGGCTGGGATCGTGCACCACCTGGAAGTACGCTTCGCCGCCGATCAGGCGCACGCGTCGATCATCCGGACTACCCACCCACTCGAGCTCGGTCTGCGAATTGAGACCGACGACGCTGCCATCGGGAAGGATCACGTCGCGAATCTGACCCGTTGCGGTCCGATACGTCTGCGGCAGGTAGCCCTCGCTGCGTAGCACCCGCCATCCGACCGCGGCCGTCAGGAGAACGGCGGCCGCCACGCCCGACGCCCACACCGGAGCGGACGCGAACCAGCGTTGCGGACCGGGTGGGAGCGAAGACGCAGGCGCTGGCTCCGAGACGCTCGCCAGAACGTCGGTGCGCGGATAGCCCTTGAGCTCCATCAACACATCGAGGATGGCGCGCTGGGCGTGAAACTCCCGCGCGTTGACCGGTTTGGCGATCCAGCCCTCGAAGCCGCGGCGCTCCGTCTCGCTCAGCCCGCGGGACATACGCGTGTGCCAGGCGGCTGCCCGGGCGCGCAGGAGCCGCCGCTTGCAGGCGCTCCAGAGATTGCTCCGCTCGTTCAATCGACCTCCGCCAAGTCGATCCCCTGCGAGGAGAGACGATCTCGGCAGGCTTTCAGCGCCTTGGTCATGCGCTTGTCGACCCGCTTCTCGGAAATGCCGAGGGCGGCGGCGATCTCCTTACGGGGTTTCCCGTGCACATGCGCCATTACAAATACCTTGCGAAGATTAGGTCGTAAGCATTTGATTACGTTAGTCAGATGCTGTCCGATCTGCTCCACCATGGCCTGCCGGTCCGGCCCCAGACGCTGGTCGGGCACCTCCTCCATCCCTGCCGAGCCGATGATCATGGCGCTCTCGAGCCGCCGTCGGCGTAGATGCATCAGGGCGAAATTGGTCGCCACCTTGAAGAGCATCGCCCGCGGGAACAGCACCTGATCCGGGCGATACGTCCGATGCATTTTCTCGAAGGCGTCCTGGGCCACCTCTCGGGCGATGTCGGGCCTGCCCAGCATTTGGGTGAGGTACGCCAGCAGTTGTGCCTCATGCGTTCGGCACAGCCGCTCAGCGAACTCATCACGCCTTCCCGGTCCGGGGAAGCGTTTGACCTCACCCATGTCTCTTTTGTCCAATCCCTATCCCTCAGCTACTGAAATGCGCCGCGGAGCCAAATCCCCCCTCCTCGCCCGCGCGCCCGATCGCCGGCACCAGGCTTCGATACCCGCGTACTCGAGCAGCTCGCCGCAGCCCGACGCGATGCGAGTGGCTCTACCGGATAGCACATCGGCGAGTTTGGTGCGATCGATGACGCCCTCCCTCACCAGAAAGCCGTCCAACAGCAGCTCCCGCAGAAGCCCCCGGTTGTGCTGCACCGTCTGGCGCAGATGCTCTTCGATTCCGCCCTTGTGCCGGCGATTGCGGATCTGCGCCGGCAGGTCCTCGTAGAACGCCCGGCGCGCGACGGCCCGATCCCATCCCCCCTGCGTCAGCACATACGTCGGAATGCGCAGGCATAGCTCGATCAGCGGCTGCGAGAACAGCGGCGCGATCCTCTCGACCCCGCTCTCGCCGCCCAGCGGGTCGTAGAAATCGAAGGGCTGGCTGATCTGGTGAGCATGCCAGAGCTTGCCGCTCGGCGTACCGCGCGGGTGGCGCAGCAGAGGGTGCAGGAACTCGGCGCTCCGCCGCGCCTCCCGGATCACCTCCGGCACGAGCAACGGGCGCATCCGTCCGGCCTCCTCGAGGACACTCCAGCGCTGCTGCACGAGGTACCCCCAGATCGCCGCGCGCAACACGCGCCACACCGAGATCTGATCCATCTGCGCGGCATCGAGCGCAATGCGCAGGAGAGCGGGCCGCACGCCGCGGCGGTGGAGGAAATCCCCCGGCGCCCATTGCGCGCGCTCCTGGTAGAAAAGCTGATCCCCGCCGTAACCGCTGAGCACCGCCGCCGCGCCGGACTCGGCGGCGAGCTGCGCATCGAGCCTGCTGTGCTCGAGGAAGTACGGATAGTGGGTGGGCTCCGGCGAGCGGTGGATGGTGAGCAGCGGCTGCAGGCTGAAGGACGGAGCGCGGGCGCGCTCGATGAGCTCCGAGTCCGCCCTGGCGGCCGCCGCGCGCGCGAAGGCTCGCTCATCGAGGTCGGCTCCGAGAGGATAGTAGTGGCAACAGGTGGTCCGCGGGCGCGAGGGCGCGTCCTTGAGACAGGCGAGCACAATCGAGGAGTCGAGTCCGCCGGAGAGCGACAGGAGCAGGTGTTCGTAACACGACGCCCACGCGTGCACGACATCGCGCACACACCGGCGCATCGCCGCGACGGCCGCGGCGGCGTCCTCGATCAGCTCGGTGTTGGCGACGGCCAAGGGGTCCCAATAGAAGAACCGCTTGGAAACTCCGGCGCGAATCTCCAGGCACTCGCCCGTGAGCACCTGCGTGACGCCCCGCAGGGCGGTTCCCGATGAGTGCTCCCGCAGGGAACATACGGTCGCGATCAGGTAGGGCCAATTGACCTCGAGACTGTCATCGACGAGTTCCCAGACATCATCGATCCACGAGAAGTAGAGGTCGACGCCGCGGCAGCGCACCAGGTAGCACGGCATGCCGCCCGACGGGTCGCGCAGGACCCAGGTAGCCTGCGCCGGCGCATCGTGGAGGAAGGCGACGTAGCGTCCCCAGAACTCCTCGATCAGGTGCCGGCCGTTCGTATCGACGATCGCGCGGCTGTCGGCCTCCCCGAGCGCCTGCGGCGCCGCCGTCGAGACACCTTCCGCGGAACGCGCGAACAAGGTCCCCAACACGACGCCACCGGAGTCCGCCACTTCGTATGCCTGGCTCGAGTCCGTGCGGGCGCGGACATAACGCACTTCGATGCCCCGGCCGCGCAGCCCCACGCGCCAGTTCTGCGCAACCGGCCAATGGCGCTCGAGCAACGCTCGCGCGGCCTCCCGGGCGGCGGCGTCGCGATCATTCCAGACTAAGGCCACGTAGCGGAACATGAGTCGCTACACGACCAGAATGGGCGAGTACTGGCGCACCCGGTCCGGAACGTCGTTGAAAAGCACCTCGCCCTGCTGCACCCAGCAATGCGCATCGAAGGGCTCGGTCTTGACGCCAAACACCCAGTCCGGACAGATACCGTCGGCGCTCAGGAAATGCAGCAACGTCAGCGAGTCGAGCAGACAGGCGGCGCGCAGCGTGTAAAAGAGCGGCCGCAGCCGGCTAAAGGCCGTGACCAGGGGTCGCGAGTCCGGCGCAACGGCGAGCCCCAGCCGCGCCTTGCGCTCGCCTACGGTCTGCACGATCGACTGCATGGGGCTCAGCTTGAGGGAAAGCTGAGCCCGAAGACAGCTGCGGGCGAAGCGCAACAGATGCGCGGTGCCCGCTCGCGGGCGGGCATCCAAATCGAACTCGATGAGCGCGCGCTCCGGACGGGCGATCGTGACGGGAACCGCGGGCTTGCCGAGGTGCGGATCGGTTACCAGCATGCCGTGGGCAAGCATCTGCGAGACGAGCTCGTCCGCGTCGCGCTCGGGGTTACCTGAGGCTTGCGCAGCGCCAACCGGCCAACCGCGAACCCAGCCGGCCAGCCGATGGGCGGGAGCGACCGCGACATATTTGTCGCGCTCGAGATCCATCAGCACCACGTGTTGCCCCGAGACGCACGGAAAAACGTGCGGAGCCAGAAGATACGGCTGCATCCCATCCCCCCGGCCGTCCCAGCGAGCCGAGTCACGTTAATTGTTGAAGTGAGGGTGGCCAAAAGTCAATGCGCGGCAACCTGGGGCTGGAACGGGCCGGGTATCAGTGTTGCTACCCGTCGATGGCGTGACGATCGCATGCCCCGATTGCGGAACTCTGGAGGAAATTCCGCGCCTGCTGCCGCGCGACACGGCGGTCTGTATCCGCTGCCATTCCGAGCTCGAGAAGACCAATGGCCGCAGCATCGGCGCGGCCCTCGCCTGCGCGCTCGCCACACTGGTGCTGCTCGTTCCGGTCAACGTGCTGCCGCTTCTGCGGGTCGACATCTTCGGCATGCACTCGCAGAACATCACCGCCGAGGGGGTGGCGCAGCTCTGGGGGCGCGGTTGGTTCTGGCTGGCGGGACTGAGCGCGCTCTTCATCATCGCGTTGCCGTTCCTGCGCTTCGGGCTTCTGTCGGCGGTGCTCGGGGCGCTCACGCTCAAGCGCCGGCCCGCCTGGCTCGGTGCGGCGTTCCGCTGGGCGGTGTGGCTCGACCCCTGGGCGATGGTGGATGTCTACCTGCTCGCGGGCTGCGTCGGCTACTACCGCCTGGAGAACATCGATCAGGCGCACATCACCATCGAGCTCGGAGGCGCCTGCTTCATCGCCGCCGCCTTTCTCACCATGCTGTCACGGGCGACGCTCGATGCGCGCACGGTCTGGCGAGCGATCGGCGGTGAGACACGCGTCAGGTCCGGCGAGCAGATGTTGGCATGTACGACCTGCGATCTCGTGCAGCCGCTCTCGCGGGAGGGCGGGCGTTGTCCGAGGTGCGGCGCGAAACTGCGAGTGCGCAAGCTCGATGCGGTTGCCTGGACGGCGGCGCTCCTCATCGCCGCGCTGGTCCTGATCTTCCCCGCCAACCTCTACCCGATGAACATCTCGAATCACCTCGGCCAGCAGGTGCGCTACACCATCATGACCGGCATCCAGGACCTCTTCAAAGCCGGCCTGTATCCGCTCGGTGTGCTCATCCTCTGCACCAGCATCCTGACTCCAGCGGCGAAGATCTTCGCCATCGGCTGGTGTGTGTTGTCGGTATGGCGCGGCTCGCGGCGGCACCTCGTCGCGAAGACGAGGATACTGCGCCTGGTCGCGGAGATGGGACGGTGGTCGAAGACCGATCCGTTCGCCATCGTGTTCTTCGTGCCGCTCATCCACTTCGGCACGCTCGGCAACGAGGACGCCGGCTGGGGCGCGACCGCCTTCATGATGATGACTTTTCTCACCATGGTGGCCTCGGTCACCTTCGACCCGCGTCTGATGTGGGACCTGGCGGGCCCCACGGCGACGGTCGCGGGGGGCGGAGCAAGATGAGCGAGCGACGCGAGGATATCGAGCGCGACGCGCCCGCAAGCCCCGAGCGCGTCCAGGCCGGCGTGCGCCGTGGCTGGTGGCCGGGGTGGATCTGGGCGATTCCGGTCGCGGCCCTCATCCTGGTCGTCTGGCTCGGCGCACGCGCGCTGCTCGCCAGCGGCACCAGCGTCACCATCCGCTTCACCGACGCGCACCAGATGAAGAAGGAGAACACCGATGTCGTCCTGCGCGGCGCGCAGGTCGGTCGTGTCACCGGAATACGTCTCACCGGAGACGGCAGCGCCGTGATCGTGACGGCCGCGATCGATCAGGAGGCGGCGAAGTTCCTGACGACGGGCACGCGCTTCTGGCTGCGAGGCGCCAACCCCTCCCTGAGCAACCTGTCGTCCCTGGGCTCGCTCCTCTCCGGCCCCACGATCGTCATGGACCCCGGGCCCGGTAGGAAAGCGCGTCATTTCATCGGCCTCGAGCAGCACCCCATCGCGCCCTCGGCCACGGCGCGGCCGCTTCTTTACGAGGTGTCCCTCGACAGCGATGCCGGCTCGCTCGCGGGCGGCGATCCGGTGATGCTCCGCGGCTTCATCGTGGGTGAGGTACGGGACGTCGGCTTCGCTTATGATCCTGCTACCGGCGATTTGTCGACTCCCGCGACCCTGGCCATTTATCCGTCGCTGTTTCACGTGAAAGGCGCGCATACCGCCCCGAACGCCACCGAAGTATCGGCCGAGATCGGACGGCTCATCGAGAAGGGCATGCGCGCGCGGCTCGCCCGCAGTCCGCCGCTCGTCGGCAGCTACCAGGTGAGCCTCGAGATGGAGTCGGGTGCTGCGCCTCCCGCCGGGCCGCTGAGGACCGACGGATTGCCGCTGATACCGACGGCCTCGGGCGGCGGCATCGCGAGCGTCGTGCAGCGGATCAACAAGGTGCCGATCGAGCAGATCGCGCAGAATGCGCTCGACATTACGCATAACATCAAGGTGTTGACATCTTCGCCGAAACTGAAAGATGCGATCGTGCAGCTCGACGCGGCGCTACGACAGATCCACGGCGTGGTCGCCAAGGCCGGCCCGCAGATCCCGCCGCTCGTGAAGCGGTTGCGCCGCGCGGCTGCGGACCTGCAGGACACCGCGCAATCGGCCCGGCAGCTGATGAGCGGCACGGCCACGCAGAACGGGCTCGCCAACACCGTCCAGGAAATCACCGAGGCCGCGCGCGCGGTCCGCTCTCTCGCCGACTACCTCGACCGGCACCCGGAGGCGCTGATCCACGGTAGACAAGGAGCTGCGCAATGACACAGCGGCTGATTCCCGTACTCGCCCTGCTGACACTGGCCGCGTGCGCCTCGAGCCCGCCCACGCGCTTCTACGCCCTCGATCCGGTCCCTGCCGGCGGCAGTCCCCATGATGTAGTGGGGACGCCCGTCAAGATCGATGCCGTGCACATTCCACCGGCGCTCGATCGCAACTCGATGGTGCGCGGTGAGAACGCCAATCAACTCGACATCTCCTCCCAGGACCGGTGGGCCGGCGATCTCGGTGAGATGATTCGCAGGGTGTTGACTCAGGACCTGGCCGAACGCCTGCCTTCCGGCAAGGTGATTGCGCCCGAGTCGCCCGCGCCCGCGAACGCCCGCGGCATCGTCGTCGACGTCCTGACCTTTCAGCCACAGGCCTCGGGCGAGGTCGTACTCGATGCCGACTGGACGCTGCTTCAGGGAACGCAATCCAACGTCGTCCTGCGCCGTTCCGCGCATCTCACCGCCGCCGCCGCCGCCTCCGCGCAGGGCGAGGCGGCCGCCATGAGCACGCTCCTGGGCGAGCTCGCCGACAACCTGGCGACCGGCCTCGAGGGCGCAACGCACACCGCGCAGCCCTGAGCGTCCGCGCCGCTCGCGCCCTGCTCGGGCAGGCGCATCTCGATTAAAATTGGCGGATGTCCCGTCTCCGTGAGCTCACGGCCGCGCTCGCACGGCCCTCGATGCAGGTTGCCCTCATCGTCGCCTGCGCACAGTTCATGCAGAACCTCGATGGCACCATTATCGTGACGGCGCTGCCCGCGATGGCGCAGAGTTTTGCGACCACCGCGAGCCGGATGAGCGAAGGCATCAGCGCCTACGCGCTCGCGGCGGCGGTGTGTATTCCGGCGAGCGGTTGGCTCGCCGACCGCCTGGGCACACGCAACCTTTTCTGCGCCGCGATCGGGCTCTTCACGCTTGCATCGATGGCCTGCGGCCTGGCGGCGAGCTTCGCGGCCTTCATCGTCTGGCGCCTGGTGCAGGGCGGCATGGCGGCGATGATGTCGCCCGTCGGGCGCATGATCGTGCTGCGCAATACCGAGAAGCGAGAGCTCATGCAGACCCTCTCGACGCTCGTCTGGCCGTCTCTCATCGCACCGGTGCTCGGACCGCCGCTCGGCGGCTTCATCACGAGCGCCGCCTCCTGGCGTTGGATCTTCTACATCAATGTTCCCTTCGGCATCGCGGCCATCGCGCTCACGCTCGCCGTGATTCCCAACCATCGGAACGAGGAGCGCTCAGCGTTCGACCTGCCGGGATTTCTGCTGCTCGCCATCGCGGTCGGCTGCCTCACGTATGGTTTTGACGTCGCGGGCGGCCAGCGGATCGAGGTGTCGCTCGCCGTCGGGCTCATCGGCGCGGCCGTGATCGTGGGCGTGCTCGCGGTGCGCCACCTCGAGTCGGCGCAGCGGCCGGTGGTGAGTCTCGCCCCGCTTCGCCGGCGGGCTTTCTTCGTCGCCTGCGTCTCGGGAGGCGGCATCTCCCGCGCCGCGATCAGCGCCACGCCCTTCCTTTTGCCGCTCATGCTCGAGGTCGGCTTCGGTTTCACGCCGCTCGATGCCGGCCTCCTGCTGCTCATCTACATGTTGGCCAACTTCCTCATGAAGGTCGTGACCAATCCGATCGTCCGTCGCTTCGGCATGCGCCGGGTTCTCATGGTGAACGGCGCGATCACGGCGGCCGGCATCGCCGCCTGCGCGCTCATCTTTCCCGGTCTGCCTTCAGTCCTCACCGGGGCCATCCTCCTGCTCTCGGGCGCGAGCCGTTCGCTGCAGTTCTCCGCACTCACCTACACGACCTTCGCCGAAATCGCGCCCGAGGAGCGCTCCCCCGCGAGCGTCCTCTCCTCGCTCACCATGCAGGTCGCGAACGGCGTGGGCGTCGCGCTCGCGGCGCTCCTGCTGAACTTCAGCCGGCTGCTGCGACACGCGGCGAGCCTCGCGCCGTTCGACTTCCGCCTGGCGCTCATCGCCATGGGCGTCTTCGGCGCGCTCGCCGTGTTCTCCTATGCCGGCCTCGCCGAGGGCACCGGAGCGGAAGTCAGCGGCCACACCGCCGTCAGCTGAGCCGCCGAACCGCAGCCGACTGCGCCGGCCGGATCATTCCTGCGCGAGACGCCAGATCCAGCGGTAGAGCCACCACACGATGAGCGCGAAGGCGATTCCGCCGAGCCACATCGAGGCCGTCGCGAAGTGCTCGCCCACGAGCGCAATGGGCCCCTGGTTGCCCGAGACGGCGATGACGCCGGCAAAGATCACACCCAGGAGGCCCTCGCCGACGATGAGGCCGGAGGCGAGCAGCACTCCGATCTGTTGCGTCGCCTCGGCAAATGCCGTTCGCGCCGCGCCTCGGTTGAAGGACGAGCCGACGATCGCACCGATGACGATCATCAGCGTGCTCATCGTCGGCAGATACATCCCGAGGCCCACCGCGAGCGGCGGCAGCCGCGCCCCTTTGACCGTGCCCCGCAGCACCTCATCGAACACGATCGAGACCACGCCGATGCCCGCACCGAGCAGCAGCTCGCTCCAGTGGCCGTTGTTCTGAATGACGCCCTGCGCCAGCGCCGAGATCAACCCGGCCTGCGGCGCCGGCAGCGCGGTCGCCGGATTGACGCCCGGGGCGCCGAGAAAGCCGAAGGCGTGATTGACGAGATCGAGCACCGGCGGGATGATGAGCGCGCCCACGATCACGCCGATGACCAGCGCCCACTGTTGCTTCGCGGGTGTCGCATCGACGAGCTGACCGGTCTTCAGGTCCTGCAGGTTGTTGTTGGCAATCGAGGCGACGGAGAACACCACCGCGGTGACGAACAGGGCGAACGCCACCAGCGCCTTGCCGGCGCTCGCCGGCAACTCCCCTTTCAACTCGAAGACGAGCAGCAGCGCGCAGATGACCACCACCAGGATGCCGATCCCCGAGAGCGGGCTGTTGGATGAGCCGATGAGGCCGGCCATGTAACCACACACCGTGGAGACCAGAAATCCCATGATGGCGACGAACACCACGCCACCGATCGCAAGCAGCCACGCGTGGGATCCCAGGCCGCTGGTGAGCGCGAAGTGACGAAAGAGCCACACCACCGGTAGCAGGCACAGGAGCGACACCACCGCCACCACGCCGATGGGGATGTCCTGCTCCGTCCGGGGCAGCGTATGCGCCTGACCGGCCTTGCGCACCCGCGCAGCCGCCATCGCGCCTGACAGCCCGGACAACACCGGCTTCACCAGGGTAATCAGCGTCCAGATCGCGGAGATGCCGATGGCTCCCGCACCGACATAGCGTATGTAATGGCTCGCCGCGGCCTGCGCAACCTGCGCCGCGGTGCCCACTGCCGGATGAAGCGCCGTGAAGTACGGGACGCCCCACACCCAGGAAATCAACGCGCCCACCAGCATGGCGATGCCCACCGAGAGCCCGACGAGATGCCCGATGCCAAAGAGCGCGAACGACATCTGGAAGTCGAAGCCGCTTGCCGCGCCGTGCGAGCCCACGCGAAAGTAGCGCGCCACGTCGCTGGCGAAGATGCGGGTCTGCACGATGAGGTAGAACGCCGCCGAGACGGCCGCTCCGACGACAACCGCCTTGAGGCCGGTATTACCGGCGTCGACCTTCGCCATCTCCTCGTTGCGCTCGGCGCCACTGCCCACCCTGAGCACCTCGGCGCAGGCCACGCCTTCGGGGTAGGGAAGATCCGATTGCGTCACGAGCGCTCGGCGCAGCGGAATCGTGTACATCACGCCGAGAATGCCGCCCGTGGCGCACACGGCGAACGAAATCCAGTATGGAAATCCGGTCCACCAGCCGACGATCACGAGCCCCGGCAGCACGAAGATGATGCTCGAGAGCGTGCCGGCGGCCGAAGCCACCGTCTGCACGATGTTGTTCTCCTGAATCGTGGCGCCACGGCAGTAGCGCAGGATTGCCATCGAGATGACGGCCGCCGGAATCGAAGTGGAGAAGGTTATGCCGGCCTTGAGGCCGAAATAAACGTTCGCGGCCGTGAAGAGTAAGGTGATGACTATCCCGATGAGGAGGCCGCGAAGAGTGAATTCGCCGAGCGCCGCGACGCCGGCCGGTGCTGCCGTCTTCAAGATGTGTTCTTCCCGGTGACCCCCGATGCGGCCGCACCATAACCCATCGTGCTCAGGAAGGGGAAGAGCTCTTGATTACTGATTGAGCTTGTATGCGTAACCTCCCGGCAGCATTCGAGTTCGGCGATCGAAGCAAGCGGACGACAGGGATCGCGGCCAGAGCGCCCAAAAGCTGCGCCACGATGAAGGCGGGCACATCCGTGGGCGAGATTCCGGCAAAGGTATTCGAGAGCGAGCGGGCGTGGTGATTGCCGAATTGAGAATCACCCGAATCAATCCGAAGGTCGCGACGGTCTCCAACAGCCACTGTGCAGGAACGCCGCGAACGCGCGTCGAGAATTGCAGCGAGGAGAGCCCGAACAGGGTGGCCGGGACGTTGTACGGACGCTCCGACAGCTCGTCAACGCGCCCGCGGTGCGCAACCGGAGGACGCTGCGCAGCACGAGGCTTGGGCAGTATCGGCAGCAATTGCCCCGACAGGATCACGGCCGTAAGGGGTGCTCTCACCCTCTTCGCATAGCAGCACGTGGTCGCCCCTTCCTCGAGCACCGGGCGATCGAGCCGCCTCAGCCGCGCGTAGACCTCCTCGAGCTCGGCGCGGCTTTCGACCTGAATGCCCAGGTGCCCGATGCCGGCGCCGTCCTCGCGTGGGCTGATCGCGAAGTTGACTCGCGGGTCATCGAGCATCCACTTCGCATAATCGAGCTTGCGCGAGATCGGTGACACTCACGTGTACGTGCATGCGTTTCATGGCATGAGCCTCGCTTTCAGGCGACGCGGCCCGGCTTGGCCGGCTTCGCGGCGGCGCTCGGCTCGCATGCGCTCGTGCACTTCGCATTGCTTGCCGCGCAGCAGTTCTCGGTCAGATAGCCGATGAGTGCACTCATGGCTTCGAAATCGGCGCTGTAGATGAGCTGTCGGCTCTCGCGCCGGCGGCTGATGAGCCCCGCTCGAAGGAGATTCTGAAGATGGAACGTCAAGGACGAGGGCACGAGCCTCAGCCGTGAGGCGATGCGCCCCGCCGGCAGCCCTTCGGGGCCCTGCTCGACCAAGAGTCTGAAAATCGCGAGCCGGTGCTCATGCGCGAGCGCCGCCAATGCCCCGATCGCCTCCCGTGCTTTCATGTCAGTACGATATTACGATAATTATCGTACTGTAAAGCGATGCAATCCGGCATGCTTGCATCTAGGGGATACGAGCGCTATGGCACCCCGCTCGCCGCTCGGGGTAGAGGCTCGAGAGGCCCTCTGCGCTCGCGCGACAGACGCCCCGCTCGGTGATGATTCCCGTGATCAGTCGGGCGGGGGTCACGTCGAAGGCGAGATTCAACACGGCGCTGCCCTCGGGCACTACCCGCACGCTGCCGATCCCGCCGGCGGCGTTTCGCCCGGTGACCTCGATGACTTCCGCCGCCGAGCGCTCCTCGATCTCGATGTCGCGGCCACGCTCGAGCGCCCAGTCGATCGTGCTCGAGGGCAGTGCCGCATAGCAGGGAACATCGTTGTCTTTCGCGGCCAGCGCCTTCAGATAGGTGCCCACCTTGTTGCAGACATCGCCGCAAGCGGTGACGCGATCGCTGCCGACGATCACCAGATCGACTTCGCCCCGCTGCATGAGAAGACCGCCCAGGTTGTCGACGATCACGGTGTGAGGCACGCCGTGGGACTTGAGCTCGTAGGCGGTGAGCGCAGCGCCCTGGTTGCGCGGCCGCGTCTCATCCACCCAGACGTGCACCGGCATCCCGGCATCGTGCGCCATGTAGATCGGCGCCAGCGCCGTGCCCCAGTCCACGCATGCGAGCCACCCCGCGTTGCAATGCGTCAGGACGTTGATGCGGACGCCCGCCTTCGCCTGCCGTCGGATGATCTCGAGCCCATGCACGCCGATGGCGCGGCACTGCTCGACATCGGCCTCGCAGATAGTTCCGGCCTCGAGGAACGCGGCCTCGAACCGCCGTGCGGGCGGGAGGCTCGCGATGACGCTGCGCACCCGCGCCAAAGCCCATGCCAGATTGACCGCGGTCGGGCGTGTCGCCTGCAGAACTTTCGCCGCCTCCTCGATGCGCCGCTCCGAGGGATCGGTGCGCAGCGCGAGCGCAAGCCCATACGCGGCAGTAGCGCCGATGAGCGGTGCGCCGCGCACGACCATGGTCTTGATGGCACGCGCAGCGCCCTCCAGCGTCGTCAGATCGAGCGTGACGAGCTCGAAGGGCAATCGCGACTGGTCGATCACCCTGACGGCGCCGGAGTCGAGCGGCCAGATGGTGCGATACGGTGTGCCTGCGATCTTCATGGGTTGCACCGATGGTAGCCAGCCGCCGCCCGCGAGTCATCCCTTGGTGACAACTGTCATATCGGAGCGGTGACGGGCTGCACTGGGACGGCGCGCGGCGGTGCGCGATCCTGCCCCCGCCGCCCGAGATCCGATGGCGGCAGGAGATGCACCATGACGATGACCCTATCCGCTCAGCGCACCGCACCGGCCACCGCACCGGCCACCGCGATCGACCCAATGGCGGCCCGCACGACCCCGCCCAACCCGACCAGCGTGGCAGCCGCTCCCGTCGCCACGCTCGAGTCGGTCATCAAGCGCTACGGTAAAACCGAGGCGCTGCGCGGCTTCGACCTGACACTGCGCCGCGGCGAAGTCGTCGCGCTGTTGGGTCCCAATGGCGCCGGCAAGACGACCGCCGTCCGTCTGCTCCTCGGGCTGATCTCACCGGATGCGGGCAGAGTCGGCGTGCTCGGCCGGGATCCGCGTGCCGCGGGCGCGCGGACGCGGATCGGGGCGATGCTGCAGATCGCCCGCGTCCCGGAGGCACTCAGCGTGCGGGAGCACATCGATCTCTTCCGCAGCTACTACCCGCGGCCCCTGCCGGCGACGGAGGTCATCCGCCGCGCCGGGCTCGCGGACATTCAGAATCGCCGATTCGGCCAGCTCTCCGGCGGGCAGAAGCAGCGGGCGCTCTTTGGACTCGCGATCTGCGGTGATCCGGACCTCGTGTTCCTCGATGAGCCGACCGTCGGCATGGACCTGCAATCCCGCCGTCAGCTCTGGGAAGAGGTGCGCCGGCTTGCCGCGGCGGGCAAGTCCGTGTTGCTCACCACCCACTACCTCGAGGAGGCCGACACGCTTGCCAACCGCATCGTCGTCATCGACAAGGGAAGACTCCTCTGCGAAGGCACACCCGCCGAGATCAAGCATGGCGTCTCGGGACGGCGGATCCGGTGCGTGACGCGCCTCGATCCCGACTTCCTGCGCAACATTCCCTCGGTCGTCTCCGTGCGTCGCGATCGGGAAGCCGTGGTCGTACTCGCCGAGTCACCCGAGCAGGTGTTGCGAAGAATGCTGCGCGAGGATGAGAGCCTCCAAGGCCTCGAAGTCTCCGCAGCTCCCCTCGAGGACGCCTTCCTCGCCCTCACCGACGGAAATGCCGCCCGGAACTGATCCCCTGCCCCAGACCGACATCGGAGCAAACCCATGACCGCCAACAGCGACACTCTCGCCGTTCTCGCCCCGGACTCGACCGACCTCCTGCGTCCGCTTCGTATTCTGCTCAAGGAGACGCGGTACGAGCTTGTTCGCCTCCTGCGCACGCGCGCGTACTCGCTCTCGGTGATCGGCTTTCCGGTGATGTTCTATCTGCTCTTCGGCACCGCCAACCGCGGCCATCAGGGAGCGCGCTACATCATCGCCGGTTATGCCTGCATGGGAGTGGTCTCGGCGTGTCTCTTTGGGATCGGGCTTGCGCTCGCCATGGAGCGGGCGCAGGGCTGGCTCGACCTCAAGCGGGCGAGCCCGATGCCGCGCATCGCCTACCTCGGCGCGAAGGTCGTCAGCTGCGCCGCATTTGGCCTGATCATCGCCATCGTGCTCCTGCTGCTCGGTACGACTCTCGGCGGCGTCACCGTCACCGTCCGCGAGGCCGCTTCGCTGGCCGGTGTCGTTCTCGCCGGCGCCATCCCCTTCACCGCCATGGGATTTCTCATCGCCTACCTCGTCCCCCCGAACGCCGGACCCGCGATCATCAATCTCATCTATCTGCCGCTCTCCTTCGCGTCCGGCTTCTGGATGCCCGTGAGAGATCTGCCGCACTGGCTGCAGGCCGTGGCGCCGGCGCTGCCGACCTATCACCTGGCGCAGATCGCGCTCGCCATCTTCGGCTTCGCTCCGAGGACCGGCATGGCGCTGCACTGGGCGGTGCTCGGCGGCTTTACGGTGTTGATGCTCGCCGCCGCCTGGATTACCTTCGTGCGCAGCGAAACGAAGGCCTCATGACCGATTCCACTCACGACGCCGGGTCCGGAGCGCCGCTGCCGCCCCTCGATCCGCGGCCGATCTCCTCCGCGGTGGGCCGGGGATTACTCCTCACCCCGATGGGCAAGTGGCGGCCCATCAATCTCGTCTGGCTCATCTGGTCCGCCTTCTTCTTCATCGAGCCGCTGCAGCGCAACACGTTACGTGACTGGCTCACGTTCGCCGGCGTGTATGCCTGTTTCCTCGCGATCTACCTTTTGCTGATCTCGATCCGCTCGGGCCGGCTGCAAGCGGCACTGTTGCTCGCACTTGCCGTTCTCGGCTGTGCTTACACGCCCATGAATTCAGGCGCGTGTGGCATGTTCATCTATGTCGCGGCCATGGTGCCGTTCGTGACGGAGTCTCTCGCGCTCGCCGGCGCGGTGATCGCCGCGGCGACGCTCGTCTGCGCGTTGGAATTGCAGCTGCTGCACCTACCGACGGCGGCGTGGGCTTCGATGGCCTTCCTGACCGCCGGCGTGGGCATCGGCAACCTGATCTCGGCGCTGAGCATTCGCGCCAACAAGCGACTCGGTCTCGCGCAGGATCAGATCGAGCATCTCGCCCAGCTCGCCGAGCGCGAGCGCATCGCACGCGACCTGCACGATGTCCTCGGGCACACGCTCTCGGTGGTCGTGCTCAAATCGGAGCTCGCCGGCAAGCTCATGGGAAGCGACGCCGAGCGCGCGCGGCGCGAGATCGGCGAGGTGGAGCAGATTGCGCGTCAGGCGCTCAGCGAGGTGCGGGAGACGATCCGCGGCTATCGCGCCGAAGGGATCGGCGCGGAAATCGCGCGCGCCCGCCGGACACTGGATGCCGCCGGGGTGAGCCTCGACTGCCAGGCGGACGGCGTGCGCCTGAATCCTTCCCATGAGTCGGTCCTGTCGCTCGTCCTGCGCGAAGCCGTCACCAACATCCTCAGGCATGCCGGCGCCAGCCGCTGTCGGCTCGAGCTCGCGGCCGACGAGCGCAGGACGGTTCTTCGCGTCGAGGACAACGGGCGCGGCGCCATCGGCTGCGAAGGCAACGGGCTTCGCGGCATGCGGGAGCGCATCGAAGCCCTGGGTGGGCGGCTCGAGGTCGACTCGCGCCAGGGCACGCGGCTGACGGCGGAGATCCCGCATGGAGCGGGTGCGTGACCGCGGGCAAGATCCAGGTCGCCATCGCGGAAGACCAGGCCATGGTTCTCGGGGCGCTGGCGGCGCTCCTCGAGACCGAGCCTGACATCGCCGTCTGCACGCGCGTGACCAACGGCCGTGCCGCGCTCGAGGCGCTCGGCAGGCAGAAAGCCGACGTGCTCGTGACCGATATCGAGATGCCGGAGATGACGGGCCTCACGCTCGCCGCCGAGGTTCGGGACCGGTATCCGGACACGCGCGTCGTGATCCTCACGACCTTCGCCCGGCCGGGGTATCTGCGGCGCGCGCTCGATGCCGGCGCCAAAGGTTATCTTCTCAAGGACCGCCCCTCCGCCGAGCTCGCCGATGCGGTGCGGCGCGTGCACCGCGGCCAGCGGGTGGTAGACCCCGAGCTCGCCGCCGAGACCTGGAGCAGCGAGCCCGATCCGCTGACTGAGCGCGAGCGGCAGATCCTCTGGCGTGCGGGAGAGGGCAAGACGGCGGCCGACATCGCCGCCGAACTGCACCTTTCCGAGGGAACGGTGCGCAACTACCTCTCGGAGGCCATCAGCAAGCTGGGCGCCACAAACCGCATCGAAGCCGCGCGCCTCGCGCGCGCAAAGGGCTGGCTGTAGCGCGATCAGGCCGAGGCCGCCGCCGCGAAATCGGCGGCGATCCGCGCGCGAATTTTCCCGCGCAGATCATCAGTCATCTTCGTCTGCTCGAGCAGCGTCAGCAGTTGATCCTGCGAAAGGAGGCCCCGCCGAACCAGCTCCCGCGTGAAAATGAGGTCCTTCTCGCGGAAGGCCGCGTACTTGGCGATGGCGAGGTCATGAGGATCGAGGCACAGGGCACGCACCCCGTCGGTATCTCCCGGGGGAAGCCTGACGAGGCGACCCTTCCAGCCCTTGGGCAAAGTGGCCGTGCCGAGATCGACCGCGTCCGCATAGTAGCCGTTTGTTTCGTGAAAGGTGGAATCGAGGCCGATGACATTCAACCATTCCGTGCGATCGCTGTGCTTCGATGCAATGAGGTCCACCTCGAACGAGGTCAGAATCTCATCGGGCAGATCGGGGTGTTTTCCGTGGAGCGCCTGACTGCCCACGATGATGAATTGCCTCTCCCCGGTAATTCGGCCGGCGGCGCGCAGGACGTGGTCAACCTGCCGCTTTTTCATTGAGCCTCCTGATCTCTTCCTTCGGCAACAGTCCCACGAAGGGCGCCGACTGCCGTAGCCGGACGGCTCTTTCGTCGCGTCCCAGCATCGCGGCGAAAAGCTCGCCGTCATCGCCGCCAGAAGCGATATCGCGCCACTCCTCGTACGCGCCACCCCAGACACCCAGCCCCTTCCAACGATGAAGGTTCGCGAGAATCTTGGCACGTATCTCGCACGCCGTATGCTGGCGCACGACGGCCAAGGCAAGGGACAGCTTCAGCGCATCCAGCTCCCGGTGATCGAAGCCCCCGCGCGCGCGCGGACGAACGCCCCGCTCATCGAGCTCGAGCTCATCGCCCTCCCCCACCCCCCAAGACTCGAGCGTCGCCTTCGGCAGAAGCACGCCGAGGGAGTTGCCGATACGGCGCAGACGGACCTTCATGCCGTAAATTATAATAGGTTATAACGTCAGGGACAAGGTGTCATTAACAGGAGTTAATCATTCGCCCACCCTGGCCCAAGCCCCGCCGGTCCATCATTCCGCGGGCCGACTTGATCTTCGCCGGGGTGCGGTATTTTCGCTTTTCGGGTCAATAGGATGCACGTGCGCGCACCGACTGCGGCAGCGGCCGCCGTCGTGCTAGGCCTCAGCGCCTGCAGCCTCGGGCCCGCCTATCGCCGTCCGAGCGTCCCGCCACCTTCCTCCTGGGGCACGAGCAAACCCGGCGCGAGCGCCGTCTGGCCTTCGACCCACTGGTGGGGCGGCTTTCACTCCGCGGAGCTCGCCCGGCTGATCGCCGCGGGACAGTCCGCGAACGATGACCTCGCCGCGGCGATCGCGCGCGTGCGCGAGGCGGACGCGCAGGTACGTATCAGCAGCGCCCCGCTCCTGCCCTCGCTTGATGCCAGCGGCAGTGGGTCGCGCCAACGCACGTTCAGTCCCGGCAGCGGAAGCGGTCTCCTTTACGACGACTTCGCGGCGGCACTGAATGCCACCTACGAGCTCGACTTCTGGGGCGAAAACCGCGCCCTCCGATCCGCCGCGCTCGCCGCTGCCGCGGCGAGCCACTACGACCGCGAGACGGTCGAGCTCACCGTCATGTCGGACATCGCCGATACCTACTTCTCGGTGCTCGCGCTTCGCGACCGTTTGCGCATCGCGCGCGCGAATCTCGCCAGCGCCAACGAGACCCTCCAGGGCCTCGAGACCGACGAGCAGGCGGGTATCTCGACCGCTCTCGATGTCGCCCAACAGGACACGGTCGCCGCCAGCGTCGCGGCCACCATCCCACCCTTGCAGCAGCAGGAGCGTCAGCAGATCGACGCGCTCGCCATTCTGGTCGGGCAGACCCCCGAGTCCTTCAGTGTCGCCGCCGCGAGCCTCGCGGACGTCGCGGCGCCGGCGGTCACCGCGGGCGTGCCTTCGCAGCTCCTCGCACGACGACCCGATGTTGCGAGCGCCGAAGCGCAGCTCATCGCCGCAAATGCGGACATCCGCGCGGCCCGAGCCGCGTTCTTCCCGACGATCGAGCTCACCGCATCCGGGGGCTACGAGAGCGCGGCGCTCTCGCGGCTGCTCGAGCCCGGCAGCCGGATTTTTTCGCTCTCGGCCGGACTCACTCAGCCGATCTTTCATGGCGGCGCGATTCTCGGGCAATACCGGCTAAGCAAGGCCCGCTACCAGGAGCTCGTTGCCGACTATCACAAGGCGGTGATCTCCGCGTTCGGGAACGTGGAGGACTCGCTCGCGGGTGTCAACGCTACGGGCGAGCAGTTGCGGCGGGAGCAGATCGCCGCCGCCAAGGCCCGCAGCGCCTACGAGATGTCGCAGGAGCAGTTCCACGCCGGCACCGTCAACATCCTGACGGTGCTGGGCACCGAGACCAGCCTCTTCACGGCCGAGGACGCGCTCGCCCAGGCGCAGCTCGCGCACCTCGAAGCGCTGGTCGGCCTCTTCAATGCGCTGGGCGGAGGATGGAGACAGTGAGAATTCCGATCCGAATGAGCCGCACACGGCTCGTGATGGGCGCCGCGGGTCTCATCGCAGTGGCATTCTTCGCCTGGCTGCTCGCCCCCGCCCATGCGAGCTCGCAACAGGGAGCCGCGCCCGCCGCGGTCGCCGTGAGCACCGCAACCGTGACTCAGCGGAACGTGCCGATTTATCTCGAGGGGCTCGGCACCGTACAGGCGTTTTATACCGTGAAGGTGACCGCGCAGGTCAACGGCGAGCTCACCGAGGTTGCGTTCCACGAAGGTCAGCAAGTCAAGCGCGGGCAGCTGCTCGCGCAGATCGACCCCCGCCCCTATCAGGCCGCTCTCGATGAGGCGCGCGCGGCGCTCGCGAAGGACGAGGCGCAGCTTGCCGATGCCCGTAAGGACCTCGCCCGCTATGTGTTCCTCGAGCCGAAGAAGCTCGCGAGCCAGCAGCAGCTCGATACCCAGCGCGCCACGGTCGGTGAGCTCAAAGCGCAGATCGAAGCCGATCAGGCCGCGATCGAGAGCGCCGCTACGGAATTGAGCTACACGCGGATCACCGCGCCGATCGACGGGCGCACGGGCATCCGACAGGTCGATCCCGGCAACATCGTCCACGCGACCGACACCAGCGGCATCGTCGTGCTGACGCAGTTGCAGCCGATCACGGCGATCTTCACCTTGCCCGAAAACGCGCTGGAGGCAGTCGCCGATGCGATGTCGCGGGGCCCGGTCGAGGTCACCGCGCTGTCGCAGGGCGGAAGCGAGCTCGATGGCGGCACGCTGAAGCTGATCGACAATCAGATCGACCAGACGACGGGCACGATCCGCCTGAAGGCGATCTTCCCCAATCCGAAGCTGCGGCTCTGGCCTGGACAGTTCATCAACCTGCGGCTGCGCGTGCGAACGGAGAGGAACGCGCTCACCGTGCCGACCACCGCGCTGCAACGCGGACCCGACGGCATGTTCGTCTACGTAATCCAGCCTGATTCGACCGTCGCGATGCAACCGGTGACGGTGGCCAACAACAGCGAGACTCTCGCCATCGTCACGCAGGGCCTGAAGCCGGGCGAGCAGGTGGTCACCAGCAACCTCTTCCGACTGCAGGGCGGCGCGCGCGTGCGGGTGCTCGCGCCCGCCTCGAAGCATGGCGCCGCCTCGAACGCGTCGCGCCCCGCAGCCGCAGAAGAGTCCTCGTCATGAGCATCTCCGCCCCCTTCATCAAAAGGCCCGTGGCCACCTCGCTCCTCATGGCGGGGATCCTGCTCGTCGGTCTCGTCGCCTTCCCGTTGCTGCCGGTCGCGCCGCTGCCGCAGGTCGATTTCCCGACGATCCTCGTGAGCGCCAACCTCCCCGGCGCCAGCCCCGAGACCATGGCCTCCGCGGTTGCAACACCGCTCGAGTACCAGTTCATGGACATCCCCGGAGTGTCGCAGCTCACCTCGCAAAGCGTGCTCGGTTCCACGACCATCACGGTGCAGTTCGATCTCGACCGCAACATCGACGCCGCCGCGCAGGACATCCAGTCGGCGATCGACGCCGCCGCCGGTCAGCTGCCGAAGGATCTGCCGAGCCCGCCCTCCTATCGCAAGGAAAATCCCGCCGACGCCCCGATCCTCATTTACGCGGTTCACTCGGACACGCTGCCGCTCACCACGGTGGATGACTACGCGGAGAACATTCTCGTCCAGCAGATGTCGCGGGTTCCGGGCGTGGGACAGGTCGTGGTCGGCGGCCAGCAGAAGCCCGCCATCCGTATCCAGGTCGACCCCGCCAAGATGGCCAACATGGGCATTCAGCTCACGGATGTCGCGGGCGTCATCCAGACGGCCACCGTCGACTCCGCCAAAGGCGCGATCAACGGCACCTTGCACAGCTTCGCGATCTACGACAACGACCAACTCCTCACCGCGAAGCCGTGGAACAACGTGGTCGTCGCCTACCGTAACGGCGCACCGGTGCGCATCCGCGACATCGGACGCGCGGTTGCGGGGCCGGAAAACACGCAGATGTCGGCCTACCAGAACGGCCAGCCCGGCGTGATCCTGATGGTCTTCAAGCAGCCGGGCGCCAACGTCATCGATACGGTGCGGCACGTCAAAGCCGTGCTGCCGCACGCAATGGCCTCCATTCCGCCGGGCATCAAGGTGGACCTGATCAACGACCGCACCATCACCATCAACGCATCGGTGCACGACGTGGAATACACGTTGATGATCACCATCTCGCTGGTCGTGCTCGTGATCTTTCTCTTCCTGCGCAACGTGTGGGCTACCATCATCCCCGGCGTCACCGTGCCGCTGGCGCTCCTTGGCACCTGCGCCGTGATGTATCTGCTGGGATACAGCCTCGACAATCTCTCGCTGATGGCGCTCACGATCGCCGTCGGGTTCGTGGTCGATGACGCCATCGTCATGCTCGAGAACATCTATCGGCACATCGAGGCCGGGATGACGCCCCTGGAGGCGGCATTCAAGGGCGCCGGCGAGATCGGCTTCACGATCATGTCGATCAGCCTGTCGCTCATCGCGGTGTTCATCCCGCTGCTACTCATGGGCGGGATCGTGGGGCGCCTCTTCCGCGAGTTCGCCATCACGGTCACTCTGACCATCGTGGTCTCCGCCTTCGTCTCGCTCACGCTGTCGCCCACGATGTGCGCCCTCTTTCTGCGCGATGAGCGCCACATCCGCCACGGCCGGCTGTACCAGGCGAGCGAGCGGGTCTTCCAGAGATCGCTCGCGCTTTACGAGCGCGGCCTCGACTTCGTGCTGCGTCATCAGCGCGGGACGCTGGCCGTGTTCCTCACGACCGTCGCGCTCGCCGTTGCGCTCTACGTCCTCGAGCCCAAGGGCTTCTTCCCGCAGGAAGATACCAGCCTGATCAAGGGCATCACCGATGCCTCCCAGGACATCTCCTTCAACGAGATGAACAAGCGGGTGCAGCAGCTCATGAAGGTCGTCTCCAAGGATCCGGACGTCGCCAGCTCGATGGTGTTCCTCGGCGGCGGCCACCCGATCAACAACGGATTCACCATGATCAGTCTGAAGCCCCGCGATGAGCGCAAGGCAAGCGCCGATCAGATCATCCGTCGGCTGCGCAAGGAAATCGCCAAGGTACCGGGCGCGACGATCTACATGCAGTCGGCGCAGGACGTGAACGTCGGCGGACGGACCTCGCGCACGCAATACCAGTACACCCTGCAGGATGCGGATCTCGATGAGCTGAGCGAGTGGGCGCCACGGATGATGGCCGCCATGAAGAAGCTTCCCGAGCTCGCCGACGTCGCCTCCGATCAGGAGACCAACAGTACGCAGCTCAAAGTCGATATCGACCGTGATGCGGCCGCGCGGTTCGGCATCCCGATCTCACAGATCGACGATACGCTGTACGATGCCTTCGGGCAGGCTCAGGTGGCCCAGTATTTCACCCAGCTGAATGCCTATCATGTCATCCTGGAGGTCCCGCCGAAGCTGCAGCAGGACCCCAATACGCTGCGCGAGCTCTACATCCGCTCACCGCTCACGGCGGAGATGGTGCCGCTGTCCACGCTGGTGAAATTCGACACCCACCACGCCGCGGTGCTCTCGATCAATCACCAGAACCAGTTCCCGTGTGTGACCCTGTCGTTCAATCTCGCGCCCGGCGCTTCCCTCGGCCAGGCGGTCGACGCCATCGAGAAGGCGTCCGACGCGTTGCGCCTGCCCGGCACGATCACGGGAAGCTTCCAGGGCACGGCCCAGGCGTTCAAGGCTTCACTCGCCAGCGAGCCGTACCTGATCCTCGCCGCGATCGTGGTCGTGTACATTATTCTCGGCATGCTCTATGAGAGCTACATTCATCCGCTCACCATTCTCTCGACGCTGCCGTCGGCGGGAGTGGGGGCGCTGCTCATGCTGATGGCATTCCATTTCGACCTCTCGATCATCGCGCTCATCGGGATCATCCTCCTCATCGGCATCGTGAAGAAAAACGGCATCATGATGGTCGATTTCGCAATCCAGGCCGAGCGCGAGGAGCACCTCTCGCCGGTCGACTCGATCCGCAAGGCCTGCCTGCTGCGCTTCCGGCCGATCATGATGACGACCATGTCGGCGCTGCTCGGCGCGCTGCCGCTCGCGCTCGGGCACGGCACGGGCTCGGAGCTTCGCCAGCCGCTCGGCTACACCATGGTGGGCGGACTGCTCCTCAGCCAGACGCTCACGCTCTTTACGACGCCCGTCATCTATCTCTACCTCGACCGGCTGAACAACCGGCTGACGGCGTGGTGGCGCGGCAGCCGCGAGGAGCAGGCCGCCGAAGTGGCCGTTGCGGCGCAGCCGGCGATCGAGAGCCGCTGATGAAGATCCTCGTGGTCGAGGACAACGAGCGGGTGGCGAGATTCGTCACCAAGGGGCTCGCCGAGGCCGGCCACACCACGGATCACGCCGAGAACGGCCGCGATGGGCTCTTTCTCGCCGTCAGCGAGCGGTACGACGTCATCATCATGGATCGCATGCTGCCGGGCAACATCGACGGGCTCGCCATCATCGATGCGCTGCGCCGGGCCGATAATCACACTCCGATCCTCATCCTGAGCGCGTTGGGCGAGGTGGACGAGCGCATCAAGGGGCTGCGCGCGGGCGGGGACGACTACCTCGCAAAACCCTTCGCATTCGGCGAGCTGCTCGCGCGCATCGACGTCCTGAGCAGGCGCCGGCGGCAGGATGCGGCGCAGATCACCACGCTCGAGGTGGGGGATCTGCGCATGGACCTGCTCGCCCGCAAGGTCTCGCGCGGCCCGCGCGCCATCCAGCTGCAGCCGCGCGAATTCAAGCTCCTCGAGTACCTCATGCGCCACGCCGGTCAGGTGGTGACGCGCACCATGCTGCTCGAGAACGTGTGGGATTATCACTTCGACCCGGAGACGAACGTGGTCGACGTGCACATCAGCAAGCTCAGACAAAAGATCGAAGCCGAGGCCGAGCGGCAACTGCTCAGGACCGTCCGCAATGCCGGCTACATGATGAGCGCCGAGCCACCGGCCGCGGGCGCCGGCTGAGGCGCAAGCGAGCGCCCCGTACCTCACATGCCTCGCATCATCCGCTCCTCCGCCGCCACGCTCGCCATCGGGTACGTCCTGCTCGCCTTCGTGGCGCTCGTGCTGTTCGCCGCGCCGCTGCGCTATGCCTGGCAGGCGACCATCGGCGACTTCCGCTTCGAGCTCCTGCGCGAGGACTCGCAGCGCCTCGCGCACGTCTTTCAGCTTCGCGGGCCGGCCGGGCTCGCCACCTTCATCGACGATCGCATCGCCATGCACATCGCGGGCGATCGGATGCTGCTCTTCGGAGATCTCAGCAGGCGGCCGCTCGCCGGCAACCTGACGGCGTGGCCCGAGAACACCCCCACCCGCGCCGGCAGCTACACCCTGCCCGTGAATCTAGATGGCCGGCGCACGATGATCGCCATGGTGCTGACGGCGCTCCCGGGGGGCTACCGCCTGCTGGTCGGGCGCGACGTCGATCGCTTCGCGCCCATCCAGCAGCGCTTCTGGTACGGGCTCGCCGCGGCGGTGGCGGTGCTCACGGTGGCCGGCCTCGTCGGCGCCGTCCTCATCCGCAAGGTGTTGCTCGCCCGGATTCAGAGCATCCAACAGACTGTTGCCGCGATCATGCGCGGGGATCTCAGCCATCGGCTCGAAGTGCGCTCGCGGGGCGATGAGCTCGATATCCTGGCGCAGACGATCAATCGGCTGCTCGAGCAGATCGAGCAGCTCGTGCACGGCATCGCCAACGTCTCGAACTCGATCGCGCACGACCTGCGCACACCGCTCGCGGAGCTGCGCTCGCGCCTCGAGGAGCTCTCGGTCACCCGCCCCGCCGCCGAGGAGGCATTCACCGAAATCGACGCCGCCGTGGCCGATGTGGATGGTGTGATCCGCATCTTCAATGCCCTGCTGCGGCTTGCCGAGATCGATGCCGGGGTGCGCCGCTCCAACTTCATCCAGTCGGATGTCACCGAGCTGCTCGCCAAGGCGGTCGAGTTCTATCTCCCGGCGGCGGAGCTGAAGGATCTCTCGCTCTCGTTCCGGGATCCGGGTCCGGTATGGGTCCGCTGCGACCCCGTGTTGCTGGCGCAGGCGATCAACAACCTCATCGACAACGCACTCAAGTTCGCCGCCGCCGGGGGTCATGTCGCGATCGAGCTGATGCGACCCGCCCCCGATTCGATCGCCATCGTCGTGGCCGACGACGGACCGGGCATGCCCGAGGCGGACCGCTCGAAAGCCGCCCAGCGCTTCTTCCGCGGCGATGCGAGCCGCGGAACACCGGGCGTGGGTCTTGGCCTCAGCCTCGTCGAGGCCATCGCCAAGCTGCACGGCGGCTCCCTCACGCTCTTCGACAATCATCCCGGACTGCGCGTGCAGATGCTCATCGAGCGCGGCGCAGCCGTCGTCGCCGCCGGCCCGGAGTCGCGGCGCATCGATGCCGGCGGACCGCAGCACGATGTCGAAACCACCGCCTGAACAGGCGCCGGCGCGGCCTGCTCGCAATCCCGCTCAGTAGTGGAATCGATAGCGCAGCTCGGCGTAGATCTGGAACGGATAGTTCCAGTGCAGGCCACCGAAGGTCAGGCTGTTGTCGGTGAGCAAGTGCCTGTTGGTGACGTTCAGTGCCGTGATCGATCCCTGCAGATCGGGGCTGAAGTTGCGGCCCACGGTCAGGTCGAGTATCGAGTAGCTCGGCAGATGGCTCGAGGGCCCATCGCCGTTCGATAACCCCGAGTTCACCGACAGGTTGGTGCCGAGGAAGAACCGCCCGGGCAGATCGGCGTCGTAACCGGCGTTCAAGGTATTGCGCTGGTCGTGATCGAGGGCAGTGTAGGTGGGGCCGCAATCCGTGCCGGCCACCACGAGCCCGCCGGTGATCGAGCCGAAGCAGTCCGCCGTCTGGTTCGAGTAGGCGAGGTGGACCTGTCCATGCCCCCAAAGGGGCGGCGAGCGCACCGTGAGCTCGCGGCCCTCGATGAGGGCTCCCTGATCGGTGATCGGCAGGTAGATGTCGGAATTGCCGATCGGGTTGTGATCGAAG
Source organism: Steroidobacteraceae bacterium (assembly GCA_050739115.1). Lineage (GTDB taxonomy): Bacteria > Pseudomonadota > Gammaproteobacteria > Steroidobacterales > Steroidobacteraceae > 13-2-20CM-66-19. Next base: position 6,841 of record JBOIAQ010000039.1, on the reverse strand, counting down.
AAGTTGCTCGACTCCGTGACGAAGTAGTCGGCCTCGATGCGCCAGCCCTTGAGCGGAATGGTGAGCCCGAACTCGCGCTCCCGGTCGCGCTCGCCCCGTAGCGGCAGGAATTGGCTGTTCTGCGTGCTGGCGTAACCGACGAAGGGGCCGGAGAGCGTCTCGAGCGGCGGCGCCTGGTAGTACTTACCCCAGAAGGCGGAGAGCACCCAGTGAAGATGCGGCAGGTGCACCGTCGCGCCGTAGCGCGGGTCGGTCGCATTCTCGGTGATCACGCCCTGGAAATGGGACTGGCGCACGCCCGCCGAGAGGTTGAGCCAGTCCGTAGCCTCGTAGGTGTCCTGCACCCAGGCGTCGATGAGCTCGCCAGTGGGGCTCTCGAGCTCGGTGAGCGGCGGCGCGCTGCCGTCGGTGAACGTGAGGTTGAAGTCGGCCCGATCCTGCTGGGCGAAGCCGTAGGCGCCCACCTGCAGGTGATTGCGGCTGAAATTCAATTTGAGATTCTCTTCCGCGCCCTCGTACTGCGAGCTGTGGTGAAAGGTGGTGAGGAGCGGATAGTCCTCGGCACCGCCGTCGTAGTCCGCCCGCTCGTAGTGATACATGGCCGAGCTCGTGAGCACGGCGTCGGTCGTGAAGGTATGCACCCAGGAGAGCAACGCGAAGTTGTCGGCCTCGCCCTGCGCGTCGCTTTGCGTCGGCGGCGTGCAGCCGTCGATCTGCTGGAACTCGTATTGCGTGCAGTTCGGGATCTGATAATCGTCCTGGCGCATCTGGGCGACGAAGCGAAATTCGTTGCGCGCGCTCGGATCGTACTGCAGGTTGGTGAAAAGCCCGTATCCCCGCGTCCGATCGTGGATGACCTGGGAGACGGGTGTCTGCAGCCCAAGATCGCTGCGATTACCCTCGACGCTCGCGTAGTAGGCGAAATCGCCGGTGTGGCTCGCGGCGCTCAGGTAGTCATCGGTTTGCCCGAAATTCCCCGCCGTGACGCCGAGCTCCGCCTGGTCGCGACCGCCGTAGCCGGTCTTCGGGATCACATCGAAGATGCCGTAGGTCCGGTCGCCCTCGTCGGCGTCGTAGCTGCCTCGCTGCGCTTCCAGCGTCTGGATGTCCTGCGGGTCTATCGCAGGACCGAGATTCTCCGCGATGTTCGTGTTCGGTATCTCGACTCCGTCCATCAGCCAGTTGGTCTGGTGGCCGCCGCGGATGTGCAGCATGTCGTGCGCTTCGTACGCCCCGGGAACGTAGTCGGTGATCATGGCGAGACTGTTGGCGTTGATCGCCCCCGGGGTCTGCACGATATCCCGCTGACTTACGAGCGTGATGGGGGTCACCGAGGCGACGATCGGCGGCGCTGCCAGGGCGCTCACCGTCACCTGCGCGAGCTTCTTGACGCTGCTGCGCAGCAGCATGATGTCAGGATGAGGGAAGTACCCGGCCTCGACGGTCACGGGCTGGCTCGAGGTGATGAAGCCGCGACGGGAGACCAAGAGGCGGTAGGTGCCGATCGCCACGTTCGGGAAATCGAAGCGGCCCTGCGCATCGGTTCTCACCCTCAGCACGGCGCCCGAGGCAAGCGACTGAAGCCGCACGTACGCTCCCGGCACCGCCTTGGCGTGCGCATCCTGCACCGTGCCCCGGATGCCGGCGAACGCCGCCGCCCAGGCGGGCGCGGGTGCCAGAAGGATCAGCGCGAACGCAAACGCAAACACACCCGCGCGCGCCGTGCGCGCGCGGCCGGTCAAGCTCGATCTCACATGAATGCTCCCGCGACCCAGCGAGGCCGCGCCAAGTTTCCGGATAGCCGCGGATAGCCGCGCATCGGGCACGGACGAATCGCCCGCGGCCGACGGCACGGCTGATCATCGAATCGAGATCAGACGGGAGCGGGAGGGGCGCGGGGCTGGGGGACGTGTACGAGGCGGATGCCGGCCGGTGCCGATACCGCCACGACGATGGCGGCAACGGCGGCGATCAGCAGCAGGATCGTTGCGGGCAGCAACAGCGGCGGCGCCGCGCTGAATCCGCTGGTGAAGATGCAGTAACTGTCGTCGGTGACGCCATGCCCGTGGGGCGCCTGCGGCATGGGCATCCCCATGCCGCCGGGCATCGCCCCGCCCTTATCCTCGGGCAGGAACCCGGGCGGCAGGCCGCCCGGACAGATCATCAGCGAGAACGTCCCGTCCGCCGCCGGCATGAAGCCGAGCGGAATGAGCGCCCGCAATCCGAAGCCGAGGAGAGCGCACAGCGCGAGCCGCGATCGGGCGTTACGGCGCGACCGGATTCCCAGCAGGCTCGCCGGCTTCCTGACTGCGATTCTCAGAACGGTTCTCGGGGCGGTTCCTGACTACAACCAGGATACTCCATCCGAGTTCCCGCGCGCCCCTAGAACGAGTAGCCCACCGAGAGCACGACCGTATTCGGCCAGAAGTGGATTTCCGAGGTGCGCAGCAGCCCGGCCGTGTCCGCTGTCAGCTTGCTATTGGCCCGCGCCACGGAGTAGGAGGCGTAAACATGCCAGCGCGCGGCGAGCTCGTAGCTCAGCCCCGCCGTCACGGCGGGTCCGACCGATGTCGACAGCGCGATCGAGGTGGGGCCGCCGCTCGCGGCGTTGCCCGCCGCCGTCGACTGGCGGGAGATGAACTTGGTGTAGTTCACCCCGGCGCCGACAAAAGGCCGCAAGCGGGCGCTCGGGTCACCGAACACATACTCGAAAAGCAGCGTGGGGGCAAGCCACCGGGCGGTGGAGATGACCTGACCGTTGTAGGGGACCGAACCGAGCGTCGCAGGTCCCCTGCCCTCGGTCTTGCTAAGCGGCGGATAACCGAAGGCGAGCTCCATGTCCCAGTGAGCGGCGAGCGTGCGCACGTAGGCGAGATACAGCGTCTCCACGTTTTCCACATGCAGGTTGAGGCCCGGCGGCACGTAGGGCCCGGTGATGTCTTCGGCCTCGGCGTCGTAGTGCACGAAATACAGTCCCACCCGCACGTCGTTGTTACCGCCGGCATCATCCGCAAATGCCCCGGAGGCGGTGAGCGCGAGAGCGGCCCCGAGCGCCAGAGTCACGAATTTCTTTTGCATGATCGTCGCTCGCCGCGCTTACGGAACCTGCGCAAAGAAGCCGCGGGCCGCCACCATGCAGAACGGTGCTTCGGTGGTGTGATAGGAGGCGATCGCGGCAGCACCGTTGGCGGCGAGGAGCTGCGCTTCGGTCTGCTGCAGTCCCACCTGCAGCGGCGCGAACGGGTTGCCGGCCTGTGGCGTCGCATTGAGATCGAGCACGCTGATGAGGCCCCCCTGTACGTACGGGGTCCACCAGGCCGCCATGATCTGCGCGTTCTGGAGGAATACCGTCGGATCGGCATCGCCGCCGCACATCAGCATCGGCTCCTCGGGGAACCAGCCGCCGGTGCGCATGTCGTTCAACGCCAGGTCCGTGCGCAACCCGTCCGTCACGGGGCCGGTCGCGAGCCCCGCATCGCTCTCATCCAGCGTCCCGCCGCCGAGCAGCGTCATCTCCGCCTGATCCGGACTGAGCAGTGCAACCTGCACGTAAGACACGCGATAGCTGTTGTTCAGCAGGTAGGGGGTGCCGAAGCCCAGATCGAACAGCGCCGCGAGCGATGGCGTGTAGGGTGGGCTCGCGGGCAAGGCGAGCAGCGCGTCGGCCGCCGTGTCCAGGGCGGTATTGCCCGTCGTGGAGGTCGGCGTGGCGCTGTCGAACAGCGCCGTCTCCGGAAGCTTGCCGTCCTGGAACAAGGTATCAATCGGGGTCGTGCTCGGCAGCAGCGTGTCGATGCCGCTCGCATAGGTCGGGGAATACAGGTCCGAGGTCTGTGTATAGACGTTGCCGTAGACGTGCTGATAGCTGGTGGTGGTCAGCGGCACGAACTCGGTCGAGCCGATGTTCACCTGACCGAAGAATATCGCATCAGCGAATGCCTCCAGCGCATACGGTCCGGAGGACGGCGCCGACGCCGTGACCACATCGCCCGCCGTCTGCATCGCCTTCACCGTCGCCATGGCCACGTAGCCGCCCTCGGAATACCCGGTGACGTACAACTTGCCGTCGTCGCTGCTATTCGGGGTGAACGTGCTGCGCAACGCCATGCGGGCGGCTGTCAGCGCATCGATCATCACGGTTGCATTCTCGGCGCCATCGAGGTACGGGTGATAGCCGAGTGTCGAGACGTCATAGCCGAGATCATTGGGCGCCACCACGATGTAGCCCTGGGCGGCGAACACCGTGGCGATCATCGCCGACTCGGAGTTGGCGGAGTTCGAGCTGTCGCTGATATCCGCGATGTTGTAGGCCGAGTCGGTCGTCGTGCCATGCGCGTACAGCACGATGGGCCGCGGGCCGGTGCAGGGAGCCGCGCTGCCGGTGGGCACCATCAGGGCTGCGGAAGCCAGCTGGGCCGAGCCGTCGGGCCCCACGGTCCAGTATTTGATGTAGTAGAAATCCACCCCGCAGGCCGGAGTGCCGGCGAGCTCGAGCAGCTGCGGGCCCGAAGCGGTGGCATTCAGCTGCGCGGCAAAGTCCGAGGCGTCGAGCGATGCGATGCGCAGCGGCGGATTATCGACGAGAGTCCCGCGATCGGTGGCGGTCGATACCGTCCCGGTGGGGCTATCGCTGCCGCAAGCCGCAAGAGTCAGAGCGGCCACAGCCACCCCGAGCACGCCAATGTTCCGCAACATGCTCCCTCTCCTCGGGCTTCTGTGGCAGCGGTTGACCCCCCGCAGTCTTAAGACGCAGACCCCCCGCTCGTGGCGCGAAGCATACACTGTCTCGCGCAGGGCGGCGCGCCAGTCCAAGGTAAAGAAATATGTGTTGCGGCGATGCAACGCCCGAGACGCGGACTGCGTCGGCCCGACCCGCTGGCCTCAGCCGGAGGCCACCTTGAAGTTCGGGTCGAGCGCCGCGGCCCAGGCGAGGAGTCCGCCCTCCAAATGCGCCGGTGCCTCGATCCCCGCTCGCACCGCCAGCGCACACGCCGACAAGCTCCGTCGGCCGCTGCGGCAGATGAACACCGGCGTGCGTCGATCGGTCAGTTCGCCGAGCCGACGCGCGAGCTCCCCGAGCGGAATGTTGCACGCGCCCTCGAGGTGACCGAGGTCGAATTCCCGCGGCTCGCGCACATCGATCAAGACGAGCTGCCGGGCGATCCGATCGGCCGCCAGCTGCTCGCGCAGCGCCGCCGCCGTGAGTCGGCGGACGGAGCTCAGGTCGGTGAAATCGCACGACTCGCCCGCATCGCGCGGGGCGGTGATGGTCGGATGCTCGCCGCATACCGCGCAGTCCGCGCGGCGCGCGACCGGCAGCTCGGTGAAGCGCAGCTCGAGCGCATCGTAGATGAGCAACCGTCCGATGAGCGGCTCGCCGATGCCCGTCACGAGCTTGATCGCCTCGGTGGCCTGGATCGCCCCGAGTACGCCGGGCAGCACCCCGAGCACACCCGCCTCGGCGCAGCTCGCCACCGCCCCGGGCTGCGGCTGCGCGAAAAGACATCGATAGCACGGCCCGCGAGCCGGCACATAGGTCATCGCCTGCCCCTCGAAGCGGTGGATCGCCGCCGACACGAGCGGCTTGCCGAGGATCACGCAGGCATCGTTGATGAGATAACGGGTGTTGACTCGATCGGTACCATCGAGCACGAGGTCGTAGCCTTCCAACACCGAGGTCACGTTCTCGCCCGTGAGCGTGATCGCATGCGCCACCACGGTGATGTCGGGATTGAGCGCGAGCAGCCGCTCGCGCGCCGTCGCGGCCTTGAGCCGACCGACGTCGGCGCTCGCGAACAGCACCTGGCGCTGAAGATTCGAGAGCTCGATGCAATCGCCATCGATGATGCCGAGGGTGCCGACACCCGCCGCGGCAAGATAGAGCGCCGCCGGCGAGCCGAGGCCGCCCGCGCCGGCCACGAGCACCCGGGCACGCTGCAAGCGCTCCTGACCGGCCGTTCCGATCTCCGCGAGCGCGAGGTGCCGGTCGTATCGGGCCCGCTCCGCCGCCGAGAGCGCCATTCGCTCAGCCTCCACTCAATGCGCAGATGATGTGGACGGTATCGCCGGGTTGCACCGCTTGCCCGAGCGCCGTCACTTCGCTCGTGTTGACATATAGGCGGATATGCGGACGGATCCGGTTCTGCTCATCGAGCATCCGGAAGCGGATGCCGCCGAAGCGCCGCTCGAGACTGCCGAGCACCTCCTCGACGGTGACTCCGGTTCCCGGGACGACCGGGGCGCCGCCGGTGTAGGAGCGCAGTGGGCTCGGAATTCGAATCGTGCAGCTCATGAGTCGCGCGTCCCCGCCGAGTCCTAAGCCGCGTGCGTGACCGAGTAGATCTCCGGCAGATGCCGGGCGATGCAACGCCAGCTCTCACCGGCGTTGACTCCGGCCCAGACCTCACCGCCCGTCGTGCCGAAATACACTCCGGTCCGCGGCACGCGCTCATCCGTGCACATGGCCTGGCGCAACACGGTGAGCCACGCCTGCGAGCGCGGCAGCCCGCGATCCAGGCGGTGCCAGCTCTTGCCGCCATCACGGGTGCGATACACGGCGGGCCTGCCCTGAATGGAAGTGCGCGGCCACACCGTCTGACCATCCATCGGCAACACCCACGCGGTGTCAGGATCGGTCGGATGCAGGACGATGGGAAAGCCGATGTCTCCGACTTTCTTCGGCATGGCGCGGCCGATCCGCTCCCAGCGCCGCCGAGGGCGGTCGAGGCGGTAGATGCCGCAGTGGTTCTGCTGATAGAGCCGGTCGGGGGCGCGCGGATGGAGCGCCACGCAATGCGGGTCGTGCCCGAAGGGCACGGTCGGGTCCGGCAGGAAGTCCGCG
>JBOIAQ010000038.1:0-35957 GCA_050739115.1 Steroidobacteraceae bacterium | reverse complement strand
TCAAGAGCGTCTGGGTCTATCCACTCGCCGGCAACTTCCGCCAACAGCTCTGCAGCGTCTGATCCTGTCGCGTCAAAAGTCATTTGCTGTGAGCTTGTCGTTCGTCAAAGATGTGTGGAATAGACAGGGGCTCTTGCCTAATGCTGCGCTCGCTGGTCGAACGTCGGCTCCGGTATGATTGGTCGGTGGACCGGCTTACCAGGTATGCGTATGGGCCGACGCCCGGTATATCGCCCAGGACAACGATCCTTGAGAGCGCGCGATGCGATCAGATTGGCGCCTCCGCCCCTTGGGCGATCGGAAGGTTCCGACCTCGCAACGAAGGTGAAACGCCTGCGGGCGCAGCTGAAGGGGCGAGAATTCGCGGCCGCGCATGAAGCGGCTCGCGCCCTGCGCGCGCAATACCCTGGCAATCGAGACGTTCTTTCTGTTCTTGCCGTCAGTTTGCGCTGCCTCGATCACATTCCCGAAGCACTCGAGGTGCTGGAAGAGCTCGAGCATCACCACCCGACCTACAGCAGATTGTTCGAGGAGCGCGGTCATTGTCACCTCGCGCACCGGGCCATAGACCCGGCGATCACTGCCTTCTCCAAAGCCGTAACGCTGAACCCTTGGCTGCCTGCGAGCTTGAGCGCCCTGCAGGACCTATATCGCATGCGCGGCCGCCTGAAAGAGTCTGAAGCGGCCGCACGGTTCGCCGCGAAGCTCGAGAAGCTTCCGAGAGAGATCACGGCCGCGCACAGCATGTTCGCGGACGGCGAGATTCACGCCGCGGAAGAACTGGTGCGGCAGTACCTTCAGATCCACGGTGATCATATTGAAGGCATGCGTCTGCTTGCACGCATTGCGATGACGCACGATATGCCCTATGACGCCGAGATTCTCCTCGAAGACGTGCTACGGATCGCGCCGGATTACCGTATTGCCCGTTACGAGTACGCCGTTGCACTGTTGGGTCGGAACAAACATCTCCGTGCGCGGGAGGAACTGGAGAAGCTGCTGGCGATTGATCCTGGAAACCGCGCCTGTCGCCTTGCCCATGCGGTGGTGTGTGCGCGGCTCGGAGACTACGAACGGGCTCTACCCGCGTATCAGAAGCTGCTGAGCGAAGCACCCGGGGACGCAGAGCTGCATCTGGCCATCGGTCACGCACTCCAGACTTTGGGTCGAATCGCGGAGGCGATTAATTCCTATCGCGCAGCCGCGGCCGTCCGCCCGGGTTATGGCCGTGCCTATTTCAGTCTGGCTAATCTGAAAACATACCGTTTCGGGAATGACGAGCTTGACCAGATGATCGGTTACGAGGCCGATGCCGAAACGAAGCCGGTGGATCGCTACCACCTGTCATTCGCTCTCGGCAAGGCGCTCGAGGATCGGGGTGAATACAAAAGGTCGTTTCGGTACTACGAACGAGGCAACGAGCTGAAGAAGCTAGAATGTGGCTACCGTCCCGACTTCTTCGAGACCAATGCGCGGCTGCAGGTTGCGACCTGTACACGGGAATTCTTTGCGGCTCGCCGGGGCTGGGGGTATCCAGATGCCGCCCCGATTTTCATCGTGGGATTACCCCGCGCCGGGTCAACTCTGATCGAGCAAATTCTTGCCTCACATTCCCAGGTTGAAGGAACGATGGAGCTGGCGAATATCCCGCATCTCATAGGGGATCTCCAGGACCGCACCAGGCCCGCCGACAATCCGCGTTATCCAGGCGTGCTCGCGGAGCTCACCCGAGAAGACTGCGCGCGACTCGGGGAAATGTACATCCGGGATACGCTCGTGTACCGTCATGGAAAGCCGTTCTTCACCGACAAGTTTCCGAGCAACTTTCGGGACCTGGGGTTCATTCACCTCATTCTGCCTAATTCCCGGATCATCGACGCGCGCCGGGAGGCAATAGCCTGCTGCTTCAGTAATTTCAAACAGCTTTTCCCCGATAGATCCGGACCGCAGTTTGCCTACGGGTTCGAGGACCTTGCTCGGTACTACGCCATGTATCTTCAGCTCATGCGCCATTGGGATGCCGTGCTGCCGGGGAGGATATTGAGGGTCCAGCATGAGGAGTTGGTCACGGATTTCTCTGCCAATGTCCACCGCACTCTCGATTTCTGCAAGCTGACGCCGGAGGCTGCTTGTTTCGAGTTTCACAACACCGAGCGCGCCGTCCATACCCCGAGCGCTGAGCAGGTTCGTCAGCCGATCAATCGCGCGGGACTCGATCAGTGGCGCCACTTCGAGGGGTGGCTAGGGCCTTTGACAGAAGCTCTCGTGAGCCTCGAGGTCGTATGATTCGCCCGCCCGCACGGTGAAGGTCAGGAATGGCGCATCGCACTAGAGGAATGAGATTCCATTGTCGAGAGGCCCGAGGCGCAGGTGGTGCGCCAGGCTCTGTCCGATATCCGCAAAGCTGGATCGACGGCCGAGCGGGCCCGGCGTGACTGCGGGGCCGAAGGCGAGCACAGGGACGTACTCGCGGGTGTGATCACTACCCGGAAAAGTGGGATCGCAACCGTGGTCGGCCGTGATGATCCCGACATCTCCCTCACGCAGAGCATTGCGCAGCGACGGAACATAACCGTCGAATTCCTCCAGCGCACGGGCATATCCGCTCACGTCGCGCCGGTGGCCGAAATTGGTATCGAAATCGACGCAGTTTGCGAACAACAGGCTCCGGTCCGGTGCGTCGCGCGCCGCTTCCAACAGGCGCTGCATCACCGCCTGATTGCCGTGGGCCTTGATCGTCCGAGTCACGCCGCGGTGGGCGAATATGTCCGCGACCTTGCCGATGCAGATAACTTCCCCGTTGGCTGCCTTGAGAATATCGAGCAGAGTCGCGGCATGGGGAGGCGTGGCGAGATCGCGACGGTTGCCGGTGCGGGTGAATCCGCTGCCCGGCTCGCCCACGAACGGCCGTGCAATGACCCGGCCGATATGGTAGGTATCCACCAGCTCACGCGCGACCTGACAGAGCGCATATAGCCGCTCCAAACCGAAGCGTTCCTCATGCGCGGCAATTTGCAGAACCGAGTCACCGGAGGTATATACGATGGGATGCAGGGTGCGCAGGTGCTCGGTGCCGAGTTCCTCGATGATCTGGGTGCCCGAGGCATGCCGGTTGCCCAGTATTTCGCCGATTCCGCCTCGCTTGATCAGCGCGTCGGTCAATTCCTTGGGAAAACAGGGTTGCGTGTCTGGAAAATAGCCCCAGTCGAACAGAACCGGCAGCCCCATCATTTCCCAATGTCCGCTCGGGGTGTCCTTCCCGCGGCTACGTTCAGCGGCATGGCCGAAAAGGCCGGTCCGAGCCGTCGGCCTCGCCAGGGACAACGCCACTCCTCGAGCCGCCTCGGCTGCGTTGATCAAGCCCAGGGCCGCTAGATGGGGAATGTTGAGGGGGCCTGCGCGGCGATCGCTGTCTGCACGCCCCGCGGCACAGGCTTCGACGATGTGGCCAAACGTATCTGCGCCGCGGTCGTCGTAGGCTTGTGCGTCGGCGGCCGCTCCGATACCCAGCGAATCCATCACAACGACGATCGCCCGTCTCATTATGTGTTCGAGTCCTTCCGCTGACGCGAAACGTCGGTACGACCTATCCGGCAAGCTGTTCCTGAGCGCTGTGCCGCGACGTCCTTTGTCGCTCCGTGCGTGATACGCGCAGAAGGACCATGCCGCCGCGGCTCGGCATGGTGCTGCACCCGCTGCGGGGCAGTCTAGTCTCGAGCTGACCAAGCAGTCAAATACCACCGGTCGCGGAGTCAAGCGCTCAAGACGTGCTTCCGTACGGAGCGCGCACCGTCGACCGTGGAGCGCGCTGCGCACGGCGTCGCCGGAGCACACGAAACGCTCGATTGACTTGCGTATCTGGCTTCGGTACCGTACTTGACCAATCGGTCCACATCAGAGTCTCGCGCAAAAGCCCTCTGCAGCGGGTGCGACATGAGTTCGACGGCTGGCTCAGACCCGACGATCGGCTTTCCCCGTCTTGTGAGTGAACGGGCACAGGTCTTAGAGCAAAGCGCGCCTCTCGTCCGGCAGAATCCCGGGATCGAATTCGATGCAGGGTGGATAGATCGCGTCCGGGTGAATCTCTCGGCAGTTGAGCGCCGAGTCGCCACACTGCCCAAGCGTCGCACGGTGAAGAAACTCTGGCAGGCCGCCTGGCTCCTCAAGGCCGTGACGCTCATGGATCTGACGACCCTCTCGGCCGACGATACGGCGGGCCGTGTGTCACGCCTGTGCGCCAAGGCCCGCGCTCCGGTGCGCGCGGATCTGTTGCAGGCGCTCGGCTGGGGAGGGCGCCCCCTCACCACGGCAGCCGTCTGCGTGTACCACGAGATGATTCCGGTTGCGCGAGCTGCGCTGGCAGGAACGGGAATCGCCGTCGCCGCGGTTTCCGCGGGCTTCCCTGCGGGTCTGTCTCCCTTGGAGCTGCGCCTGGAGGAGATTCGCCGCTCCGTGCAGGCGGGCGCGACGGAGATCGACGTGGTGATCAGTCGCCGCCACGTACTCACTTCGGATTGGCGGGCGCTTTACCGTGAGATCCGCGCCTTCCGGGAAGCGTGTGGACTGCTCCACATGAAGACGATTCTCGGTACCGGACAGTTGGGCTCGATCGGCAAAGTGGCGAAGGCGGCGCTGGTCGCCATGATGGCCGGATCGGATTTCATCAAGACCTCGACGGGCATGGAGCCGGTGAACGCGACTCTTCCCGTGAGTCTGGTCATGATGCGCATGATCCGGGAATATGCCGAGCGTACCGGACAGAAGTCCGGATTCAAACCAGCTGGCGGCATCTCGAGCGCGAAAGCGGCGCTGACCTATTTGATGCTGTTGAAAGAGGAGTTGGGAGATGAGTGGCTGACGCCCGGGAGATTTCGCTTCGGCGCCTCGCGGCTGCTCGGCGATATCGAGCGCCAGCTCGAGCATCAGGTCACAGGCCGGTATTCGGCGGCCCACCGCCATCCGTTGGGCTAGAAATCAATCCGGGAGTCTGGTGTACATGAGCAGTTTCCCGGAAATATTCGATACGCTGAGTTACGGTCCAGCTCCGGAAGACACGAGCGCCGTGCGCGAGTGGCTCGCGGCGCATGCGGAGGGATTCCGTTTGTTCATCGGCGGGCAGTGGAGACCCTCCGATGGGCACAATCCACCGATTCCCTGCCTGAATCCGGCGAACGGCGAGGTTCTCTCGAGCCTGACGCAGAGCTGCGCCCAGGATCTCGATGACGCGGTCGCCTGCGCCCAGGCAGCATTCCGGTCCTGGTCGAAGTCGGGACACGAGCGGGCCCGAGTGCTCTACGCGCTCGGGCGACTCATCCAGAAGCACAGTCGTTTCTTCGCGGTCCTCGAGTCGCTTGACAACGGCAAGCCGATCCGCGAGACGCGTGATCTCGACATTCCACTTGCCGCACGCCATTTCACCTATCACGCCGGATGGGCGCAGCTCGTCGGGCGGGAGCTCTGCGACCACGAGCCGCTTGGGGTGGTCGGTCAGATCATTCCGTGGAATTTTCCGCTGCTGATGTTGGCCTGGAAGATTGCCCCGGCATTGGCTGCGGGCAATTGCGTGGTACTCAAGCCCGCGGAGGACACGAGTCTCACTGCGCTCTTCTTCGCAAGCCTGTGCGCCGATGCGGGGGTTCCGCCCGGCGTCATCAATATCCTGACCGGAGATGGCCGGGTGGGCGAGCTGATCGTGCAGCACCCGGGGATCGCGAAAATCGCCTTTACCGGCTCGACGGAGGTGGGCAGGCTCATCCGGCGCAGCACCGCGGGCACGGGCAAGTCGCTGACGCTTGAATTGGGCGGCAAATCACCGTTCGTCGTCTTGGAAGACGCCGATCTCGATGCGGCGGTCGAAGGCCTGATCGATGCGATCTGGTTCAACCAGGGTCAGGTGTGCTGCGCGGGGTCGCGCCTGATCGTCGAGGAAAGCGTTCTTGCCGCGCTGGTGAGCAAGATCAAGACGCGGCTGACGCACATGCGCATAGGCGACCCCTTGGACAAGGCAATCGACATGGGCGCGCTCATCTCGCCCGCTCACCGCCAGAGGGTGCAAGACTTCGTCGAACAGGCGCAGGCGCAAGGGGCGACCGTATGGCAGCCGGAGATTCTGTTGCCCCGACAGGGTGCGTTCTATCCGCCGACCCTGCTGACGGAAGTCTCGCCGGCGAATATCGTGTGGCGGGAGGAGGTCTTCGGCCCGGTGCTGGCGGCGACGAGTTTCCGCACGCTGCAGGAAGCGGTCGAGCTTTCGAACAACACCCGCTATGGGCTCGCCGCCACGTTATATACCGAGAACATCAATCGCGCACTGGAGCTGGCGGTGAAGCTCAAGGCCGGTGTGGTGTGGATCAACACCACCAACCAGCTCGATGCCGCCTGTGGCTTCGGCGGCATTCGGGAAAGCGGCTTCGGGCGCGAGGGCGGTCTCGAAGGCATGCTCGATTACATGCGGGAGCGGGACGCATGGATCGCAACTCCCGAAGCGAGCTCAGCCGCGATCGAGGCCTCACGGCAGCCGCAAACAGCCCCTGCGCGGCTCGCACGCGGCGGGCGGATGCTGGCCGACGCATTGGCTGTGGACACACCGGCGGCTTCGAGGACCGCCGCACCGCTGCGCGGCGGCATCGACCGGACCTTCAAGCACTACATCGGCGGCAAGCAGACGCGGCCCGACGGCGGCCTGTCGCTCCCGGTCAACGATGCCCGGGGGGATCTCGCCGACTGGGTCGCGTGCGGTAACCGCAAGGATATCCGCGATGCGGTCGAGGCGGCATTTCGAGCCGAACGATGGTCGGAAGCGACCACCCACCTGCGCAGCCAGATTCTGTTCTATTTCGGGGAAAACCTCGCTCTGCGGCGCGAGGAGCTCGCCGACAATCTGCGACGTCTGACCGGCCGGAAAGCCGCGGAATCCCGCGCCGAGGTAGATACCGCAATCGCACGCCTGTTCACCTACGGCGGTTGGGCCGACAAGTACGACGGTCTCATTCACACGCCACCGGTGAGGAGCATCTCGCTCGCCGTGCCCGAGCCGATCGGAGTCATCGGCGTCGTCTGTCCGGATGAGGCGCCGCTCCTCGGGTTCATCTCGCTTCTCTCACCGGTGATTGCGATGGGCAATCGCTGCGTCATCGTCCCGTCGGAGCGCATGCCGCTGCCGGCGCTGGATCTATGCCAGGTAATCGAGACCTCGGATGTGCCGGCAGGCGTCGTAAACATAGTCACCGGCGATCGCGACGAGCTGACGGAGACCCTGGCGCAGCACGATCAGGTTGATTGCGTCTGGTACTTTGGGACGAAGGAAGGCAGCGCGCGAGTCGAGGCATGGGCGGCCCCGACGGTGAAGCGGACGTGGGTGAATCACGGCCGCCGGAGAGATTGGATGTCAGAAGATCACGGTGAGGGCCGAACGTTCTTGCGGCAGGCCACTCAAGTCAAGAACATTTGGCTGCCCTACGGCGATTTCGCATGAATCGCCTGCGCAGCCGCGCCGAAACACGAATAAAGGCCGACCGATAAATGCGGCAGTATCGTATTCGAGTCTTCGCGGCGCGGTTTCTGTTGAGTTGGGCGCCAAGCGCCGTTGCCGGCTCGCAACGCATAGGATACCTCTCTGCCCGCGCTTGTCCCCGACGATTGACAGGGCGAAACGGCAGGTCTATCGTTTAACGAGGTGGGTTAAACGTTTCAGAATCTACACAATAACGGAGCGTCGCAACGTAACACGAACGCAATATTCCGCAAGTAGTATCTTGGCGTTCCGGCAACAGTAGTGAAATCCTGTGATCGGCCAGCACGGCCGGCCGATCGAACTCGATATTTCGGGTGGCCCGGCCGTACTGTGACCATATGGGGAGAGTCAACAATGTCCATTGAGATCCAAAAGGTCGTACGACAGATCTTGGCCCCGATGCTGGTTGCCGTTCCGTGCCTGGCGCTGATGGCGCCCGCGCAGGCGATCGCGGCTGCAGCGGCGTCCGCGGCGACGCAAAGCGGCGATCAGAGCTCGACCGATCAGTCGACGACGAGTCCGACGAAGTTGCAGCAGGTGACGATCGTCGCGACCGAGGAAGCGGTGGCGACCGTGAGCCCCACGAAGTTCGAGCACATCAGCCCGTCGGTGAGCGTTGCCGAGGTGCTCAACAACGTCCCGGGATTCAACTCGCAGACATTGGGTGTCGGCGGCTTCATTGTCAGCGATACCGCCTACACGCTGGACGGATTTACGCAGGATGAGCTCGGCAGCAGCTTCGACGGTGTGCCGGATCTCAATACATTTCTCGGCGGACTGTATGGTGAAGGCGACCAGCCGCTCGGCCAGGCGATAGTTCCGATGGATCTGAGCGGCGTGAACGTCTACAGCGGCGCCAGCACGCAGTCGGAATCCTCGATCGACGATCTTGGCGGCACGCTGTCCTTCGAGCCGGCCTTGCCGAGCCAGCAATTCCACGTGGACCTCGCGCTGACTGCGGGAGAGTATCAGGGCGGCGGGTCTGACGCGGCAGAGACCTTTGCCTTCAACTCGGGGGCCATCGACTCTTTGGGCGGTCTGAACGTGCTGGCGAAGTTCCAGCGCACCCTCGTCCACGGGCCTTGGCAAAATGTCGTCGCCCGGCTGAATTCATACTACCTGGCGGCCGTGCAGCCGACATCCTCGGGCGAGGTCAAGCTGGTGGCGCTCGTGAACGCCGCGAATGGCCAGCCGCCGACCGAGGCGCCGGCGCCGGTGATCGCTCAGAACGGCTACGATTACAACTTTCCGATGAATGTTACCTATACGAACCAGGAAACCCAGTCCTCGTTCGTGGACCTGTCGGTGAAGTCGCTCATGAACCCGTACATGATCGGCGAGATCAAGGCTTTTTACGTCGGCACGAATAACGACCGCACCGCCTGGCAGAACCCGATCTACGACAATTACTATGATGGCTATTCCTATGACCTAGACGACACGGTGAAGTCGTGTTCGGCCCTGAACGCGTATGAGTCGTCCTCCAGCGCGCCATCGACTTCGTACCCGGAGCTCTACGACTGCGCACAGGCCGACGCGAAGTTTGGATCACCTGCGGCCGGGACGGCCTATCAGCGCTACATCCAAAACTACTCCGAGCAGGGCGGGAAGGGGGATCTGACCCTGCTCCTGCCGGACAACACGGTGAAGGTGGGCGCGGTGGGCCTCAATGCCGTGATGCTGTCGGAAGAGTCGTGGTATGGAGCGTGGCCGGTGCCGATCGGCACGACGGGTTACGACATGGGGTGGCTTGAGCACGATGCTCAGACGTGGATGCAGGCTTACATCGAAGACAACATCGCGCTGTTGAATCACAAGCTCCACATCTACCCGGGCATCAAATATAGCCGGGTGGCCATGTATTCGAACGACGATCAGGGGTATTACTACGATTTCTCCGGTTCGGTCGCGGAGACCTACAAGTGGGTCGAGGACTCGCTCGGCGTGAACTACGCATTCACGCCGCGCATGAACGCGTATGTGAACCTTGGCCAGTCAACTAAAGCGCCTAATATCAGCGCGTTGTACGGCAATATTGGCGCGAGCCAGGAGCCGGTAGCGCCGAATGTGAAGCCGGAGAAGGTCAACAACATCGATGCCGGGATTCGGTTCAGGAATGCTCGCTACAACTGGGAGGTGGCGTTCTTCAATCGCAACTTCACCAATATCTTCAGCGAGACGTACAGCGACATTACCGGCATAACCTCGACGATCAACGCCGGAAAGGCGTTGTTCAGGGGCTTCACCCTCAAGGGGGGGGTCGTGTTGCCCTATCACCTTCAACTCCAGGCCAACGCCGGGTACACGAGTGCCAAATACACGACGAGTTTTACCGACGTCAGCGGCGTCGCGTTCACCGACGGTATGTGGCGGCCGAACATTCCGGAGATGACGGGCAACCTGGATCTCGCGTATGACAACGGGCCGTGGTACGGGGGCCTTGACTATCATTACACGGGATCTCAGTACGTCGTAGATTTCGAGAGCGGTGCCACCAGCAACGTTAAGCTGCCGGGCTATGGAACTGTCAATCTGAACGGGACCTACACCTGGAACGTAAACACCACGGCGTTGGAATCGGTGAAGTTCGATCTGCATATCGACAATCTGCTCAACACCCATTCACCGTTCTACTCGGAGGGAGTGGACCAGACCTCGACTCCCAACTTTTTGTGGGAAATTTACAATTTGCCGAGATTTGCCGGCCTGACCGTGACCGCATCTTTCTTCTGAGTCGGGACGTGCGGTCAATGTCGCAGGCGGCGTGCAAGGGCCGCGTATAGCTTGGGCGGAGCGGCGGACGAGGGGCAGGGGCTGGGAACGGTGCCACGAGGCGATGATCTCTCAGGGAATGCTCGATACCGGGAGTTCGCGGGGTGATCTTCAAAGACGTGATTCGCAGGAAACGCGATGGGGCCGCGCTGACGGAGGAGGAAATCGAGTTTCTCGTTCGAGGCTTGGTCGATTCGACGATTCCCGCAGAGCAGGTCGCCGCGCTAGCCATGGCGGTGTTCTTCCGGTCCATGAGCCTCACCGAGGCCGGAGCGCTGACGGTTGCGATGGCTGATTCCGGCGTGCGAGTGCGCTGGGATGAGCTGCGCGGCCGTGGACCGGTCATCGACAAGCATTCGACGGGGGGCGTCGGCGACAAGGTGAGTTTTCTCCTGGCCCCGATCGCCGCTGCCTGTGGGTGCTTCGTCCCGATGATCTCCGGGCGGGGGCTCGGGCACACCGGCGGAACGCTCGATAAGCTCGACGCGGTTCCCGGCTATCGATCGATGCCGCCCGTGGAGGAGTTTCGCAGGGTGGTGCGCTCTGTCGGTTGTGCCATCATCGGGCAGACCGATGACCTGGCGCCGGCGGACCGGCGCCTCTACGCGATTCGCGATGTCACGGCGACGGTGGAGTCGATCCCGCTCATTACGGCGTCCATTCTCTCGAAAAAGATCGCGGCGGGACTCGATGCGCTGGTCATGGATGTCAAGACCGGCTCCGGCGCCTTCATGCAGACCCTGGAGGAGTCGCGGGCGCTGGCGCGCAGCATCATTGGCGTTGCCGCAACAGCCGGGTTGAGAGCTCACGCCGTGATCAGCGACATGTCGCAAACGCTCGGTTGGAGCGTCGGTAATGCGCTCGAGATAGCCGAGGTGCTCGCATTCCTTAAGGGCGAGGCGCAGGAGCCGCGCCTGGCGGAAGTGGTGTTTGCTCTGGTTGCCGAGATGCTGATCATGGGGCAACTCGCCGATGACCCTGCGCGGGCGCGCAAGCAGGCCGAAGCTGCGGTGCGCTCGGGGCAGGCCGCCGAGCGATTCGCGCGGATGGTGGTCGAGCTTGGGGGACCATCCGATCTGTTGACGAATGCGGCGCGGCATCTGCCCAAGGCGCCGCTCGTCGAGCCGATCTTCCCTGTTGCGGAGGGGTATGTCTCGAGAGTCGACGCCAGAGGCGTGGGCAACCTGCTGGTGGAATTGGGCGCTGGCCGGCAGGCCGCCGGGCAGAGGCTGGATCTGGCGGTAGGCTTCATTGATGTGGCCGGTATCGGTACGCATGTCGGCAGGGACAGGCCGCTCGCAACGGTACATGCACGGTCCGCGCAGCAGGTGGGGCGGGCGACCGAGGTGCTGCGGGCGCTCGTCTCCCTCTCGGAGGAGCCGGCTTCGCCGCCTCCGATCGTCCACGAAGTTCTCGTAGCCGCCTGATCCCGACCGGAGGCGACGCAGGCGAGATCGCATGAACGGCGTGCATGAAAACGAGCAGCTGTGGAATGGAGACCTGGCGCCTACGCCGGCGGAAAAGCGAACATGGCGCTGGTATCACTACGCCGCGCTTTGGCTCGGGATGGTGATGTGCGTGCCGGCTTACACTCTGGCGGCGAGCTTGGTGAGCGAGGGCATGTCGGCGTATCAGGCCATCATGACGGTGACGCTGGGCAACCTCATCGTTCTGGTTCCGATGCTGCTGATCGGTCATGCGGGGGCGAAGTACGGCATTCCGTATGCCGTGCTGGCGCGCTGCTCTTTCGGCACGCTCGGGGCGCGGTTCCCGGCCATGCTGCGCGCTCTGGTGGCGTGCGGCTGGTATGGGATCCAGAGTTGGTTCGGCGGGTTGATGATCTATGCCTTGATCGGCGTGCTCATTGGCCATCCGTTGGGAGGGGCCAGACTGCCGCTGCTCGGCATCAACGTATGGCAGAGCGTGTGCTTCCTTGTCTTCTGGCTGTTGCAGTTCTATTTCATCGTGCACGGCATCGAGTCGATTCGCCGACTCGAAACCTACACCGCGCCGATCAAGGTCGTGATCTGCGTCATGCTGCTCATGTGGGCTTACGACAAAGCCGGCGGCTTTGGTCCGATGGTGCACGCGCACTCCCAGTTCGCGCGCGGGGAGCCCCAGAGCGGGCGCTTCTACTCGGTGTTCTGGCCGTCGCTGACGGCGATGGTGGGTTTCTGGTCGACTCTGGCGCTCAACATTCCGGACTTCACCCGCTTTGCCAGGTCACAGCGGGACCAGATCGTGGGTCAGGCCATCGGGCTGCCGGCCCCGATGGGGCTGGTCGCCGCACTCGCCGTGCTCGTCACCTCGGCCACGGTGATCATCTACGGCAGGGCGATCTGGGATCCGGTGACGCTCGCCGGTCGCATGCGGGGTGCGGGCGTGCTGCTTGCCTTGCTGGTGCTGCTCATCGACACGATCAGCGTCAATCTGGCGGCCAATCTCGTCGGACCGGCATTCGACTTCTCGTCGCTCTCCCCCAAGCGCATCAGCTACAAGGCGGGAGGCTACATCACGGCCTTCATAGCGATCGTGATGATGCCGTGGAAAATACTCGCGAGCACGCACGGGTACATATCGACCTGGCTGGTCGGCTACTCCGCTCTGCTCGGATCGGTGGCGGGCATCCTGATCGTGGACTATTACCATTTGCGCCGCCGGGTGATCGACGTGCAAGGACTGTATCGGCTCGAAGGCAGTCCGTACGCCTACCGGGCTGGCTGGAATCCGATCGCCGTGGGCGCTTTTCTGGTCGGCGTCGTTCCGTGCCTGCCGGGTTTCGTGCACGCGTCGCTGCCGCGGACTCTCCCGCATCCCGGCGCATTTCTCGTCAATTTATATGACTACGCGTGGTTCGTCGCTCTCGGGCTTTCAGCTCTCGCCTACGCCGCCGGCATGCGGATCGCCGGGTTCAAGCGGATGCTGGCGCCGGAGTATGCCGTCCAGGATTGACCAAATGGTCAAATTTGTGCATGCTGATTTTCAACGCGAACACCGCGGGAGCAGGGGATGAGCGAGGAGCGCAGACCGGATATCCGTTCGGGACGCCTGAGGCCCGAGGCCTACGCCGCGAATTTTGCCGATCATGTGCCGCCGCTCACGGAAGGGCAGGCGGTGCTGGAGGCGAGCCGGTGCCTGTACTGTTTTGATGCGCCGTGCGTACGGGCATGCCCGACCGGTATCGATGTACCGTCCTTCATCAGACGCATAGGCGAGGCCAACGTGCGCGGCGCGGCCGAGACGATCCTCCGGTCCAATCCGCTTGGCGGATTCTGTGCGCGCGATTGTCCGACCGAGGTGTTGTGCGAGCAGGCCTGCGTGCGCAACGTTCAGCAGGACCGGCCGGTGGCAATCGGCCGCCTGCAGCGCTACGCGGTGGACCAGCTGATGGCGAGCGCGGAGAATCAGATCTTCGAGCGTGCCCCGGCAACCGGTCGGCACGTAGCGGTGATCGGTGCGGGCCCGGCGGGACTTGCCTGTGCGCACGCGCTGGCGCGCGCCGGACACGAGGTCACGCTCTACGATGCGAAGCCGAAGGCCGGCGGTCTCAACGAGTACGGAGTCGCCGCCTACAAGACCGCCGGCGGCTACGCTCAGCGCGAGGTCGAATGGCTCCTGGGCGTAGGCGGCATCACGCTGCAGAGCGGCTGGAAGCTCGCAAGCGTCGAACAATTCGAGAGTCTGCGGCGAGAGCATGATGCGGTGTTCATGAGTCTCGGTCTCGCCGACACGCATAAGCTCGGGGTGCCGGGCGAGACGCTCGCCGGCGTCGAGGATGCAGTGGAGTTCATCGCGACGCTGCGTCAGGCGGCCGATCCGGGCGCCGTGCCGGTGGGCCGTCGCGTGCTCGTGATCGGCGGCGGCATGACCGCGGTCGACGCTGCTGTGCAATCGAAGCTGCTGGGCGCCGAAAGCGTTGACATGATCTACCGCCGTGGTCCGCAGCAGATGCCCGCTACCCAACACGAGCAGGATCGCGCCCGCACGCGCGGGGTGAGGATCCTGCACTGGCTGGCTCCCGTGGAGGTCATGGGCGATGGCGGATGCGTGGGCGCAGTCCGCTTTGCCCGCCAGCAACTCGTCGCGGGCCGGCTCGTGCCCGCGGGCGAGGAACGTATACTTGAAGCTGACATGGTGCTCAAAGCGATTGGGCAGCGGTTGGGCAATCCAGTGTTGATGCAGTGCGGGCTCGCGCTGCGCGATGGCCGCATTGCCGTCGATGAGTCCGGCCGTACCAGCGTCAGCGGGGTGTGGGCGGGCGGCGACTGTATCGCCGAGGGGCAGGATCTGACGGTCGATGCGGTCGCCCATGGTTTGCGCGCCGCGCGCGACATTGACCTTCGGCTGCACAATGCGGGAGCGCTTCCCAACAGGTGATCCGCGGAAATCCCATGGCCCGATTAGACATCGATTTCTGCGGCATCCGCAGTCCCAACCCCTTCTGGCTGGCCTCGGCTCCACCCACCGACAAGGCCTACAACGTCGAGCGTGCTTTCGAGGCCGGCTGGGGTGGAGTGGTATGGAAGACCTTGGGGGAGGCCGGTCCGCCGCTGGTCAACGTGAACGGACCGCGTTATGGCGCGCTGCTCGCCATGGACCGAAGCCTGATCGGGTTCAACAACATCGAGCTCATCACCGACCGCGAGCTCGATACGAACCTCGAGGAGATCAAGACCATCAAACACCGCTGGCCCGACCGGGCGATGGTGGTCTCCATCATGGTGCCGTGCCAGGAAGAGTCCTGGAAGGCGATCCTGCGACGGGTCGAGGACACCGGCTGTGATGGCATCGAGCTCAATTTCGGCTGCCCGCACGGCATGAGTGAGCGAGGCATGGGCTCGGCGGTAGGCCAGGTTCCCGAGTACATTCAAATGGTGACCGCCTGGTGCAAACACTACACGCGGTTGCCCGTGATCGTGAAGCTGACGCCGAATGTGGCCGACATTCGCCATCCGGCGCGGGCGGCCAAGGCCGGTGGCGCCGATGCGGTATCCCTCATCAACACCATCAATTCCATCATGGGGGTCGACCCGGATACCCTCACGATGACCCCCGCGGTCGGCGGCGAGGGCACACATGGCGGCTATTGCGGCCCGGCGGTCAAGCCGATTGCGCTGCACATGGTGGCGGAAATCGCCCGCGATCCTCAAACCGCTGACCTTCCCATTTCGGGTATCGGCGGCATTGGCAGCTGGCGTGATGCGCTCGAGTTCATCGCGCTCGGGGCAGGCTCGGTGCAGGTGTGTACCGCGGCGATGGTCTTCGGGTTCAAAATCGTGCAGGAGATGGTCAACGGCCTTACGGCCTACCTCGACGCAAAGGGGCTGTCGAGCGTGAAGGACCTGCGCGGCCGTGCGCTGGCGAGCGTGACCGATTGGAGCTTTCTTGATCTGAACCGGGTATCTAAGGCGGTCATCGACCAGGACAAGTGCATTGCATGCGGTCGCTGCCACATCGCCTGCGAGGACACTGCGCACCAGGCGATCACCTCGATGCAGAATGGCCGCCGGCACTTCGAAGTCAAGGAGGAGGAGTGCGTCGGCTGCAACCTGTGTGTCAATGTTTGCCCGGTGCCGGGGTGCATCACGTTGCGCGATCTCGCGCCGGGAGAGATCGACCGGCGTACGGGGCGCGCGGTGAGCGCCGCGAGGCTCGATTGGACCCTGCATCCGAATAACCCATTGCGGGGCGGCGTCTGATGGCCACCGCGCTTCGGGGTGCCCACACGCGCCGGTCTAAAGTGGGACCGAGCGCCGGTCGGAGTGAAGCGGTCTCAAGACCGCGCCGCGGTGCAGTCACGCCGAGGAGCGGGAACAGCGCGGGTCGGGGAAAGAGCCGCAACGGCGTAGCGCAGGAGGCCGCCATCCTCGAGGCGGCTGAGCGCGTATTCGCGGGAGCCGGCTTTGGCGGTGCCACCATGGCTGCGATCGCGGCGGCGGCAGGTCTGCCAAAGCCCAACCTGCATTATTATTTCGGCAGCAAGCGGGCGCTCTACCGAGCGGTGCTCGAGCGGACGCTCCGCGAGTGGCTCGTGCCGATGGACAGCATCCTCGCCGGTGCCGACCCGCCTGCCGCACTCGAGTGCTACATCCGCGAGAAGATGCGCCAGTCATTCGCGCGTCCCTACGCTTCGCGAGTATGGGCCAACGAGCTGCTGCACGGTGCGCGCGAATTGCACGTGACACTCGTGCGAACGCTACGCCCGCTGGTGCGGCGCAAAGCCGCGGTGATCGACCAGTGGATTGCCGAGGGGCGCATGGCGCCGCTCGACAGCGTGCACCTGTTTTTCACGATTTGGGCAGCCACTCAGACCTATGCCGATTTCGAGGTGCAGATTCGAGCCGTGCTCGGCAGTGGCCGGCTCGACCGGGCGGCGCAGGAGAAGGCCACGCAGCACGTCGTGTCGCTCATCCTGCGCGGATGTGGCCTCCAATGAGAGCGGACGGAGTCTTTGGGAGATCTGCATCAACAATGCTGCGACTTCCCTTTCTTCCCGGAGCATGAGGCATGACTTCCCAGGTGATTCCCCTCGGATTGGCATCGCCCACGGACGCGGCCTGGCTCGAGGCGCATTGGATGCCATTTACGGCGAACCGGCAGTTCAAGAGCGCGCCGCGCCTGTTCGTCCAGGCTGCGGGCGCGTACTACACGGACCTCGAAGGTCGCAAGGTCTTCGACGGGCTATCCGGGCTATGGTGTACGGGCCTTGGGCACGCGCGGCGGGAGATCGTCGATGCGGTATCCCGGCAGGTCGCGACACTCGACTACGCGCCGGCGTTTCAGTTTGGACACCCGCTGTCCTTCGAGCTCGCGAATCGGATCGTGGAGCGCATGCCCGCCGGCCTGGATCATGTGATGTTCACCGGCGGATCGGGCTCCGACGCGGTGGACACCTCGCTGAAGATCGCTCGCGCCTATTGGCAGGTCAGGGGACAGGGAGCCAAGACGCGCCTGATCGGCCGTCTGCAGGGCTACCACGGGGTCAATTTCGGCGGCATATCCGTGGGCGGCATGGTGGCCAACCGCAGGCTTTACGGGCAGGGGATCGAAACCGCCCACTTGGCGGGCATTCAGCCGCCTGCGGGATCCTTCCACCGCGGCGAGCCGCCCGAGCGGGGCGCTGAGCTCGCAGGGTCGCTGCTGAGCCTCATCAAGCTCTACGACGCCTCGACCATCGCCGCGGTGATTGTCGAGCCGTTTTCCGGGTCCGCCGGGGTGATCATTCCTCCGAAAGGCTATCTGCGGCGCCTGCGTGAGATCTGCACCGAGCACAATATCCTGTTGATCTTCGACGAGGTGATCACCGGCTTCGGGCGCTGTGGCGCCTGGACCGGCGCACAAGCGTTCGGTGTAACGCCCGATCTGCTCATCTTCGCCAAGCAGAGCACCAACGGGGTACAGCCGCTGAGCGGCGTCGTGGTTAAGAAGGACATTTACGACACCTTCATGGCGGCAGGGGGCAAGGAGTACCTTCTGGAGCTTCCTCACGGCTACACCTATTCGGCCCATCCGGTGGCCTGCGCCGCGGGCATGGCGACGCTCGATCTGCTCGCGCGCGAGCACGTGTTGGAGCGGGTGCGGGAACTGGCGCCGCGCTTGGAGCGCGCGGTGCATGGATTGCGCGCAGCCAGACACGTGAGCGATATCCGCAACTACGGTCTGGCCGCCGGTATTACTTTGGAGGCGATCCCCGGGGAACCGGCGCGCCGCCCGTTCGAGGTCGCGATGGCAATGCTCAAGAAGGGCTTCTACGTACGCTATGGCGGCGCCACCATTCAGCTGGCCCCGCCTTTCATCAGCAACGAGACGGAAATCGACCGCCTGGTGGAAGCGCTGGGCGAAACGCTCAACCATACGGACTGACTCCCATGTCATCTAACATTACATTGAAGCCGGCGGCAGGGCGCGCGGCCGCGAACACGGTGGATCACCTGATCGGAGGCCGGCGGGTCTCCGGCGGCAACCGTACGGCGCCGGTCTATGATCCGGCGAGAGGCGCGGCGACGAAGGAGGTTCGCCTCGCGGACGCCGACACCGTGCGATCTGCAATCGACGCCGCGCAGGCGGCGTTTGCGACCTGGCGCGCCACCGCGCCAGTCAAGCGCGCCCGAGTGCTGTCCCGCTTCCAGCGTCTGCTGGAGGAGCGCAAAGACGAGTTGTGTGCGCTCGTGACCGACGAGCAGGGCAAGATCCTCTCCGACAGCATGGGCGAGGTGCAGCGGGGCATCGAGAACGTCGAATACGCGACCTACGTGCCCGAGCTGCTCAAGGGCGAGCACAGCCGCGATGTCGGGCCGGGGATCGACACGTGGAGCGAGTTCCAACCGCTCGGTGTGTGCGCGGGCATCACGCCGTTTAATTTCCCGGCCATGGTGCCGCTGTGGATGTGGCCGATGGCCGTCGCCTGCGGCAATACCTTCGTGCTCAAGCCCTCCGAGCGCGATCCGAGCGCACCGTTGTATCTCGCCGAGCTGGCGCTCGAGGCAGGATTGCCCGCCGGCGTGTTGAACGTGGTGCACGGCGACAAAGAGGCGGTGGACGCGCTGCTCACGGACGCGCGGGTGCAGGCGGTGAGTTTTGTCGGCTCGACCGCTGCGGCTCGGTACGTGTACGCGACGGGCGGCGCCCAGGGCAAACGGGTGCAGGCGCTCGGCGGCGCAAAGAACCACGCGGTGGTGATGCCCGATGCGGACATGCCGAGCGCCGTCCAGGCGCTGATGGGAGCGGCGTTCGGGACCTGTGGCGAGCGCTGCATGGCGATTTCCGTCGTGGTGGCGGTAGGGGACCGGACCGCGGCGGCGCTGGTGGATGGCTTGAAAGCCGAGATCGCACGGATCAAGGTCGGACCGGGCTCCGACAACAGCTGCGACATGGGCCCACTTGTCACGCGGGCGCAACAGGACAGGGTTCGCGCCTACGTCGATCAGGGCGTGGCGGAAGGCGCCAGGCTCGTGGTCGATGGGCGCGGACTGGCGCTGTCGGAGCACCCACAGGGTTTCTTCCTAGGCCCGTGTCTCTTCGACCACGTCAAACCGGGCATGGTGATTCACCAGGAGGAGATCTTCGGTCCGGTGCTGGGCGTGGTGCGCGCGCGGACGCTCGAGGAGGCCATGGCCGTGATCGATGAACATCCGTACGGCAACGGCACTTGCATCTTCACTCGCGATGGAGAGGTTGCGCGGCATTTCGCCGCCCAGATCCAGGTCGGCATGGTGGGCATCAACGTTCCGCTGCCGGTGCCCGTCGCCTATCACTCCTTTGGCGGCTGGAAGAGCTCACTGTTTGGCGATCTGCAGGCATACGGACCCGACGCGGTCCGTTTCTACACGCGCCGCAAGACGATCACTCAGCGCTGGCCCACTGGGGCAGGGCAGCCGAGCGCGTTCAGTTTCCCGTCGACTCAGTGAGCCCGGTCAGCAGCCGCGGGTCCATGGAACTTCAATGCCTGTCAGTGCTGTGCGGAGGTGACTTACGATGGACGGATTGCTGATTCGAGGCGGCACGGTCGTCAACGCCGACTGCGCCCGGCGCGCTGACGTATTGTGCACGAACGGCGTTATCGTCGGCGTCGGAGAGAATCTCCAGGCGCCCGCGGGTGTTCAGGTACTGGACGCCGGCGGCCAACTGGTCCTGCCGGGCGGAATCGATCCGCACACCCATATGCAGCTGCCGTTCATGGGGACGGTGGCAGCCGATGACTTCTACAGCGGCACGGCCGCCGGGCTCGCGGGCGGCACGACCTGCATCATCGACTTCGTCATTCCGGAGCCCAAGGAACCGCTGCTCGCCGCCTATCACAAGTGGCGCGACTGGGCGCAGAAGGCGGCCACGGACTATGGCTTTCACGTCGCCGTCACGTGGTGGTCCGAGCAGGTGCACGCCGACATGGGCGCGCTGGTGCAGCAGGAGGGCATCAACAGCTTCAAGCATTTCATGGCGTACAAGAACGCTATCATGGCGGACGACGAGACGCTGGTGAACAGCTTCCGACGCGCTCTCGAGCTCGGAGCGATGGTCACGGTGCACGCGGAGAACGGTGAGTTGGTGTTTCAGCTCCAGAAACAGATCATGGAGCAAGGCATCAGCGGTCCGGAGGGCCATCCGCTCTCGCGTCCGCCGGCCGTGGAAGCCGAGGCCGCGCAGCGCGCGATAGCGATCGCGGGCGTGCTGGAGGTGCCGCTCTACGTGGTGCACGTGTCATGCGCCGAGTCCGCCGAGGCTATCGCGCGCGCACGTGCGCGCGGCCAGCGGGTCTTCGGCGAGGTGCTGGCAGGCCACCTGGTGATCGATGAAAGCGTGTACCGCCACCCGGAGTTTGCCGTAGCTGCGGCGCACGTGATGAGTCCACCGTTCAGGGAGAAGCGGCACCAGGAGGCACTCTGGTGCGGTCTGCAGGCGGGGAGCCTGCAGACGACGGCAACCGACCACTGCACGTTCTGCGGGCCGCAAAAGGCGATGGGCCGCGATGATTTCCGCAAGATCCCGAACGGCTGCGGCGGCATCGAGGAGCGCATGATGGTCGTGTGGGACGCGGCGGTTAATACCGGACGGCTGACGCCCAGCGAATTCGTTGCGGTGACCTCGGCGAATGCGGCCAGGATCTTCAACCTCTACCCGCGCAAGGGCGTCATCGCCGCCGGCTCCGACGCCGATCTCGTTCTGTGGGATCCGGAGGCGACTCGCACGCTTTCGAAGAAGTCACAGCGTTCATCCGTGGACTTCAACGTCTTTGAAGGGCGGACCGTGACCGGAACGCCGACCCATACGGTCAGTCAAGGCAAGGTGGTCTATGCGCGAGGCGATCTGCGGGCCGAACGCGGCGTCGGCCGGTATGTCAAACGCCCGGCTTTCGCCCCGGCATTTGCAGCGCTCGGCCGCAGGGCACGCCTCGCGAAACCGACTGCCGTGGCGCGTTGATTCAGGAGACAAGTGATGGCAATGCTGCGTGGCGGTCTGATACAGATGGCGCTGAAGGCGCCCACCGAGGAATCTCCGCAAGTAATCCGCGAGGCCATGCTGAAGGCACATCGCCCGCTCATCGAGCAGGCCGGCGCGCGCGGTGTGCAGGTGCTGTGCTTCCAGGAGGTGTTTACGCAGCCCTACTTTTGTCCCAGCCAGGATAACAAGTGGTACGCCGCGGCCGAGCCCGTTCCCGGACCGACCACCGAGGAGATGCAGGCCTACGCACGCAAACACCGGATGGTGATCGTGGCGCCGGTCTACGAAGCCGACGCCGTGGCCGGTGTCTATTACAACACGGCGGCTGTCATCGATGCCGACGGCAGCTATCTCGGCAAATACCGCAAGACCCACATTCCGCAGCTGGCGGGCTTCTGGGAGAAGTTCTTCTTCAAGCCCGGCGCCTCGAGCTGGCCGGTCTTCAAGACACGCTACTGCAAACTCGGCGTTTATATCTGTTATGACCGCCACTTCCCGGAGGGTTGGCGTGCGCTCGCACTGAACGGCGCCGAATATATCGTCAACCCCTCGGCGACGGTCGCCGGCTTATCGGAATACCTGTGGAAGCTGGAGCAGCCGGCATCGGCAGCAGCCAATGGCTGCTGGATCGGGGCCGTCAACCGCGTCGGTCGGGAGCTGCCGTGGAACATCGGAGAATTCTATGGCCAAAGTTACTTCGTCAATCCGCGCGGTCAGATCGAGACGATTGCGAACCGTGACAGCGACGAACTGCTGGTGCACGACATGGAGATGGACATGGTGAAGGAAATCCGCGACCGCTGGCAATTCTTTCGCGACCGCAGGCCCGAGCTCTACGGACGGCTGACGGATGCCGAGTGAGAGGCGCATGGCGATGGATCCTGATGCTCTCATGGCGCGGGCCCGCGAGTGTCTCGATGGGGCTTATGCGCCTTATTCGCGCTTCCGCGTCGCGGCCGCCGTGATCGACGAGCGGGGGCGGGTGTTCACGGGTGTCAACGTCGAGAACATCTCCTACGGACTCAGCATGTGCGCCGAGCGCGTTGCGATCTTTTCCGCGATCGCCGCCGGTGCTCGCCGCATCACGGCACTCGCTGTCACCTCGAGCGGGGCGGACCGGCTCTCGCCCTGCGGCGCCTGCCGGCAGGTGATCGCGGAATTCTCGGCATCGGATGCTCCGATCTACTGCGACGCCGCCGGTAAGCCGCATCGCTGGACCGTCTCTGAATTGCTGCCGAATCGTTTTGCGGCATCGCAGCTCTGCAAGGGCTGAGCCGCCGGGCTGCCTCCAGGGCGGAAATCGAATCATGACTGCACCGGTGGGTCCGGACACGCAACCCTTCGAAACTCTCGGGATTGCACCGGTGCCCGATAGCGAGCGAAACATGCGCCCAGGCTCGCTATTCGTGATCTGGAGCCTCGCGTCGGCTTCGGCAACGACGCCGGTGATCGGGCTGGTGTTGAACGGCACGGACCTCTCGAGCTTCGCCTGGCTCACTCTGCTGGCCCTCCTCGTCGGCCTGGTGCCGTCGATGCTTCTGGCTCACATGGGGCGCCAGGTGCCCATCATCTCCATGGTCATGGCACGTCGGACCTACGGCTTCGCGGGGGCGACACTGCTCGCGGTGCTGTACACCATCGTCGGCGCCGGATGGTTTGGCCTGAATACCGATGTGGGCGGCCAGATCCTCGGGACGATATTCCCCGGCTACGGCATCATGTGGTACTTGATTCTCGGTGTAGTGCAGATCGCTCTGGTATTCTTCGGCATGGAGGTTCTGGAGAAGTTCTACAAATACACCGCACTGGTGTTTCTCGCGTGTTACGCGGTTCTCGCCTATTACCTCTTCACCCGGTATCCCTTCGCCCTGCCCGTCGCGAAAGGGGCGGTGGATTGGGGAAAGGACATCGATCTCATTCTGAGCTTCAGTCTGCTGGCGTGGGCGTACATCTTCCCGACGGTAACGCGCTTCTGCCCGCCGTCGAATCCCGCCGAGAAGCCTTTCGAGCGCACTCGATACATGCTGGCGCCGAGCATCGGTGTCATGGTCGCCGTTCTGCTCATGGGCGGGCTGGGTCTGATAGCGCTGCAGATGACGGGGGATTGGAACATCGCGCTCCTCGGCAAGAGTCTGCCTGTGTGGGGGGAAGTCTCCGCGATTGGTGTGATCCTCGCGATTGCCCACTGCAATGCGATGAACCTGTATCCGGCCGTCACCACGCTGCTTGCCGTTAACACGGCGGGCGGAAAGTCGCACCGCATGCTGCAGCCGTCGCTGGTGATCGTCCTGGGTATTTTTTCCACCGCGCTCGCGATTCTCGGCATCCTTGGTTACATAGAAGGATTTCTTTCCGTGCTCGGCTCGCTGCTGTTTCCATTCAGTTTCATTCTGGTCGTTGATTGGTTCCATGGCCGGTATTATGCCGAGCCCGTCTCCTTGTTCTACAAGGAACCGACACGCCTTGCGGAGTGGGTGTCTTGGCCGGCGCCCTGGGCGATCACGATGTTGATCGTCGGAGTGATTCTCGGTCAATCAGAGCGCCTGCTGCCTGCCTGGGTAGGCCATTTCCTTCCCTGGCAGGTCTGTTCCGCGCTGATCGTGACCATCGTTTACTACCTGGGCCTGCGCGTTGCGGCGCAAAGCATTCAATTGAGAAAGGTCGCCTGAGCGATCGCGAGGCGCGCGTCAACGCCAGCCGGGAACCCGGAAGCGGTCGGGGCAGTCATCCTGCGCGATCGGCGCGTTCAGGAGAGCGCCGTCGCGCGGGAAACGCGATAGCGCATCGGTATGAAGTGTGATCCAAAGTTGCGTCAGCAGCACCTGTCCACGATCATTGCGTCCGCAGCGCAGTTGCAGCGCCGCAGGCTGATCGGTGCCGAAGGCGCGCATGAACTCATGGATCACGTCCGCGCGCCGCACCTCGCGGCCGCGGGCCGTTGCGGTGAGATACCGGCCGAAGGCGCTGTCGACTACCCGCCGCCGCATGCGCAACTCGGTAGCGAAGAATCTCTGTGCGTCGAATCCGAAGCACTGCACGTGCTTGTCGTATTCGTGCCGCAACAGGCTGTCCTTCAGATGGGGCATGAAGCGATGCAGGCGCGTCACCATGCCCGGCGACAATGGCGGCGCGCGATCGCTGTGATGATAGTAATCGCACCCGTGACGCCACCATTGCGGGGCGCTGATCCCACGCTCGATGAGTGATCGGGGCCGTGATGCCCATAGGCCGTGCAGCCCGATCAGGACATCCCGCGGTTGATCGCGCAGGCAGCCGCCGTCGGTGCTGCAGAATCCCGGCTGCCAGGTGAGTGCAAAGGTGTAATGGCCGAAATGGCCGTGCCGCGCGGCGCTCAGCGGGGCTGCGCCCGCGGCTGCAGCCGCGAGGGCGCCGAGCGCGAGAGCGAGCAGTCGAGCGCAGAGAGGATGGCGGACAATGCAACGCATGCACGGGCCTCCTACAGATGACGGGCTCGTCACGGGCGCATGCACGTAATCCGCCTGCCGACTGCCTCGGTTTGTGAAAGAATAGACACCGTGGAGAAGATATTCATCTCGGCCGACAAGCTGCTCGGGGATTCACTGGAGCTCGCACGACGGGTGGTCGCAAGCGGCATGCGCCCGACGTTCCTGGTCGCGATGTGGCGGGGCGGTGCCCCGATCGGTATCGCGGTGCAGGAGGTGCTCGAGTACCACTCGATTCACGCCGATCACATCGCGATCCGTACCTCCTCGTATGACGCCATCGATGTGCGGCACAAAACCGTGAGAGTGCATGCCACCGACTACCTGGTGTCGCGTCTCGAAGCAGACGACGAACTGCTGATCGTCGATGATGTCTTTGATTCCGGCCACAGCCTCGAGGCGGTCATCGAGGAGCTCACGCATCGCTGCCGGCGCAACCTGCCGGAGAAGATCCGCATCGCAACCGTATACTACAAGCCCGAGCGCCGCCGAACCGCGCTGGCGCCGGATTTCTACGTGCACGAGACTTCCCATTGGCTGGTCTTTCCGCACGAGATCCAGGGATTGACGCGTGAGGAGATCCTGGCGCACAAACCCGTCGGGGCGAATTTCTTCGAGGCTCCCGATCCGGGCACGCCCGCCGCACTCGAGCCTTCGGTCACGTGAGATAAACGAAGCGAGCCACACACAGCGCAGCGAGCACGTACACCAGCCAATCGCGCGCCTGCGCCTGCCCGCGTACGAGCTTCAGCACCGCATGGCTTACGATGCCGAAGGCGAGTCCGTTCGCAATCGAGTAGCTCAGTGGAACGATGATGGCGGTGAGAAAAGCCGGGATAGCCTCCCCCGGCTCGTGCCAGTTCACGTCCGAGAGGGCACCCATCATCATCGCGCCCACCAGTACCAGGGCCGGTGCGGTCGCCACGGCCGGTATGGCCTGCACGAGCGGCGCGACGAACAGGGTACCGAGGAACAGTACCCCGACAGTGACGCTCGTGAGCCCCGTGCGTCCGCCTGCCGCAACACCCGCGGTGCTCTCGATGTAGCTCGTGACAGGGCTCGTGCCCGCGAGCGCTCCGACCAGCATCGAGATCGAGTCGGCGAGCAGGATCCGCTTCATGCGTGGCACTGTTCCATCGGCGGAAACGAGCCCCGCTCGCTTCGTGACGGCCATCAGCGTGCCGACGTTATCGAACAGGTCCACGAACAGGAACACGAACACGATCTCGACGAGCGAGACTCCGATGCCGCCCTTGAGGTTCAGGGCCGCCGGAATGTCGAGCCGGAACGCGGTCGCCGAGAGATCACTCAGGTGATACGAAGATGGGGTGAAATGGGAAAGTCCGAAAATCCACGCGACGGCCGCGACGCTCAGGATACCGAGGAGTATGGCGCCCTTGACGGCTCGTGTCTGCAGAACTGCGATGACCAGCAGGCCCAGTATCGCAAGCGCGGGCGTCGAGGCGGTCAGCTTTCCCAGGGCCACGGTTGTGCCGGGGCTGGAGACGATGATTCCTGCGTCCTTAAGACCGATGAACGCTATGAATAGCCCTATACCGCCGGCCACGGCCGCGAACAGGGAACGCGGTATGGCGTTCATGATGAGCTGCCGCACCCCGGTGAGGGTGAGCAGCAAGAACGCGACGGCTGAGAGGAACACGCAGCCGAGCGCCACCTGCCACGATAGCCCCATGGTTTTCACCACGGTATACGTGAAGTAGGCGTTAAGTCCCATCCCGGGCGCGAGGGCGAGCGGGTAATTGGAGAGTAGTCCCATCAAGATGCTGGCGAAGCCTGATGCAAGACAGGTTGCGACCGCGACACCCGCGACGGGCATGCCCGCAGCGCCGAGAATGATGGGGTTGACCACGACGATGTACGCCATCGTGAGAAAGGTCGTGAGCCCGGCGAACAGCTCGGTGCGCACCGTGGTCCCATGGCCATCGAGGTCAAAGATTCGTGCAAGCACGTGCTTGGCTCGCCGGCAGCGGCTCGCGTCACTGGAATTGACCCAGATTCTACGAGGCTGCAAAATTTACGGCAAACTCCCAATTATGAATGGAGCGAATCCGGTGGGTTCGGTAGAGGCGTATATAAGGGGTCTGCCGAAGGCAGAGTTGCACCTGCACATCGAAGGAACCCTGGAGCCGGAGCTGGCATTCCGGCTCGCACGGAAAAATGGTGTAGCGCTCCCGTATGCCAGCATCGCCGACCTGCGCGCCGCCTACGAATTCCGCGACCTGCAGGCGTTTCTCGACATCTACTATGCGCTGGCGGATGTTCTCCAGGACGCGGACGATTTTTACCACTTGGCTCTCAGCTACTTGCAGCGTGCTCATGAGCAGGGCGTCGTCCATTCGGAGATTTTTTTCGATCCGCAGACGCACACTGCGCGCGGTATCCCCTTCGGTGCCGTCGCCGAGGGGCTGAGCCGAGCGCTCGCCGAGGCTGAGCGTCGCTTTGGTGTGACGCACCGTCTCATCGCGTGCTTTCTGCGTCACTTGAGTGCGGCGGACGCGATGCGCACGCTCGATGAGGTGCTCAAGTACCGTGGGCTCATCACCGCGGTCGGCCTCGATTCCTCGGAACTCGGCCATCCACCCTCGAAATTTGCCGCGGTGTTCGATCGTGCACGAGAGCAGGGCCTGCTTACCGTGGCTCACGCCGGGGAGGAAGGCCCGCCAGCGTACGTGCGTGAGGCGCTCGACCTGCTCGCCGTGCAGCGCATCGATCACGGTGTTCGGTGTGAAGAGGATCCCGAGCTCGTGCGGCGTCTGGTTCGGGAGCAAATCCCGCTCACCGTCTGTCCACTGTCGAACGTGAGACTCGGGGTGTTCGACCGCATCGAGGACCATAACTTGAAGCGCCTGCTCGAAGCGGGTCTTCGTGTGACAGTGAACTCAGATGATCCGGCGTACTTTGGCGGATACCTTCTGGAGAATTACCTCGCCGTGGAACGTGCACTGGGACTTACGCGTGCGCAGCTCGCGACTCTGGCACGGAACTCGATCGGGGCATCGTTTCTCGATGATGACTCGAAGCACCGCTGGATGGCCGCGATCGATGTCCGCATGCAGGATGCGCCGGGCTCGTGAGTCATCCGCTGCGTCCTCAAAGCCGACCTCCGTGTCCACTCTATCTTCTATCTCGGGGCCGCCCGGCCTGCACCGGGGCGCACACCGGCAGCAGGACAACACGGTGGCTAGGTGCAAGCTTTCGAGGCACTTCGGCCGCCGGGCCTTGGGAGAGAACCCTGCAAGCTATCACAGCGCCCGTCCCGGATATCCAGAATGGGTCTTTGCCACTCTCTCTTCGGTATGCGGCCTGCGACAGGACGCTGCGATTTTCGAGATCGGAGCCGGTACTGGAACGGCGACGCGCCGATTGCTCGAGCTCGGTGCCAATCCGCTCATTGCCATAGAACCGGACCCCTGCCTCGGCGAGTTCCTGCGCACGAACATTCCGGATGAGGCACTGAGGGTTGTCGTCGCGCCATTCGAGAATGTTTCGCTGGATCCGGGAGCCTTCGACCTCGAGGTGTGTGCTACCGCTTTCCATTGGCTCGATGAAGGTCCGGCCCTGGTGAAGATCGGCAGGCTGCTTCGCCCTGGCGCCTGGTGGGCGGAAGTCTGGAACGTGTTCGCCGATGATAGCCAACCCGATCGATTCCACGAGGCGACCAAGAATCTGTTACTGACTCGTACCAGCCCTTCAGCAGGCGAAAGGGGCATCCCCTTCGGATTGGATTCCGTCGCTCGCTTGGCTGCCTTGAAGCGCATAGGAGCATTTGATTTTGCGGAGAACAAGACAAGCCGGTGGTCCCTACTGTTCGGGAACCGCGTGGTCCAGAACATCACGACGAGCCTCTATATTGCCCGTCGGGCAGGATGACGTGCCGAGTTTCTGCCTCCCGCGGGCTGCAACGCCCTGGGCTGCTAAAGTGATTTGTGATCAGCGACTGGTGTGCCTTGGTTACCCTTGGCGCTTGGCCCTGCAGCCGGCTCAGTGTGATGCTGCAACAACAACTGCCGCCTCTCCGGTGGTCAGGTATCGGGGGGAAGGGTTCGAAGACTACGTCGTAACGGAGCTTGAACTTCAGATCGAACACCTGTAGTCCGCAAATACTTTGTTGTGGTCAGCCAGGGGCCAGCGAGTACTCGTGATGTAAGCCGCCGAATATCGCTTTGGTACGCACAGGTCCGAAATCATCAAGACGATGCCGGGACTTCGGACCAAAAGGTGAGTGGACAGGGTTCGGAGAGCCGCTTCCTCTTGGCCATCCTCAAGAAGAGGCGCGCGAGCCAGTTGCTGAAGCTGCTGCCGATCACCAAGAGGTGATTCAAGGGAATATGGGCGGTTCGTGCATTAGTTGGATTTTGAGGCTGCTTCAGCGCCGACAGCGGTGGGCAGATATTTGCCGAGCCAGTCGATCCAGCGGCGGAGGATATCTTCGCGACGGAGCGGATCGCCTGGGAAGTGGCCTGTTACCGGATAGGCGATAAATTTGACGGTGACGTCATTGTCCTTGAGCGCGTGGTAGAACTCGTAGGACTGCATGGGCGGCACGCGGTAGTCGCCGACGTCGCTCATGATGAGGGTGGGCGTGCGAACGCGCGAGGCGTAGTGGATGGGAGACTGATCGATATACGCCTGCATTCGCGCGGGGCTGGTGAAAGGTAAGCCGCTGAAGTTATCGGCGATGGTGACATTGCCGTCGCTCAGGTTGTACATGTCGACCCAGCTGTTGACCGCGGCGCCATCGACGGAGGCTTTCCAGATAGTGGAGTGGCCGAGGAGCCAACTGGTCATGAATCCGCCGTAGGACCATCCGCTGACGGCGATGTTTTTCTCGTCGACAATGCCCAGTCTCTCGAGTTTGGCGAGTCCGGCCATGACATCTTCACCGGGGCCCTGACCGGCATCGTTCCAGATGGCGGCCTGGTAGGCATTGCCGAGGTTGTCACTGCCGCGATAGTTGGGCTCAAAGACAAGCCAGCCCTGGGCGGCGAAGAGCTGCGAGAAGCTGGTCCACGTTTGGAGTGAAGCAAAGGTGGGGCCGCCGTGGATGTAGAGGACAAGAGGATATTGTTTGTCGGGCTGATAGCCTATGGGGTAAGTAAGAACGCCATCTGAGATGGGGCCGCCCTTTATGCTGGGCCAGGTGATGGTTTCCTGCCGGGCGATGTCGAATTTCGCGAACTCGGAGTTGAGGTGAGTGAGTTGCACTGGCGCGCCATGATGGGGGCCGATGTAGAAGAGTTCGCCCGGATCGTTTGGGCTGCTGCCGGCAAAGGCGATGCCGTTGTGCGGACCGACGCCGGCGTCAAGCCAGAAAAACTCGGAGACGGCGATGTCCCCGGTGTTGACTCGACGGGCAGGTTCGCCGTTGGTGGGCTGAATCCAAAGCGCCGCCGTGGTGGCGTCGTGACCGCAAACGAGGAGGGCTTTGCCGCCGGGCATCCAGATTTCGCGGAAGATGTCCCGATCGAGGGAGCGGGTCATGTTCCTGCCTTGGCCGCCGTTGGCGGGCGCGAGGAAAACGGATAGCTCGTTCCATGATTCGCCATGGAGGTTGCGAAGGTAGGCGATCTTGGAGCCGTTGGGCGAGATTACCGGGAAGCCGTCGAGTTTTTTGTCGGAGTTGAAGGCATGGAATTTGCCGGTGGCGACATCGAGGATCTGGATGGTGCTTTGTTCCATATCGCCGGACTCAGGAGTGGGGACTTTGACGAAGTAGAGGGTTTTGCCATCGGGAGTCCACTGCAGCGGGGAGGCCGGCGGGCCGGGAGGCATGCTGATGGGCAGAGACCACGAGCCGGAGGTGAGGCGTTTTGGTATCGGCATGGCGACTGCGCTGAGCGAAGATGGCAAATTAACCAGCCAGATGTGAGCCGGCATGGTGCGTGAGCGAGCGAGGAAGTCGTTATTGCCGACCTCGAAGGCGTCGAGGTATTTGGCTTCGCCTTTGCGCGTGGGGCGCTTGTCCTGGGCTACATAGGCGATGGCTTTGCTGTCCGGCCGCCACGAGAGCTGCTCGACGGAGGTGGGCGAATAGGTCAACTGAGCGGAGTCGCCGCTCTGATTCATGGGCAGAAGGAAGATCTGGAGGACCTTCTGCTTTTTGCTCCCGGAATCTTCGCCGTCGGGAACCGGGGCGCCGTCGGCGAGGAATGCGAGGGTCTTGCCGTCAGGAGACCAGCGGGGGAAGCCTGCGTCCTGGCGGCGGGTGAGAATGCGCAATTGGTGGGTGGCAAGATCGACGAGGGCAATTTCGGAGTCGTAGCGGTCTTTTTTGAGATTGGCATGCGCGACGACGAACGCAACGGAGGCGCCGTCTGGGGATGTTTGCGGATCGGAGATTCGGACGATGTTGTTGAGGTCCGCGACATGAAGGCGGGCGGCGGGGCAAGGAAGGCTGAGCGTCGCGAGGGACAAGGCGCAACAGAGTGCCTGGATTTTCATAAGGCTCCTGTGGAGTAGGAAGTATAACGGGCCATATGATTGAGCCCGAGCTTACCGCCCGCGATGTCGCCAGGCAAATCTGTCATGATGCCCCACGCGACCTCACCCCGCACTTCACAGTCCTCTGGAGCATCGGGAACGCGCTTTACCTGTATGTCTTTCGCCGGCGGCGAGAGTGCCGCGGAAGTGGCTGCGGCCAAAGGCGCTGTCGCGCACGGTCGCATGAAAAGGGTGTGGTTGACAGCAAGATGGCTCTTCATTCTATGTACGCTCGCCATGGTCATTCTCGGTTGGACCGTTCCGGAACGTCACCGGATGGACATTCTGGCCATATCAGTCCCGTTGTTTCTTCTTTTCTGCGCGGTCGAACTGAATTTCATCGTTCACTCCGGCGAGACCCTGTTGTCAGATCGGCGTGACGAGCTCCTTGCGTTCTTCAGATCGCGAATGCTTCGGTGTAGAAACGACTCGATCGTAAGGCTGAAACTGATGGCTGAGGAATTACTGGGTAACCGTCTCAAGCAAGGGCGGGCGGCGAAGAACATGACTCAGGCCCAACTTGCTGAGCTCATCGGCGTTTCGCGCAAGTCGATCAATACGGTCGAAAATCGCGTCTTCGTTCCTTCTGTGCTTCTTGCGTTGAAGTTGGCGCGAGCGTTCGGTACATCGGCGGAATCACTGTTCTTCTTGATACCGGAGCAGGGTGTTTGCTCTACACGCGCGAATCCAGCGGCCTGAAACCAGTCATTCACGACCGGCAGCTCAGGGCACAAATTGTGAGTAGCCCCGGCGACGCCGAACGGCTGCCGTGGAGCGCGCATGCTGCCTTTTCGGTGCTTCACCGGCTGTCTGTGGGCGGCGCGAGCGTTGGGAGCGACGACTCTCTTGGCGCGACTCATATCGGCGCTCGGGTGAGCGTCACCCTGCTTCACACAGCGTACGACGCAAGCACCTCCCTGGCGAGCTTGTCGGGAAAGCCGAGGTCACCCTAAGACCGATTACCGACATCGGGGTCTCGGCAAGGCGGCGCGCGACCGCGAGCAGATCGCTTTCCCCTGCACCCACATGGATCCTCGCTTGGAACGCAAAATCGTTCACCGCCATGCGCATATTTTGAGCAAGGTTTTTGCGGAGATCCCAAAAATGTTGGCTGCGTGGTGAGGGCTGGTGCTTGGCGCGGGATTGAGGCGGGGAGGGAGTCGCTTGGGAGTAGGTTGCAAAGTCGGGCGGGGCGTCCACGCTCGCCCAAGGTTGTCCCCTGGCGGCCAGTACGCTACTGCTACGGTACTACTACGGGAAGCGGGGCCGAAAGGTCGCCCCCGGGTCGATATCATCGTGATTCGTTGATTTTATGGCTCCCCAGGTTGGACTCGAACTTACTCGTAAGCCGCTGTATGGGTATTTTTGCGACCCTTCCGGAAAGATACCCTCAATCCTATCGTGGAAATCGTGCGCTGCCGTGATACGGCGTGATACGCGGTGAGACTCCAGCCAGCGGCCCGGATTGCGCGCGGCAATTTGCCCATATAGAATTAGGCAGATTGCCAGAACAAGAGGTCGCCAGCCTGTGCAGAGTCGAGAGCCCGTAGTGATGGCCGTCTACGAAAAGCTCGGCGGAAGGAGCACGGTAGGGGTGGAGGTTGCCTCCGCGGCGGACTTGGCGCGCGTCGTCTCTCATCGCATCCCGCTGCGAGCGCTTGCACACGTTCAGCGACGGGGTTTGTTTTCGGACGCGGAGATCCAGCGATTTATCATTCCCGCCCGCACCAGGCGGCATCGTGAGCAGAAGAAGGAGCGGCTCACGGTCGAGGAGTCGGATCGTCTCGTGCGGATGACACGCGTTCAGGCGTTGGCGGAAGATGTCTTCGGCGATTCCGCCCGGGCAAACCGATGGCTTCGCGAGCCGCTAGGCGAGCTGAGCGGGACAGCACCCTTGGAATGGGCACGAACAGAGGCGGGCGCAAGGCTCGTCGAGGGGGTCCTGGCCAAAATCGACTGGGGTGCGGCGGCCTGAATGCGCTTGTGGCGCCTCTCAAGCGCCCGGCGCGCGCGCGATTTCAGCGGCGGCTACGGCTTATTGCACTCCGGTCGCTGGAACACTCAGGGTCGTCCGGTCACTTATTGCTCCACGGTGCCGTCACTGGCTGCACTTGAGAAGCGCGTGCATGTTACCGATCCAGCCCTGCTGCCGCCCCAATCGATGGTCGAATACGAAGCACCCGATGAATTGCCGCAGCGAGCCATCGAGCTAAACACGTTGCCTTCAGACTGGGTGCAGCGCGAGGTCGACACGCAGAAGCTGGGAAACCAGTGGCTCGATGCGATGACCGAGCCGCTACTGATCGTTCCATCGGTGATCATGCCATTGCGCAGCGCGCCAGATTGCAACGTGCTCATTAATCATCGGCATCCGGCTGTCTCACTCATCGAGATTGCTGGAGTTGTACCATTCACGCTGGATCCCAGGCTTTTTCAGCCTTGACCCATCCTCCGAAAGCCGCCGTCTGGCGACTCAGTCGCTGCGCTCCTTCGCGCAGCAGTTCGGTCAGCGCATCGCGTACCGTCCCTAGCTTCTGAAATCGAACGATCGTATCCTCACCCCTGGCGTGCCTACTCCAAATGCTCAAAGTCGAACCAAGTACTCAAATTTCAGCAGCGCACGCCGCCGTTCTCAAGTCATCCACCAGATTCGCTTATAGCTCCTGAAGACCTGATGTATTGCAATGCATCCATGACCCTATCCGGTGCCTTGGTTTGGTTGCAGCACCAGACGGCGGCATCCCAATACTCGGTTGGCAGACATGGCTGACGTATTCGTTTCCTACGCCCGTGCCGACAAGGCGCGCGTCGTGCCGCTGGTGGCCGCGATTGAAGCCAAGGGCTGGTCGGTATGGTGGGATCCTGAGATCAGCCCAGGTCAGGAGTTCGACGACCAGATCGATTCGGAACTGGTAGCGGCCAAGGCGGTGCTAGTAGTCTGGACGCCGACTTCCGTGATATCGCGCTGGGTGCGCGGCGAGGCGCGCGAAGCTGCCGAACGCGGAATTCTGGTGCCGGTGCGTTTCGACCAGGCACGCCTGCCGATTGACGTGCGCGCGATCCACACCACCGATCTCGATGATTGGCGCGAGGATACGTCCCACCCTGCCGTGCAGGAATGCCTGCGCGCGCTGGATGCGATGATCGCGCGTTCGCAAGCAGCGCAGAACGTACGAGCGAGTGACAAGGCCGCAACGTCTTCTGCACAAAAACAAGTTTCGCGCCTCTCGGTCTGCGTGCTGCCGTTCACCAACATGAGCGGTGAGCCCGAGCAAGAGTATTTCAGTGACGGCATCACCGAGGACGTTATCACCGATCTGAGCAAGGTATCGGCGCTGCACGTGATCTCGCGCAATAGCGCCTTCGTGTACAAGGGCAAAAACGTAGACGTGCCCAAGGTTGCACGCGAGCTCAAGGTGAGTCACGTACTGGAAGGCAGTGTGCGCAAGGCTGGCGGTCGGGTACGGATCAGTGCGCAACTGGTGGACGGCGAAAGCAACGGCCACGTCTGGGCCGAACGTTACGATCGCGACGCCAACGATATCTTCGCGATCCAGGACGAAATCTCCCAGGCTATCGTCAAGGCGTTGAAGCTGCAGCTTCTTCCGGAAGAAAAGAAAGCCATTGAACGGCGCGGGACCGACAGCGCTGAGGCCTACAACCTCTATCTGATGGCGCGGCAGGCTTACGTGACAAGTCAGGACCCGGACGTGCCTTCGGCGCAGGCGATCGTGCGGATATGTAGACGCGCTACCGAAATCGATTCAAGTTATGCACAAGCGTGGGCGCTGATGGCTACCGGCTACAAGCAGTTACGCGACGCAAAGGGTGGACAATCGAATGAGGGCATGACCGCTGTGGAGCGCGCACTTGCGCTGGACCCGAATCTGGCTGAAGCCCATGCAGTCAAGGCGCAGATGCTGGAACTCGACGGTGACCTCGCGGCTGCCGAGACGGAAGCCGCAATCGCGTTACGTCTCGATCCGGATTCCTACGAAGTCAATCGCGCGGCTGCACGATTGAACTACCAGCTCCAGAGGTTCGGCGATGCGATCCGCTTTTATGAAAAGGCGGTCACGTTGATGGAGTCGGACATCAATGCGGCCGCCTTGCTGATCAGCTGTTACACCGCGGTGGGCGACGCCGCAGGCACCCGTCGCGCTGCGGAATTGACGCTTAAACGTGCCGAGGCCATTCTGGCACGCGAGCAGAACAACGCTGGGGTTATCGCTTACAGTGCGAGCGCCCTCGCAGCACTCGGAGAGGCCGAACGTGCCAAGGCGCGCATGGAGCGCGCGCTGCTGATCGACCCGGACAATTTCAACATGCGGTACAACTTCGCGTGCATGTTGAGTGTGCGCCTCAAGGACAAGGATGCCGCACTGGAACTGCTCGGACCGCTGTTCGAAACCATTTCGGTCAGCTTCCTGGCCTACGCCAAAGCCGACCCGGATTTCGAGTTTGTGGGCAATGACCCTCGCTACCAAGCCATGGTCGCGGCGGCCGAAGCGCGCCTGGCAGCGGCAAAGGATTCGACGACGCCCGCTGGCCGGTCTACTGAATCAAAAGGCTGACCAGTATGGCTGACGTTTTCGTGTCCTACGCCCACTGTAGTCCGAAAAAACTGAATTCGCGGGTGCGAAGAGATCGATGGACCTGTCTATTCCACACATCTATGAGCCTTCCTGGCCTCTCCTGAGGGGAGGGCTGGACACAGACAGGACCGTTTGGTAGTCTGCTGCGCAGTGCCCTGCAAGGCGGAGGATGTT
>JBOIAQ010000037.1:0-36251 GCA_050739115.1 Steroidobacteraceae bacterium | reverse complement strand
GACAGCAGATGTCCGTGATCGCCGACGCCCGCGAAGTTCTGCTGGTTTTGATTGCCCATGACAGCGAGGAGCTTCTCCAGGGATTATGGAGTGACTCCGCGTACCTGGCGTGTGTGCATCACAGCGGACTATCTGCAGAAATCCGGCTTTCCGCCCAAACGCAAAGAGGGCGTGACTCCCTTGCGCACTTGAGCCTCCTGACAGTCAGACCGCAGGGTTTGAAGCGTTTGATTAAACGCAAATCTACTTCTGAATAGGACAGTACATGCACCTGCATCTTCGAAATGGTGCGAACGTGGCTGCCGCCGCCCTCCTCAGTCTCAACCTGCTCGGTGCCTGCGCCAGCGCAGCTCCTGAGTCGGTCGTTGCGGCCGTCGATGCGAATAATGTTGCGGCGCTCGAAACACTGTCCAAATCGGACGCAACAGCACAGCAAAGGGACTTGGCAGCCGGCGCCCTCCTCGCGCTGCGCCACGAGGACGCCAAGGCCGCGGCGCTGCTGATACCGGTCACCCGCTCGATGGCAAGCCGTATCGTGCGTGCCACAGCGTATCTTGGACTCGCCGAGGTTTATCTTCGCGACCAGCGCTACCGGGCCTGTTATTCTGCTTTTCGCGCCGCCTTACAGCTGTCCCCCCAGTCGATTGATCTCGACAAACGGCAGGACATGGCGAGTTGTCAGGCGCTCGCGGAGGTGAAGCCGATGCAAATCGTGCGCGAGACGCCCGGTTCGCTCCCGATCACGCGGGACATGGTGGGCTTGATCCGAGTGCCAATCAAAATAGACGGTGTCCAGCACAAGGCGGTCGTCGATACCGGAGCCGGCTTCTCGACGATCAGTGATTCCGCTGCCAAAAGCGCCGGAATCTCGATGTTGAGGCAGACGCTGAGTGTGGGCACTGCGAGTAAGCGAGCGGTCGCAATGCGCCTCGGCGTCGCTCGGCGACTACTGATCGGCAACGCGATGCTCACGAATGTCGTGTTCATCGTGCTGCCGGACTCCGACTTGAGTTTCCCGCACGGCTATCGGGTCAACGCCGTCATTGGCTTGCCGGTCTTGCTGGCTCTCGGCCACCGACTCGAGTTCGTGAACTCCGGCGGCCCCGCGCTGTTATACGATGTGCCGCGCGGTAGTCCGGACGGCCAGACTGGA
Organism: Steroidobacteraceae bacterium; assembly: GCA_050739115.1. Classification (GTDB taxonomy): domain Bacteria; phylum Pseudomonadota; class Gammaproteobacteria; order Steroidobacterales; family Steroidobacteraceae; genus 13-2-20CM-66-19. The sequence goes on along the minus strand of JBOIAQ010000037.1, from coordinate 35,098 downwards.
TCGGACTCGAACATGCTGCTCTCTGGGCTTACGCCACTGGTTCTCGTGCATGTTCCGGGTGCAGACAATCCATTGCGCATGATACTGGATACTGGCTCGCCCATAACCGAATTCGCTCATGACGCGATCGTGGATGCGCCGGCGCTTTTGACGCACCCCAAGCGGCATGTCTCGTTGCCCGCCGTGGGCGCCGGTGGCGTCGTGACGGAGCGGCGGGGCCTGATTCTGACGGACGTGGCGCTCATCATCGGAGGGCGACAATTCAAATTGAAGAGCGTCCCGGTGAACTCGGCCGCGGGTGCGATAAGCAGCTACAGAATCGACGGACTTCTCGGTCAGAATGTTCTTCGCCAGGGCGCCCGCTGGACTATCGACTTCAACACCATGACGCTCGCAGTCGCGAATTAAGATCGCACCCGCCCGGGTCGCGTTGCCCACTCGGAAAGTGGACACGACCGCTTGTTGCTCACGCAACTTATTGATTTATTAGCGTCCCCGACGGGATTCGAACCCGTGTTACCGCCGTGAAAGGACACCATGCTCTGAGCGGCCCCGGTCCTTTTAACGGGGGTCGAACATTACCCAGGGATTTGTGCACAGCGTCAGTAACCCACCGCCTCGCCATAGAAGCGATCTAGGTCCGCCGTCATCTGGTCCAGCACTTTGGGATTGGAGTAGAGCTGGTGTCCGGACTGGTAGTACTTGATGGTGATGTTTTGGATAACGCTCCTCGGCAGGAGCATGTGTGACAGGTCGAACTCCGTTCCGAAGAAAGGTGTCGACATGTCGTACAGGCCGTTGAGCGACAGTAGATGCAGGTCCGGGTTGGCGCGCATGGTGGCCGCGAGGTCGAGCGCTGTATCAGGGAGCGGCAGCGGCTCGTCGAGCCCCGGGGCGACGTGCTGCATGTTCCATCGCGGCTCGATCACCTCGTTGTAAAGCACCCGGTAGTGAAGGTTAGTGGAATAGCCGAGACTCGCGAGCACCTCGCCAAAGGCAGCCACGTAAGGTCCGTTGACGGCTGCCGTCGCCGGATCGTCGGTCGCCGGATTGTAGTGGCCGGTCGCCCCGAGTGCGGGCCATTCATACCTCGAGTCGAACCGCCCGATCACCAGGTCCTGATCGCCCAGCAACTCTCTGCGGAAGCTCTCCATGCGAATTCGGAGGTGCGAGCGCTCGACGTACTCAACGGGCACGCCGATATAGTCGCTCATCTGCTTGGCGATGGCGGCTTCGTGCGCCGGCGAGATCTCATCGCCCTCGGCCAGAGCTTCGGCGTAGGGACCGCGTGCGAACACTTCCACCTCTTTGATGTATGTCATTTCATCGGCGGGTGCATTCTTCGCGCGGTGGTGATACCAGGCGGCCGCGGCGTACGATGGCAGCAGGTCGATGTACTGCTCATCAAGGCCGGGCAGGGAGCGAGCGAAATTAAGTATCGAGGATTGCAGTATCACGCCGCTAACCTCGATCTCCTGGATGTGCAGCGCGTACGCCAGAGCCGCCGCACGCGTCGTTCCGTAGGACTCTCCGTACAGGAATTTCGGCGAGTTCCAGCGATGGTTGAGCTCGATGTAGCGCACGATAGCCTGTGCGAAGGAGTTGACGTCGCCATCCACGCTCCAGAACTGCGAGTCGCGCCCTTTGCCGATGATTCGCGAGTAGCCCGTACCGATTGCATCGAGAAACACGAGATCCGTCTTGTTCAAGAGACAGTCCCTGTTCGCTACGAAGGCGTAGGGAGGTGCTGGGGTGATGCCGGGCTTTGCGGTCACCGCAATCATCGGGCCGAAAGCGCCGATATTGAGCCAGAGGCTCGCGGAGCCGGGACCGCCGTTGAACAGAAACGTCACGGGCCGCTCCGGCGCGCCCTTCGCCCTCGGCACGGTATAGGCGATGTAGAACATGCTCGCGATCGGCTCACCGACGTGATTGCGGAGCGTCAACGTGCCGGCTGTCGCCTGATAATGGATCGTCCGACCCTGCAGAGTGATCTCGTGATCGGTAGTGCGTGCGACCTCCCCCACAGGCGCGCGCGCGACTGCGTCATCGCCGGCTTGAACGTCGTGATGGGGTTTCGGGGCCGCACCAGCTCCGCCTGAGAGAACCAACAGCGACAGTGACCCAACGAGCGATGGGATGATCTTATTCATGTTGCCCTCGAGTTCAAAGCATCAGCGGGATATTCGGTGTGCGGCTGAAGAGCCACGTCATGGAAGCACTTGCGATACTCACGCAGCCCGAGCCAGAGGATGATGAAGGCAATGGGCCCCACCAGCCCGGTCGATAGCGCAAGCGAGTAGCGCAAGAAATCCGGATTCTTGAACACATAATCAGTGAACAATGCGGGTAGCAGCGGCCCGCTCGAAGTACCGATAACGCCGGTGGTGAACAGAAACAGCGCACCGAGTTGCGCACGCAACCTGTTCGGAGCGACCAAGCCAATGGCCGCCGGAATCAGCACCGGAGGGAATCCCACGAAGAACTTAAGCGGCAGCAGTAACACGCTCATCAGGACTGGATTGGGAGACAGCGGCATCGCGATCGCCGGTACGGTAATGCCGAGCGCTCCCAAGGCCGTAAGTCTCAAGCAGGCGTCCACTCTCCCGGCCGCAATCAGTCGACTCGAATACCAACCTGCGAACAGGAGGCCCACAGGGCCTGCGGTGAGCGACGCCGTCCCGTTCACCCAGCCTGAATGCGCGGCCGACCAGCCCCAAGTCCGAATGAACAGCTCCGGATACCAGGTATCGGCGGTGCCTAGAATGGAGAACAGCGCCGATCCCATGAACAGCGCGACCGACATCCAGGGATAACGGGTTAGAAAGTGGCGGAGTTGCCTCAATCCCCCGGAAATATCCCGCGATCCGGGAGCGGCCGTCGTCAACGCTCCGTCCGGATCGCGTCGCGGGGGCTCGCGCAATGTCGAGAGCCAAACAGACATGAGGAGCCCGGGCAACCCGACCACGACGAATATGACCTGCCAGGAGTGAGTGATCCCGAAGGCCGCAAGCCCCACGACCGGCGTATGCTCTACCGCGCTAACCACCGCTCCGCCGAGAATGGTAGCGAGGCCTGCGCCGATGAAGATTCCGCAGGTGTAGATGCTCATCGCACGCGGCAGGCGCGGCCTGTCGAAATAGTCGGCCAGCATCGAGTATGCCGACGGCGACAGGGTCGCCTCTCCAACCCCGACGCCTATCCGCGTCAACATCAATTGCCCAAAGCTGCGTGCCAGACCGCAACTCGCTGTCATGATGCTCCAGCACGCGATTCCGATGGTGACGATCCATTTGCGATTGAATCGATCCGCGATCCAACCGAGAGGTAAGCCCATCACGGTATAGAAGATGCCGAACGCGCCGCCGGTCAGCAGCGCGAACTGTGCGTCATTGATGTGCAGGCTCTTCTCGATGGGCCCGACCATCAACGTGAGAATTTGGCGGTCCAAATACGAAAATGCGTAGGCGAGCATGAGCACCATGGTCGCGTACACCCCATAGCGCGTGCCGCGGCGAGCGGGCACGTTGATGGGCTCAGGCGCCGTTCGGTCGGCTCGCGGGACTTGCGCCTGCACCGTCGGTCTCCGCTCAAGAATGCGGGGGAGGCTCGCGGCGCTGCGGCGGCGACCCCAATGGATTAGGCGGCGGCGGTATCGGAGCCGGGACGAACGGGTGAATCACTGACCACGGGCTGGCCATTTCCCCGACTTTCACCTCGATCAGCATCGGACCGGATTCACCGGCCGACGCACTCAGCACATCGTGAAGGGCAGCCGGGCTATCGATGCTCCGGAACGCCACCCCAAAGGCCGCGGCAAGTTTGGCGAAATCCGGGTTTGCAACCTCGGTGGCGAACTCCTCACCAAAGACCCGCCTTTGTATGCGTCGAACGTTGCCGTAGCGTCCATCGGCAAAGACGAGCACAGTGACATGCAAGCCGTAGCGCACCGCCGTGAGCAACTCCTGCATGTTCCACCCGAAGCCACCGTCACCGTTGATGGAGATAACGCGCCGCGCGGGATTGCCGACCGCCGCACCGAGTGCGGTCGGCAGACCGTAGCCGAGAGTTCCCTGATAGCCGGGTGTGAGATAAGTTCGCGGGCCATTGACCGGGAAGGCCACGTTCGCGAAGTATCCAACCTGCGTCAGCTCGCTGACAACGATGACATCTTCGCGTGCCGCGCGGCGTATCGCTTCGACGTAGGCGGATTGCGGCTGAATTGCACAGAGCTGCACAGCGCACCAGGCCTTCACCGCAGCAACGCTTTCCGCACGGGAGGGTCGCGGCGGCATGTCAGCGAGCGCGGCCGCGAGTCGCTCCAGCGTCGCGCGGGCATCGGCGATCACGGCGATTCCGGGCCGGCGAGGCGCGCCCGTGTGATCTCGATCGAGGTTCACATAGACATAGCGGCAGGTCGGATCGTCATGAACGGGTTTGGCCTGGGCATCGAGGAACCGCGTCCCGACGGCCAAGATGACATCCGCATGAGGAAACACCGCTCGCCCACCCAAGCCGGTAAGGGCCAGCGGGTGTCGGGAGGGCAACAGTCCCCGGGCGCCCTCGGTCATTACGACCGGCGCCTGCAGGCGCTCGGCGAGCTGCGCAAGCGGCTCACTGGATTCGGCCGCCGCAGCGCCTCCTCCAACCTGGATCACGGGAAAGCGAGCTGTGCGCAGCAACTCCAATGCATTTTGTACCGCCTCGTCCGTGGGCATCTCGGTGCGAACGGGAGCGCGAGCGAGAAGCGCCGCATCAGTAGCCTGTTGCAGGACATCAGGAGGAATCTCGATCGCCACGGGCCGGGCAAGACCGGAGCGCAGCTGGTGGAACGCCTCGTGCACGATCTCGGCGATTTCTTGCGTCCGCAGGGCGATGGCGTGCCACTTGGTCAGCTTCTCGAGGATTTCGCTTTGGCCGCGGATCTCGTGAAGCATGCCGTAGTGACGGCCAAGCATGGGACTTGGAACCTGGCCGGCGATGAACAGCGTCCGTGAGCTGCAGGCGTATGCAGTGGCGAGTCCCGAAAGGGCATTCAACACGCCGGGGCCCGGTACGACCATGGAGACGCCCTCCCGTCCAGTGCTCCGGGCGTAGCCATCGGCCATGTAGGAGGCGGCCTGCTCGTGCCGAGGCACGATAAACGCGATTTCGTCGCGATGCTGTCGCAGGGCTTCGACCGCCCAGTCAAGTTGCACCCCGGGTATTCCGAAGACGTGCCTGACGCCCTCACGCATGAGCTGCGCCACGAGCGCCTGACCGCCAGTCATTTTCATCGGCTTGCCCCTCCGCCGCCCCGGGCGCGGTCCTGCCCCCCGAGCCCGCCATCCTCGGACATGAGCCTCTGCAGGAACCGTTCACAAGCACCGAGCTGCTCGAGGCTGACGTACTCGTCAGGTTTGTGCGCCTGCTCGATCGAGCCCGGCCCGCAGACCACCGCCGGAATACCCGCGGCCTGAAACAAGCCCCCCTCGGTACCGAATCCGACTCGGGTCGGTGCCAACTCGGTCTCGAGCAGACCGGCGAGCCAGCGCGGCAGCGGCGCGTCGGCGTCGATTTCGAACGGCGGCACCCGGGCCATGCACTGAATTTCGATGCTCGATTGCGCAGCCATTGCCCGCATCTCGGGCAGGAGCACGGTGGCTGCGAAGCTCTCCAGCTCCTCGATGATTGAGTCCGGCGAGGTCCATGGCAGATTACGGAGGTCGAATTTGAACTCACAGCGGTCCGGCACAACGTTACACGCCGCGCCGCCCGCGATGTAACCGACATTGAGGCTCGTATGGGGAATGTCGTAGCCCGGATGGGTGCGTTCGCGGCTCCTCAGGTTCTCGGCAATCTCTTGGAGCCTCGTGATCAACCGGGTGGCATACCCGATGGCATTGACGGCGCGGGGCGCCAGGGAGGAATGTGCGGCGAGCCCCCGAACGCTGCAGTGATAAGCGTTCGCACCTTTGTGGCCGATGACCGGGAGCATTCCCGTCGGCTCTCCGATGATGCAGCGCTTTGGCCTCACATCGGCCGATTGCAAGTCCTGCAGCAAGCCGCGCACGCCGAGGCAACCCACTTCTTCGTCGTAGGAGAGTGCGAGGTGGATGGGCGGCGCTCCCTGGCGATTGAGCATGCTCGGAACGGCCGCGAGTACGGCCGCAATGAAGCCCTTCATGTCCGCCGCACCGCGTCCGTACACCCGCCCGTCAGCGATCTTCGCCCTGAAGGGGTCGGTGCTCCAATCCTGTCCGTCGACGGGCACGACGTCAGTATGGCCGGAAAGAACGACACCTCCTTCGCACGAGCCTTCTCCGAGGGTCGCAAAGAGGTTCGCCTTGCGCTTCGCGGTATCGTACGTGAGGCGGCACGTGATGCCATGGGCATCGAGCCGGTCGCGCACCCATTCGATGAGGCCGAGGTTCGAGTTGCGGCTCACCGTTGGGAATTCCACAAGCCTCGCGAGCGCATCGAGAGTCGCCGCGGACGGGTCGGTCACGATCCGTGCTCCCGGTCCGCCACCCCTGCGTCCGTGCGCATCAACTCGAGCAGATGGCGAAGAAAGAGGTCATTCTCTTCGGGAAGACCTATGCTGACCCGAATCCACTCGGCAAACCCGTAGCCCTCCATGGGACGCACGATGACTCCACGGCGCATCAGCGCCTGCGAGGTTCCCCGGGAGTCCCCCGTCCGAAGCAGCACGAAGTTGCCATACGAGGGAATGAACTCTATGGCCGCCGCTCTCAGCGCCTCTTGCACCCGGCTGCGCTCGCGCCGGTTGAGCAGGCGACATTTCTCCGGAAAATCGCCGTCGCTCAGCGCTGCGACCGCGGCGGCCTCCGACACTGCGCTCACGCTGAACGGTGTCTGTAGCCTGCGCAACAGCCCGAGGAGTCTCGGGTCGCCTATCGCGTAACCGACCCGAAGACCCGCGAGACCGTGGATCTTGGAGAACGTCCGCAGCACCACGACGTTTGATCGTTGCTCGGCAAGATGGTCTGTATCAGGCCGCTCCGACGGATCGAGGTAATCCCGGTAAGCCTCATCCAGTGCCACGACGACGTGATCCGGCACGCGTGCCAGGAATTGATCGAGCGCAGCCGGCGTAAGACGCGTTCCGGTCGGATTGTTCGGCGTGGCGAGATAGACGAGACGGACGCGGGCGTCGATGGCTTCCAGCATGCGCTCGAGATCGAGCCCGTACTCGTGACTCGGCACGATGACCGGCTCGGCCCCGGTGGCCGCGATCGCGTTGCGATAGGCGGGGAACGAGTGTTGGGAAATAACTCCCCTGCGCCCGGTCTCGAGGAAGGCGCGCGCGATGAGCACGATGTGTTCGCTCGAGCCGGCACCCGGTAGAAGCCGCTCCGGCGCGACTCCGAGTTGTCGAGCCAGGGCGGCTTTCAGTGCGTAAGTATCGAAGTCCGGATACTGCGCCGCAGAAGCAGCCGCCTCGGCGATCGCCTGGCGAGCGCGGGGCGAGGGTCCCAGAGGGTTCTCATTCGAGGCCAGCTTGACGATCGAGGCCGGATCGAGCCCGAATTCACGAGCGACACTTGCGATCGGGCGTCCCGGGGGATAAGGCGGGATCGCCTTCACATGACCGAGGGCAATAGACTCCGGGTTCATGCGATCGGGTGTCTCCGCGGAAATTGATCTCTGCAGCCCTGCTGCGCCGGAGCGCTTCGCACGGGCGCAGCGCACACGGTTAGCGGCTCTCCGGCTCGGAAGGCTCGCGCACGATGATCGTGCCCGCTTCGAGCTCGACCAGATCGGCAGCGCCCTCGAAAGCCACCCCGATAGGATCACCGCCCGCTGCGACGATCTTGGCCTGACGCTCGAGGAGCGAGCGCAGCAAGACGATGCCGCGGTCGCTGCTGACCAAGTGCTCCTCGGAATGGAATGTGATCGGCCCTTGGCTCACCTGTGTCTCGAAATCGCCGGGGAAGCGCTGATGCTCCTCGTCACTGAGTTCCGACCAGAGCTTGCCGTTGAAGCGCGAGCGGATTGACCGCAGAGCACCCACCTCCCTCACCCGACCGGCGGAATAGATACGGAAGCTCGTATCATCGAGCGGCAGCACCCAGCCGAGAAGTGAGCAGGGTCCATCGTCTTTGGCCGTAGGGCTTGCCACGGCCCGGATGGTAGGGAGGACCGCCTCGGTGATGCGCCGCTGAATGTCCCCCGAGGCGAGCGTGCGCATTTGTATGCTGCGCACACCCTGCGGCGAATACTCGAAGCGGACCTCGGGAACGACGTTCATCGTGTCCGTGAATTGTGTGCCGCTGAACAGACCGTGCAGCACGGGAACGTGAAACGGGTCCATGACGTTCTCGAAGTGCTGCAACCAATTGCATGGGACGATCACTGGACCGCCGCTGCCGATACTCGAATCATCGGCCTCGAGGAATTCCCCCTCGCCGAGGCGCTCGAGCAGGTTGTATCGGGGGAGGAGCGGCTGCCGCTCCTTCGGCCCCATGTAGGCAAAGATCAGCCCGTAGCGCTCCTGCAGCGGATATGCCGGTTGCCGCACGGGTGAGCCGTGGGCCCCGGCCGACTGGTCCGACCACGGTTGCTCCAGGCATCGACCCTCGACGTCGAAGAGCCAACCGTGATAGCAGCAGCGGATCCCCCGCTCCTCGGCCTTACCGTAGAACAAGGAGGCGCCCCGATGCGCACAGCGCGGGTACATCAAGCCCGGTCGGCCCGTCCGGTCGCGAAAGAGCACGAGATCCTCACCCAGCGCGCGCACCATTCTCGGTACTTCGCCGGCGTGCGCGGCAAGCGCAACAGGATGCCAGTAGCGTCGCAGGAGCTCACCCATCGGCGTACCACGACCGACTCGGGTGAGCTCCTCCCGGAAGCTCGGTGCCGGCCTCCCGTACCCATCTTCCTTGCTCACGCGACTGCCTCCCGCACGGTGGGTGCTGGCCATGCTCAGAACTTGGCGCTCAGACGGATGCCGATGGTGCGCGGGCGATTGGTGATCACGTTATAGGGGTCGTCCACATCGTTTAAGACGTTCACTTCGGCATTCCTGTCAAATGCATTGTCGATGTAGAGCTGCAGCTGATAATCCCGCCAGCGGACAGAAGCGCGCAAATTGACGAGCGTATACGCAGGTAGTGGAAGGTTGAAGTTGGCGTACGTCTCGAGATCGTAGGACGTTTGCTTCACCTCGCCGGTGTACTCGACGTCACCACCGAAGGACGCAAGGTAATCCGCCGTCAGCGGGAAGGTGTAATCAGCTGAAAGGCTCCCGTTCCATTTCGGAACGTTGAGCACCGGCGCGCCCGAGACGGCGAGCGCACCGACGGCGTAGGCGGCATTGCCCGTGCCCGACAGGTTCTTGGTCAGCACCGCATCGGTATAGTTGCCGCCGACCTCGATCAGAAGACCTCCAACCGGCTCCGCGCTGACGTCGAGTTCCGCGCCCCTCGACTGCGCGTCCTTGCCGGACGCATTGCCCTCACCGCTGAAGGCACAGCCGGCCTCGAAGCACTCGCCCACCTGCATGTCGTAGACTTCGATCTGATACACGTCGAGATTGGCCGTGAGACGTCTGTCGAGCCACTCGGTCTTGGTACCGAGCTCGTAGTTGCGGGTGGTGTCGGGTCCGTACTGTTCGGGTACCTGCGCTACCGTCGCTGCGTTCGTGCCGCCGGCGCGGAAGCCCTCCGAGTACTGAGCGTACACCATCGCGCCGGGAGTGAGGTGGTACGAGATGTTCGCCTTATGGATCGTACCCGTATTCTGGGCATGAGCGGGCGGGGAGACTCCCGGAACGCCGAGGCCGAAGAAGGGGATCAGGGTGGCGGAATTAAGGTCCCGCGTGTCATTGAAGTAGCGCAGTCCGCCAAGCAGCGACAGCTTCGAGGTGATACGCCAGGTCGCCTCCCCGTATAGCGCGAAATCCCGAGTCGAGTCCTGGAAGTTGCGCTCATCGATTTGTGTCGCCGCCTCCGGATAGCCGGTCGCGGGATTGGTCGCAAAGACGTTCGTCGAGTAGTCGTTGAGACGGTGGTCGTCGTAGACGCCGATCACGCCGTTCACCGGAAAATTGAAATCCGTGTTGAGGCGCGTCTCGGTACTGAACAGACGCGAGCTCTCAGGTGAGACCGATACCCCTCCGGCAGGAACCGTAAACGGCGGGAATTCGCCGAGGCCCTGGAGGTATTGGAAGAAACGGAATGACACCGTATCGTCCTGGTTCGTGACGAGGCTGCGATCGAAGTAGGACGCCGCTACGGTAAGGTGCGACCAGCCGAAGTCATGATCGCCGGTTAGAGCGTAAATTCTCACATCATCGAGCCACGGAGTCTCGGAGAATTGTGAATACTTGCGCGCGCCATCCGGAGGGAAGTAGTTGTCGCCGATCGTAAATCCGAACGGCCGCTCGATGGGTGCTCCGCCGGAGTACATATGCTGATAAAAGATCTGACCTAAGAGCGAGGTACTTTCGTCGAGCTGCCACTTGATGCTCGCGCGGCCGCCGGTCTGCTGCAGGTTATTGTAGTCATTCTGCTGACGCAGCGGATTGTCGATAAAGCCCGAGATCCGGTCGTCGTAGCCGACGAGACGGATGGCGAGCTTGCCATCGGCCAGCGGCAGGTTGATCATCCCCTTTTCGGAATGGTTGAACCCTCCGTCCTCGGTGTCCGAGAGGTCCAGGAGACCGCTGCCCTCGTACCGGTCGAGGTCCGGCTTGGCGGTCACGAAGCGGATGACTCCGGATTGCGAATTCGCGCCGTAGAGTGTCCCCTGCGGCCCGCGCAGCACCTCGATCCGCTGCATGTCGTAAAGATCGAGGTCGGCCTGCGAGCCGCCGAAGGCCGTGGCTGCGGCCCCGATGCCCGTGAATGGAATGTTGTCGAAATACACCGCCGTCTGCGCCTCACCCGGGGAATTGATGCCGCGGATGATGTAAGTCTTGTTGCCGGGGCCGTCATCGACGAAATCGAGTCCGGGAACGGATCGGGCGAAATCGGCGAAATCGCTCACGCCCATCGCCTCGAGGCGGCTTGAGGTAAGCACGTCGATGCTGCTCGGAACGTTCTGGACCGCTTGGGCACCCTGCTTGAACGCCGTCACCACGACCTCCTGGAGAGTGACAGCTGTGCCGCCGGTCCCGGCGCTTGCCGTCGGGCCGTCGGCGGCTTGCTGAGCGGACGCGAGATCGATAGCGGTGATGCCGGAGAGTGCAATCAGTAACACCAAGGACTTTTGCATGTATTTATATGCGCTCATAAAGCTGCTCCCCGCGAGGACCCCTCGCCGTCTGCGGACCGGGTGGCTGTGACCCCATTTTGAAAAAAGCTTAACGCGTTATCTATTATGGCGCAAGGGGATGCCATTCCTTTGAAGTATGATGCGCGGCACGGCGGACCGCGCGCACCGAGCAGGGGCGGAAGGCAGCCTTGAGCTATCACCTCTCCGTTTTAGCTGCCGACCGCCTGTGACGTGGCTCAACCGGAGCCTATCGGGGGAATGATGAATCGAACTCGCAAGAGCGAAGCATGGGTCGATCCTGTTTTCCACAATAGCGCGGATATGGGGATCTCGGCCGCCACGCGTCAACTCCCCGTGTTGCTGCATCGGGCAAGGGAAGCCCTCGCGATGCATTTTCGCAAGGTATTCATCGAGCACGAACTGACCGATCCGCAGTGGCGCGTGCTGAGAATCTTGAATGAATGCGACGAGATCGACGTATCGAACCTCGCGCGGCGTTCCTATCTGATGGGGCCGAGCCTCTCACGGATATTGAGGGACCTCACCGCGCGCGGTCTGATCGTTCGCCGGGTCTCGAGCGCAGACGCGCGCCGATTCTTTCATGCGCTCACGCCGCGGGGCCGCCGACTGCTGAGCGATATCTCGCCGGAATTCAACCCTGTGTATCGGGACCTCGAGCTTCGACTCGGGCTTGAACGGATTCGGCGACTCAATGCATCGCTAGCCGAGCTCTTGGAAGTGGTTCAGATCCCGCCTGATCGGCCCGAAGGAGGCTCAGCTCGCGGCATCGGATCGCTTGATGGAGGCTCGGGACCAAGACCACGACGCCGTTCGGCCGCGACAGAGCGCTGATCAGATCCTCCCCCCGGATCGGCGGTGACTGACGAGCCTTCAATGCCGTAAAACGTTCCGACCACGTGATGTGCTGATCTGAGGCAGAAGTTATGAGCGACTATCATTTACTAATCGGCGGCGAGCGTATTGCGACACGCGAGCTCTTTCCCGTCATCAATCCGTCCACCGGCGAGCGCGTGGGACTTGCACCATCGGCGACCCCGGAACAGGTGAACACTGCCGTACGGGCCGCGTCCAAGGCATTCCCAGCGTGGCGGGCTCGCGCCGACGAGGATCGCCGGGCCGTTTGCCACGAGATGGCCGGGCGGATTAGGGCAAAGGCAGAGGATCTCGCCAGGCTCCTCACCCTCGAGCAGGGAAAGCCGCTCAATGGGTTCGGCTCGCGGTTTGAAGTAGGGGCTGCCGAAGCCTGGATACGGCAAACGGCCGATCTCGATCTTCCCGTCGAGGTGGTCCAGAACGATGCGCGCGCCCGTGTGGAAATTCAGCGCCGACCGGTGGGCGTTGTGGCATCGATCACGCCCTGGAATTGGCCATTGATGATCGCAGCGTGGCATGTGGCACCGGCCATCAGGACTGGGAATACCGTAGTTATCAAGCCCTCGCCGCTGACGCCTCTTAGCACATTGCGAATGATCGAGTGCATGGCAGAGGGACTGCCCCCCGGGGTCTTGAATGTGGTGACCGGACCCGATTCCATTGCGCCGCAACTCACGACGCATGCGGATGTAGCGAAGGTGATATTCACTGGGTCGATCGATACCGGCCGCCGCGTCATGGCGGCCGGCGCCGCGACACTCAAGCGTCTGACCCTCGAGCTCGGCGGCAACGATGCGGCGATCGTGCTGGAGGATGCGGACCCGGAGGCGATTGCCGAGGGGCTTTTCTGGGGGGCTTTCATCAACAGTGGCCAGACCTGTGCGGCACTGAAGCGTCTCTATGTTGCCGACGGCATTTACGACTCGGTCTGTGAAGCCCTCGTGAGCGTCGCGGGTAAGGTGAAGATGGGCGACGGGCTGGACGAGGCGAGCCGTCTGGGTCCCGTACAGAACCGCGCACAGTTCCATAAGGTTGCCTCCCTCGTGGAGGAGGCGAGGCTCGCGGGGGCGGGGGTGTTGATTGGCGGGAATCCGCCAAGCGAGCAAGCGGGAAACTTCTATCCCGTGAGCCTCATCTCAGAGGCAACCGCCGGCATGAGGATAGTGGACGAAGAGCAGTTCGGACCTGCTTTGCCACTCCTTCGCTACCGCGACGTCGATGACGCCATCTCGCAGGCCAATGCCACGCGCTTCGGACTCGGAGGGTCGATCTGGTCGGCGGATCCCGATCGTGCCTGGGGCTTGGCTTCACGCCTGGAATGCGGTACCGCCTGGATCAACCGCCACGGGGGCGTGAGGCCCGATGTGCCCTTCGGCGGAATCAAATGCTCAGGTATCGGCGTCGAGTTCGGCCGCCAGGGGCTTGAGGAATACACGACGATTCAGGTGCTATCCCGCTAGGTTTGGGGGAGCTTCATCACTGCGACGGTGCAGCCGACCGCGAAGATCGGAATTGGGGCGTAGAACCAGAAACACTTCGTTGAAGGCACGCATCACCCGGGGGACTTCCTTGGCAGTCCCTGTCTGCTCGAAGCTGTAGTTCCCAATACCGTCCTCTAACGGCAGTTTCATGACATCCTTCGTTGCAGTCAATGTCGATGGCCCCCAAAGCTGTAGGAGAGGTCGATCCCGATAGTTCGCGGCTGATTGGTCACGACACGATTGAAGGTGGGACCGTTGACCGATAGCGAGATTGAATTGCCGAGGATGACGCGCCGGTCGGTAGCATTATCGATGAAGAGGAATGCCGAGAGACTGTCCTCCCTCACCAAGCCGGCTCGCAGGGACAACAGGTCCCGACCGGGCACGTTGTTGACAGAAAAGCTCACGTCCGTCATCGGTCCCACGTACTCGTTCGTCGCGCGCAACACCAGCTCGTAGCGCTCGGAGACGGCATGGTGGTACATGATGGAGGTGCTATCCGTCCAGGTCGGCACTTCCTGGATTTTCTCGCCGACGGTGAAGGAGCTCCCGGGCCCCGTCTGGGTGATCCTCGCATCGGTGTAGCCTCCGGCCGTTGAGAGGCTCAGATACGGAGTGACCCGTGCAGCGAGCTCGATTTCGCCGCCACGCACTTCGGTCTTGCCGGCGTTCGTTGTGTAAGTGAAGCCGCAGGGCTCTGCGACAATTTGCTGAATGCCGCTCCAGTTCTCGTAGTACACGGCCGAATTGAGCGTTAGACGCCGATCGAGCAGCTGCGCCTTCTCACCCAGCTCGTAGCTCCAGAGCGAGTCGGGATTGTACTGCGGCGGCACGGGCGTGCAGACGCCCGGTGCTGGGGTATTGCCGCCGCCAGGCCGGGATCCCTTCACCGCCTGGGTGTATACCGTCAGATCCTCGCCCCAACGATGCGAGAGGTTTACCTTGGGATTCACTCCGGAGTCCGAGGCCGGCTCGTTGAAGGTGGTCGGGATGAGGCTGCCGTTGGGTATCCCGCCGGACTCGGCCAGGAACTCGTTGGTCTTGTATGAGTAATAGCGCAGGCCCGCCGTGAGCTTCAGCGCATCGAAGAAGTTGTAGGACGCCTCGCCGAAGCCGGCGAACTGCTTGAAGTGGGTAAGGTAGTTGATGTCGTACAGCGACGGCACACCGAACAGCGCATCCACGATGGGCCCCGGCGTGTTTGTGCCTACGTCGTCAGCGGAGCTGAAGTCCTGATAGAAGCCGCCGACGATCCACTGGAAGCGGCCATTTCCCGTTGAGGTGATCCGCAGCTCCTCCGTGGTCTGCGACGTCCAGTCCTCTGAATAGGTTCCCAGGGGTCCAACCGCGGAGTATGGCAGATCGCTGAGGCCGAAGATGGTCCAGAAGAAGTCCTGCATTGTCTCTGTGGAGTCTTGCGCCAAGTGAGTCCCGCGACGGTACTCGCCTGTGGCGGAGGTGATCTCGAAGCCGTCGAAATCGTACTTGATCGTCAGCGATGCGAGATCGAACGCGTCGGAATACGGCTCGGGCACATCGAAAGGCTGATAGTGCGCTTCCTCATCGAGCCCCGGGGGCACGTCGGCATAATTCCATCCGCCCTGGGTGATGCGCTGATCGAGGAAAGAGGCGCTGATCGTGAGCCGCTCAGTGGGCTGAGCGAGCAGCTCCGCGCGCCCCCCTTGCAAGCGCTCCCAGTTCACATCGCTGAAGCGCATCGCGACGGGCGCGGCGAGGACGTTGCCTCGCGTGAGGCCGCCGTCGCTCTCCTCCGGAAACGGGCTCTCCACGATGCGGTCGATCCAGCCATCTGTATACTTGTCCGTGGCGACCAAGCGCAAGGCTACCACGTCACTCACCAGAGGGATGTTCAACATGACGTTCGCGGCATAATTGCCGCCTGCGCCTTGCGTTCCCGAGCCCGTCGCCTCCCCGCTCATCGCGAACGCGGTGGTATCCGGCTGGTTAGTGATGAGCCTGATGGTGCCGCCCATCGAGCCCTCGCCGTAGAGCGTACCCTGCGGACCGCGTAAGACCTCCACCCGGTTGAGGTCGTAAAGGCTGGGATCGATCACCACCTTGCCCAACTGCGCAGCCGCCGGCGGGGTGACCGGCGTGTCGTCCAAATACACGCCGACTGTCGGGAACTCGCCCCCGGAGGAGGATACGCCGCGCATCTCGAACTCCGTTTGCCCCGGCCCAGAGTTTTTCTCTGAGACGCCCGCAGTCTCAGCGGCCAGATCCGCGAGACTCGTGATCCCCGCCTCCTGCAGTGCATCGCCCGTGTAGGCGGTGACGCTGAGAGGTACATCCTGGACACTCTCACTGCGCTTCTCTGCGGTGACCACCACTTCCTGCAACAGCTGGTCGCCGCCCTCGGCGGCTCCCCCAGTCGTTGCCTGCGCAGCCGGCGGTTGCTGCGCCCACGCGGTACCCGCGAAGGCAAAAGCCAACGTGACCGAGAGTGCAAAGATCGTGAGCCTGCGCGGGTGACGCGATCGATTCCCCGCGGAGCCCTGCCTCTCGCGCCCGGAGTCTAATGCTTCTTTAGTCATATCCCCCCCGTGATTTGCCGCCGCTGTGCGAATGCCGGGCGATAGTCCCCTCGCTTCTCCTTACAGCCTCCAAAATCATATATGATTTCAGATAGTATATGAAGGTAACAGGACTTGCAAGCGACTCATTTATGAGAGTTGCGCAGCAGCCGCGCTGTTGCCGGTCACGCATCCTTGCCGGAAAGACACGTAGCAGCAGCACTCGGGGCGGCGTGTACCGCGCACGGTGCCGCTACGCGACACCGACTGATCTCATGAGGTGCGCGACGTCACTTTAGGTCAATCAACATTCAATCGCGGTCAGCCCGCTCTCGAAGGCGCTTCGCTCGAATGAGTGCAAATGCGGAATAGAAAGCACCGGGCATCCGTGATCACGCTGGCTGTTTGCTTATCCAATCTCTAATCCCGCGCCAAGCGTAGTGAAAGGGCTCGAGATAAAAGCTCTTCAGGTCCAAATGTGGGTTATTGAGTCCATACTCAACATCGTTGAGACCCCAGCGATATTCTTCGTGTTTGTGGGGGATGTAGAGGGTTCCGAACATCCAATCCCAGATCGCAAGATTCGCGAAGTCACCAAAATTTTTGTCGCGGTGACGCAGCTCCGCGCTGTGATGGATTTGATGCATGACAGGGGAGTAAAAGATTCGATTTAGCCATCCAAACGAAATGGGAATATGGCTGTGTTCGAATATGTCTAGGATGGTTGACACTAGAAGAATACTTGCCTGTATCGCTAGCGCTGCCGGGAGGAGCTTGTCGGTACCTGTAAAGAAAAGGACTAAGCCGCCACCGACGCCACCAAACAAGGCGGTGACCAGGTTTGTAAATGCATCGTCCAATGGATGCGCGCGGCTCCCCGAGAAGGGCACCAAGGCCTCCGTAGAATGATGAGCGCGATGAAAGCTCCACAGGAACGGAACCTTATGAGATGCGTAGTGAATAACATAGAAGCCAAGGCTAGAGCTTAGGAGTAAAGCGGTCGTTTGCACGGTAACATTCAGCCAAACCGCGTGCAGCATGCGACCGTGCGGCCCCAAATGCGACACGAGGACATGGTTGAGAGCATTGGCCAATATATACGTGCTGACTGCCCAAAGCGCGATCACGGGCCCCCAGGCGACTCCCCTCCAGAATAGATTCCAATAGGTCACGCGCATAGTGGCGTGACGGTAGAGCGCGGGCGGAAACAAATGGCAGAACAGCGCACTCAACGAGAAACGCTGCTTTTTGGTTCGTGACAGGAGCCATACAGCGAAGCCCATTACCACGAAGCCGACAAGTCCGACGCCGTACTCCTCGCCTAGGTCGCTCAATACCCCCAAGCAGGAGCCGAGGTATCGTTGCAACAGCTCATGCACGAGATTCATGACTCTTCCGCAGTGAAGACCGTAGCTATGTGCGGCGTGCTCGGCATGTTATTTGGCTGCACGAAGGCCTATCCCTAACGTACCTGATGACATAAATAGCTATGCATAAAGGCCACTTGAGACGTCAGCGGAATAGCTCGATATACGGAAACCTCGGCTGCTTTGTTTTAAACCTTAAGGGCAGATCACGTCAAGGTTTTGGCGCCGGGCCAGCACGCTGAGGCGGCGACTTCTGCTCTCAGGTCCAGGGTTCGCTCTGTGATGACGGTGGGCAGATAGTAGCCGTCCGTGCCGATCCTGGAACTGCGGCCTCTCAAATCATATATGATTTCAGATAGGCGTACGGCGTCACTTTAGGTCAATCACCATTCAATCGCGGTCAGCCCCGTTTCATTCGCGAGAGCGACTCGTCATTATCCGCCACGATGATCGCAGCCGACGTCTATGGCGTCGTCGCCGGCAATGGGTGGGGGGATATATCACCAGTGATAAAGCAGACCACGGCACCCTATGCCGCGCTCCTCCTGAGGGTGAGCCTAGGCGTGATGTTCTTGGCGCATTGGCAACTCAAGTTCATACAGTTCGGCGTGCCCGCGTTCGTCGACTATTTTCATCACCTCGGATTTCCTGCGGTCATGGCATATGCGATCATGATCCTCGAATTGGTGGGCGGCATCGCGTTGATTCTCGGGATTTACGCGAGCTGGATCGCGGTGCCACTGGCGATCGAGATGTTGGGCACAATCGTGTTCGAGCACGGGAAGGATGGGTGGCTCTTCACGAACAATGGTGGTGGTTGGGAATACCCGGCGTTTTGGATGATAGGTCTTATAGTCGTGTACTTGGTGGGCGATGGAGCTCTGGCGATTAAGCCATCGGTGAGAAAGCAAAGCTGATGTGTGCGCGGCGGGTTAGAGATAATTTCCGTCAAAACTGAGAACTGCTCACCTCGTACCTGTTTCGCTCGTCAGCCTCCCCCCGTGATGGAGTTTTCCAGCAACCGTGCGCGATACTCCGCAGGAGTCATGCCGAGACGACGCAGGAAGGCGCGACGGAGGTTCTGCTCATCCCGATATCCCGTTTCAAATGCTATTCGCTTGAGCGCCCCTACTCCCGACTCGATCGCTCGCCGCGCACCTTCCAAACGCAGTGTCTCCACGGTCCGCGCCGGTGTTTTGCCGACCTTGGCAATGTATGCGCGGGAGAACGTACGGACGGACATCCCGCAACGCTCCGCGAGGCGTTCTGTCCGAAGATCCTGACTCAGATTGGCCGCCATCCACGCGTGCAGGTCGGCGAAGTTTGAATTCGCGGCCGCGACCTGAAAAGCCAACGCTTCGCTGACTTGCGACTGGCGCCCCGGGCGGCGCACGAAGACGACCAGCTGCTGTGCAACCGCCATGGAGGTCGCGTGGCCGAGATCCTCCTCGATCAGTGCCAGCGTCAAGTCTATGGCTGCCGCGGCTCCTGCGGAGCTCCAGATGTGATGATCGCGAACGAATATCGCCGTCGTATCCAAATTTGCTGTAGGCGAGCGAGCTTGCAGCTGCCGCGCCCACCGCCCGTCGATCACTGCGCGGCGGCCGTCCAGAAGACCTGCTTCTGCGAGTGTGAACGTCCCGGCATTAACGGCGCACACTCTCTTGATTTCCGGGCCGCGCCGCCGTACGAAGGCAATCGTCTGCGACGGCATGGAAGACAGGCCCTCCGGCGCAGCACCGGTGACAATCAGCGTACCAATACGGCGATGCTCGAGATTTGCCAACGGCTGAGTGCCGATCGGGACGCCTTCGCTCGTTGCTACCGGACCTCCCTTCTCCGACACAACTTCAATTTCGTAGTGAGCTGCGACATTGTGAACGCTTTTGACGGCGCTGAAGGCCTGCAACGGTCCGGCGATATCCAGCAGGTTGACACCATCGGCGACCAATATCGCGACGAGATGCTGCACGGCCCGCTCCGGTCAGCTCCCGCCGCCAACACCCGTTCTTGAGGGGGCGCTTGCCTCCCGATGGCTGAGCTCGGCGCGCGCCGCCCGCAAATGCACCAGCACGTGTTCGCGGGTCAGGCGCTCGATGGTTGCCGTATCGCTCCGCTGCCGTATCGCTTTGATCAGTGTTTGGTGATCGGACACAGCCGTCTGCCCCATGTCCGGTCCCAGCAGATGCAGGAAAACGCCTTCCTCGCGTGAGAACAACGCCCGATTTATCCCGTCCAGCCGTGCCTGTGATTGACGTAGCTGTCCTGCAATGACCGCATTTGGACAACGCTCGAGGATCAACCGGTGGAACGCGCGGTTGTTCTCGCTGACGTGCTGTACATCCAATTGCTTAAGAGCCTGACGCATCTGCCGATTGATGGTCGCCAGCTGCTCCAGATGGGCACTCGACAAATGTGGAGCGGCCAGGGCTGTCGCATATCCCTCCATGAGGGCCACCGCTTCCGTCAACTGAGACCATGTCTCGACATCCAGCGGCGTAACCGTGGCGCCCATATTCAGCTCGTATCTCAGCCAGCCTTCCGCTTCGAGTCGACGAATCGCCTCGCGTACCGGAACCTGGCTGACGCCGAACTCGTGGGCGAGCTGATCGATGATCAGACGCTGCCCCGGCGTGTACTGGCCAGACTGGATGCGCTCACGGATCAAGCCGTACGCTGCTTCCTGCTTGCTTTTCCCTCCTGGACGCCCCCTGTTGGCGGCGGGAGGGTTTTCAATCGCGGAACGGTTACTCATAGAATCATGCCGTGGTTTGCATCGCGTATCGACCTGAATGCAGCCAGGAACAGCTCCACCTCGGAGTCCGTTCCGACGGTGACTCGAATGCCGACCGCATCGCCCATGGCATCGAGTGGCCGCACAATAATGCCCTGCGCTTCGAGCGCCCGCGCCACCTGCAATCCGCTTCTAACCTTGATGCAGACGAAATTTGTCTGTGACGGCAGGGGCGCCACCCCTAGTGCGCGCAAACCTTCAGTGAGGTACGCCCGTCTGCGCCGATTGTCGCGTGTCCGCCGGTGCAATTCTTCCGGACTATCCAGGCTTGCCAACGCCGCAGATTGAGCGACGCGATTCACCTCATACGGATTCTGCACTCTCTGGCACACTTCGACGATTTTGGCGGGGGCGATTGCATAGCCCACCCGCAGACCGGCCAAGCCGTAGATCTTCGAGAACGAGCGGATGACTACGGTGTCTCGCTGCGTCAGCCGCTGCACCCGCCAAGGCTCTGGATATTGGGGACTCTCGATGAACTCGAAGTACGCCTCGTCTATGACCGGCAACACGTGTGCGGGAAGTCGCAGCAGGAATTGTCCGAGAGCGTCGCGATCGAGCAGTCCTCCTGTCGGATTGTTCGGCGTGCACACATAAACGAGCTTGGTGCGGGGGCTGATGGCGCTCTCGAGCGCCCGAAGGTCGTACGAACCACTTGGGTCCAGACCTGCAACAATCGGACGAGCGCCGGCGCGTATGGCATCGAGGCGATACTGATGAAAGGTCGGCGCACAGTACGCGACTTCATCGTGCTCTTCGAGTAACGCACTGGCCAGATGCTGTAGCGCTCCGCAGCCACCGGCGGCGACGAGCACTTCCTCAGGTGTCACGCCGTGGTACAGAGCCAAGGCATGCTTCAGCATCCGGCCTCCCGCCTCCGGATATCGTCCCGCGTCGCTCAGACACTCTCGCATGGCAGTGATGGCGGCCGGAAAAGGTCCTTCTGGTCCTTCGTTGGAGGCAAGCTTCGTGAGACCGCCGGCGAAACCGGTCTCTCGCCTGATCGTATCCGCGTCACGTCCCGGACTATAGGACGGCAGGCCGCGCACTGCGCGGCGCATCGCGATCGGTCCGTCATCGTCTGAGTTTGCGCCCACGGGTGAAATCATATACGATTTCAGATATTAGTCCAGAGCCCGGTGACGATGCTCGAGTTTGGCCATCACTTCATCGCCGGCCAATGGCAGCCTGCCGGGGGACCGGAACTCATCCTTCTCGATCCGACCACAGAAGAGCGTTCGGCCCTCGTACGCCTCGGAACACGTGAAGAAGCCTGCGCAGCGGTCAGCGCGGCAGCCGAAGCGTTGCCCGCCTGGTCGAATTGTTCCCTTATAGAGCGAGCTTCGTTCCTGTGCAAGGCGGCCGAGCTCATTGAAGGAAAAGCGGACGCGCTGGCTGACACTTTCGCGCGAGAGATCGGGACTCCCATCGCGCACGGAAGGCGGCTCCATGTGGAACCCGCGCTGCACCTGCTGCGAGCAGCACCGCTTTCGGCCACCAACCACCGACGCATAAGCTCTCGGCTTGGACGCACATTGATCGAGCGTGTGCCGCTGGGTGTCGCCGCCCTGATCACGCCTTGGAACTACCCTCTCTATCTGGCGGCGAGCAAGCTCGTTCCTGCGATGCTCGCCGGATGTACGGTGGTCCTCAAGCCAAGTGAGCTGGCGCCCGCTTCAATCGTGCTACTCGCACAGGCGCTTCATGACGCAGGAACCCCTCCAGGCGTCTTCAACGTAGTGCTCGGGGACGGCGTCGTCGGCGAAGCTCTTGTATCGCATCGCGATGTCGCGGTAGTTTCCTTCACCGGCTCTACCGCCGTTGGCCGTCGCATTGGTCAAGTGGCGGGGGCCTCTCTAAAGAAACTGTTCCTGGAACTCGGAGGCAAGTCCGCCAGCCTCGTGCTGAACGATGCACCGCTCGAAGTCGCGGTCGAGGGTACGCTGCGAAAGTCATTTCAAAATTCCGGTCAAACCTGCAGCGCGCTCAGCCGCTTGCTCGTACCTGCGGAGAAATTCGACCAGGCGTGCGCTTTGGCGGCAGCATGTGCCAATTCGCTTCGAGTTGGCAATCCGCTCGAGCCGCGGACAGAATTGGGGCCGCTGATATCTGCGCAGCAGCGCAATCGCGCTCTGGAGCTCATGCACCGCGCTCTTGCGCAGGGTGCCCGCTGTATTGCAGGTGGTCCCGAACGGTCGCCGCACCTCCCGCGCGGATACTTCGTCAATCCGACGGTGCTGGCTACAACAGACACGACTCTGGAAATGGCACAGACAGAGGCGTTCGCCCCCATAGTCACGATACTGCCGTTCAAATCCGAAGAAGAGGCGGTCGCCATCGCCAATGGAACCAATTACGGCCTCTCAGGCGCCGTCTGGTCGGCAAAAGGGTCCAAGGCGCTCCGTTTTGCGCGCCGCATGCGCGCCGGCAGCATCAGCATCAATGGAGCCCGTACTCATCCAGACGCCCCCTTCGGCGGATTCGCTCAATCAGGCTTCGGACGCGAGCGCGGACCAAGCGCCGTCGATGAATTCCTGACGACCCGCGCATTCAACCGATGAACGACTCCCCTCACACACGCGTGGTGTTGCTCGGCACCGGCGCCGGTCCGACCCCAAAGGCTGGCCGGCAACCCCCCGCAGCAGCGCTCCTCTGCGACGACCTTCTCTACGTGATCGACTGCGGCAACGGAGTTGGTCTGCAGCTGACTCGCGCGGGCATCCCCCTTGAGCGCCTGCGCGCCTTATTCATTACACACCATCACCTTGATCATGTGGCCGACTTCGGCACACTCATCACGCAGGCTTGGGCACGGCTGACCACACCGGTTACCCTGGTGGGTCCACCACCTCTTGCGCGAATGTCAGCATTGTACCGCGAGACATTTGCAGTCGATCTCGCGAGCCGCGTAGCCGAGGAAGGCCGAACACCCTTGGCGGAGCTGATGCACGTAAAGGAGATTACTGGAAGGGTTACCTGCTTCAGCAACGCAGCGATACGCGTCTCCTGCATACCGGTGAGCCACGGGTCCATCGAATACGCATTCGCGTATCGGTTCGACTGTCCCGACAGGTCGATCGTTTTTTCTGGAGATACGACCTATTCGAGCGAGCTCGCTGCATTTGCGAAGGGAGCGGATACCCTCGTGCACGAGGCAGTATACGTAGCGGCGGTTGACAATTTGAAATCCGTGGGCGGCCCGACGGCATTCGCACGTTTCAGCCGTGCACACTCCTCGGTGGAGCAAGCCGCGCGGGTGGCACGCGAATCGGGCGTCGCGAAGCTCGTTCTCTCGCCCCTCTCGCCGGCCAGCGGGGTACCCAACGAAGCTTGGATCAAGGCCGCAGCGCACGAGTACGCCGGAGAGGTTGTCGTCGGGCGTGATCTTCTGGAAACCTGATGAGCGAAACCCCCGTCGCATCCCGTACCGTGGGGCACGTCGTTGCTCAGGAACTGATTCAACTGGGATTCGGGACCGTTTTTGCATTACCCGGAATTCAAAACGATCCGCTCTTTAATGCGTTTTACGACTTCCGCGATAGGATCCGCGTAATCCACACCAGGCATGAGCAGGCCGCCGCCTACATGGCACTCGGGGCCGCGCTCGCTACCGGCCGCCCTGCAGTTTGCAATGTTGTTCCGGGTCCCGGATTTCTGAACGCAAGCGCAGCTTTGGCGACGGCTTTCGGCTTGAACGCACCGCTGTTCTTTCTCTGCGGCCAAATCCCGTCGGCAGAGATACAGCTCGGCATAGGAGCGCTGCACGAGATTCCGGACCAGCTAGGCATGTTGCGGACGCTGACGAAGTTTGCAGACCGGGTCAACAGACCGCAGGACACGTTGCCGGTGCTCCGCAATGCCTTTGCCGCCATGACCTCCGGGCGACCGCGGCCCGTGGCCGTCGAAATTCCCATGGATGTGCTGTTGCAGCCCGCGCCCCGGTCCTATCCGCCACCCAGGCCGCAAGCGGCCAGTCGGGGACTCGATGAGCAGATCCTGGACCGCATAGCCGCCGCCGTGGCCGATGCACGGCGCCCGATGATCTTTGTCGGGTCGGGAGCTCAAGATTCCTCGGTACACGTACGCGCCCTAGCGGAGTTTCTGCAAGCGCCGGTCGTCAGCTACCGTACTGGACGTGGGGTAATGGACAGCCGCAATGCGCTCAGTTTCGTCTTGCCGGCGGCCCGGACGCTCTGGAATCAGAGCGATGTAGTATTGGCCTTAGGAACGACCCTGCGCACTCCACTCCAGCGTTGGGAGCGTCGACCCGGACAGCTCCTTTTCCGCATCGACGTCGATCCGACGACCCACGACCTGCTTCGCAAACCCGATCTTGCGCTCACGGCCCATCTGGAAGAGGCGCTCCCGCGGCTCTTACGACGCATCGAGGCGTCCGGATCCCCTCGCCCGTCTCGCTCCGATGAGCTGCTGCGTCTTCGGGCGGAATGGGAGCGGAAGGTCGCCGTGCTGGAACCCCAGATCAGCTATCTCAAGGTCATCCGCGAGTGCCTCGGTGAAACCGGAATTCTCGTGGAAGAGCTCACTCAGGTCGGATTCGCGAGCCGGCTGGTTTATCCCGTGTACAGACCCCGAACGTTCTTGTCGACCGGGTACATGGGCACACTGGGCTGGGGATTCCCGACGGCACTCGGCGCGAAACGCACACTCCCCGCCTGCCCGGTCGTATCCATTACCGGCGATGGCGGATTCATGTTTGCAAGCAGTGAGCTTGCGACTGCCGTTCAACATCGCATCGCTCTCGTGACTGTACTGTTCAACAACAACCAGTACGGGAACGTGCAGCAGATGCAACGAGAGCTGTACGGCGGCCGGATCATCGCCTCGGATCTTGTGAATCCGGACTTCGTGCGTTTCGCGGAGGCATTCGGCGCGCGCGCGGCTCGCGTGCGCACACCGGTCGAGCTGAGAGAGGCTCTCGAGCGTGGCTTCACTGCTGAGGGTCCCACCCTTATCGAAGTACCAGTCGGTGATATGCCGAGTGTGGACCGATTCAGATGACAAGCAAATCTTCGACTCACGAATGGACGGTGTTCGATGCGGAATCGGACACCTCCCGCGTCCTGCACGAAGTGGCGCGAGAGGCGCGCTGCGCTGTAATTTGCGGTCTGCCTGCGGCTGGCAAAAGCCTAGTCCTGCGCGAGCTTTCGTTGATTGCCCGACAATACCAGCGCACGATACATGGATTACGTTGGGATGTATCGCGTCAACCATTTGACAGGCCCGAGTTCCTCGCGCGCTTCCCGGAGATCCAAAATGCGACGCACCCGGTCTTACGGCGCGCGGCCGGGCTTTGGGTGCGCAAGGCGCTTGCTGCCTGGTTTACGCGAAATTCGCACCCCGCGCACCTTCTTGTGATCGAAGCTCCCCTCGTCGGAGGTCGGTTCGTCGAGCTGGCGGTACGTGAGGCAGATGAGGCCGAAGAAAACCTGGCGGGGGAAGCCACGCGGTTTCTCGTGCTAATTCCATCGCGTGAGGTCCGCAATGCAGTCGAGCTTGCGCGCGCTCGCGAATCCTCGCGCCCGACGCATGCGCTCAACGCCAAGGACGCGCCGCCCCCGCTGGTCAATGCCCTCTGGGAGGATCTCCTGGAAGCGGCCAGAGCGCTGAAAATCCTGCATGAAAAAAGTCATCTCATCGAATACTCCCCTGACATCTATGGTGCCGTCTATGCCAAAGTCTTGCATGACAGGCACGTTACGCTCGTATCGGTATCGCAGATCGTTAGCTTGCCAGGATCTGCACACGAGATAGCAGGCGGCATTTTGGACGTCATTCCCACCTCTTCCGAGGTAGATCAGTACATGAGCAAAGCCGAAGCGTATGGGGTCGAGGAAGCTATGCGACTTACGTCTCAATGGTATGCACGGTAGCGGCGTACAGGCATCGAAGACGAAGTGGTAGACCCGCATCTCGCCACGCCGGCCGCTACTCTTGTTGCGGGACCGCTACCACGAAGTGGATTGCTTGGCCCGCTTGCACCAGAATCCTCGAGGGCGGGACCGAGCGCCCGATCGAGACGATCAAGTAGTTGATGCAGAGATTCACCACGGCTGCGCACGAGTGCCACCAGCATATTGTGTTCGTCGCTGGCGATGGCGGTGTATCGGAGCGCTTAATGATTGACCGCACCGAAGGAGATCGTGCCCTTCGCCGTTGTTGAGGAATTCCTCGATAGTCTTCCAAGGAGTGGGCGGTCCGCGCTTTCGGGTGGCGGGAGGCCGGGGCGCTTTACGCGGGCAGTTTTTCGGGGCGTACGCGCCTGGAATGCGGTCCGCCTGGATCACCGATACGGGGGAATACGGCCCGATGTGCCCTTCGGGGGCATTAAGCCGCCAGGTGGTCGAGTTCGACCGCCAGGGGCTCGAGGAATACATGTCGGTTCAGGTGCTATTCCGCTGACCCAGCGGGGCTTTCAACTTCGTCACTGCCACCGTGCAACCCACGGCAAAGATCGGAATGGGCGCATAGAACCAGAGTTCCCCGGTGCAACCCTCCGTCGCGCCGGCGACGGCAATGAACGTCCGGATTTCGAACCCCCCCTGCCCCGCCTCCCGCCAGGTCTCATCGTCCCGGTAGGCGATGAGCGCCTCCCGATCGTTGCGCAGCAGCCGCTCGAGAAACTCCCGATCCCATTGCTCGTTGATACGCCCGGAGTCAGGCGTCGCCGGCCAGTGGGAGATGCCGCCCGTCCCGATGAGGGCGATGCGCTCGGGGCGCGCATCGCAGGCCCGCCTGAGCGTGCGCCCGAACTCGTAGCAGCGCTTGAGCGGAATGAGGGGCGGTCCCTGACAGTTGATATTCACCGGTATGACCGGCAGCTCGTAACGAGGCGTCAAGAAGTTGAGCGGCACCATGATGCCGTGGTCGAACTTCCATTCCTGCGCATAGGCGAGGTCGATCTCATTCATCACGTCCTGTATGAGGTCGCGGGACAGTTGTGGCGCGCCGGGGATGCGCTGCCGCCGGATCCCGAGCCAGGCCTCGTCCTCTATCGGCCCCTCGTAATGCTCGGCCATACCGACGCAGATCGCCGGCATGTTGTTCATGAAAAAATTGGCGAAATGCTCGGCGGCGATCACAATGAGGATATCGGGCCGGGCCGCTTCGAGCGCCTCCCTCATGCGCCCGAGAGCGGCATAAAACGCGTCCCGGACCTTCGGATCTGCACGATCTTTGCGCCCCGTGATGCCAGGCGCATGGCTACAAACTCCAGCGAATACCACGCTCATCAGCGCATGGCCCTAAGGGAAACCCGTGCCGGAGTTCATCGGCCTTCGGCCCGTGTATAAAGACCCGTCCTCACGGGACCGTATTGCCTCTCTCCCTCGCGCATGGCCTCAATGTACGCGCTCCATTCATAGCCGCGTAGCGCCGCAAAGTGCATGAGGATCTGCCCGTTGACGCCCATCACATAGAGAAGCCCGATGTCCGGCTCTCTGATCGCGCGTCGCTCATCCTCCGTGAGCTCGTACTCGCTAAACAACTCCTCGAGATTCTCTTTAAATCGGCGCACGGTCCCGGGATCGCGGTTGAGCTGGAAGAGGAGCTTCTGCGTGTAATACAGGCTCACATCGAGGACCTGCGCCTATTGGTGGCCGACTCCTGTTCCCCGGAGAGGCCTCCAAGGGAGGCTTCGAGCTGCTGCAGCAGCGTTAAAAGCTGCCCCGTGCGCTCGGCACCGAAGCGCCGCGCGATCTTCGTGTACATCTCCTCGGAATATGGCGCATGGGCGGCGATCAGACGCAGCCCCTTGGGATCTAAGTTCACCACGCTGCGGCGCAGGTCGGTGTCTACCTGACGGCGGACGATGAGCCCCCGCTTCTCGAGCGCCGGGAGGATACGCGAGAGACTGGGGGCGAGGAGGAACGTCGCCTCCGCGAGCGCGGTAACCTCCATCGGCCCCGAATGCGCGAGTGCTCGCAGGATCCGCCACTGCTGCTCGGTTACGCCGTGCTTGCGCAGCCCCGGCCGGAAGAGGCGCATGACCGCTTCGCGCGATCGGAGCAAGGCCATCGGCAGCGACTCCGAGAACGGGCGCATTGGCAGCCCGCGCTCCGCGATGCCACTTGGGTGCTTAGCCATCGTCGTCTACCACCTCGTTGCGCAGCACGCCGACGCGAGAGATGTCGACTTCAACCACATCTCCTGGCATCAGGTATCGTGGTGGATCGAAGCGCGCGCCCGCTCCGCTCGGAGTACCCGTGAGAATGACATCTCCGCTCTCGAGCGTACAGAACTGCGACAGATAGCTGATGAGATACGAAATCGGGAAAATCATCCGGTCGCTGCTGTCGTTCTGGCGGATCTCGCCATTGACTCGGGTGATGAGCTTTAGGGGCGCCGTGCCGACCTCGTCGGCCGTCACGACCTGAGGACCGATCGACCCCGAGCGGTCGAAGTTCTTGCCCTGGGTGACATTGAATTTTGAGTGCCTGAGCCAATCCCGAACCGAGCCCTCGTTGGCGCAGCTGTAACCGAACACGTGCTGCAGAGCGCTCGCCTGCGCAAGGCGGCGTCCGCCCTTGCCGATGACGACTGCGATTTCCCCTTCATAGTCGAGCTGCTTGGACTCCAGGGGACGCACGATGGGCTCGCCCGGTGCCGCGAAGGAGGTATGCGAGCGCATGAAGATGCTCGGATACTTCGGACGCTCTGCACCATCACGGTATTCCTCATGGCGATCCGGATAATTCAGCCCGATGCAAAAGTAGCGCGTGGCGCGGCCGGCGGGATTCAAAAGTCGCACCTCAGCGGGCGAATAGTCGAAGTGCTCAGCGCCGACGAGCTCGCGGGCGGGAGGTAAGAGTTCTGCACGCAGCAGCGAGAGCACATCCGATGCGCGCTCGCCAAGCCTCGCGCCGAGATCGACAATTCCGCGGGCAACCACCGCCCCGCAGGAGCTGCGTCCCTCGGCCCGGAAGTTGACGAGTCTCAAGCCGCCTGCTCCGCGAGGAGTCCCGCGCGCCGTAGCACCCCATCGAGCCGCCTTTCGAGCTCGGGTGTCGCCGGCACCATGGGCAGGCGATGCTCATTGGCCTCGAGAATGCCGAGCCGGCGCATCATGTACTTCATCGGAATGGGATTGGTATCGAAGAACACTGCCTGATTGATCTCGAACAGTCGGTGGTGCAACGCCTGCGCGCCCGCGAAGTCGCCGCGCCAGACCGCCTCGCAGAGGTCAGCGAGAATCCGCGGCCTTAAGTTTCCGACGGCATTCATCAGACCGCAAGCTCCGACGGCCATCTCCGGAAAGCTCAGCTCCTCGAGACCCACAAAGATCTTGAACTCGGGGCCGAGCACTGCGTGGCACTCGGACACCAGAGCGAGGTCATTCACGGCGTGCTTCATGCCGATGAAGGAGGGCGACCTGGCGCGCAGTTCCTTCAAGGTATCGATGGTCACGTTGACAGCCGCTCGCCCGGGAATGTGATAGACCATCCAGGGCAAGTCGGTGAGGGACGCGAGTTCGAGATAGTAAGCGATGAGGCCCCGCTGGGGCGGTCGGATGTAATACGGCGTCACGATGAGCAGGGCATCGACGCCAGCCTCGGCGGCATGCTCGGTGAGCTCACGCGTCTCCCGCAACGACTGCGACCCGGTCGCAGCGACGACTGGAACGCGTCCGGCAGCAACCTCAACGGCAATATGGACGAGGCGATTGCGCTCCTCCACCGATAACGTCGACGGCTCGCCCGTCGTGCCGTTCACGAGGACGCCGTGCGAGCCGTTCTGGATCTGGAACGTAACCAGCTTTGCGTAAGCCTCGTAGTCGACGTCCCCATGGCGGAAGGGTGTAACGAGAGGAGGAATCGAGCCTTTGAGCCTGTCGAGCCGGCTGGTCACCTTGGAATCTCCCGAGAAGGAAGCGCCTCAGGCGCCGAGCTTTGGCACGCGATGGGTGCCGAAGGCCATGCAGATGTTCTTCGTTTCCATGTAGAAATCGAAGCTGTAATCGCCACCATCGCGGCCGATACCGCTTGCCTTCATCCCGCCGAAGGGCGTCGGAAGGTGGCGATTATTCTCGGAGTTGACCCAGACCATGCCTGCATCGACCCCATGAGCCATCCGAAGCGCGCGACCGGTGTCAGCGGTCCAGACATACGCGGTCAGCCCGTATGAGGTCTCATTGGCGACACGCAGTGCTTCGGCCTCGTCATCGAAGGGGATTGCGGTCAGCACAGGGCCAAAGATCTCCTCGCGCGCCACCCGCATGGTGTTCGTCGCCCCGACGAACAGGGTCGGCTGGACATAGAGGCCCGGCTTCAGCGACTCGACGCGGCCGCCGCCAACCCGAGTTAGCGCTCCGTCCTCCTGAGCGATGCGGAAGTAGCTCAACACCTTGTCGAGGTGACGCGCATGGATGAGGGGCCCGATCTCAGTCGCGGGATCGAGCGGATGACCCACCTTGAGCCGCGCCACCCGCTCGGCAACGCGCTCGATGAACTGAGCGTAGATCGAGCGCTGCACCAGCAGTCGGCTCGAGGAAGTGCAGCGCTCGCCGTTCAAGCTGTAAATCATGAAGATGACGGCATCAAGTGCCCGGTCGAGATCGGCGTCAGCGAACACGATGACAGGGTTCTTTCCGCCGAGCTCGAGGTGCGCTCGCTTCAGGGTTGGCGCGCCCTGGCTCATGATGAGACTGCCGGTTTTTGACTCGCCGATGAACGCAGTGGCGCGGATCGCGGGATGCTCGGTGAGAAGCTTTCCCGCTCGCTCACCGATCCCGTTGACCACGTTGACGACACCCACGGGAACACCAGCCTCCGTCATGATCTCCGCGAGCAGCATCGCGGTCAGGGGGCTCCATTCCGCCGGCTTGTGCACGACCGTGCAGCCCGCAGCAAGCGCGGGAGCAATTTTCCACGTCGAGAGCATGAACGGCGTGTTCCATGGCGTGATGACCGCCACGGGTCCAATCGGCTGACGGACGGTGTAGTTCATGTGCTCCGCGGCTGGCAGGGCAAGGCCATCCGCCGCGCCGGGAGCTCGGTCGGCGAAAAAGCGGAAATTCTCCGCGGCGCGCAGCGCCGCACCGCTCATGAAGCGCAGGGCCTGCCCCGTGTCCAAGCATTCGATGAACGCGATCTCCTCGCGCCGCGCTTCGATCGCATCCGCCACCTTGTGCAGCAGCGCGCGTCTCGCCTCTCCCGCCAGGGCTCGCCAAACGGGGAATGCCGCCTGGGCAGCGGCAGCGGCAGCATGCACATCGCCTTCATCACCCGAAACCACCTGATTGATCACCCGGCCGTCCACAGGCGAGATGTTATCCAGGAGGTCACGACCCGAGCCGCGTTCCCGGCGACCCGCGATGAAGTGGCCGAGCGGCTCGGCTCGAAAGCGCTCGAGGTAGGCCGATGCCTTGGTGAGATTCGAGTCTAGGGTGCTCATCGCTCCAGCGCCCCGCCGCTCTGACGCCGCTTCACGTAGTCGTGCAGATTGTTCTTCTTGTAGGTGAGAACGGGATCGATCTCCTGCATCTCCAGCGAGATGCCGAGCGGTAGCGCCTCGAAAAGTGGCGCGAGATGCAGGCACACCGCGTTGAATATTGTTTCGCACGCGCGCTTGCGCGTCTCGAGATCCCGACCGTGACCTACCTTGAGACTCAAATGCACGAAGGCGTTATCCGGGTGCCCGTCAGCGATCACGTAATGCTGCGCCTCGTACGCTCGTGTACGGATGCCACCGATCGGGAACACCCCGGTCGCGAGCGCTGCGTGGTGCACGGCCGCGAGAAACGCAGGCAGATCGACCCGTCCCCGAACACCGGCTGAGTACTCGATCACGATATGCGCCACTGGCCGCTCCCAGAGCTAAACTTCACGCTCGCACCGAGAACGAGCGCTTGATATGCTTAACATCATAATTATCTCGTGCCGGTATGCAAGTCCCTCTGCCCGGGGCCTCCGGCGGGTCTGGCGCAGCGGGCAGTTCACGCTGTCAATCGAGTGAGGTGCGTCGCGCGATGTCTGACTCCTTGCCACGAATCGAGTACGCCGACTTCCCAGGGACGCTGGCCGCCACGCTGGAGCCTCGAGTGAAGCGGCTTGGCTACCTCGGGGAATTCTTCAAGTGCGCCGCACACCAGCCGCGAGCGCTGGCAGCGTTCATCGAGTTCACGGAAGCCAGCCAGGATGGCCTCTCGCAGCGCCTTGCGGAGCTGATTGCGCTCACCTGCGCGGCCTGGATGGGCAATGACTACGAGCGCAATCAGCACGAGCGCCTGTCCGTGCGACGCGGATTCGGACGTGATTGGGTCGCAGCGGTCAACGCCCGGAAACCCGATGCAGACTCAGTTCTAACAGCCGAGGAGCGGAACGTTCAGCGCCTGACGCTCGCCGTGCTCGAAACGCGAGGAAAAGCCTCCGGCGGACTATTCGACGAGGTGCTCCAAAGCGTAGATCCCCGGGTAGCGATCGCCATCCTCATGGTCATCGGCCGTTGTGTGGCCCACGGACTCATCGTCAACACCCTCGAGCTCGAACCGCCAGTTCCCTCGATCTTCGAGGATGCGTTTCAAGGGTGACCGAGACAGGTGCCATCACCGATCGTGCCGAGCAGG
Organism: Steroidobacteraceae bacterium; assembly: GCA_050739115.1. GTDB lineage: Bacteria > Pseudomonadota > Gammaproteobacteria > Steroidobacterales > Steroidobacteraceae > 13-2-20CM-66-19. The sequence goes on along the minus strand of JBOIAQ010000037.1, from coordinate 2,231 downwards.
ATGTCGATAGCGCTGAAGAGATAGGAGCGGGGGGATCGTCAGCGAGGGCATCAGCCTCAGGACGTTGCCGTTTCGGCCGCACGGTACCAGTACGATACCCCGGCCCAGACACCCCATCACGATCCCTGCCATCTTCTCTGCTGAAAGGGGCTTGCGCGATTGCCGGTCCTCGACCATCTCGATGCCGATCATCAGTCCCCGCCCGCGCACCTCGCCAATGAGGGGTTTGTCGGCAGCCCGCAGCCTTTGCATCGCCTCCAGCCCCACTTGGTGGGCGCGCTCGATCAGCCCGAAGTGCGGGTCCTGCAGCAGTTCGATGTTCTTCAGGCACACGGCTGCCGAGAGGGCGTTCGCCGCGAATGTCCCCGGCTGCGAGCCGGGCGCAATGTCCTTTGCCAAATCCGCCCGCATCGCCACTCCCGCCATCGGCAGATCCCCGCCCAGCCCCTTGCCAAAGATCAGCATGTCGGGCTTCACCCCGGCATGCTCGATCGCCCAGATCTTGCCCGTACGTCCCGCGCCCGCTTGCACCTCATCCACGATGAGTAACGCCCCCGCCTTGTCGCAGGCGGCCCGCAGCAGCTCAAAGAACTCCGCCGCCGGCGCGACATAGCCCCCTTCCCCTTGCACCGGCTCGACGATCACTGCCGCCACATCATCGGCGGCCGTGTACGGCGTATTCAGCAGATAATCGACATACTCACCCGCCACGCGCTCGGCACTCTTGTGCGTAGTGTCGAACGGGAAGCGGTACGTGTACGGATACGGTGCGTGAATCACTCCGCTCATGAACGGACCGTATCCAGCCCGGTACTGCCGGCCGGTGGTCAGAGCATTCGCTGCATTCCACACCCCGTGGTAGGCGCCGTGAAATGCAACGACCTGCTGGCGACGTGTCGCCCGCTTGGCAAACTTGATCGCCGTCTCCACGGCGGCGCTGCCGCTCTGCGTGAAGTAGGTAATACAGTTCCCCGTGAGCCCCTCCGGCATCACCTGCGAGATCCTCTCCGCCAGCTCCGCGCGTCGTGAATTGCTGATGTCCGAGCCGTGCATCAGCCGCTTCGCCTGGAGCGCGATCGCCTCGACGACCTCTGGATGACAGCGTCCTACACTATTGACTCCGACACCCGCGGACAGGTCGATGTACGGATTGCCGTCCGGGTCCTTCACCGTGACGCCGAAACCCTGATCGAACACCAGCGGAAAGTCCGCCCCGCCGCGCGCCATCGACTCGAATTGCAACGAGCGGCTCAGCGCCTTGCGGCCCAATGGGCCCGGGACCTCCTGCGTGCGCATGCTCGGCGCACCGCGGTACGAAAGACTCTCGAGCTCGATTTCACTGATCATGCAAGCCTGTGGGAGGCGAATTACCCGTCAGGCGGCGACGGGAGTCTCGAATAGCCCATCGCAATGGCGTTTCCATGCATAGTGTGCAAGGGTTGCTGTGGACGGTGACGGGTGTCCGGCACGATTGGCGGGAGTGGTGCCGTTCAGGGAGCGGTGGACGCGAACGCCGTTGTAATAGGCTCGGAAGTTTTCGAGCTTTCGGTGAAGATCAATCGAATTCCAGAAGATTGTGCGGTCGAAGTATTCGCGCCGAATCGTCCCGATCAGCCGCTCGATGAAGGGATGCGACAATCGGGGCGTAGGGCACCGATTTGATCTCCTCGACCTCGAGAATCCGTAGATTGGCGAGCCACCGACGAAAGCGAAACAGCGGATCCTGATCGGTGGCTGATCCGCTTCGGCCGCTTCGTACCGCAAACGGCCTGATTGAACATGCGACATACGGACAGGCCATCGATGTATTCACCACCGACGCCGAATCCGATGAGGCCGCGTGTAAGCACATCGATGATCACAAGGACCCAATGGCTGCGAAAAATCTGCACGCCGAAAGTATGAGAGAGCTGCTGGGCGATGCGTTGATAGCCGAACCCGGGGTTGCGAGAGTTGAGTTCGATGATAGCTCTCTGACGAGGTCCTCGGTGGGGCCCTTCGGGCCGGGCTTGCGTGAGGTTCCCGTGGACGAGAACAGGCGGCGATACTTTCTGTGCACCAGCGTCTTATGGAATCGTAACAACGTCGCCGGCTTGAGAATGGCGGCGAGTTTCCCGACTCGACGGTGAGCACAGCCACCTTATTTGATGGGCCAGGGCGGATTCTTGATCACGCTCGCTGATGGAGCGGCCCCGTGATCCATCACGGATCGTGACCGCTGCGCAGATCCT
>JBOIAQ010000036.1:0-36691 GCA_050739115.1 Steroidobacteraceae bacterium | reverse complement strand
TGGCCGTCGGTGATCGAGATCACGTTGGTCGGCACGAAGGCCGACACGTCGCCGGCCTGCGTTTCGATGATCGGCAGCGCGGTGAGCGAGCCCGTCCGGCCCTTGACTTCCCCATGGGTCTGCTTCTCAACGTATTCGGCGTTGACGCGCGCCGCGCGCTCCAAAAGGCGCGAGTGCAGGTAGAACACGTCGCCCGGATAAGCTTCGCGGCCCGGCGGCCGCTTGAGCAGCAGCGAGATCTGCCGATACGCCCACGCCTGCTTGGTCAGATCGTCATAGATGATCAGCGCGTCCTCGCCACGATCGCGGAAGTACTCGCCCATCGCGCAACCGGCGTAGGGAGCAATGTACTGCATCGCCGCCGACTGCGACGCCGCGGCCGCGACGACGATTGTGTGCGCCATCGCTCCTGCTTCCTCCAGCTTGCGCACGACGCCGGCGATCGATGACGCTTTTTGGCCGATCGCCACGTAAATGCATTTGATCCCGGTGCCCTTCTGGTTGATGATCGCGTCGACCGCCACAGCCGTCTTGCCCGTCTGGCGGTCGCCGATGATCAGCTCGCGCTGGCCGCGACCGATCGGCACCATCGAATCGATCGCCTTGAGCCCGGTTTGTACCGGCTGGCTCACCGATTGGCGCGCGATGACGCCCGGCGCGACCTTTTCGATTGGCGAATTCAGCTGGGTCTCGATCGGACCCTTGCCGTCGATCGGCCGGCCGAGGGAATCGACCACGCGGCCGAGCAGCGCCTCGCCGACCGGCACTTCCAGAATGCGGCCGGTGCACTTGACGGTATTTCCCTCGGAAATCTTGGTGTAATCGCCAATGATCACGGCGCCCACCGAATCGCGCTCCAGGTTCAGAGCCAGGCCGTAGATGCTGCCGGGAAATTCGACCATCTCGCCGTACTGCACGGCATTCAGACCGTGGATCCGCACGATGCCGTCGGTGACGCTGACGACCGTGCCGACTTCGCGCGCCTGCGCCTCCGCGTCGAAGTTCTCGATGCGTTGCCTGATCAGCTCGCTGATTTCCGAAGGGTTGAGTTGCATCGCTTTACCTCGATTAGTGACTCATCGCCGCGGCCAGGCGCTCCAGCTTTCCGCGAATGGACCCATCGATGACCAGATCCCCGGCGCGAATCACGGCTCCGCCGACCAGGCTCTCATCGACCACGCAATGCAACCGTACTGCGCGTCCCAGCCGGCGCTTCAGCGCCGCCTCCACGCTCGCCTGGTGCGCGACGTCAATCGCCGTCGACGCCCACAATTTAACGTCTATCGTAGCCTCCGCTTGAGCGCGCAACCGCGCGTATTCGGCGAGGATTTCCGGCAGGTAGCCCAGCCGCTTGTTTTCGCTCAGCAAGCGGACCAAATTGCGGCCCGGGGGGTCGAGCGCATCGCCGCATGCCTCTGTCAGAATCGCCGCACGGCGCTCGCCGCTGACGTCGGTCGCCGCGATCAGCGCGCCGACCGCGGGTATCGCCACCAACTCAGCCAGCGTGCGCAGCTGCTCGTTCCAGCGCGGCAAATCACCGTCGTCGACCGCAAGATCAAACACCGCTGTCGCATACGGCCGGGCGATCGTGGTCCTTTCAGCCATGGCTACAGGCGCGCGGCCAGCTCATCGAGCAGGCGCTGGTGGACGGCGGGATCGATTTCCCGGCGAATGATGCGCTCGGCCGCCTCGATCGCGAGGGTCGCGAATTTCGCCCGCAACGCTTCCTGTGCGCCGCGCACTTCCTGCCCGATGTCCGCTCGCGCCGCCTGGACCTGGCGCGCACGCTCGGCCACCGCGAGGGATTTGGCTTCCTCGACGATCTCGTTGGCGCGGCGATTCGCGTGCTCGACGATTTCGAGCGACTTTCCGCGCGCCTCCTTCAGGAGGCTGGACGCCCGCTTCTCCGCCTCTTCCAGATCGAGCTGGCCGCGCTCCGCGGCGGCGAGGCCGTTCGCTATGTGCGTATCGCGCGCCTGCATCGCCGCCAGAATCGGTGCCCACAGGAAGCGCTTGAACGAATAGACGAAAACCAGGAACGCTAGTACCTCGACGAGCAGCGTGGCATTGACGGTCATGGCATTCTCCCTCGCAGGACGCGTCGCGCTACTTTAGTGGGGCAGGCTCTTGAGCAATGCGGACAGGAACGGATTCGCGAAAATGAACCACATGGAGATACCCAGCACGATGAACGGAAAGGATTCCATCAATCCGCCGGTGAACAGGGTTTGTCCCAGAAGCATCGGCCGCAATTCGGGCTGGCGGGCGATGCCTTCGATGTACCGGGAGCAGATCAGTCCCCAACCGAGCGCGGAGCCCAGCCCGGCGAGGCCGAGAATGATACCGACGCCGACCGCGGTGAAGGAATAAAGCTGTGCAATGAACTGCGGGTTCATGAACGACTCCTCGTCGCAACGATATTGAAAATCAGCCGGAATCGACGGATCAATGCTCTTCTTTCTCGACGGCCATCGCCAGATAAACGACCGTCAGCAACATGAAAATAAACGCCTGGAGAAGCACTTCGAGCGTCTCGAACCAGCACCACGCCCAGTCGAGCGCAAACTGGCCCGGCGCCACCCACACCGAATAGCCGAACAGGGCGATCAACATGAAAATCAGCTCGCCGGCGAAGAAGTTGCCCCACAAGCGCAGCGCGAGGCTGAGCGGCTTGGCGAACTCCTCGACCAGCGTCAGCATCAGGTTGATCGGCGCCAGCCACGCTCCGTACGGGTGAGTCAGAAGGCGCTTGACGTAACCGCCGAGGCCGCGTGCGCGCAAGCCGTAAATGATGGTCAACACGAATACCGACAACGCTATCGCGAGCGTCGTCCCCACATCGGCGCTCGGCACGATGCGCAAATGCACGTCCTCGGGATTCAATCCGAAGGCCATGCCCACCCACTGCGCGACGCGTGGGAGCAGGTCGACCGGTATCAGATCCAGCGCGTTCATGGCGCCGACCCACAGGAATACGGTCAGCGCGAGCGGCCCGATCAGCGGGTCGCGCCCCGGAAACGCTTGCCGCACCTGTCCGTTGACGAAATCGACGGTCACTTCGAGAAAGCCTTGCATGCGCCCCGGCTTGCCGCTCGTGACGCGGCGGCCGACCCACCAGGCGAGGGCGGCCAGCACGCCGCCGGCGATCAAGCTGAACAGAATGGTGTCGAGATTCAACGCGAGCGCGCCCGACCCCACCGACCAGTTGTGCAAGTGGTGCTGGATATATTCGACCGGGTCCTTGCCGCCCGACTCAGCCGCCATGCTCGCTCCTGGACGGTATCGGCGCGCTCACGTGGACCCATTTTGCGGCGATGAAATAGGCGCACTGCGCACCGCCGAAACCGGCCAGCACGGGTACCGGCGCCAGGTCGAGCACACCGAGACCCGCGGCGAACGCCACGGCGACGAAAGCGAATCGCTCCATGGCGCCGAGATACAGGCCGGCCACTCCGGCCCCCGGGCGCGCGGCGCGCAACAGTCGCAATCCCAACAACGCGCTGACTGCGAGCCCGATGCCGCCGCCGAACAACGCCGCCGCCGCGACCCCGGGCGTACCCCGATAGGCATAAAATCCCACGGCGATCGCCAGACTGATGACGGCCTGAATCGCCAATAGACTGAAGAGCGCCGTGCGCATCGCCGCGAGCCCGGTGGGGTCGGCGACGCTCGCAATCGCGCCATGGTGGCTGCTGTGCTGGCCTTGATACATCGCTCGCGGATTCACTCGCTCTCGCGTGGCCCGATCTCGCAGACCGTGTCGACGCAAGGAGCCGCACCCAAGTTTAATTGACACGTAACGCCGCTCGCAGCCCCCGCGCCACACTCGAGCGTGTCACTCAAGTGGCTTGCGGATGGTCATCGCCTTGCCGCGCGCAACCCGAAGAACTCGAGCGCGCTCTCGAAGAGGATAGTCCAGGCTCGGCTTTTGCCTTATCCGGCGGCCACTTGCGCGGCCCCCTGACAAAGTCGCGGAATTATAGAGAGCCTCGCTCCAAAACGCCACAGCAAGCGCACCCACCGCGCGCGACCGGCGCGCCGGCAGCCCGCGCAAGACTCGCTCGGGCCGCGCAATCCCCGGCGCACCGCAATCCTTCACTGCAAATGCGCGAGGATGCCGTCGAGCTCGTCGAGGCTGTTGTAGTCCACCACCAGCCGCCCCTTGCCGGAGCTCGAATGCCGGATCGCGACCTTCGCTCCGAGCTTCTCCCCGAGCTCCCGCTCGAGGCGCTCGATGTCCGGATCGCGCGCGCGTCCGTTCGTTGCAGCCTCCCCCTCGCCCTCCGCCCGGCGCGCCGGCGCGAGCATGCGCCGCACGAGCGCTTCGGTATCCCTCACCGAGATGCCCTTCTTGGCGACGAGCGCGCCCACCTCGGCTTGCTGCCGCCGACCGGTGAGACCGAGCAGGGCCCGCGCATGACCCATCTCGAGCTCGCGCCGCTCGAGCAGCGCGCCCGCCTCCGGGGCGAGCTCGAGCAGGCGCAGCAGATTGCTGACCGCCGCGCGCGAGCGGCCCACCGCCTCGGCGGCCTGTGCATGGGTGAGCTCGAACTCGGTGATGAGGCGCTCGAGAGCGCGCGCCTCTTCCAGTGGATTCAGGCTCTCGCGCTGGATGTTCTCGATGAGCGCGACGGCGATCGCCGCCTCGTCGGGAATGCGGCGGATGACGGCGGGAATCTGCGCCAGCCCCGCGATCTGCGCGGCGCGCCACCGGCGCTCGCCGGCGATGATCTCGTAGCGCTGCGACTGCCCCGGCGCGGGCGGGCCGAGCGGGCGCACGACAATCGGCTGGACCACGCCCTGCGCCTTGATGGAGGCGGCCAGCTCCTCGAGCGTCTCGGGACGCATGTCGATGCGCGGCTGATAGCGACCGCGCTGCAGCACATCGAGGGGCAGATGCGCCAGCTCCTCGCCGGACGGCGGGGCGGTAGGTGCCTGCGGCTCACCGGTCGGAGCGACGGACGGCCGCGGCGCGCTCGCTTGCCCAAGAAGCTCCGCGAGGCCACGTCCCAAGGTCGGTTTCTTCTGCATCATGATGCGCCGCCTTCGGCCGCCGGTGAATCGATCGCCTGCGGCTCGCCGGGCGCTGCGCTTGCGGTCGCGGACTGTCGCGCCTCGTCCTCGCGGCGGATCATCTCGCCGGCGAGTGCGAGGTAGGCGAGCGCGCCGCGCGACTCCTTGTCGTGAAACAACACGGGCCGCCCGAACGATGGCGCCTCCGCAAGGCGGATGTTGCGGGGAATCACGGTGCGGAAGACCTTGTCGCCGAAATGCATGAGGAGCTGCGCGCTGACTTCGTTGGCGAGATTGTTCCGCGGATCGAACATGGTGCGCAGGATACCCTCGACCTCGAGCGACGGGTTGGCGGCGAGGCGGATCTGCTCGATCGTGCCGAGAAGGGCCGAGAGGCCCTCGAGCGCGTAGTACTCGCACTGCATAGGAATGAGCACGCTGTCGGCCGCGACGAGCGCGTTGACGGTGAGCATGTTGAGAGCTGGCGGGGTGTCGATGAGGATCACGTCGTAGGCGCCGCGCACCGGCTCGAGGGCACGACGCAGACGTCCCTCGCGGCCGATGGTCTGCGTGAGGAGCCGCACCTCGGCGGAAGTCAGGTCCTGGTTCGCGGGCAGCAGCGCGTAGCCCGCCTGCTCGACGCTCAAGAGCGCCGAAGCCATCTCCGCCTCGCCGAGCAGCACCTCGCAGGCGCCGCGCTCGAGCTGCGATTTGTCGACCCCGCTGCCCATGGTGGCATTGCCCTGCGGGTCGAGATCCACGAGCAGGACGCGGCGGCGGGTGGCCGCGAGCGAGGCGGCCAGATTGACCGCGGTGGTGGTCTTACCGACGCCGCCCTTCTGATTCGCGACCGCGATGACGCGCTTCATGCGCCAAGTGTACATGCCTCAAGCTTGCGGGAAGCGAGCGCGGGCCGCCCCCGCGCCCGCGGGGTCGAGAGGGTCACGCAGATGCTCGCTGCAACGGCCGCAGGCCTGTTGCAGCCAATCGATGGGCAGCCATTTCGTCGGCCACGGCACTGGTGGACCGGCCCTCGCGGCGGACGCGCTCGAAGATGTCGGTGAGACGCGCCGGAATTCTTTCGATCTCCGCCTTTACCTGGGCCGAAGTCGCGCCGCCGTGATACTCGCGCGCGACGCTGATGATGCCGCCCGCATTGATGACGTAGTCCGGCGCGTAGAGGATCCCGGCCCTCATGAGCGCCTCACCGTCCTCGGCGCGCGCGAGCTGATTGTTGGCGGCGCCCGCGACGACCTGCGCCCGCAGCCGCGGAATCGAGCGCGCATCGAGCATCGCGCCGAGCGCGCAAGGCGCCAGGACATCCGCCTCCTGCGAGAGGATCGAATCGACCGGCACGGGTTGCGCGTCGAGCTCCTGACAGACGCGCTCGACTACCGCGGGCCGCGCATCCGCCACGTAGAGCAATGCCCCCTCGGCCGCGAGCAGTCGGCAGAGCGGATGGCCGACACCCCCGAGTCCCTGCACGGCGATCTTGAGGCCCGCGACGCTCGTGCGGCCGAGATGAAAGCGCACGGCGGCCCTGATCCCGAGAAACACGCCCAGCGCCGTCTTCGGTCCCGGGTCGCCGCCGGCCTGACCGGCCTCTCTCGCGAGCCCGCTCACGAACGGGGTGACACAGGCGACCCGCTCCATATCCGCCCTCGTAGTACCGACGTCCTCGGCGGTGACATAGCGGCCGCCGAGCGCATCGACGAGTCGCCCGAAGGCCTCGAGCCGCTCGCGGGTCTTCTCCCGAGCATTGCCGATGATCACGCCCTTGCCGCCGCCGAAAGGCAGCTCCGCCATGGCGTTCTTGTAGCTCATCCCGCGCGAGAGGCGCAGGGCGTCCGCAACCGCATCGGACAGGGCGGTATAGGGCCGCATGCGGCAGCCGCCGGCCGCCGGACCCAAAGCGGTGGAATGGATGGCGATGATGGCGCGCAGTCCGGAAGCCATGTCGCAGCCGAACACCACCTGCTCGTGGGCATCGAAATCCAGCATCTCAAAGAGATCCATGGGCTGCACCATACCCCCGCGCCACTGCACGGCGCGCGACAAAGGTTGCCGTTCGACGCGCTAAGATGAATCATTCATTGCGTCACAGGCTTTACGAGCGAGATAGGCGATGCAGGCGGACCTCGACCGCGGCGACGCGCGAATCCTCGATCTGATTCAGGAGCATGGCGATCTCTCGGCGGCGGAGATCGCCGAGCGCCTGGGCATGACGGCCTCGACGTGCTGGCGCCGGGTGAGCCGGCTCGAGGAGCTCAAGGTCATCCGCAAGCGGGTGACGCTCCTCGATCGGGAGAAGGTGGGGCTCAACGTGCTCGTGTTCTCGCAGGTGAAGCTCGCCGCCCACGGACGCGATGCGCTGCTTCGGTTCGAGCAGGCGGTGCGAGGGCATCCGGAGATCCTCGAGTGCTACACGCTGATGGGGGAGACCGACTTCCTGCTGCGCATCGTCTGCCGCGACATCAAGGCCTACGAAGCCTTCTTCCTCGACCATCTGTCGCGATTCCCGGGCGTGCAGTCGGTGCACTCCTCCATCGCGCTCTCGGTGATCAAGGAAACGACCGCCCTGCCAATGCAGCCCACGGCCACCGGGCGACGTGCAAAAGCAAATGATTGAGGACAAATGCGGTGAATGGGCCGGCCGCGCAAATCGCCGGGAGCGATTAGCGCCAATAAACTAGTGCACAACACCTGACATGAGCACGATGAGGCAACGGGCCTCCGCAAGGCCCGGCACGCTGAGCGTGTGCGACTCGGCCACCCGCCAGAGCGGCAGTCCTTCGAGCTCGGTCTGCGGCCACTTGCCTTTCATCGCGAGCACCCGGGTGTCGCTTCCGCAGAGCGGCGCGACCGCCTCCAGCAGCTCCTGCAGCGGCGCGAACGCGCGCGCCAGCACGGTGTCGAACGGCCTTTCGGGACGCAGCGTCTCGACGCGCGCCTGCAGTGGTTCCACATTCATGAGACCCAAAGTGCGCACCGCGTGCGAGACGAACCGGATCTTCTTGCCGCTCGAGTCGATGAGCGTGAAGCGGCGCTCCGGGTTCACGAGCGCGAGCGGCAGGCCGGGAAATCCCGCGCCGGTACCGACATCGGCAATCGACTGGCCGTGCAGATATCGGTGCACCGCCAGGCTGTCGAGCAGGTGATGAGTGACCATGCTCTCGAGGTCGGTGATGCCGGTGAGATTAAAGCGGTGATTCCAGCGCGAGAGCTCCTCGAGCAGCTGCCGCAGCCGGGCGGCGTCGTGCTCCGTCAGCGCCACGCCGAGAGCCGCGGCATCGTGTACGAGACGCGGAACCATCGGGCGATCATATTCCCATCACCATGAGACTGCTGCTGGTAGAAGACGACACCATGATCGGCGAGGCGATCCGCTCGGGACTCAAGCGCGACGGCTTCACCGTCGACTGGGTGTACGACGGGGAGTCCGCATCCCAGGTGCTGGGCTGCGAGGAGTTCGACCTGCTGCTGCTCGATCTCGGCCTGCCGCGCAAGAGCGGCCTCGAGGTGCTGACGGCGGTGCGCGCGCGCGGGCTCGAGATCCCGGTACTCATCATCACCGCGCGTGATGCCGTATCCGACCGCGTGCAGGGCCTGGATGCCGGCGCCGACGACTACCTGGTGAAGCCGTTCGATCTCGACGAGCTCGCAGCCCGCATCCGGGCGCTCCTGCGGCGCAAGTCCGGGCGCACGGCGCCCGCCGTCGAGCACCTGGGCGTGACCTTGAATCCGGCGACGCACGGCGTGACGCGCGACGGGCGGGAGATCGGGCTCTCGCCCAAGGAATTCGCGCTGCTGCAGCTGCTCATGGAGCGCCCCGGCACCCTCCTCTCGCGCGCTCGGCTCGAAGAGCGCCTGTACGGCTGGGGCGAGGAGGTCGAGAGCAACGCCCTCGAGGTGCACATCCACGGGCTGCGCCGCAAACTCGGCGCTGACTACATCCTCAACGTGCGCGGCGTCGGCTATCGGGTGCGGCCCACATGATGTTGAGCTCGCTGCGCGCGCGACTTCTCGCGTGGCTTCTCGGCGGGGTGCTGGTGGTCGGCGTGGCCGGCGGGCTCGTCGTCTACCGCAATGCGCTTGCCGAGGCGGACGCGTTCTTCGACTACCATTTGCGGCAAACCGCGCTCCTCCTGCGCGACGAGCCGGTCGAATATCTCGGGCTGCCGGCCATACCCTCCGACAACGCCGCCTACGATTTCGTCGTGCAGGTGTGGACGCTCGACGGCGAGCTCGTCTACGAGTCGCGCCCCCACGCGGCGCTGCCCAACTTCACCACCATCGGATTCTCGACGGTGAACACAAAGAGCGGGCGCTGGCGTGTGTATGGCACGGAGTCGCTGAGCAAAGTGGTGCAGATCGCGCAACCGATGAGCGTGCGACGGCAACAGGCGGCGCAGCTCGCGGTACGCACACTCGCGCCTTTCGCGCTGCAGGTGCCGGTGTTGGCGTTCATCATCTGGTTCGCCGTGGGTTACGCCCTGCAGCCGCTGCAGCGGGTGGCAAAGGCGGTGAAGGCGCGCCGGGTGGATGCGCTCGAGCCGCTGTCCGACGAGACCCTGCCCGATGAGGTGCGGCCGCTCGTCGGCTCGCTCAACGACCTGCTCGACCGCCTGACCGCGGCCCTCGAGCGGGAGCGGGCCTTCATGGCGGACGCGGCGCACGAGCTGCGCACACCGCTCACGGCGCTTCACCTGCAGCTTGGAGCGCTGGCGCGCGCGGCAACGGAGCCGGAGCGCGCGCAGGCGATGAGCCAGCTATCCGAAGGGGTACAGCGGGCGATTCGCCTGGTGGAGCAGATGCTCGCGCTCGCCCGGCATGAGCCGCGGGCGGAGGCCGCGCGCATTCAGTTCGCGCTCGATGAGCTCGCGCGGGAGGCCGTGGCGGAGCTGGTGCCGCTCGCTGACTCGCGGCGGATCGATCTCGGCATCTCGGAGGCGCAGACGGTGCTCGTGCGCGGCGATCGGGACGCCGTGGCCACCCTGATGAGGAATCTCGTCGATAACGCGGTGCGCTATACGCCTCCCGGTGGGCGGGTGGACGTTTCGGTGGAGCGGACGGCGGAGACACCCGCGAGAGCCGCGGTCAAAGTGGTGGACAACGGGCCTGGCATCGAGCCGCAGGAGCGGGAACGGATGTTCGATCGCTTCTATCGGCGCGCCGGCAATCGGGAACCCGGGAGCGGCCTCGGACTCGCCATCGTGAAGGCGATCGCGCTGGCGCACGGCGCCACGGTGAAGTTGGATGAAGGCGCGAAGGGCCGGGGACTCGCTGTTACGGTGTCGTTTCCAACATCTTGAGAAACTGCGCGGCGGTGTCGAGGTAGGCCTGGCGGTCGGCCGGCGTGGTGAGGTCGTTGCCGGCATCGCTGGCGCTCAAGTACCACGCCTGATTGCCTTCCGAGCGCAGGCGCCAGACGAGCTGTTGGGAGTCCGCGGCGCGAGAGCCGGGGGCGTCGAGCCCCTGGACGACGAGCACGGGCCGGTGGATCCGAGCCACGTTATCCAGGGGTGAGATGTCGTCGAAGAACGCGCGCATGTCGGCATCCTGCACGTTGCCGAACTCGGCGACGCGCTGGGCGCGCTCCGCGGCCGGGGCGTGGTCGACGAAATCGACGAGGTTCGAGATGCCCGCGACGTCGATCGCCCCCTTCAAGTGGTCGCCGTAGGTCGCGAGGGAGGCCAGCGCGAGGAAGCCGCCGTAGGACTGACCCATGATCGCGACGCGGTGGGAATCGAGACCAGGTTGCAGACCGATCCACACGAGCAGCGCACCGACGTCGCGCACCGCGTCATCACGCAGCTTGCCGCCGTCGAGCGCCCGGAATGCCTTGCCGTAGCCGGATGAGCCGCGGACGTTGGGGGCGATGACCGCGTAACCCAGATCGTTGACGATGAACTGGATGAGCGGCTTCCAACCGGGACGGAACTCGGAATACAGCTGCCGGCCGCCGGGAAGTGCGATCAGGACCGGACACGGCGACGGCCCCCGCGGCAGGTAGACATAGGCGGAGAGCATGCGCCGATGCAGACCGAATCGGTCCCAGGTTGGAAAATGGATGAGCTGCGCCCTGGCGAGGCTCGCGCGATCGAGCGGACCCACTTCGCTGTAAGTCCAGCGCTGCACCGTGCCCTGGGCCACATCGTAGACATAGACGTCGCGCGGCGAGCGGGCCGACTCGTAGGAGAAAGCGAGCTTCTGGCCACTTGCATCGAAGCGGATGTTCTCGATGCGCCCGTCCGCAAGGCCGGATGGCTTGAATTCGAGGTTCCGCAGGGTATCGAGCACCCTCAGGCGGCTCTCGCCATCCTCGTTCACGACGTACGCGACGTAATGGCCGCCCGCGCCCACCGCGAATTCCTCCACGTCCCAGGGGAGGTCGGCGGACACACGGCGAATGACCTTCGTGATGGGGTTGTAGTAGAGGAGCTGCTCAAAATCGCTCTGGGAGTCGGAGATCAGGTAGAAACCGACGCCATCGGGAGCGAATTTCGCGGCGATGATCCGCGCTTCGGGCACTGCCACCGGGGTGAGCGCGCCGGTCGTAACATCGGCGACATCGAGGAGGCTGTTCTCGGGAGAGAGGGAGTTCAAAAGGAGGAGCTTGCCGTCATCCGCCGACCAGTCGAGCGGACGCCATGCGCCCGTGCCGCCGGCGACCACGAGTCGCGGACGGGTTCCCGCGGCGATGTCGACGACGTAGATGTCGTAACTGACACCATTGCGGTCGGTACCGAAGAAGGCGACGCGCTTGCCGTCGTGTGACCAGACGGGGCTGCCGTGGAGATAGTCTCCCTGCGTCAGCTGGCGGACCGAGCCCGGGCCGGTGAAGTCATAGAGCTGAGGGTAGCCGGCGGACTGTCGCACGAACACGAACCCGGCGCCGGGCAGCGCCGCGCGCGCCTCGGCCACGGACCCGCCGCCGAAGGTGAGCTGCTCGCGCGCGCCGAGCGGCGCGGCGAGGCGATGCACCTGGCTCTCTTGCCCGAAGCGCGTCGCGATCAGCATGCTGCCATCGGGCAGCCAGTCGAGGAAGCGCGCCTGTCGCCATTGCTGGTAGCGCCCGACCTGCGCAGCGAGCGTCGCATCGACCGGCGGGATGCCATCGAAGACGAGCGTGCCGTCGATGCGGTGGGTGGGGACGGCAAGGGGCTGCGCGTGGGCCGGGAAACCGAAGGCAAAGAGCAGCGCGGCGAGGGCGGGAGCGGTCCAAAGCCGCTCGAGAAGTCGACGCGAGGTCATCGTCGTATGCGATCCGAATCCATTGAGTGCCAATGATTGCACAAGCGCGCGAGCACCCGAATAGACCGTTCGCCTTCAGCCAAAATCCGTGAGACGAATCAAACTGTCACCAGAAGCATGCAGGGCGCGTAGCTCCGAGCGCGTGGGCCAGCTCTCATAGCTCCCACCCGGCGGCTGCGGCTCTCCGGGATCGCCGCGCTCGATTCTCGCCAGCGCATCGATGAGCAGCTCCGCGCCCCGAGCGAAAAGCTGCGCCGTCAACGCGAACACGCTGTCTCTTCCGGGCATGCTCATGGCGTGCTGCGCGAGAATGTTGCCGCAATCGAGCTCCGGGGTCATGTAGTGGACGGTCACGCCGAGGCGGTCTGCGCCTTGCAGCCTCGCCTGGAGCACCGGATCGACCCCGCGAAACGCGGGCAGGAGCGAGGGATGGATATTCACGCAGCCCCGGGCCGGAACGGCGAGCGCCTCTTCGCGCAGCCGCTGGTCAAAAAACGCGCTCACCAGAAGCTCTGGAGCACACGCGCGTAGAAACGCGAGCCCGCGGGAGTCGTTGAGATCCGCCGTGGCAAGCACGGGGACAGTGGCTTGCCGCGCCGTGTCCTTGGGACGTGCGCGACGCAGCCGGGAGAGCGCGCAGAGCGCATCGGCGATGTCGGTCGCGCAGAGGAGGTATAGCGAATAGGCCATGCCACAGCGGCGTAGATAGGCCGCCGCGCCCCGCAGGAATCCGTAACTCGCATCATAGATGCGCTTCGAGCGCACGATCCCGCAAAGCTCGATGCCATCGCAGGCACGCAGTCGTTGCAGCACGCGCTCGCCGAAGAGTCCGCCGCGGGTACAGAACACGACCCGCAGCGGACGCGAGCGCGCCGGCAAGGCGATGGCCATCGGCCCGCGAAGTTCTGCGCTCAAATTCGCCGCCACTCCTCGGCCAGCGCCGCAACCGTCGAGCGGATCTGCTCCTCGGTGTGCTCGCTGCTCACGAAGAACCGCAGGCGCGCGGCGCGCTCCGCGACGGCGGGATAGACGATCGGCTGCACGTTGATCCGCCTTCGGCCGAGCGCCTCGGCGAGGCGCGCCGCCTTGAGCGAGCTGTGGGTAATGGCTGGAACGATCGAGAGGCCCGCGCTCGAACCGGTATCGATGCCCACGGCCCGCGCCTCCTCGAGGAACTGCTGTCCGCGCCGGCGCAGCGCCCGCGCCCGATCGGGCTCGGCGCGAAGCAGCCGCAGCGCCTCGAGCGCCGCGGCGGCCGCGGGCGGCGCCATGCCCACACTGTAGACGAATCCCGGTGCGGCGCATTTCAAGTGCTCGATCAGCGCCCGCTCGCCGGCGATGTAGCCGCCGCAGCTCGCCAGGGTCTTGCTCAGCGTGCCCATCCAGATGTCGACGTCCTGGCCCTCGAGGCCGAAGTGCTCCTGGATACCGAGCCCGCACTCCCCCAGCACCCCGAGCGAATGCGCCTCATCGACCATGAGAAAGGCTCGGTGACGGCGCTTCACCTCGATGAAGCGCGGCAGGTCCGGAAAGTCGCCATCCATGCTGTAGATGCCCTCGAGAACGATGAGCACCCGCTCGTACTGCAGCCGGCACTCGGCCAAGAGCGTATCGAGCGCGCGCCAGTCGTTGTGCGCGAACGGCGTGCGTCGGGCGCCCGAGAGCTGGCTGCCGAGCAGGGCGCTGTTGTGAACCAGCGCGTCATGGACCACGAGATCCTTCGGACCCATCAGCGTTCCGATGGTGGCGAGGTTGGTCGCATGGCCGCTCACGAACACCACCGCATCCTCGACGCCGTGCAGCGCCGCGAGCTCGCGCTCGAGCTCGCGGTGCAGGGGCCGCTCACCCGAGACCAGGCGGCTCGCCGAGGCCGAAGTCCCGTAGCGATCGATGGCCGCCTTGGCGGCGGCGCTAACCGCCGGATGGCCGGCGAGGCCCAGATAGTTGTAACTCGAGTAATTGAGGAAGGTCTCGCCGCCAATCACGGTCGTGGCTGAAGCCACCCCCTGGTGCTCGCGAAAGTAGGGATTGCCGATGCCGAGCCGCGCCGCCCCTTCACTTAAAATCCGCAGCTGCTGATAGCCCGGATGCTGATCGAAGCGACACCAGCTCTCGGGCACTTCGGAGCGCGAGCCGGACGGCTCGGCCGCGACGGTGACCCGCGGCTGCTCCTGCACCTTGCGCAACCGGCGCTGCAACGACTCCTGGATCAGCCGGTCCTTGAGTGCGCTCGTGAGTCCCTGCAAGGGCCTGCGCGCGCCGCTCACGAGAGCTTCCCCGCGGTGAGCGGCGCCGCGGCGGCGTGCCGCAGATCCGCACTGAACCCGGCAGCCTCGGCGTCGCTCATCTCACTCGCATGTCGCGCGGCGGTGGCACGCACCTGCTCCTCGAGCCCATCGGCCGAAGCGGCTCTTGTCGGATTGCTGGCGGGATCGGCGTCGTGCGCGGGCCGCAGCTGCTGCGCAAGGCGCGCGGCGATGCGCTCGACCGTCGGCGCATCGCCGAGCGAGAGCGCCGAGAGCGGCACACCTATGGTGTCCTCGACGGAAGCGGCCAGCTCCACGGCCATGAGTGAGTCCATGCCGAGCTCCTGAAGCTGCGCCCCGGTCTCGATGCGCTCGGGCGCGATGCGCAGCACCCCTGCGACCTGACGGCGCACGAAATCCGTGAGGGCGCCGAGGAGCTCCTCGTCAGGCAACTCCTTCAGCGCGCGCCGCAGGTCGGCGGCCGACTCGCCGCCCGCGGCACGGCGGCTGGCAAGCCGCGCGAGCTCGGCGAACTTCGGCGCCTGGGCGCCGGGGAGGAACCGTCCGAGTACGCCCCAGTCGAGCTCGAGATAACCGACTGCCGACACCCCGTGCGCGAGCACGGCATCGAGCGCGCGCAGCGCCTCCTCGGATTGCAGCGCCCGGCCGCCGATGCGCCCGACGAGCGCATCGCGCACGCGCTCGTGGCGCGCAAGATACCCGGCATCCGCGATCGGCCCGAAGGCCACGCACGTCGCTGGTAGCCCGCGCGCGCGTCGCTCCGCCGCGAGCGCCTCAAGCGACATGTTGGCCGCCACGTAGGCGCCCTGACCCGGGTTACCAAACAGGGTGGTCGCGGAGGAATAGAGGACGAAGAAATCGAGCTCGCACCCGAGCGTCACCTCGTGCAGATTCAGCGCACCTGCAATCTTGGGCGCGAGGACCCGATGCAGCTGCTCGCGCGACATATCAGGGATGAGCGCATCCTCGATGAGGGCCGCGGCGTGCACCACGCCGCGAAGCGGCGGCAGGCTCGCGCGTAGGCGCTCGAGCACAGTCTCCAAAGCGGCGCGATCGGTCACATCGCAGGCCACGCACTCGATGGCGATGCCTGCCCGAGAGAGCTCCGCCAGCGCGGCTTCTCCCTCGGACGCCACCGCTGCCGTGCGGCTCATCAACACCAGTTGCCGCGCCCCGCGGCTCGCGAGCCATTGCGCGGTGCGCAGGCCGAAGCCGGAGAGTCCTCCGGTGACGAGATAGGTGGCATCTGCTCGCAATTGCGGCGCGCCGGCGGTGGCCGCATGTGAGACGGGCCGGAAGCCCTCCGGAAGCGTAATGACGATCTTGCCGACGTGACGCGAGGCCTGCATCTGACGGAAAGCCGCCTCGACGTTCGAGGCGCAGAAGGCGCGGTAGGGGATCGGACGGAGCACGCCCGTGGCAAAGAGCGCCATCAACTCACCGAACATCCGCTGCGCCACCTCCGGTCGCCGCGCCATCAGCTGATCGGCATCGAAGGCGAAGTAGGTGATATTGTTGCGCATCGACCGAAGCCCGAGACGGGTGTTCTCGTAGAAGTCCCGCTTGCCGAGCTCGACCATTCGGCCGAAGGGCTTGAGCACGCGCAAGTTGCGCCGCATCGCCTCCCCGGCCAGGGAGTTGAGCACCACGTCGACCCCGGCGCCGCCCGTCGCCTGCAGCAGCTCATCCGCAAATCTGAGCGAGCGCGAGTCAAAGACGTGGTCGGCTCCGAGCAGTCTCACCAGCTGCCGCTTCTCCACCGTGCCGGCCGTGGCGAAGACCTCCGCCCCGAGGTGGCGCGCGAGTTGGATGGCGGCCATGCCGACGCCCCCGGCCGCGCCGTGAATCAACACCCGCTCGCCGGGCTTAAGTCGCGCGAGCTCGGTGAAGGCACAATAGACGGTAAAGAAGGCCGTGGGCACGGTCGCGGCGGCCGCGAACGACCACTCCGCGGGCTTGAGTGCAACGCCGAAGGCGCGTGTGATGACTCGCTGAGCGAGTGCCGCCGGCGCGACGCCCATGACTTCAGCGCCCGGCGTCAGCTCGACGCCGGGTCCGACGCGCCGCACGATCCCCGCCACCTCCATGCCGAGAGCCGGACCGCAGAAGCCGTCCTCGATCGCCTCATCGGGAAGGAGGCCCATGGCGTACATGACATCGCGAAAGTTGAGACCGGCGGCGCGCACGTCGATCTCGACTTCACCCTCGCCGAGTGCCGGCTCGGCGGCGAGATATCTCTCGTCCTCGCGCCACTCCAGATGCCGGAAAGAGCCCGGCACCGGGAAATCGAGGCGAGCGGGCACCGGCGGCAGATCACTCGTCGATGCCGGGGGGGGCAGCTCGGCAAGCGGCTGCAGCCGAACCGCATACCGGCCCGCGGTCGTGAGTAGGATCTCGTCCTCCTCATCAGGCTCGAGCAACTCGCGCGCCAGGCGCGCGGCATCGGCGGCGGCAGCCAGCGGATCGGCCAGGGGATCGACAAGGTCGATCCAGCGAATGTGCTGGCTCGCAAGCTCTTGCATCGCGACGCGGGTCAGCCCCCAGAGCGCCGCGCCGCGGATGGCATCCGGAACGGCCACCTCGCCCCCGTTGCCGGCGGCACGAACCCGATCCGGCAGCAGCGCCAGGCCCGCCTGCGCCGCGATGATGCAGGACTGGCTGTCGAGCGAATGGCGCGCCGCCGCCTTGAGCCACGCGAGCAGCACCGCGGCGCGATTTTCCTGAGCGGCCAAGCGTGTCGCGGCGGAGGCGGCGCCGGTGGTGGGATCCAGGCCCGCGAGGTGTATCCAACCGTCGGGGCTCGAGCCCATGCGCCGCAGCTCGCCAATCGCGCGCTCCCAATGCTCGGACGACGAGGCATCCAACATGAGGCGGTGCGGCGCGTCGCAGGCAAACTGCGCGCCCGAAACCGCGCGGATGACGGTCTGGCCGGCGCCTGTGAGAGCGGCCGAGAGCGCCGCCGCGAGGCTCGCGGAGTACCCTTGCGCATCGTGGACGAGGAGCCACGTTTGCGGCGGCGCGGACGTTGCCTCGGCATCGTTGACCGCCGCGAGCGGCCCGTGCGCGCGCGCCAGCACGAGATACGGGCCGACCGCGCGCTCTGGCGCATCGAGCACCGTCTCGAGGTCACTGAAGCCGGCGTGGCCCAAGAGCGGAGCCCATGCGGAGGGGACTCGCCGAATCGAGCGTGCAGAGGGCAGCCGCAGCTCCTCGGCGCGCGAGGGATGCTGCTCGAGGGCGATCAGTAGGCCACCCGGATGAAGCAGCCGCCGCACCGCTTGCAGCCTCTGGGCCGCATCGGGCGCGGCCGACCAGCCGTCATTCAACACCAGGATGTCGAATAGTCGGCCCGCGACCTGCGCGTCGTACGCGCCCGCGCCATCGACGTCGATCACCCGAGATTCGAGACCGGCCACACGCGGATGGCGCGCCCGCCAGTGCTCGAGCGTCTCCTGCGAGGCCGCGGCCAGCACGAACTCGCATCGATCCGGATCGAGCTGCGGCACGATGACATCGCCGAGCTCCTCCGGAGCCGGGGGGCCGACGACCTGCAGCACGCGTAGGCGCCCCTCCGGGGGCTGAGCGGCGGCCGCGCTCGCGATCACATCTTCGATGGCGCGAAACAGGGCGACCGCCTCGCCCTGTGTGCAGGCATGCACCCAGGAGAAGGCGCTCTCGGCAGCACCGTGATCCGCCCGAGCGCCGGCAACTCCGGTGCGCAGGCTCTCGATCAGGCGCGCGCCCGCGGTACCGGTGCGAATGATGACGGGCGCATAGTCGGGGTAATCCCCGATGAGGCTGCCCCAAATGTCGCGCGGCTCCGGGAAATGCATCTCGGTGCCGCGGCCCGTCCACTCCCAGCGGCCGCTCTCGGCCTTGAGCACGCCGTCCTCGACCAGCATCTGAAGCAGCGTGCGCGCCAGCGGCATCGCATCGGAAGTCATGATTCCACGAGCCTGCCACTCGGTGGGATCGAGCGGCGCATCACCCGCGAGCTCGCGCAGAGCACGCTCGGCGAAGGCACCGCAGAGCGCATCGAGGAGTGGCTCGACTTCACCGGCAAAACGCAGGCGCGAGGCGGCGCGTGCCGGCTCGTGCAGGCGCTGCGCGCAGAGCATCGCCGCTTCGGCGGGCGATGGGAGAGCGAGCGCGCCGGCGCCTCGTGGCGCGGCAATCGCATGAGTCCTTATCCAGGTCGCACACCTCTCGACGCCGTGCCGTACTCGTGCGGCGCGGAAACGAACCCCGCGAGCGAGCGCCACCTTGTCGCCGGCGGCATCGTAGAGAAGCAAGTCCGCGTGCAAACTGCGACGCGATTGATGTCGGGAAGTGCGTGCGACGACGCGCGCAGCCGACACCGCGCGATGCGGTTGCACGAGCTCCACCCGATCGATGCGCACCGGCAGGTATGTCGGCGGGGGCTCACCGGGCTTAAGCGCTTCTCGAGCCGCCGCGCAGTCGAGCAGCAGCTGCAGCGCGCCGTCGAAGATCGACGGATGCAACAGGTAGCGGTCCGCGCCGTCAGCGACGCATTCAGGTAGTGTCAGCGCGCCAAAGGATTCCGCATCCGCGAGCCAGACGCCGGTCACGGACTGAAAGGCCGGACCGTACTCAAGGCCCATCGAGTGTGCGCGCTCGTAATGAGCATTCGCGACCACATCCGGCGCGCGGGAGGGCAGCGTGAGAGGTTCGGCAGGTGCTGGCACCGCATCTTCCACCAGTCGCCCGAGCACGTGCGTACGCCATTCTCCTTCGGCCGCCCGATCGCGGCTGCGGATGGTGAACGTGCCATCGTCCGCATCGACGCGCAGGCGCACGAGCTTGGAGCGATCCGGCTCGAGCACGAGCGCAGAGACGATCTCGAGATCCTCGATGGCATACGTGGCGCCTGGCCGGTGCGCCGCAGCCGCGGCGAGCGCCATCTCGAGGAAACCGGCGGCCGGGAATACGACCGCGCCCGCCACTTTGTGATCCGCGAGCCCGGGGACCGAGGCTGCATCGAGCGGATTCTCCCAGTGCAGCGGCTCTCCGGGCAGGGCGTAACCGAGGAGCGGATGCACGCGACGGCGCTGCAGGAGACCTAAGGAGTCTGAGGTGCTCGGATGCCAGAAGCGCTCCCGCTGCCAGGGGTAGTGAGGCAACTCGACGGCCTTGCCGGGTACGCTGAAGTGCCGCCGCAGATCCTCAAGCGGCCCGGTGAGCTCGAGCTGGCAGGCCACGGTGGCGATGCGATGGGCCCCCGGATCCTTCGCTGACAGCGTGGGCAGCGTCAGCACGCTCGCACCTGCGAGGCGCGCTGTGTCCTCGATGTAGGAAAGTAGAACCGGCCGCGGCCCGATCTCGACGAAGGTGTTGATGCCGGCCTCCAGCATCGCGCGGATCGCCTTCTCGAACCGGACCGGCTCACGGATGTTGCGCCACCAGTACTCGGCTCCCAGCGCGGCGCTCTCGATGGTCGCGCCGGCGACTGCGGAGAAGAAAGGCAGAGCTCCGGCCCCGCACTCGAGACCTTCGAGTCCCGCCAAGAGACCGCCGCGAATCGCATCCATGGCGCGGCTATGGAAGGCGTAATCGAGCGGCAGCTGGCGGCAGGCGATCCGCCGGCGCGCGAGCGTCTGACTGATCGCGATGATGGCCTCCTCGTCCCCGGCGACCGTGATGCTGACGGGAGAGTTGACCGCGGCGAGATTGGCGCGGCCCGCGAGGCCAAGTGAGTCGATGAGCTCCGTCATCTCCGCTTCACCGAGCGCCACCGCGGCCATGCGCCCGCTGCCGCGCGTCTTCGCCTGGTGCGCGCTGCGCTCGTGGATCACGCGCACCGCCGCCTCGAGAGTGAGCGCCCCGCTCGCCCAGGCGGCGGCGACCTCCCCGACGCTGTGTCCGCACACTGCTGCCGGCCGGATACCGCGGGCCTCGAGCGATCGCGCGAGGCCCGCCTGCAGCGCGAAAAGCGCCGGCTGCGCGACCTCGGTTGGCTCGAATCCGCTCGCGGCGTTCACGCTGCGCAGATCCGCAATCACCGAGCGCCCGCCGCGCGCGAGCAGGAGCGAGTCGATCTCCTCCACCGTCTCGCGAAACACGCGCTCCTCCTCGAGGAGCGCGACGCCCATGCCTGCCCACTGCGAGCCGTTGCCCGAGAAAACGAAGGCCGGCGGACGCCCGTCCTGAAACAGCTTGCCGGTGATGATCCCAGGAGCGGTCCCGGCCGCTGCGAAGCGCTCGAGCGATTGCGTCAGAGCCTCCCGGTCCGCGGCCTCGGCCGAGAGGCGGTAAGGGTGCCTATCGCGCGTGATGACCGCGCTGTAGGCGACGTCGTACTCGGCGAGATCGGCGCGTTGCCGCAGAAACTCCGCCATCCTGCCCGCGCTCTCCTTGAGCGCACCCGGACTGCGGGCGGATAAGACGAGAGGCGCCTCGGGCAGCGCACCCGCTCGCTTACGCGCGGCCGGCGCCTCGAAGCTCGAGAGCACGACATGGGCGTTGGTTCCGCCGAAACCGAACGCACTGACGCCGACGATGAGGCGTCGGTCCGTGGGCAGCGCGAGCGATGTTGTCACCGGCGAGAGATTCCAGGCGCCGAAGTCGATGTGCTCGCTGGGATGGGACAAGTGCAGGTTCGGCGGTACGTAACGGTGCCGTAACACGCCGAGCGCCTTGATGAGGCCCGCCATGCCGGATGCGGCCTCGAGGTGTCCGACATGACTTTTCACCGAGCCGATGGGAAGTGGCCGATCGGGCGCGCGCCGCTGTCCGAGCGCCTCGCCGATCGCGCGCGTCTCGATGGGATCGCCGACCGCGGTGCCGGTGCCATGCGCCTCGAAGTAGTCAATCTCCTCAGGCGCGATCGCGGCCCGCTCATAGGTCTCGCAGAGCAAGGCCGCCTGCGCCGTGCAGCTCGGCACAGTGAGTCCGTTTTTGCGTCCATCGTTGTTGATCCCGGTCTCGATGATGACGCCGAGGACCGGGTCGCCATCGGCAATGGCCTGCGCCAGCGGCTTGAGGAGCACGACCGCTCCGCCCTCGGCGCGCACATAGCCATCCGCATGCGCATCGAACACGCGGCAACGTCCCTCGGGCGAGAGCATCGACGCCTTCGAGAACCCCACGAACGCATAGGGATGAAGGTGCAGGCTGATGCCGCCGACCAGAGCCGCGTCACTCTCGCCATGGCGGATCGACTGGCAGGCCTGGTGGAGCGCTACGAGCGAGGAGGAGCAGGCCGTGTCGACCGCCATGCTCGGCCCGCGCAGATCAAAGAAGTAGGAGATCCGGTTCGCCGCGATGCTGCCGGTATTTCCCGTCATCGTCGTGGCATCGACGGAGGCCAGATCATCCGCCCGCCGGTAGGCGTAATCGACGCTCGAGAGGCCGATGTACACCCCACAACGCCGGCCGCGCAGGGAGGAGGGCGGAACGCGGGCGCTCTCGAACGCTTCCCACGACATCTCGAGGAGGATTCGCTGCTGCGGATCCATCTGCTCGGCTTCCCGGGGAGAGATGCCGAAGAACGCCGCATCGAATCCGGACACATCCCCGATCGAGCCGGCCGCGAATGTGTAAGAAGTACCCGGCTCGCTCTTACGCGGATGGAGGTACGCGTCCTGATCCCAACGGGCCGGATCGACCGAGGAGATAAGATCCCGGCCCCCGTTCAGTGCGTGCCAGAACCCCTCTGCACCAACTCCGGGCATGCGGTACGCGGCACCGATGATCGCGATGCGGGCGCGATCGCTCCTGAATTTCATTCAGCGCATTCCCACGCGAAAATCAGCATTTCGCTGCATCCTAACGAGACCCGCCGGCAGAACCAGCGCGGCGCGGCGCGAGCTCGCGGCTGGAGGACCCTCCCAAATTGTGCGTGTCATTCTAAGCGAGCCAACCGCCGCTCGCGTTTCGCCTAGTGTGACCTTCGTCCCCGATTTGACAAAATCCATTGTAACGACTCACCTCCTCCTCTACACTCCTTTTCCAACACGGGGAGCAGTGGGGCTCGCGGACCGATGCCCGCACATCGCACAAATGACAGCGCGTTAGGCGCGCTGGAACGGCCGGTTCTGGCCTGGTTGGCTCGTCGCATTCCCTCCTGGGTGCAACCGGATCACCTGACCGCTCTGGCGCTCGCGGGCGCGATCAGCGCCGCGGCCGGCTATATCGGCAGCCGCTGGTCGCTCGAGTGGCTGTGGCTCGCGAGCGCGGGGCTACTGCTTCACTGGGCGGGTGACTCGCTCGATGGCACGTTGGCCCGGGTCCGCGACATCCAGCGTCCGCGCTACGGGTTTTTCGTCGATCACACGAGCGACCTGTTCAGTCAGGCGATGATCTTCCTCGCACTGGGTTTATCGCCCTGCGCGCGATTCGGAATCGCCTGTCTGGGGCTCATCGCGTTCCTGATGGCATTCGTGTACTCCCTCATCTGCGTCGAGGTGCACGACACGATGCGGATCACCTACTTCGGCTTCGGGCCGACGGAGATCCGGGCACTCTTGGTCGCAGGCAACGTCATTACGATCTGGGGCGGCGTGTTCGATGTGAGGCCGTGGCTCGCGCCCAACGCCAGCTTCGGCCCAGTCACGATTTATGAGGCGGTCATCATCATTCTCGTTGCGCTCTCGGTTCCGGCGCTGGCGCTGCTCGCGATACGGGAACGACGCGATCTGGCACGCGGCGATCCGCCGCCCATGGCAGCGGCACGCACCGTGATCGTTCCCGAGACCTGAGACGATGCACGGGCCGTCTCTCCGCTCCGCGCTGCTATTGGATATCTCGCGCCTTATCTGGCGCGCGCGTCGCCGCGGACCGACAGGTATCGACCGCGTCGAGCTCGCGTATGCCCGCCACTACATCATGGAGCAGGAGGCGCGTCCGGCCTACGCGGTGGTGCACTTATTGGGGTTCGTCTTCGCGTTGAGCCCGCGCACCGCACCGCGCTTCGTCGCGGATCTCGAACGGCGCTGGTCGGGCGAGATGACACCCACGCGCTGGGGGAGCCTCAAGTCGTTGGCCAGAATCTACGGCCACCTGCTCGCCGGCCACTGGCTGGCGGGCCCCTGGCTTCGCCGCGCGCTGGACGCCAGCCAAGGGTCACCGATCTTCCTCGTCGTCTCGCATCATCACCTCGCGCGCGGCTTCACCATCCGGCGCATTAGGCGGAGCCTCGGCGCCCGGATGGCCTGCCTGATTCACGATCTGCTGCCGCTCGAGTACCCGGAATACTTCGAGCCCGGCTGGGAGCAGCGCTACCGGCGGCTCTCGGACAACATCGCGCGCCTCTTCGATGGCGTCATTACCGTATCCGATGCCACCGCGGACTCGCTGCGCAAGCACCTGCGGGCGGAGCCGCAGCGCGCACTCACGGCGGTCACCATTCGCACGGCAGCCCTCGGGGCGCGCGCGTTTCCGCAGATTCGCTCGACACCGCCAGCGGCCGACCCACGGCCCTACTTCGTGGTGCTCGGGACCATCGAGCCGCGCAAAAACCACCTGCTCCTGCTCAACTTGTGGGCGCGGCTCAGCGCCGTCGTCGCCCAGGCCCCCAAGCTCCTCGTCATCGGGAGTCGCGGCTGGGAAAACGAGCAGATCGTCGACATGCTGGAGCGATCGAGCCGCCTCAAGGGCCTCGTCGAGGAGCACCCGGCTTTGAGCGATGCGGAAGTTGGCGCCTGGCTCCGCGGGGCTCGTGCGCTGCTCCTGCCGTCATTCGCCGAGGGTTTCGGCCTGCCGCTCGCGGAGGC
This sequence comes from Steroidobacteraceae bacterium, assembly GCA_050739115.1. Lineage (GTDB taxonomy): Bacteria > Pseudomonadota > Gammaproteobacteria > Steroidobacterales > Steroidobacteraceae > 13-2-20CM-66-19. The sequence continues at coordinate 12,426 of JBOIAQ010000036.1, read as the reverse complement.
GCTGACCTCCGGAGTGCCGGTGATCTGCAGCGATATTCCGGTGTTCCGCGAGCTCGGCGCCCGAGTGCCTGAGTATCTCGACGCCCACGATCTGCACGCGTGGACGGAGGCGGTGCTCGACTACAGCCGTCCGGACTCTGCACGGCGGGCCGCGCAGCTAAAGCGCCTCGCGCATTGGCACGTGCCGAGCTGGATGAGTCATTTCGGGGTCGTGAACCGCCTCCTTGGTGAAATCGGCGAGCGCACCCTGCCTGCCACGATGCCCGTGCTGCAGCAGCCACTCGAGCTGGGACGAGTGGAATGAGGCCATGGCAGCCCGGCCCCAGCGACGGCCGTATCCATCACGCTGCAGCGACCGGCAGAGCCCGCCGAGTGCTGCTTCGCAGCGCGGCAGCGCTGTGCGCATCCGCAATCCTCGCGAGCTGCGCGGGGTTCATTCCAACCATCGGGCCGAGCAGCGCGACCATCGAGAAGGCGAAGACTCCCGTCGGTCTTGCTCAGATCCAGGTGATCGACGTCGATGCCACAGTGACCGAGGAGCTGCTGTCGGAGCGCAAGCAGCAGCTCTTCTCCAAGAGCTTGGAAACCCCACCCCATTACTCCCGCCTGGTCGGGCCCGGAGACGTGCTCGAGGTCACCATCTGGGAAGCGGCGCCGGCGACGCTGTTCGGCAATTCGATGATCGCGATGGCGGGCGGTATCGCCCCTTCGCAAGCGACCACACTGCCTGCCCAGATGGTCGATGATGAGGGCTACATCTCGGTGCCGTTCGCAGGGCGCATCCTCGCCGCCGGCAAGACGCTCGAGGAGATCGAGGCCGAGATCGTGAGCGGCTTGAAAGGCAAGGCGAACCAGCCTCAGGTCCTCGTGCGCAGAACGCAGGATTTTTCCGCCAACGCAACCGTGGTCGGAGACGTGAACCGCAGCACGCGGGTAGCGCTCGTGCCCGGCAATGACCGCCTGCTCGATGCGTTGGCCGAGGCCGGGGGCGTGAAGGAGCCCGTCAACAAGGTGACGATCCAGGTGACGCGGGGCGAGAAGGTCTATTCGCTGCCTCTCGAGACCATCATCCGCGACCCGCACCAGGACGTAAACCTGTTGCCCGGCGACGTCGTGACCGCGCTTTACCAGCCTTATAGCTTCATGGCGCTCGGCGCGACGGGCAAGGACGAGGAGATCAACTTCGAGACGCAGGGCATCTCGGTCGCGCAGGCGCTCGCGCGCAGCGGCGGCCTGCTCGATGAGCGGTCGAACCCCAAGGGAGTCTTCGTGTTCCGCTTCGTCCCGAAGGATGCCCTGGTCTGGCCCCACCCGCCGGTCATGACCACCCCCGACGGAATGGTGCCGGTGGTGTTCCGCATAGACCTCACCAAGCCGAGCAGCTTCTTCCTCATCCAGAGCTTCCCGATGCAAGACAAGGACATCCTCTATGTCTCCAACGCGCCAGTGACCGAGATGCAGAAGTTCTTCAACCTCCTCTTCACTGTGGCCTATCCAGTCCTGACCGCCAAGCAAGTGGGAGCGTTCTGATGGACGCAGTCGTACGCGAAGCAGCCGGAACCGATCTCGGCGAAGCGACGGATGCCGGCGCGGCAACCCAACCGCTACGAGCGCTCGTCTTGTGGCGCTGGCTCAAGAAGCACTACCTCGTCCTGTTGACGGTTGCGCTGCCGACGCTGACCACAACCGTGTACTACGGGCTGATCGCATCGGACGTGTACATCTCGGTATCGAAATTCATCGTGCACAGTCCGCAGGAAACGGCGGTGCAAGCCGGCGGGATCCTGGGCGATTTTCTCCAGGGTGCCGGCATGTCGCGCTCACAGGACGCCGCTTATGACGTGCAGGACTACGTCCAATCACGTGATGCGCTGAAAGCGCTCAGCCAAGAGATCGATCTGCGGAAGGCATTCGGCAACCCGCGTGTCGACATTTTCGATCGATTCCCGGGTCTACACTGGGACCACAGCTTCGAGGCGTTCTACCGCTACTACACCAAGTATGTCGGAGTCGATTACGACTCCGGATCCTCAATTGCCACGCTGACGGTGAGTGCCTACACCCCGGAAGCCGCGTACCGCATCAACAATGATTTGCTCGCCCTGAGCGAGCAGCTCGTCAACAATCTCAACGGTCGCAGTCGCGAGGACACGATCCGTTACGCGGAGGACGACTTACAAGCGGCAGAGCAGAAGGCTACTCGATCCTCGCTCGCGCTCCTCGCCTACCGGAGCATACACGCGGTTTTCGCCCCAAATCAGCAGGCGGGCATCGAGCTCCAGGGCATCGCGAGATTGCAGGGCGAGCTGATCTCCACCGAAGCCGAGCTGTCTGAACTCAAGCAGCTCTCGCCAAACAATCCGCAGATCCCGGGCCTACAGAGCCGTGCGGAAACGTTGCGCAGCGCGATCACTGGCCAGGCGGCAAAAGTGACCGGGGCCAGCGGCTCGCTCAGTGCTCGCGCGCCTGAATTCGAGCAACTCGCCCTGCAGTCGAGTGTCGCGGACAAGGAATTGGGCATGGCCCTCGCGGAACTGGACGTTGCCCGTCGAGATGCCGCCCGGCAGCAGCTCTATCTCGAGCGGCTGGTGCAGCCGAACTTGCCGGACAGCTCCTTTATTCCACGGCGGCTGCGGTCGATATTCACGGTCTTTGCGGCGGGACTCATCCTCTGGGGCGTGCTTGCGCTAATCCTCGCGAGCATCCGCGAGCACACTGAGTAGGGGCTTCCATGGATCAGGCCGTCCCGCTTCGATCGTCCTTTGCATTGCAGCGTCGCATCCTACACGCGCTGCTCATGCGCGAGGTGATCACCCGGTTTGGCAGGCATAACCTGGGTGCGCTGTGGCTCGTCGCCGAGCCGATGCTCTACACCACTGGTGTCGCGACGCTCTGGTCATTCGCTGGCCTGGAGGGCTACACGTCCATTCCGATCGTCGCTTTCGCCATCACCGGCTATTCCACGGTATTGATGTGGCGCAATGCGGCCTCACATTGCACCGCTGCGCTCGAGGCGAACAAGCAGCTCCTGTTTCACCGCAATGTACGAGTCATGGATGTGTTTCTCACCCGTATCATTCTCGAGCTCGCCGGGGCGACCAGCTCTTTCATCGTACTGTCGCTGTTTTTCATCTTCATAGGATGGGTGCCTCCGCCTATCGACCTCGGTCAGGTCGTCTTCGGCTGGCTGATGATGATGTGGCTCGCCGCCGGCATAGCGCTCACGATCGGCGCGGGGACTGCATTCTCGGAAGTCGTGGACCGTCTGTGGCATCCTGCCGCGTATCTGCTCTTTCCAATGTCCGGAGCAGCGTTCATGGTTGCCTGGATCCCCGCAGACCTGCGCAGGTACGTGCTGATTGTGCCGATGGTGCACGGCACGGAAATGATCCGGCAAGGCTGGTTCGGAAATTTCGTTAAGACCTACTACAGCGTCCCTTATATGGCGGCTTGGTGCCTCGTCCTAACTTTCGTAGGACTGTACCTAACGTGGGAAGCGGGTCGAAGAGTGGAAATGTGATGCTTCACGTGGATCACGTCTCGAAGGTATACTCTACCCATCGGGGACGGCACAAGGTCCTCGATGATGTCAGTTTCACGCTTGAGCCTGGGCGGCATCTCGGCGTTCTGGGGCGCAACGGTGCGGGGAAGTCGACGCTCATCCGCTTGATCGCCGGAGCCGAGCGTCCGACTTCTGGGACGATTCGCCGCAGCATGCGTGTGTCTTGGCCGTTAGCTTTTGGCGGCGCATTCGCGCCACATTTGACCGGTCTGGACAATCTCAAGTTCGTCTGCCGGATCCACGGTGTCGACTACCGGCCGCTGCTACCGTTCGTGGAGGACTTCACCGAACTTGGACATTATTTCCTTGAGCCGGTGCAGCACTACTCTCAGGGAATGGTGACCAGGCTCGCCTTTGCGCTGTCCATGGCCATCGAGTTCGATTGCTTCCTAATTGACGAGGTGATGGTGGTGGGAGATGTACGCTTTCACGACCGCTGTCACATCGAACTCTTTCACAAGCGGAGGGATCGGGCATTCATCCTGGTGACGCATGACGCGAATTCGATCAAGTTGTACTGCAAGCAGGCCTCCGTTCTGCACGAAGGCCATCTAATTCTGTTCGAAACGGTCGATGCAGCCTACGATTTCTATCTGGAGAGCCTGGCCCGAAAACCGGTGCGGGTGGAGGTCTAGCGCACGTGGATGCATTGGCCAGGCGGAAACAGCCCGTCAAAGTCCTCCTCGAGTTGCGCCCAGCTCTTGACAAGCACGCAGGGATTCCTCAGCAGACTCGGCTGCTGTTCAGAGGGCTCTCCTTGCTTGACGGAATCACCGTCGAAGGTCTGATTCAAAGCAGCACGCACGCTTTGCGCAAAGGTCTCCCGGTGCATGGTACGTGGAAGCAACCACTTACCAAACACCGGCAGATCGACCGCCTGTCCCGAGTAGTGATCATGCTGGAGGAGCGGTTCCTACGCTCGCGCATCGGTTTCATCCTGGCCCTGGTGCGCCGTCTGATCGGTGCCTCCGAAAATCTCAGCCTTTTCGACCCAAGTCATTTTCAAGACTTCATCTGGCGTAGACTGTTCGCGCGCTCTCTTCCGCCTTCCGACTTCAATACCGTTACCGCAGCGCGTTTCCGGGTCGCAGAGACTCCATGGAGTGCCATGCATATCTGTGGAGCAATCACGAAGTTCCTGGGGCTTGCAGTCTTCCCGCGGCTTGATACTCGGGAACTCAGTGTGATGATCGCGGAGACGCCCTATCCGGGCACCGTGTCATCCGGCACGCAGTTGGTTGTGCGCTACCACGATGCCATTCCATTACTCATGCCGCATACGATATCCGAGCGACGCAATCACCAGGCGTTTCACTATCGTGCATTGCGCCAGAACGTCAGGAGTGGCGCTTGGTTCGTGTGTGTATCCGAAGCGACTCGCAAGGACCTGCTGTCCGTTTTTCCAGAGGTGAAATCACGTTCTCTCACGATTCATAACGTCGCCTCGCACGATTATTTCGATGAGGTGTCGAGTCCTTCGCGTGTGGGAGAGATCGTCAGTATGCGGCTGAATGCGAAAGCCTACCGGCCACCGAGCGGCTCAGCCAGGTCGTTCGTATCTGCGGGAGCTATACCGGCGAACCCGGAGTATCTGTTGATGGTCTCGACCATCGAGCCACGGAAGAACCACCTCAGCCTACTCGCCGCCTGGGAGAGATTGCGCTCGGAGAGTCCCCGTCTCCGCCTAATGCTCGTCGGCCATCTGGGGTGGCACCATGCCGGTATTATTGCGAAGATCCGGCCGTGGCTCGAGCGCGGGGAGGCCTATTGCCTTGCGGATGTTCCGTCACCCGAGCTTAGGCTGCTGTACAAACACGCCCGGGCGACCATCTGTCCGAGCTTCGCGGAAGGGTTCGATCTTTCGGGTGTCGAGGCGATGGCATCGGGGGGGGCGGTGGTCGCCTCGGATCTTCCGGTGCACCGCGAGGTGTTCGCCGATGCCGCCCGATACTTCAATCCGTATTCGGTCGACGAGATGGTCGCTACCATCGGAGCGGTAATAAACGCCGATGGAGTATCCAACCGATGTCAACTCGTAATGCGAGGCGCCGAAGTGGCGCAGCGCTACAAATGCGAGATCGTGCTGCCCAAATGGGAGAGATTCCTCACCTCTCTCGTCGGTTCGGAGGCGCGAGCGCGTTTAGATGCGCCGATCATGACGGATGCGGACGATGGAAGAGAGCGAGGATCATTTGAGGTCGATGCCGGGCGTTCCGAAGTCTAGTACTGATTCCGGTGAGGTCAATTGAGCGATCAGAGGCCACAGAAAACATCCTTCAGCCGAGCCCAGAACACATGAATGCAGCAGTCCTCAGCCTCGACGTACTAATGGAGCGGATACGAGACGAAGTAGCGCGTCTTCGGAGTCGCGACGGAAATCCAAGGAGTGAAGGGACGGCAAAGAAGCTGGAGAGTGAACGGGTGGGGGTCTCAGGCAAGCAAGCGCCTTCCGAGAAACCCTCTGCGCCTATACGCGTGCATCTTGATCTGGAATTCCCGGCCAGTGAAGTAAGTAAAGTTGCCGAGGCGACGACTTGCGGTTCTCGCTATTCTGAATTGACCAAGTACGACGATGAGGCCTTTATACAGGCCGCCTATCGGTGCGTGCTGGGTCGTGAACCTGATTTTGATGGAATAAGCTGTTACCTCGCAATGCTTCACGAGGGAGCCTCGAAGGCGGAGATCCTGGGGCGGCTCTGCAGGAGTACCGAGGGGAAAGAGTACGGTGCGAAGATCAAGGGTCTTGCAGTTCCATATGCAATAGACACGGTGCGTCGCTGGCCGGTGATTGGATCGGTCCTGAGATTGCCGATCGCTCTTTACGAACTTTCCGCAAGGGAACGCAAGGATCGCCGGGAGCTTGCGGTCTTGCGAAACCGCATAGCAAGCCTTGACAGTCGGACGGAGAGGAGCTGCGTAGTCTCACAGGAGGCGCTTCGAAAGCTTGAGCAGACGCTTAATGCTGCGGGTCATCGGCTGTCGGCCTCTGAACGTGCCGCTAGAGCACTTCGGTGCTCAGTGCATATTCTTCAAAGAGAGATGGTTGGCAAGTCGGACGCGCAGTCTGCGGAAGCCAGATTCAGCGACCTGTCGGACGGTTTACGCTTGAAGGCCGATCACGTGACAGTCTCTAGTGTTGCACAAGGGCTTGAAACGGCTTTACAGCGCAAGGCTGACTGCGAAGCAGTCGACGTCTTCAAGGTCGCCATCGATGCGGCAACGGCAGCCATTCGTGATCAAAGGGCCGAGATTGATGCGGCGATCGAGTCGCTCCGAAGGGACAAAGTCGATACAACTGCCCTGAACCAGATACACCGGCATCTCCTCCGCTCCCTCGAGATGAGAGCAGAGCGCCACGAACTGTCCACACTGTCGAACTACATAACTCAAGGCCTCAAAGAGCGGGCACGCATAGAGGAAATTCCACCCCTATCTGCTGCTCTCAAAGTTGTCCAGGAACAACTCATCCACTTGCGTAGAAAGAAGGCAGACATTGCAGAATTCGAGAGGATCGATATGTCAGTTGATGTCCGAATGAGGACCGTTCGTGAGGAGCTACAAACTCTGCGTGCTCAAGCTACCGACATACCGGGTCGTTTGGCCGATGAGATTGCCGCGATCCAGCCGCGACTGCAGGAGCTTTTGGAGCCCAAAGCGGATCGGACGGACCTTGAAGGCCTATTGGCGAAAGTCGTCGCTGCAGAAATCGACTCTAAGGCTGCGCAGGCGAATCTTAATGAAGCGAGCATCGGCCTGCGGAAAGATCTTAATGGCCTTGCCGAATCTCTTACACTCGAGACGCAGCGTGTCCGGAACGATATTGCCAAGGAACTCAGTTCCGAGCTGACGGCATTTGGGGAATCCGTTCGTGCTCTCGATGCGACAAAGATCGACCGGGAATCAATGGATCTGCTGAAGAAGGAGGTCGCGGCAGTGCTTGAGGCTAAGGACGGTGAAATTTCCTCCCGCTTTCGAAATGAGTTGATGACAACAAATTCCCGTACACGGGAATTGAAGGTTTCTTATCTCGAACAGGAGAGGCGACTCCACTTGCTGCTGGAAGAGGCGCGTAAGCGGCTCCCAGAACCGATGTCACTTCAGCAGGTTGAAAGTCTGGCGGCCGAGCACGAACATAATCTGGCCGCGATGTACGCAAGCTTTGAAGATACTTTCCGAGGGACGCGGGAGGATATCAGAAACCGACAGTCCATATATGTTGAACGCGTTCGACGCGCCGACGCGGGAACTCCCAAGAGACCCCTGCTGGACATTGGTTGTGGCCGAGGCGAGTGGCTCGAACTTCTGCGGGATCACGGTTTGACGGCAACGGGAATCGATGTAAATCGGGTATTCCTCGACCGCTGCCGAGAGCTGGAACTGGATGTCGTCGAGCAGGACGCACTGGAGTTTCTGCGACAACGCAAGGCAAACTCCATTGGTGCACTTACATCCTTTCACTTGATTGAGCATCTACCAAATTGGAAGTTGGTCGCGCTTCTGGACGAGGCTCTTCGCGTGCTGCGACCTGGAGGTGTTCTCATACTGGAGACGCCCAATCCGCGAAACTTAACGGTAGGAGCTTGTAGCTTTTACCTTGATCCAACGCACGTACGCCCGTTGCCACCCGACTACTCGCGATTTATTGTCGAAGCACGGGGATTCGTTTCGGTCGAGGTCGAGGAGTTACACCCATGCGGAGCGGATGAGCTGATCTCGGACTGCGCTCCGAAAGTGACGGAGATCCTTAATAGGTTCTTCTTTTCCGCGCGCGACTATGCGGTCATTGGACGCAAAGCCTAGACCAGCACCACGCTGTGGGCAGTTCTTCTGCGGCAGAATTTCCCGGCAAGGGCAGGATCTTTGCGCTCTCGGGGTGTCAACATGAGCGATGAGCGAATTGCCGTTATCGCCACGGCATCCCCTAGCGGCGAAGTGGGGGGCGCAGAGCGATTTTATCTCGGCCTCCGTGACGCCCTGTGCCTGTCAGGCGCGAACGCGGAAATCGTTTATGTGCCAAGCGACGAGTCAAATTTTGAGAACGTCATGGAGTCATACCTTCGATTCTATGATCTTGATCTCAGTGAGTACGCGGGAGTCATTTCGACCAAAGCGCCGGGGTATTTGGTTCAGCACGAAAATCACGTGTGTTATCTGCAGCATACCATGCGCGTTTTTTATGACATGTTTGACTCCGAGTTCCCTGAACCGGATAGGGGCCTGCGGGAACAACGACGAAGGATCATCGAGCTCGATACGGCGGCGCTGGCGAGCCCGGGCATAAAAAGACGATTTGTCATCGGACAGGAAGTGCGAGATCGGCTTCGTGCCTACAACGGCCTCGACTCCGATGTTTTGTATCAGAACACAACCCTCTCCGGGTTCCGTTGCGGGGAGCAAAAGTACCTGTTTTTACCCAGTCGCCTCCATCGCTGGAAGCGCGTTAATCTGGTGATAGAGGCGATGAAGTTCGTCACAGACGACGTGACCCTTCTCATTTCTGGGACCGGTGAAGATGAGGTCGCTCTGCGCGCCCTCGCCAGCGAAGATAGGAGGATCCGATTTCTTGGCAGAGTCTCCGATGACGCGTTGCTGGAGCTATATGCCGACGCGATCGCTGTTCCCTTTGTCGCTGCACGGGAGGACTTCGGGTTAGTGGCCGTTGAAGCGTTCCATAGCGAGAAGCCGGTGATCACGTGCGAGGACTCAGGTGAACCAGCTCGGATGATCGAACGATATGGTTGTGGGCTAATTTGCGAGCCGCGACCGGAGGCTATTGCGGCCTGCATCAATTCTTTAGTGGGGGATCTTGAGGGTGCACGAGCTCTCGGTAGTGCTTCTCGGCGATTCAAGAGTGACGTCAGCTGGGAGCACGTTGCCGCCTCCCTGCGCAGTGCTCTCGACACTTGAGCTGGGCGAAATGACATATGGCGCTTAAAGTCGCAGTCCTCGACATGCAACCGATTACGCCAGCGGTCGGTGGTGGTCGGCTTCGGCTGCTCGGCCTATATCACGCCTTGGGCGCCGACATTCAGGCACGGTACGTGGGAACCTACGATTGGCCCGGCGAACCTTACCGGAAGCACCGACTTACTGCCGGACTTGAAGAGACCACCGTCCCGCTTACGGGTGAGCATCATCGCGCCGCGAAGGAGCTATCAGCGCAAGTAAATGGCAAGAATGTAATCGATTTGGCATTCCACCAGCAGGCTTGGCTTTCGCCGGAGTATCTAGCTGCGTGTCGGGAAGCGGTACTCTGGAGCGAGATCGTAGTTTTCTCGCATCCGTGGGTTTTCCCTCTCGTCGATGTGCCGTGCGGTACTCCGGTCGTATATGACTCCCACAATGTCGAAGGGTTGCTGCGCGCACAAATTCTTACTATGGCGCATGCGGGAGAGCGCGAAGTTCTGCGCGAAGTGATCAGGGTCGAGAATGATCTCTGCCAACGCGCTGACCTTGTTTTTGCATGTTCCCACGATGATGCTCTCCTCTTCGCGAAGTTATACGAAGTGCCTCTCGGGCGAATCAGGGTTGTTCCAAACGGGGTGATGACGGAACGCGTGCGACCTGCTACACCACGGGAAAAGCGAGGAGCGCGACGCGCACTGGCTCTCCCCGAGAGCTCGCTGGTCGCAATATTCATCGGGAGCGATTACCAGCCGAATGTGGAGGCTGCTCGTTTCATAACTGAGGGACTCGCAGCTCGGATGCCCGATGTGACGTTTGTTGTGGCTGGCGGCGTCGGAACGAAGATCTCGACTAAACACGACAATGTGACCGTCACCGGCATTTTGGAGGAGGACTTAAAAGCCCTGTGGTTATCCGCGAGCGACGTCGCCCTTAACCCAATGCTTTCCGGTTCGGGAACAAATATCAAGATGTTCGACTACATGGCAACGGGATTGCCCGCAGTGACAACTCCCGTCGGCGCGCGCGGCATCGCTTGCGGGTCTCGGGACGCTATGATCGTAGTCGAACCTCGCGTGGAGGCTTTTTCCGAGACGCTTCAATCTCTTCTCAGCAATCGGTTCCGGCGACACAGGATTGCCGAGGATGCACGTCGCTGCGCAGAGGAGGATTTCTCATGGGAGGACATCAGCGCCAGAACGGGTCGGCTTTTCTCCAATCTTGGGAGAAAGAGTGGCCGACCGTCCCCCGGAATCAGCGTGGTCGTCCCAACTTACGAGCGTCATGGTCAGCTCCGCAGATTGATGGAACTGTTGAGCGCGCAGAGCTTCAGGGACTTCGAAGTCGTCGTAGTCGATCAAAGTGACCAGCCATGGACTTATCGATGGAAGGATCTCGGCATTGATGTCACGTATTGGCACACTAAGATCAGGGGGGCGGCGCGGAGCCGAAATACCGGGTCGTTTCTCGCTCAGGGGACAATTATTGCTTTCATCGACGATGACTGTGAGCCGGCGATAGACTGGCTAGAGCGCGCCTGGCATCACTTTGCCACCAAGCGCATCATCGGTATCGAAGGCATCATTGAATCTGATCACTTAGATGACCCCGCGTTCCGACCGGTGACAAACGTCGGCTTCGAGGGGATCGGCTTCATGACGGCTAACCTCTTTGTACGCAGTTCGGAATTCATCCGATTGGGCGGGTTCGATCTGCGTTTCGATCGCCCACATTTCAGAGAGGATACCGATCTCGGCTGGCGCCTTCAGGAGCTCGGAAGCGTCCCCTATTGTGCGGACGTACGGGTAATTCATCCGGCCCAGCCCCGCTCGATCGAGCGGGAGTCCTCCGCAACAAGAGGAAGATTCTTCGAGAAGGATGCACTCCTGTACGCGAAGCACCCATCGAAGTACATCGACCTCTTTCAGCGCGAAGGGCATTGGCGCAATACCAAGGAGTTTTGGGACAACTTCTGGAGGGGAGGACGGAGGTATGGCGTAGATTTGACGAACTTTGATGAATATTTTCGGCAGAGCATATCGTCCCCGTGATCGCCGAAAGGAAATTGAGATCAACTTCGGATCAATCACCCACTTACAATCGAAATCGAGTTTGAGTTCGTGACGCATCCTTCGCTCGGAGACGATTCCTGGTGTACTGGCGCGACGCGAGACCAATAGGGTCTGATCCGCGTGGAATGACTCGGATACTGAAGCAATTATGCCTGCCTTGTTCGTGGATTGGGCTATTCCCTTTGCAATGTCGATGACGCGCTAAGCAGTTTTGACGACGGGCGGGAATATGATCCATTGGCAAACTTCAATGTGCTTGCGGTACATCGGGTACGCTGGATGCGAGCTTTCTGAATTTACCACGGCAGTGAATCTGACTCAGGATTGTCCAAGGACGACTTGGCAGTCAGCGCCACTTTCGAAAGCCACTTCGCCTGGGTTCAGAAGTAAGCAACACCACGGTCCGAGACAGTGCAGTAGCAATCCGCGGGATCCAGCATGAGTAATATGAATTCGAGTAACGCGAAGTGCTTTTCATATGATTGGTTCTCGTGGAAAATCCCCACTTTTCAAAAACACCTAAGTCATCTCAAGGGGAAAAAATGCTCGATATTGGAGATTGGAACGCACGAAGGCCGATCAGCCTCGTGGCTTCTTGAGAACATAGCCACTCATGAACAATCTAATTTAGTGTGTCTGGATATATCTGAGCAGCCTGTATGGAGACACAACATAAGGGCATCGAATGGCGAATCAAAAACCGAATTGCGCCTAGGCTTTTCCAGCCGTACCCTGCGGGAGCTTGAGATCGATAAATACGACGTAACTGCTCACCCCCGTCCGCTCCCGCTGCTGTGAACGGGCGCTTGACAACGTAGCGATTTGATCCTACGCTGCCGCCCATCTTCTGCTGGGTATGGGTTAGGCGACGGTGGGAGCATATTTCGG
>JBOIAQ010000035.1:0-38264 GCA_050739115.1 Steroidobacteraceae bacterium | reverse complement strand
ACCCGGCCCGATCCGCCCCCGTCCCTTCCGGTAGTGCGCGCCAAATCCTGCGCGCTATCCTGTTACCCCACCGGGCTCATCTTCACGAGCAGACCCGGGCTCATTTTGCCGAGCGGCGCAGCACCAAGGGCTCCAATCCGGCGGAAAACGCCTTCTCCAACGGGTACCCGCAATCGCTCACGGGCTACCTGGTCGATCCGACCTCCGGCGACGTTACCGGCTATTTCCCAGGCTGCGACGCGATCTCCCAGAGTCTCGACCGGTGTCTGGCCCAGGGCCCCAATGCTCAGATCATGCCGCCATCGACCGACACCGATCTGCTCGGCAAATTCACCAAGGCACTCGGCGGCGACTGGGAGCTCGGGTTGCAGGCCTCCTGGTTCGACGCCCGATCGGAGCAGATGGAGCAGATGGCTGCTGTCGAACCCTTCCCGAACAGCAACATCGGCCTGCTGCCGGGCCAAGCGCCCACGGTGACTAATTACCCCGCGATCACCGTCCCGGCCGGTTATGACAACGGCCTCCTTGGCAATACCACCCCGCAGGCGCTCGTGTACGACTTCCCCGAGCTCGGAGAGGCCTACACGACCTACGATACCAACACTTACAGGCTGCAGATGTATCTATCCGGCACGGCCGCGGGCTGGAAGCTCAAAGGCACGGTGGGAGCCGGGTACGCCAAGCTCGACGAAGAATCGACCGGCGACATCCAGTTCGGACCATTGCAGACGGCGCTCAACAGCGGCTATCTTCTCGGCAGCGCCGACGGCACCCAGCTGTTTGCACCTCACCTGAAGTCGTACGACACCAGCAACCTCGCTTTTGTGGACATTCACGGCACGCATAAGCTGTTCCAGATGCCGGGCGGCCCGCTGAGTCTCGCCCTCGGCGTGCAGTGGTTCAAGGACGGGCACGACGTCAAGCCCCCGCTCCCCATAGCGCTGGGCATCGCGACGGGCGACTCCATCTACGCGATCGGCAACGAATACGACCGCGCGGCGTTCGCGGAGCTGGAAGGCAATGTGTTCAAGCCGCTCAATTTCGATGCCCAGGTACGCTACGACAATTACCAGACGTTCGGCTCGGCCGTGACCCCGAACCTGGGTCTGAAGTTCACCCCATGGCGCTTCATCGCGATTCGCGGCACCTGGGGCAAGGGCTTCCGCGCGCCGTCGGTGGCCGAGGGCGTCTCCTCGGGCGAGGCGTTCGGCGAGGGCACCTCCGACGATCCCGTGCTCTGTCCGAATCCGAATGTGATCGACGCGCCCGGAAACTTCCCCTCCCAGTGCGCCGCTGCCCTGACGGGCGTGCTGACGGCGAATTCGCACCTGAAGGATGTCACCTCGACCAACTGGACCGCCGGCCTCATCCTGCAGCCGATCCAGGCAGCAAGCGCATCGTTCGACTACTACAACATCAAGGTCAACAACGACATCGTCGGCGCGAACTCCCTGGCCAGCTTCGTGGGAGCTCCCGTCCGTGGCCCGACCGAGGTGCTGCCCGAGTGTCCTCCCACCCACGCGGGCAACTGCACCGCCTCGGAGCTGGTTCCGACGGCGACCCCGGTCGGCACGATCGTGTATCTGCCGTTCCCGTACGAGAACGCCAGCTCGACCTCGGTGAGCGGGTACGATGTGGACTTCACCTACAATTGGGATATGGGCCGCCTCGGCAGCGTGACCGGCGAGCTGATGTGGACGCATGAGATCACCTACAAGCTGTCGTTGAACGGCGTGACCACCGAGCTGGCCGGCACTCACGGTCCGGCCAGCATCTCGGGCGACACCGGCAACCCGAAGGACCGCATCACCGGCAAGCTCAGCTGGAGAGAAGGCCCGCTCACCCTCACGCCCAGCATCAGCTACATCAGCCACTTCACCATCACCGACCCGTCCTCCGGCTTCCCCGACTGCGGCTCGGCCCTCACCTACAATGGATTCTTCCCCGGCGGGGTGACTGCGGCGAACGAGGGGTTCTGCAATGTCAATTACTTCCTCGAGACGAACCTCTACGCGGCCTATCAGATGACCGGCAACTTCCAGGTGCACGCCTCGGTAACCAACCTGTTCAACAAGGCGCCGCCGGTGGACGTCATGACCTACGGCTCGGGCAGCTACTTCTACCCGTATGACGCCGCGTTCGCCGAGGATGGCGCGGTCGGCCGGTTCATGACGCTCGGAGTGACCTACAACTTCTGATCCTAGGGTCTTCTTCGCACTTGCGATGGGCCCCTTCGGGGGCCCATTTTTTCCAGGAACAACGTTGACGGAGGTGTAGTCCGTGAACCGTCTTTTGCCCTTTGCGAGTCTCCTGCTCGCCTGCCTGTGTCTTGCCCCGGCGGCAGGGGCCGCGGAACCCAACGCCAACGCCCGACCCTATGCGACGCAAGCCAACCCGGAAACGCTCGTCCTGGATGCGCGGGAGGTCGGCCGCGGGCTCATGACCTCCACCATGCGGATTCCCGTCGAGCCGGGGCGGTTCACCTTCGTTTATCCCAAGTGGGTGCCGGGCGAGCATGGCCCCACCGGCCCCCTCGCCAACATCTCACAGATCAAGGTGTCGGCGAACGGTCAGCCGCTCGAGTGGCAGCGGGATCGGGTGGACATGTACGCATTCCACGTGGACGTGCCGCGCGGCGTTCATACCCTCGAGGTGCAGTTCACAGTGCTGGTCAACTCTCCATACGACCGGATGTCGACGCCCAATGTCGCCATCCTCAACTGGAACCGGGTGCTCTTCTATCAAAACGATACCAACTCGCATCACGTCTACTTCAAGCCGAGCATCATCCTGCCGGAGGGCTGGAGCTACGGCACGGCACTGCCAGGCCCGCAGCAGTCCGGACAGCGGGTGGACTTCGCGGAGGTGCCGCTCAACATGCTGGTGGATTCGCCGCTCGACTGCGGCCGCTACTACCAGCACATCGAGCTCTGGCGCCAGGGCAGCGCCTACCAGATGCTCGATATCTTCGCCGACAAGCCGCAGGATCTCGACATCAAGGATTCGCTGATCGCGAAGTACAAGCGCATGGCGCCCGAGGCCTTCGCGCTCTACGGCTCGCGGCACTTTAACGACTACCATTCCCTCCTCACGCTGTCCGATGCCATCGGCTTTCAGGGCATCGAGCACCATCAGTCGAGCGACAATCGCGCGCCCGATGACTTCATGACCAACCCGAAGGACCAGCTCGCCGCGGGGGATCTGATGACGCACGAGTTCTCGCACTCCTGGAACGGCAAGTACCGCCGGCCGCAGGATCTCACCCCGCTGAACTTCCAAATCCCGGAGCAGACCGATCTTCTCTGGGTGTACGAAGGCATGAACCAGTACCTCGGAGACTTGCTCTCGTTCCGCACAGGGATCCGGAAGCCCAGCGACTACCCACAGTACCTCGCGACCGTCTACGCGCGCATGGCGACCGAGCCGGGCCGCAATACCGAGCCGCTGATCGACACCACCACGGCCGCGCCCTATCTTTATGAAGCTCGGGGCTCCTATCCCAGCATCCGACGCACCGCGGGAGACTTCTACTCGGAGGGAGAGCTGCTGTGGCTCGACGTCGATACGCTCATCCGGGAAAAGACGCAGGGAAAGAAATCGCTCGACACGTTCCTGCATCTTTACAGCGCGCCCGCGCTCACCGGGCCAATTACCAAGACCTACACCCGTGCTGACATCGAGCGGCTGCTGAACGAGGTGGTGCCGTATGACTGGCATGCCTTCTTTGAGAAGCGCGTGTACGAAGTGGCGCCGATGCCGCCGACCGCTGAGCTGGCGCGCTCGGGCTGGCGGCTCATCTACACAAGCAAGCCCAACACGTTCACCAAAGCTTCCGAGATGCTGCGGCACTCGAACGATCAGTGGTACAGCTATGGCCTCGAGATCGGCAAAGGCGGTATCGTGATGGACGTCCGTGAAGGCTCGCCGGCATGGGATGCCGGCATGGCGCCCGGCATGAAGATCGCCGCCGTCGACGGCCAAGCGTACACCGACAAGGTGCTGAAGTACGTTGCGACCCAGGCGGAGCATTCCAACGGACCGACGACCTTCCTCGTGCAGCAGGATGGTTGGTACCACACGGATCAGGTGAACTACCATGACGGGCCGAGATATCCGCATCTCGTGGCTCTCCCGGGGAAGCCCGACATGTTGGCGAAGATCATGGCGCCGCATGCCGCTTCGTAGTGGTACACCCCTGCGCGGGTACGTTGGCGTGGCGGCGGTCTCCTGCCTGACGTCGGTCGCCGCGGCGGCGGGATACAATCTGACCTGCAAGTCAGGGTCCGCGGTTTCCGCGGACCTGGCGGCGCATCGGATCACCTCGCAGGCACTGGTGGCCGATTACCGCGCCCGCATCGCCCGAGTGAATCCCGAGATCCATGCGGTCATCGGCTTGAACCCCGACGCCATGGCCGAGGCGCGCGCCGCCGATGCGCGCCGCGCCGCGAGCCGGACGCGCGGCCCGCTCGATGGGCTTCCCATTCTGGTCAAGGACAACATCGGCATTGCGGGCCTGCCCACCACGGCCGGATCACTGGCGCTCCTCAAAAACATCCGTCCGGCCAGCTCGACGGTCATCCGGAATCTGAAGCGCGCGGGCGTGGTGATCCTGGGCAGGGCCAATCTGTCGGAATGGGCGAACATCCGCTCCGAGCACTCGACCAGCGGCTGGAGCGCGGTCGGCGGACTCACCCGCAATCCCTACATGCTCGATCGCAGCGCCTGCGGATCGAGCTCCGGATCCGCGGCCGCGGTGGCGGCCGGCCTCGCGGCAGCCGCGATCGGTACGGAGACGGATGGGTCGATCAGCTGTCCGGCATCGATGAACGGGCTGGTTGGATTGAAGCCCACGGTCGGACTCGTCTCCCGCACCGGGATCGTGCCCATCAGCCACACGCAGGATACGGCGGGACCCATTACCCGCACGGTGCGCGATGCGGCGATGCTGCTCACGGCGATGGCGGGGAGCGATCCTGCCGACCCGGCCACGAAGGATGCGAATGCCCATCGCATCGACTACACCACTGCGCTCAATGCGCGCGCACTGACCGGTGTGCGTCTCGGCGTGGCGCGCTTTCTTGTGAAGGGCTTCACCCCTGGGACCCGCGCCGTGTTCGATCGGGCGCTCGCGGTGCTGAAGGCGCAGGGCGCCGTCCTGATCGACGTCGATGACTACGACATGGCGAAGCTCGGGAAGAACGAGGGCGTGGTCCTGCAAACCGAGCTCAAGGCGGACCTCAACTCATACCTCGCCGGATCGCCGCCGGCGGTGACGAGTCGCACGCTCGCCGGGCTTATCGCGTTCGATGATTCGCATCCGCAGGAGATGACCTGGTTCGGGCAGGGCTTTTTCGTCAAGGCGGAACGTACGAAGGGCCTCGCAGATCCGGCCTATGTCAAGGCGCATGAGACGAACCTGCGTCTCGCCGGACCTGACGGGATCGATCGGCTGCTGAAGGAACACGGCGTCGTCGCCCTCATCTCTCCCACCCAGAATCCGGCTTTTGTCATCGACCTGGTAAACGGTGACTCCGGGGGCGGCGGCGACAGCAGTCTGCCGGCGATCGCCGGTTACCCGTACATCACGGTGCCCATGGGCGAAGTTCACGGCCTTCCGGTGGGACTATCGTTCATCGGGCGGAAGTGGTCCGAAGCACGATTGCTGGGGCTCGCCTATTCATACGAGCAGGCGACACACGCCTGGCGTCCGCCGACGTTCGCGCCCGATGTGCTGCATCCGAGGGCGCCGGTAGCCTGTCAGTAGGCCATTTTCGGACGATCTGCGGTCAGAAAGAGCCGCCTCAGCAACACTCGCCGCAACCTGCTCATGCTTGGCGTGGCCGTAGCGAGCATCGCGGCCTAAGATGCCGAAATGCGTATCAAAAGCGTCGGTCATGCGGTCTTTGCAGCGACGCTGATCGCGGTCGGGATCATGGGGCTCGCCCAAGCAGGTCTCGCACCGATCTGGCAGGATGTGCCGCATGCCGTACCCGCACGCGCGGCGCTGGGCTACATCTGCGCGTTGATTTCCCTGGCTTGCGGGGCGGGTCTCCTCTGGGAGGCCACGGCAGCGGCCGCCGCGCGCGTGCTGCTCGGCTACCTTTTGCTTTGGTTCCTCGCATTCAAGCTGCGCTACATCCTCCTCGCACCCACGGTCGAAGGTTCCTATCAGAGCTGTGGCGAGACCGCCGTCCTCATCGCCGGCGCCTGGGTGTTGTATGCCTGGCTCGCCAAAGATTGGGACCGACGGCGGCTCGGATTCGCGACCGGCGAGGCAGGCGTGCGCATCGCGCGGGTGCTGTATGCGCTGGCCCTGATCGCCTTTGGCCTGTCCCATTTCACCTATGCCAATCTGACCGCTCCGCTGGTGCCTCCTTGGCTGCCGTGGCACATGGGTTGGGCGTACTTTACGGGCAGCGCGTATCTCGCCGCGGGAGTGGCAATCCTCATCGGCGCCTATGCGCGCCCGGCCGCGGCGCTGTCCGCGTTACAGATGGGCCTCTTCACGCTCCTCGTGTGGGTGCCCATGCTGGCGGCGGGTGAACGAGTATCCCTGACCGGGCCGACCTGGTCGGAGTTCGTCGTCTCCTGGGCGCTCACTGCCGGCGGGTGGCTGGTGGCGGACTCTTTCCGCGTCATTCCCGGGCTGGCGTCGGGCAAGCGCTCAGCCCGGTCCGAAAGAGCAGTGGTCCGTACCTGACGGTCTGGCGGTGGCGCCGGTCGACGCGGGCAGATTACCCGCAACCTCGCGCTTTGACGCCTACGTCAGGATCTTTCGAGCGCCGCCGAATCATCTCCGCCCGGAACGTCCCTATCATCCCCTCGACTGACGGTTTCGCGGGACGTCGCAGGATGATCGACAAAATCCGCCGTCAGATGACGGCAGGCGCGCTGCGACTGGCGCTGCTGGCGCCGTTCGTGAAGCCGCTCGAGGCTGCCGCGGGAATGAAGCGCTCAGGGGGAAATTCCATGAAGATCGTTTGCCACATTCGCTACGAAATCGATCCTTACAAGCGCGAGTTGTTCGAGCGATACGCTCGCGCCTGGCTCACTCTGATCCCAGCGAACGGCGGCGCGTTGATAGGTTATTTCATGCCGAGCGAGGGCACCGATTACGTCGCGCACGCAATGATCGGCTTCGACAGCCTCGCTGCGTATGAGGCTTATCGGGAGAGGCTCAGAGCCGATCCGGCCAGCGAGACGAATTTTGCGTTCGCGCAGCGCGAGAAATTCATACTCCGCGAGGAGCGGGAGTGGCTGCAGCCCGTCATGCCTTCGCGGTAAGGCGAATGAGCCAACCGCGCACGATCGACTTCGGCACGCGAGCGAGAGCCGGTGTGGGCTTCGCTCGCGCTACTCGCCCGACAGCAGCATGGAGCTCGCCGGCCGATATTCGATGGCATATGCCTGGTAGTAGGAAGGAAAGAATTGCTTCAGGCTGCCGAGCTTGGGCACGTCGTTGACGAGAATGTATTTGAGATTGGGGTTTTTGATCATGTAGTTCTGCTGGCTGAAGTCAGCGGGATGAAACATCTGCAGCGGATCGACCCGCGTGACGAGCTTCGCCGGAAACACCGCCGCGCGGTCGAGCTGGGCGATATAGGCCGCTGCGACACGCTGCTGGACCGGGCTCAGATAGAAGATGTCGGACCGGTACGAGATGCCGACGTCAGGGCCCTGCCGGTCGAGCTCCGTCGGATCGTGCACCACCGAGAAGAAGATCTGCAGCAACTTCGCGTAGCTGATCGCCCGCGGATCGAACGTGATCATCACCGCTTCCGCCGCACCGTCGCTATCGCTATAGCCGCCCGAGAATCCGGCCACCACACGCCTGATGCCCTTCACGTGCTCAAAGATCCCTTGGGTTCCCCAGTAGCAGCCGCCGGCGAGGACGGCCTTCTCGAGCCCTCCGGGGACGCTTGGCGCGTCCAAGGCCGGTGGCGGAATCACCGTCGGCGGCGCCTCCTGACCCCATGCCGCTCCGCCAGACAAGAGGATGACGGCAAGGGCGGCCCATCGCGGGAAGTGACATCGCTCGTACATGGCTCTGCCTCGCTGCGTCGTGGTCGTGACATTTTCGGATGCGCCGAGGCTCGCTGGCGACGCAGCTCAGGGACAACGAACGGTCAAAAACCGCCACAGCGGCGCGAGCGTCGGCGTCAGGATTGCGAACCCGGGCCCAAGGTCACCGCGGGGCCCAAGGTCATTGGGTCCATTCCTGTCGCGGGCCGCCGAAACGGTCGATCGACTCGAGCATCCTCGCAACCAGGTCGCGCTCCGCTTCGCTGAGCTCCGGCCGCCAGATATCGAAGAGGAGCACGACACGCAGCTCCGAGCTCTTGTTCCAGGCTTCATGCTCCAGGGTGTCATCGAAGATGACGAGCTCGCCTTCGCGCCACGGCCGCGTTTCATTGCCGACCCGGAGCGCGCAGCCCGCGGGCACGACGAGTGGCAGATGACAGATCAGCCGCGTGTTGAGAAACCCGTGGTGCGGCGGAATGTGCGCACCGGGCCGCAGCAGTGAGAAGAGCACCGTGGGTGTGCGTCCCGTGATGCGGCAAAGCGGCAGCTCACGCAGGGCCTTGAGCGTACGCGGACAGAGCGCCGCGTTGGCGGCGACCTCCTCGCCATCGCGGATCAGGTGGCAGGCGCTCCAGGACGGATCGTTGAGCAGCCCGTTGGTATTGAAGACAGGGCGGTCGGTCCCCGGCTGCATGTAGGGCGCAAAGCGCTGGCCGCTCGCCAGGATCGCCTCGAGCTCCTCGCGGATCGCGGCAGTCTCGCGCTCGAGCGCATCCGCCCACGGGAATTGTTGGCGCTCGTAAAACTGGATCTGGGGCAGCTCGGGAAAGTAGAAAACCTGCGGCTGCTGCAGGTAGACCTGCCGGTGCCCCAGCATGATCTCCAACGCGCGCGCGAAGCGGCGCCCGCCGGGCTCTTGCAGACCGTGAGTGTCGAGCTCCGAGAGCAGATGCCGCTCGAACACACGTGAGTTGCTGTCGATAGCCTTACTGATGCGCTCGATCTCGGCGCGCCATTCCTGACCGAGAGCCGGCAACATGCCGGCGATCTTGACGGCGGCGCGGTAGAACGAGGTCGCCGCGCGGGGGTCGGAACGGGTCACGTAGAGATCCCCCTTGCGGATGAGCGCCGGTAGGTGCCTCGGGTCGAGCTCCAGGGTTCGATCGAGAGCCGGGCCCTCGGCCTCGAGCGAGCCCAGGCGCCGGTGCGCCAAAGCGAGAGCGAACCAGGCTTCGGCGCCGGCCCCTGGAAGGGACGTTGCGCGCTCGAGGAGCGCCCGCGCCTGGCCGGCATCGCCGGCTCTCAGGGCTTCGAGCGCGGCGCCCGTCAGGGAGGCGCACTCGGAACGGCTCGGATGGCTGCTCATGTACCCCTAGAATACCGTCTTGCTCGAGCATCGAGCACCCCGGGGAGACCATGCCGGAAGGAGGCTCGTGATAAGTGCGCAGGACATCGCGGGCTCCCCAGCCTGGCTGCCACTCGAGTGTGCGGATTCCGGGACCCTGCGCCTGGTGCGGCTCGACGAGAGCGGGTACCGGGCCGCAAGCTTCCTCGATCAGAGGATCCTCGGATCGGACCCCGAAGAGGCATCCTGCCCGAGCGCGATCATCGTGCAGGCCGCTGCCACCCTCGTGCCGGGCGCGCACTATCTCTTCCACATCGGCCATGTGGGCTCGACGCTCGTCTCGAGACTCATCGGCGAATGTAGGGAATTCTTCTCGGTCCGGGAGCCGGCCATGCTGCGCGCGGTTGCGTCGGACCCGTCGCGCGCCTTTGGCGGCCTCAACCTGCCTGGTGTGCTCAGCCTTCTCGCGCGCACCTGGCGGGGGGATCAACGCGCGGTCATCAAGGCGACGAGCTTCGTCGGGGAGATCGCCGAATCGATCCTCGAGATCGATCGGGACTCGCGGGCGCTCTTCATGTTCACGCCCGCGCCAATCTACCTGTGCTCCATCCTCGGAGGGCCCAACTCGCGCATTGAGGCGCGAACGCTTGCGCCTTCGCGTCTCGCCCGACTGCATCGGCGGCTCGGGTCAGAAGCCGGGGCCTTCGAGCCACGATCCGAGGGAGAATGGATCGCCATGAGCTGGCTCGCCGAGATGGCGTCCCTGCGCGCGGCTGCAGACCGCTTTGGCTCGAGAGTCCTTTGGGTGGACTTCGATGCGTTTCTATCGGGGCCCGCACCCGCTCTCGAGCGGCTGCTGCGGGCGCTGGGCGCCGCGCCGAGGGTGAGCGAAATCGAGAGCCTGGTGACCGGGCCGCTCATGCGCCAGTATTCCAAGGCTTCGGAGCACGCGTACGACGCCGCCCTAAGGCGGATGGTGCTCGAATCCGCAGAGCGGGAGCACGGCGCGGAAGTTCGACGTGGAATGCAATGGCTTGCGAGCCTCGCGGGCCGTCATGCGCCGCTCGACTCGATTCTGCGGGGATGAAACAGGGCGGCGGACCAGCCGATCCGCCGCCCATGCCTCGGGCGACCTTCGCGCGTCTCGGGTCAGTGAGCAGGTCCTCGCCGAAGGTTTCCGCCCTCAGAACTGGAGATCGATCTCCCCGAACACGTACCGACCACCCCAGTCGTAGGTACCCGGCAGGGTGTTGCCGTTGTAGAAGGGCAGCGCGGGTCCGTCCGAGTCGCCGATGACCGGCGGGGACTTGTCCATGATGTTGTTGCAGCCCAAACGCACCAGGAGGCCATCGGTGACCTGGTAGGCCGCCGAGAGATCGAGATAGTTGTAGGCCGGGATGTGCGCATCCGTGCTCGACACACCGCCGTTCGCGATCGTCGCCCCGGCGACTCCGACGTTGGGGTTCGGATTCAGGGTATCGACCGTCGTGCCGCTCAGATAGCGCCAGCCGCCCGTGACCGACAGCGCCCGCAGCGGTGTCACCCACGTGACCATCAGGTCGTGCCGCCAGCCGAACACCGGTGCGCCGATGGGGCCGGTGCTGCAGGTCGCGCCGTAATAGCCGGCGCAGTCGTAGGCCGTCGAGGGCAGCGCCGCAATCGGCGTCGTGATGTAGTTATTGATATGCGTGCCGGTGAAGTTCGCAGTGAGACTGCCCCAGCGGCCCATGTCGTAGGCGTAGTTCAGCTGGACATCGATGCCCTTCTCCTCCAGAACACCGACGTTCTGCAGCGTGTCCTGGACGAAGCCACTGTTCGTGAGCCAGAGGGTTCCAGCGATACCGCGATGGATCAGACTGCAGAAGAGATCCTGGCCGGCGCACTCATTCAGGATCGTGTTCTCGCCGATACCCTTGATGATGCCATCGATCTTGATGTCGTAGTAATCGATGCTGGCACTGAAGTTCTGCAGGAATGACGGCGTGAACTGGATGCCGAACGTCTTGGTGGTCGCAGTCTCGGGCTGAAGGTCCGGATTGCCGCCGAGGAGCCCGTTGTACTGCGCGGCGCTGTTGGCGATGATGTGTCCGTACTCCGCCGGGGTGACTCCCGTGCGGGCGCAGTCCGCCGCCGAGTACTTCGGCGTCGCTCCCGCGCACGGGTCCACCGAGCCATCGAGTCCTATGCTCTGCGGTGCATAGAGCTCGGTGATGTTCGGGGCGCGCACCGCGCGGCTGAAGGTACCCCGCAGGCGCACGTCATGGATCGGCTGCCATGCCAGACCCAGGGAGAAGGTGTTGGTCGAGAAGCCGCTCGAATACTGGGAATGGCGGAAGGTGTCATCCGTGGTCAGCGACTGCGCAAACGGCTTGTCCTGAATGAGAGGCAGCCGCCCCTCGACGTATTCGCTGAAGGACTCGATGGATCCCGAGACCGGATTGGTGGGTCCGCCCGAACCGCCTTCGTCGCCCGTCAGGTCCGTCACGTCCGGAACCGTTTGCAGGTTCCAGTCGATGTACTCCGTGCCGGCCGCAACCTGCAATCCGGAGTGCGCAGTCGGCAGCTGCACGTACTGGCTCAGATCGCCGGTGAAGTTGCTGTCGATGATCTGCTGGTGGATCGTGCCGTTCGTGATGCCGGTCACACCCATGTAGTTCTCCATCGCCGGCGTGACCCCCCCGGGCGAGAAGAGGTTCCAGGGTACGCATCCGGCGGCAAGACCCGTGGTGTTGCCCTCGAACGTGGTACGGCACTCGAGTGTCGCGCCGGGGGTGCCCGGCTTGACGATGGTCGGAACGCCGCCCACTCCTGGGGCAACGTCGACCGCATCCAGCGCATAACCCATCTTGGTCTTGGAAAGATCGCCCGTTGAGTAATCCTGCTGCGTGACCTGGCTATATTGATAGCTGACGTCATACGTCCAGTTATCCGTGATCGCGCCCTTGACACCGAGCACCATGCGCCAGTCCTGGTGCCGATCGTCGGACACGCGATCCTGACCCTCGACGTTGCGGCGCAGGATGAGCAGGTCATTCCCGCCGCTATTGACGTAGCCCGCGGTCGACCCGCCGCACCATTCGCCCAGCTCGCTGCTCGAGAGGTAGGGGTTGGCGCAATCGACGTTCAGATTCGCTCCGAAGTCACCGCCGTAGGCGATCTGCAGTGCCGATTGGTTGCTCATGAACATCGTGCTGGAGTAGACCTGCGCGTGCTCATTGAACTGGTAGTGCAGGAACGCACCGGCGTTCCAGGTCTCCTCGGGGGCCTGGAAGTAATTGAGCGGCCCGTAGTTAAATTCCGGCTCATCGGCGACCGGCAGCAGCTGCCCGCCGGCGCCGATCGTCTGCTCCATCGTGGTGCCGGTCTTGGGGAAAAAATAGAACGTGCCGGGATAGGAGGTGTGCGATCCGCCGCAGCTGAAGAGGCCATTGCCGTTCGGCGGCGCATAGCCCGATTCCAACGAGCAGGCGCTGTAGGAGTAAAGGCTCTGCGTCGCCTTGGCGACGTTGCGGTAGCTCGCGTAGAAGGTGGCGTTGCCCTTGTTGTCGGGCGTATTGAGGCCCGCGATGAAGGTCAGATTCTTCGTTGCACCGCTCGCGACGCTCGAGGGCGCGGGGGCGAAGTAGCTGGTCGGGTGGGTGTTGTTGAAGTCAGCGATGCTCGTCTCGACGCCCTGGTCGTTGTTGTTGTCGTGGAAATAGCCGCTGCCGTTCGCGATCAGCTTCACGCCCTGGAAGTCGTTCATGAGCTTGAAGTTGACCACGCCGGCTACCGCGTCCGATCCGTACTGGGCCGAAGCGCCGCCGGTGAGGATCTGCACGTTCTCGATGAGCCCCACCGGGATCATGTTGAGGTCGGCGCCGGAAGTGCCGACGTCGCCGTATGGCATGCGCTGGCCATCGACGAGCACCAGGGTGCGGGCGGCACCGAGGCCGCGCAGGTCCACCGTCTCCGTGCCCGTGCCGCCATTGATGCTGGTGGAGTTCTGGTCCGCGAATACCTGCGGCAGTTTGTTCAGTACGTCCTCGATGCGCGTCGCGCCCTGTTGCTGGAATTGCTGCGCCCCGACGAATTGCACCGGACTGATGGAAGTCTGATTCGGCGTCGCGATGCGCGAGCCCGTGACCACCACCTCCTGCAGCTGCAGGGAAGCGGCGCTCGAGGGGGCCGCGGGGGCGGGCACGTTCTGCGCAAGCAACTGTGGCGTGCTCGACTGTTGCTGCTTATTTGTCGCCTGTGCGTTGGTCTGCTGTGCGTTGGTCTGCTGTGCGCTCGACTGCGCGTGCGCCACGCCGAACGTCGCCGCCAGTGCGCCGCCCGTGAGTGCCGCACGCACAGCCGTGGTCACCAGGGTGTTGCCGAGAACGTCTCTGACCATATCTCCCCCTCTCGCTCTGATTTGCGAAACCGGCGTTGCGGCGGCACTACATCACTCATGCCGGGCCAACGGCACGCGCGGGTTTCGTCGTTGCGCGCGAGCGAAGAGAGTCTAGTTTCGCGGGTCGTACTCGCAATAGCCACTTTTACGCACGCGTTATGACCACCGATTGACAGTCGCTGCGATTGCGCGACAATTCGATGCGAGACGCACACGCCGCGAAGCGGCACGATCGCATGCGACATGTTGGCGATGCAGGGATAGGGATGAGACTGACCGATGAAGATCCGCGCGCGGCGCTGTTGCGCAAGTCGACGACCGGCATCATGCAACCGCGCGCCGCCGCCGCGCGTTATGACCGCAAGAGCAGACGAATCCTGATTCTGCTGACCAACGACCTGGAGCTGTCGGTCCCCGTCAAGCTCACGCCGCGACTTGCTGCCGAGACCGCCACCGATCTGGAGGAAATCGAGATCAGTCCCGCCGGTCTGGTGCTTCGCTGGCCGAAGCTCGATGCCGATCTCTATCTTCCGTCCCTGCTGGGTGAGATGTTCGGCTCGCGGGAGCGGCGCTGGCGCGCGTACTGGGCCGGGTGGGGCGAGAAGTAAAAAAAACGGCGGGCCGAAGCCCGCCGTCAAGGTCCTGATCCAGGGAAGAGAAGTTAGAACTGCAGGTCGATTTCTCCGAACACGTACCGACCACCCCAGTCGTAGGTACCCGGCAGGGTGTTGCCGTTGTAGAAGGGCAGCGCGGGTCCGTCCGAGTCGCCGATGACCGGCGGGGACTTGTCCATGATGTTGTTGCAGCCCAAACGCACCAGGAGGCCATCGGTGACCTGGTAGGCCGCCGAGAGATCGAGATAGTTGTAGGCCGGGATGTGCGCATCCGTGCTCGACACACCGCCGTTCGCGATCGTCGCCCCGGCGACTCCGACGTTGGGGTTCGGATTCAGGGTATCGACCGTCGTGCCGCTCAGATAGCGCCAGCCGCCCGTGACCGACAGCGCCCGCAGCGGTGTCACCCACGTGACCATCAGGTCGTGCCGCCAGCCGAACACCGGTGCGCCGATGGGGCCGGTGCTGCAGGTCGCGCCGTAATAGCCGGCGCAGTCGTAGGCCGTCGAGGGCAGCGCCGCAATCGGCGTCGTGATGTAGTTATTGATATGCGTGCCGGTGAAGTTCGCAGTGAGACTGCCCCAGCGGCCCATGTCGTAGGCGTAGTTCAGCTGGACATCGATGCCCTTCTCCTCCAGAACACCGACGTTCTGCAGCGTGTCCTGGACGAAGCCACTGTTCGTGAGCCAGAGGGTTCCAGCGATACCGCGATGGATCAGACTGCAGAAGAGATCCTGGCCGGCGCACTCATTCAGGATCGTGTTCTCGCCGATACCCTTGATGATGCCATCGATCTTGATGTCGTAGTAATCGATGCTGGCACTGAAGTTCTGCAGGAATGACGGCGTGAACTGGATGCCGAACGTCTTGGTGGTCGCAGTCTCGGGCTGAAGGTCCGGATTGCCGCCGAGGAGCCCGTTGTACTGCGCGGCGCTGTTGGCGATGATGTGTCCGTACTCCGCCGGGGTGACTCCCGTGCGGGCGCAGTCCGCCGCCGAGTACTTCGGCGTCGCTCCCGCGCACGGGTCCACCGAGCCATCGAGTCCTATGCTCTGCGGTGCATAGAGCTCGGTGATGTTCGGGGCGCGCACCGCGCGGCTGAAGGTACCCCGCAGGCGCACGTCATGGATCGGCTGCCATGCCAGACCCAGGGAGAAGGTGTTGGTCGAGAAGCCGCTCGAATACTGGGAATGGCGGAAGGTGTCATCCGTGGTCAGCGACTGCGCAAACGGCTTGTCCTGAATGAGAGGCAGCCGCCCCTCGACGTATTCGCTGAAGGACTCGATGGATCCCGAGACCGGATTGGTGGGTCCGCCCGAACCGCCTTCGTCGCCCGTCAGGTCCGTCACGTCCGGAACCGTTTGCAGGTTCCAGTCGATGTACTCCGTGCCGGCCGCAACCTGCAATCCGGAGTGCGCAGTCGGCAGCTGCACGTACTGGCTCAGATCGCCGGTGAAGTTGCTGTCGATGATCTGCTGGTGGATCGTGCCGTTCGTGATGCCGGTCACACCCATGTAGTTCTCCATCGCCGGCGTGACCCCCCCGGGCGAGAAGAGGTTCCAGGGTACGCATCCGGCGGCAAGACCCGTGGTGTTGCCCTCGAACGTGGTACGGCACTCGAGTGTCGCGCCGGGGGTGCCCGGCTTGACGATGGTCGGAACGCCGCCCACTCCTGGGGCAACGTCGACCGCATCCAGCGCATAACCCATCTTGGTCTTGGAAAGATCGCCCGTTGAGTAATCCTGCTGCGTGACCTGGCTATATTGATAGCTGACGTCATACGTCCAGTTATCCGTGATCGCGCCCTTGACACCGAGCACCATGCGCCAGTCCTGGTGCCGATCGTCGGACACGCGATCCTGACCCTCGACGTTGCGGCGCAGGATGAGCAGGTCATTCCCGCCGCTATTGACGTAGCCCGCGGTCGACCCGCCGCACCATTCGCCCAGCTCGCTGCTCGAGAGGTAGGGGTTGGCGCAATCGACGTTCAGATTCGCTCCGAAGTCACCGCCGTAGGCGATCTGCAGTGCCGATTGGTTGCTCATGAACATCGTGCTGGAGTAGACCTGCGCGTGCTCATTGAACTGGTAGTGCAGGAACGCACCGGCGTTCCAGGTCTCCTCGGGGGCCTGGAAGTAATTGAGCGGCCCGTAGTTAAATTCCGGCTCATCGGCGACCGGCAGCAGCTGCCCGCCGGCGCCGATCGTCTGCTCCATCGTGGTGCCGGTCTTGGGGAAAAAATAGAACGTGCCGGGATAGGAGGTGTGCGATCCGCCGCAGCTGAAGAGGCCATTGCCGTTCGGCGGCGCATAGCCCGATTCCAACGAGCAGGCGCTGTAGGAGTAAAGGCTCTGCGTCGCCTTGGCGACGTTGCGGTAGCTCGCGTAGAAGGTGGCGTTGCCCTTGTTGTCGGGCGTATTGAGGCCCGCGATGAAGGTCAGATTCTTCGTTGCACCGCTCGCGACGCTCGAGGGCGCGGGGGCGAAGTAGCTGGTCGGGTGGGTGTTGTTGAAGTCAGCGATGCTCGTCTCGACGCCCTGGTCGTTGTTGTTGTCGTGGAAATAGCCGCTGCCGTTCGCGATCAGCTTCACGCCCTGGAAGTCGTTCATGAGCTTGAAGTTGACCACGCCGGCTACCGCGTCCGATCCGTACTGGGCCGAAGCGCCGCCGGTGAGGATCTGCACGTTCTCGATGAGCCCCACCGGGATCATGTTGAGGTCGGCGCCGGAAGTGCCGACGTCGCCGTATGGCATGCGCTGGCCATCGACGAGCACCAGGGTGCGGGCGGCACCGAGGCCGCGCAGGTCCACCGTCTCCGTGCCCGTGCCGCCATTGATGCTGGTGGAGTTCTGGTCCGCGAATACCTGCGGCAGTTTGTTCAGTACGTCCTCGATGCGCGTCGCGCCCTGTTGCTGGAATTGCTGCGCCCCGACGAATTGCACCGGACTGATGGAAGTCTGATTCGGCGTCGCGATGCGCGAGCCCGTGACCACCACCTCCTGCAGCTGCAGGGAAGCGGCGCTCGAGGGGGCCGCGGGGGCGGGCACGTTCTGCGCAAGCAACTGTGGCGTGCTCGACTGTTGCTGCTTATTTGTCGCCTGTGCGTTGGTCTGCTGCGCGTTGGTCTGCTGTGCGTTGGTCTGCTGTGCGCTCGACTGCGCGTGCGCCACGCCGAACGTCGCCGCCAGTGCGCCGCCCGTGAGCACGGTACGCACGGCTGCACGCACCAGAGGATTACCGAGACTGTTGTTGACCATGTGGTCGCTCTCCCAGTTCTTTAAGACGGTCAGGACCCGAGATATCTGATGAAAACGCCGCGAGAGGACAGATCCAGCGCGTCCGGGGTGTGCTGATCCTGAAAGATCGCCCCATAAGCACGCCCGCCCCCTGCGCTGCGCACCGCCCGGATTTCTATCGTCTCTGTGGTTTTTCCACCGTTGCGCGGACTATAGCATGGTGTCTGCCCGCCGCAACATGCCTACCCCCTGGTGCCCGCGCCAGACACTCGCTTCAGCGCGGGTCTGTTTCCGTGGATAAGGCGGTTTGGCGGGCAGGGACGCTGCGATCACGAGCGAACGATGCGTTCCTGCAACGGCCTGACGGGTAGATCTGTGGTGCTTTCGCAACGTCTGCGCACGGAACCGGACCACAGCCGCTATCATCTTTGCGATGAGCATCCCCTCAGTCGCTGCCTTCGAGCAGCAAATCGGCGCGCAGCTCGGCAAGGGCGATCTCGTTGCCGCTTCATCCGCTGCCAGAGCGTGCCGCGGGGCCTGGCCGTCCGCGCCCGCCGGATGGCTGCTGGGCAGCATCATCGCCTTGCTTGCCGGTGATCCTCTGACGGCCCTCCGCCTCATCGAGGAATCCCTGGCAACCTGGCCCGACAACGTTCAGTGTCTGCTGCAAAGGGCCGAGTGCCTGCTCGCCCTGGGCGAGCGCAGCGCCGCGTTATCTGCCGCCCAAGCCGCCGCTGAGCACGCAGGTGATGTTCCAGAAAGCCTGGAAGGCGTGGCAGAGTTCATGATCCAGGCCGGCGAGCAGCCCCGTGCACTGCCGCTATTCGATCGCGCCATGACGCTCGTGGCCAGCAACCGGGAAATGCGCGCCAGATTGCTCGCCAACCGCGCCTTGACGCATCAATTCATCGGCAATCTCGAAAACGCGGAACGCGATTATGAGGCCATGCTCGCCGTCGACCCGGTCGTTCCCAAGGCATTCAAGGGTCTGGTGGCGCTTCGCAGGCAAACGCCCGAGCGCAACTGGATTCCGCAGATGGAGCACGCGCTCGAGCGGGTGCCCGCGCGATCGGATCACGCAGCCATCGTGCATTTCGCGCTGGCCAAGTCGTATGAGGACCTCGGCGACTATCGCTTGAGCTGGGAGCACCTGACCGCGGGGAACCGTATCGAGCGCACGTTCATCAAATACGATCCCGCGCTCGACCGTGAGCTGATGCAGGCGCTGACGGAAGTCCTCACGGCCAATGAGCCAGAACCGGAGAGCGCCGCGGGCGAGTCGCCCATCTTCATCGTGGGGCTCCCGCGGTCGGGCTCGACTCTCATCGAGCGCATCCTGTCGAGTCATCGGCAGACTCACCAGGGCGGGGAGCTGACGGCCGTGAACGAAACCATCGTCGGACTCACGGGCGTTGTACCGGGTACCGGAGCGCGGGAGTTTGCCGCCCGCATCGCGGCGGTCGACGGGCGGACGCTCGCTGCGGAATACCTCGCGCGGATCCGCGCATTCCGGCCCGAAGGGAGCCGCTGGACGGACAAGCAGCTCAGCAATTTCATCTACTGCCCGCTGCTGCTTCGAGCGTTTCCCAAGGCGCGGATCGTGCACGTCACGCGCCATCCGCTAGCAACCTGCTACGGGCTATACCGCACGCGCTTCGACGACAGCTACCCGTTCGCGTACGACCTCATGGAAATCGCGGACTTCTACGTGAGTTACCGGCGCCTCATGCAGCACTATCAACGCATTCTGCCCGGTCGTATCCTCGAGCTGCCCTATGAGCAGGTGGTAAAGTCGTTCGAGCCGAGCGTCAGACGGCTGCTCGAGTTCGTCGGACTGTCGTTCGATGCGGCGTGCCTCGAATTCCACCGCAATCCGGCGCCGGTTATGACCACGAGCTCGGTACAGGTGCGTCAGCCGCTCTATACGTCAGCGCTCGAGCATTGGAAGCACTTCGAGCCGTGGCTGGCGCCCGCGCGCGCGCGATTCGAGGCCGCGGGTATCCCTCTCGATTGAGGGTGCTTCGGCTCAGCGAACGCGCGTCACTTTTAAGCCGCGTTTCGAGGCGAGGCGCAGCCAGTAAGAGCCGAGCCAGCCGCGCGAGATCTTCACCGGCTCGCCGGCTTTAACGTCGAGCCAATTGCCATTGGCGATCAGTTGCACCCAGACCTGATGGTTGTCGAGCGTGAAGATCTCGCGGCCGTCGGCCGCCTTGGTCACACTCGCAATGCGCGTGGTCAGGGAATCGAGCGGCTTGGGAGCATGGGCCGCCGCCTCCGCCCGCGCGGCGACTGTCATCGGCGCAAGCCCGAAAGTCTCCCGGGCGTCGAGCGAGCGCGAACCGGCGGCAGTCGGCTGCGCAGCCAGTGCGGCGGATTCGCGATCGAAGCAGGCGAGCCGAGCCGCGCTTGCCTCGACGCTGCGGCACGCGAGCAGCGCGCCGAGTGAGCCCGAAGCAAGGCACGGCGAAGCGGCGCCGAGGGCGGCGGCAATGCCCAGGGTGGCGCAATGAAGTCTCAGCGTCCGCGACGGCGCGGTCATCAAACCTCCACTCCGAGCACGGCGCCCTCGGGCCGGTTGTACTCGGCGAAGACCACAAAGGCCTCGCGCACGAGGTCACGCTCGAGCGGCGTGAGCTGCGGATTCCAGACATCGAAGATGAGGATGGCACGCGCAGCACCCGCGTCATTCCATGCCTCGTGCTCGATCGTATCGTCGAAGACCCATGCCTCGCCGGCGCGCCACTCGCGGATTT
Organism: Steroidobacteraceae bacterium; assembly: GCA_050739115.1. Taxonomy (GTDB): domain Bacteria; phylum Pseudomonadota; class Gammaproteobacteria; order Steroidobacterales; family Steroidobacteraceae; genus 13-2-20CM-66-19. The sequence continues at coordinate 17,916 of JBOIAQ010000035.1, read as the reverse complement.
CCGCGCCCACTCGGAAACGGCATGAGCCGGGCAGCATGAGCGGCAGATGCACGGTGAGGCGCGCATTGGTCGAGCCCGTATGCGGCGGGATGTGCGTATGAGCATCGAGAATAGAGAAGAACGCCGTCGGTCCTCGGTTGGGAATATCGACTTGGGGCGTTTGCGCGAGAGCGGCTGCGGTTGCCGGACAGCGCCGGCAGTGCTCCTCCTCGCGCTCGCCGTCCTTCCAGAGGAAATAGGCGCTCCAGCGCCGCGAATGATTGAGCTCGCGCCACTGATCGAGAGGCAGGCCATCGGGATAGGCGATGTAGGGCGTCAGACCCTCGCGGTCGGCGGCGAGGACCGCGAGCACCTCGGCGCGAATCGTCGGTGCGGCGGACTCGAGACCTTCGAGCCACGGGAAGTCCGCGCGCGGGTAGAACTCATAATTCGCAAGGAATGGGAAATTCATCAGGGTCGGCTGAGGCGCATAAATGGCCTTGCGGCCCAGCATTCGCGCGAGGGCGCGCTCAACCCGCACCAGCGCGGCGGGCGAGCCTCGGCCAACTTTGAGCGGATCCAGGCGCTCTTCAAGCCGCGCGGCGAGCTGGTCGGCGTTGCGGGCGACGTGCTCGCGCGCGTGTGCGAGGTGAGCCGCCACGGGTCCCGGCAGCCGCATGCCCAGCGTCAGTACCTCGAGCGCTCGCTTGTAGATCGCAGCCGCGGCGCGCGGCTTGCCCATGAGCTCGAGCAGCGCGCCTTTCTGCAGGAGCACGATCAGGTGCCGCGGCTCCACGGCGAGGGCGCTCTCGAGAACCTTGAGCTCCTCGTCGCGCTCACCGAGCGCGCGTAGCACGGCGGCGAGGCTGAGCAGGAAGTTGACGTTGCGCGGCGATGCCACGACCACCCGCTCGAGGACGGCTCGGGCTGCGGCCGCATCGCCGCCGAGCGCCAACCGCCGCGCCCGCTCATGCAGCACTCGCGGGTGCTCCGGCATGAGGGCCGCGGCCTGGTTCCAGAGCGCAGTCGCTTCCGTCTCGCGCCGCTCCGCGACCAGGCGCTCGGCGCTCGCCATGAGCGAGCTCACCCGCTCCTCGTCGGCGGATTTCGCCTCGGCCGATCTGACGTTCATTGGGCCAGTATAGCGCCAGGCGCGCAGGCGACAGCGCGCGAGGCTACAATCCCCCGGCCGTGCTCGATCGCGCCTCGAGGCCGCCGATGCCACCGGATCTGATGAACATGTTCGCGGTGCCGTTCGCGTTCAGCCGCTATGCGGACGCGCCACGGCTCAACCCCGCATTACGCCGCTTTTTGCTGACCCTGGAGAAGAGCGGTGGCGCCGCCAACCCGCGCCCGCTCACCTACCGCAACGACACTCTCTTCGAGAGCCACTTCAATCTCTTTCGCGAGCCTGACGCCGCGGTGCAGGAGCTCAAGCGCTTCTGCTGGGATCAGTTGCTGGCCGTCATCGGGAGGCTCAACGGCTACGACCTGCCCACCCTGGAGCGGCTGCAGATCTACAACGACTGCTGGTTTCACGTCACCCGACGGGGGGGCTATTTCGGACTGCACAATCACCCCAACGCCTCCTGGAGCGGGGTCTACTGCGTCGACCCGGGCGGGCACGACCCGGAAAAGAAAATGAGCGGCGTGCTCTCCTTCGTCAATCCGATGATCATGAATGCCATGCACGTGGACGCCGGGATCGCGCGCATGCAGCTCCCCTATGGCCACGAGGTCGCCAGCATCAGCCTCGAGCCCGGACAGCTGGTGATCTTTCCGTCGTGGGTGCTGCACGATGTCAAGCCGTTCGAGGGCGAGGGTGAGCGGATCACGATCGCGTTCAACTGCTGGTTCACCTTGCCGGGTGCGCCCGGTGCGCAGTGAGCGCCGTCAACCGTAATAGAAGCGCTTGACCCACGGCTCGAGCATCGGAATGACGGTCTCGAGGCGCGGCCGATAGTGACGCCATCCGCCGAGGCCCTCGGTACCGAGGCTGCGCACGAGCTGTGACATGCTCGGAAGCGGCTCGCCCCGCTCACGGCTGCGCAGCGCAAGGTCTCCCATGGCCGGATGCCAGCCGATCCCGAGAAACTCGCAGATGCGCGCCATCTCGCGCGCGAACGCGCTCACCATGTCCTCGTGCCGCACCAGACATACATCGAGTCCGAGTAGATTCGTGAGCCGAATGAATAGATCGGTGACGGTGACGTAGTAGCTGGCAGCGCCTTCGAGGCTCAGCAGCTCGTAAGTCGGCGCACTCATGGCGAAGCGATACCGAAAGCAGCTGACGATGAGATCGCGTGGATCGCGGCCGGCGAAGAGGATCTTGGCCGTGGGAAAGAGCCGCGCGATGAGCGGGAGCTTGAGACTGTTGAGCGCGCAGGTATCGACCACGATCCGGCCCCGAACATCGACTCCCGCGGCCTCTACGCGGCGCCAATAAGCGGCGCGACATTGCTCGAGAGTCGCGCGCGGCGCGGCAATCAGCCGCTCGAGATCTTCGGGCCGGCCCATGAACGCCTGTACGGACTCGAGCAGCAGCTCCGTCCCATCGACGCATACGACCTCCGGGTGCCCCTCCAGGGCCACATCGATCAGGGTGGCGCCCGACCTCGGGAATCCGAGCACGAAGACATGACGAGCGGACGCTGAGTCCCGCGCGATGACCGCCCGGCGCCACCTGTCATCGTGCGCGCAGCTGCGCTCCAACCAGGCGCTCAACTCGCGCGCGTATTGCAGCGCGCTCGGGTACCGACCGGCATGCCGGCGACGCAACGCTTCGTTGCAGGCGGCGTATGCCTCGAACGCCTCGTCGTAGCGGCCGGCGGAGTCGAGAACGTGGCCGAGCAGGCCCCGCGCGTGCACCCGATCCGCCTCCGTCAGGCGCTCTTGGCTTAGAACGGCGCGCAGCCGAGTCTCGGCATGCCCGAGCTCGCCGTCACCGTATTCGGCCGCCGCGAGACTCATCTGCGCTTCCGTGAGCTCGGGCGCCGCGATCAGGGCCTTTTCGGCGAGCGCGCGCGCCTCATCGTAACCGCCACGACCTGCAGCGATGCCGGCCAGCGCGGCGAGGGCCATGGGTTGGTTGGGGTCGTGTCCCAGCGCACGCGCGTAGCAATCTTTCGCCGCGTTCGCCTCCCGCAGCGCAATGAGTGCATTGCCGCGGTTCACGTGGGCAAATGCGAGCGACGGTTGCTGCGCGAGCACCCGATCGAATTCCTCGAGCGCCTGGCGCGGCCGTCCGAGCTTGAGGAGACATAACCCGTGGGCATTGCGGCAGGCGGTATCCCTCGGGGCCAACCGCACGGCCTTGCGCAGCAGCCGCTCGGCCTCCTCGTCCCGTCCTTCGCGCTCGAGCCCGAGCGCCGCGAGATTGAGCACCAGCGGATGCGCCAGCCCCGCCTCGAGGGCCAAGCGGGCCCGCACGATCGCCTCCTCGTGTCTGCAGGCCTTTATGTCAGCCGTAATGGCGCTCATCACGGCCTCGTGGGCCGCCGGATCCGGTCTCATCGGCTTCGATCAAGGAGCATGGTAGGCATTGGACGATCCCGTGGGTTATCCTACTTGCAGGAAGATCAAAAGGAGAACCCAATGTCCGCTTCGGCGCGAATTTGCAGCCCGCTTTGCTATCTGTCCATGGCAGCCGTCGCGGCCATCCTCACCGGCTGCGCCAGTACCCCGCAGGCCGCCTCACCGCAAGCAACTTCCGCCGCCGCGAGCGCCGGATCGCCGGAATCCGCATCGAAGCTGGTCGCAACAGCGGATTTTACCAAGAGGGCTCAAGACGACGGCTGGAGTCCGGAAGTTCGCAGTGGTCGGGTGCTCTATTGTAAGGATGAAGCGCCCCTGGGCTCTCGCTTTCCGGAACGGACCTGCCTCGATAAGGTTGCGGTCGAGCAGATGATGCTGGCCGAGGAGAAGCAGCGCGAATCAATGCAACACGCGTACAACGGCGTAGGTACGCCCCCGTAATTGATACCGGGCGGCTGTCGATTCGACTCACGCATCGCACCGGAAATGGCTGGTCCAAGCTGCGAGCAGCGGTAGCACCGGTGCGAGCTGCGGCTGATAACGCCGCCAGTGCCCGACTCCCGAGGCGTTGAGTCCTTGCGCGAGTTGGGCCGCGCTCGGCGTCAGAATCGCGCGGCGTTGGGTACGCGAGGCGAACTCCGCCATCGCCGGCACCCATTCGAGCCGCAGAAACTCGCAGATGCGGCCCATCTCGCGCGTAAAGTCGCTGACCACGTCCTCGTGACGGACGAGGCAACTCTCGAGCGGTAGAAGCCGCATGCATTCGAGAAGCACGCGCATGACGGTATCGTAGTAGGCTGCCGTGCCCTCCAGGGTGAGTAGCTCGTACATCGGGGCGCTCATGCGAAACCGGTGTCGGAAACAGCTCAGTACGACATCGCGGGGATCCCGGCAGGCAATGAGGATCCGGGCCCTGGGAAAGAGTCTCGCGATCAGCGGCAGCTTGAGTGAATCGAGGGGATTCTTGTCGACGAATACCTTGCCGCGGACATCGACCCCATTCAGCGCGACACGGCGCCAGTAGGATTCGCGCAGTGCATCGAGCGTCGCCGGCGGCGCGCGGAGCAGCCGCTCGAGATCCTCCGGCTGTTGCATGAACGCCCGGATGGCATCTATCAGGGATTCGCTTTCCTCCAGGCTGACGACCCGCGGATGTCCTTCGAGCGCTACCTCCAGCAAAGTGGTGCCCGAGCGCGGAAAGCCGACGATGAAGACGTGTCCACTCACCGGATCGCGCAAGTCCGTCGCGGGCGGTGCGGCGCGCCACGCGCCCGCATTCGCGCGCTGGAGAAAATCGAAAAGCCTTTGCGCGTATTCGAGAGCGCGCGGTCCTGACTCGAAGCGTGGCCCGTGAGTCTCGCGCAGAAGACGGTTACAGAGTGAGTAGGCCGAGAACGCCTCGGCGGTCCGATCCTGCGCATCGAGCGCATCGCCCAGGTGCCCCGCAGCATAGGCTCGCGAGAGAGGATGCAAATCCTCGCGCGCAAGGAGCTCACGAGCGCGCGCTTCCGCAAGCGACGGCTGTCCCTCCCCGAGCTCGGCGGCGACGAGGCTCAGAACCGCTTCGGGGTATCCCGGCATGAGCTGCAGCGCCTTCTCCGCCCGAGCTCTGGCCTCAGGGTATGCTCCTCGGCTGCTGGCGATGTTGGCAAGACCGGCGAGCGCGACCGGCTGACGCTCATCGAGCGCCAGGGCGCGCTGAAAGCTTGCCTCCGCGTCGGCGACTCGGCGCAAGGCGACGAGTGCGGCACCGCGGTTGGCATGAATGAACGGCAGCCTCGATTCCCTCGCCAGCGCCGACTCGAATTGCACCAGCGCCTCATCGGGACGCTCGAGTCGCAACAAACAAAGGCCGAGCGCATTGTGCGAAGCGACGTCACCGGGTGCGAGCCGCACCGCATTCTGAAGCAGAGCCTCCGCCTCGGGCAGGCGTCCCTCGCTTTCCAGTTTGAGCGCCAGCACGTTGTAGAGCAGCGGATGCTCGAGCCCCTGCGCACGCGCGCGCTGCGCGAGCGCCGCAGCCTCCGCATGTTGGCCGGCTTGAGCGAGTCTTTGAATCGACCGCAGCCTCTCCCGGTCGGCCGCCGGATCACGCTCCATTTGAGAGCTCTTCGATACGCAGGAATCCTGCTAACGGGACCACATGCGCAGCAGATTCGAGATCACATACTCGAGCTGCATGCGATTGCTCCAGTCCATTTTCAGTCCCTCGAGCGCCCGTACCTCGTTGAGCGTGTAGAGCAGATCCCGCTCCAGCTGTTCGGAGATCTGACTTTCGATGAAAGTGATCATCACCAGGCGCTCGCCCGAGGTGACCGCCGTGACCTCATGCAGCGTAGTCGAGGGATAGAACACCGCGCTTCCGGGCTTGCCGCGCACCCGGATCGCCTCGGTGCCGAGATAGATCGTGAGATCCCCGCCCTGGTAGGCCTCAGGGCCGCTGATGAAGATCGTGCAGGAGACATCCGAGCGCAGGAGCTGTCCGCCCAGGCTCATGAAGGCGGCATCGACGTGCGCACCGTAAGTCATGCCTTCGCCGTATCTGAGAAACGTCGGTATGGCGATACGCCGCGGCAGGACGAAGTTCCGCGCCTGCTCGCTGCGCTGAATGGCGGTGAGCGCAATCTGCGAGGCCTGCTTGCCCGCCGGATCGGCGGGGTCCTGGATCACGTTGTTCTTGGTGGTATTGTGCGGGTTGGAAAGCCGGCCACTGATGAACTGCGTGCGCTGCGCGAGCTCGGCGAGGCTTTCGACCTCCGCCTGAGTCAGAAGATCATCGAGCTGCAGGAACATGCCGCGATTATAGCGGCTGCATCCTAGTCTCCGCAGCCAAAGCTCGCCGCGCCGGTGCTGAATCGGCAGCCGAGCGCCGAGCGCGTCGCCGTCTGGAATTGGGTGCGGGTTTCGAAGCCAATCTCGCCGTAACGAAAATCGACCGCGAACGCCCGGACGGTCCCGAGCACGTCCATGCCGAGAATGATCGTCGGCTCGCGGGTCAGATCCCAAGCTCGGAAGATGTGGAAATCGCCAAAGACGAGCGCGATGCCGTCGATCTTGATGGCTCCCAGGTCAAGGAGCGGCGCGATCTGGAGCTTGCCCATGCCGACCTGCCGGGTCGCCCCGTAAACATCCGCATCGAAGTACTTGCCCTTGCCCTGCTCATGCTCGAAGAGCTCACGGTAGAGCGCCAGATTCCCGAGCGTATGCTGCGAGCCCGTATCGATGATCGCTTGGACGGGCACATCGCCGACACGTCCGGGCACACTGAGCAGGCCGCCCGGCAGACGTGTCGCCCAGACCCGAGTGAAGCCCCAGGGGAACGAGTCGCCGTGCGAGCGCGTGATGCGCACCTGGTCGTGGTCGAAGTCGACGATCAGCCGGTCGTCCGTGAGACCCGCGGCGCCCAGGATGCCGGCGGCTCCCGCCATCACCGACGACCAGATCACCGGAAAGCGGGTGCTCGCAATCTCGAGATCGCCCGCTCTCAACATTTCGATAGGCACCGAGGCAACCTCGGCGGACCCCGTAATCCCGGTGATGCGGATCGGTTGCGCCAGCGAGGGCCTGAGTCCGAGCAGCGCCGCGAGCTGTGGTGAGATGGTCGAGTGATTGGCGCCGGTGTCCACGATGAACCTGAACGGACCTTTGCCGTCGACCATCACCGCCGCCACTACGCGCCCGAGCTGATCCAGCGTCGTCGGGGAGGCGAACAGCAGATCCCCGGGCGAAAGCGCCGAGCCAGCGGAGGTTCCCGGCGGCGCCGGAAGCCCCGCCTCGGCCGCGGTGGGTTGGTCTGCAGAGACGCCACGGGAGGAGGCTATCGGCTCTCGGATAGATGGAACAGTCGTGGATGCAGGCGCGGCGGCGGGTGCTGCTGCTACGGATGCGGGTTGAGCGGCGGCGCCAGGAGCAACATCTGCCGCCAAAGTGGTGCCCGAGAGGAGCACACACTGCATGCACAGGATGCGCAGTGCGGCACGCATGTCGAGCATCTGAGCACAACTCCCGGGCTTCTGCAAACGACTACGTTTCAACCGGCATTGAACGATTCCGATCCGTGAGCCGATGATCATAATGAGTTACGTCAGCGCTCGATTCGACGTCGATCGAAGCCTCGCCGCATGTCGCGTCGTTCTAGTTGGCGAACGGGTCTCGGCGACAAGGCTCCATCATGTCCGTACCGCACGGAGCTGCCTGCCGCGGCACCTCGGTTTTCGGGAGCTCGAGCTCGCCGAGCACGAGTCGCGACGGGTGAGCCTTGTCGTGCCAGATCTCGTTCTTGGCCGCAAGCGAGACATCGTCGAATCTGTAGAAGCCGGTGGGGCTCGGAGCATCGATCCAGACTCGTATTCGCCAGCCCCGCCGCAGGATGGCCGCAAATTTGTTGATCTCGACTCGCGCGAACACCGGCACACCGGGATCCAGCACCTGGATGCTCCGTGGCCAATCCCGGAGTACCGGCCGCGCGACCGTGGAGCGTGCCTCGTCCAGGGCGCGATCGGATAAGCGCAGCCACCCGCGCTGCAGGTACAGCTCCTGTCCGTCGGGACGTACTTCGGTAAGCGTGACCTGAAGATCGGTATCGGGCATGTTCGAGGACAGCCACAGATCCAAACTCGCCGACCCGTAGGCCAGGATGTCGCGCTCGAGCGGCGCGCTCGTGTATGCCAGCGACCCCTTGCGCCAGTCCGGGGGAAGCGGTCCCCAGGCGGGGTGATCGGAATCGTCATCGACGACCGGCCCCGGCACCGGGTAGACGTAGGCATCGGGCTCGCCGCTGCCGTACGCCTCCATCACCAGCCGCCGGTCGCGTGTCAGCGCGAATGCCAACGGCTTGACTGCCGGAAGCAGTCTCGAGGAGGTGAACTCCCATCGAGGAGTCGCCGCTTGCACGTATCCGTCGGGCCCCCTGCCGTTGCTTCGCGTGTCCATCCATACGGTCAGATGAGGGCGCCTCTCAAACCCGTTGCGTACGCCCTTCACGAACCGGTCAAGAAATGCGATCAACATTCGACGGAACCGCAGAGACTCGTACAGATCATGCGGGCCGTTGGTTTGTAGCATCCAGGTCCGCCCGGGGTCCAAGGTTTCCTGGTAGTAGCCCTCGCGGGAACTGACTGCCTGATCCTGGAAGCTCTCCATCGACAGCACGGGGACCGAAATGAGGTGAGTGCGCGCGCTCAGGCGCTGCCTCTCGGTCCAGGCATCGCGCAGCGGGTGCCTGAGCAAGTTATCGGGCACCGAGTTCTCCGCTTCCAGTTCATAATTCCGTTTGAGATGCCGCAGACACGCAAGGTCGTGCTCGGCTTCCGCGCTCTCCCGGGCAGCCTCCCAACGCTGCTGGAGGGCGGCAGTGCGCCAGATCCAGGCCACGTAATACTGCGAGACTCCGCCGGGCGCGGCATTGTCGAGGCGGAAATCCCCGAGCACCATGCCGGGCGCAATCGCCTTCAGATGAGGCGGCCGATCCGCGGCGGTCGCAAGCTGCGACATGCCGGCCCACGACCAGCCGTACATTCCCACCTTCCCATCGGACCAGGGTTGCTTGGCGGCAAATTCGACCGCGTCCCGGCCATCACGTCCGTACGTTGGCCCCAGGAACGTGAAGTGATTGCCGCCAGAGCATCCGGTCGCCCTCGCGTTGACCCCCATCACCGCATAGCCGTGCTCGACCAACGTTCGATCGAGGCTCGCGGAGAAGGCGACACTGTCGCGAAGATACGCTGCGCCGCCAATCGAACCCGTGTCGTAACCACTGTAGATGAGCGCGACCGGAAACCGACCGCTTCTTACAGGCAGCAGCACTGAGTAGTGCAGCGCTACCCCATCGGTGGTCCTGAGGTATCCCGTTATCCGTCGGGCCCAGAAGTTCGAAACTGGCCGTGCCGTGCCTTGGGTTGATTGCTGAGCACCCCATGTCCGACCGCCGCACGCCGCTGCGATCAGCAGCAGCAAAGCGGCGACGGACACGGCGGGAATCGTGCGGGACACGGTCGTGGCGAAACTTTGCGCAGACGGGCAGCGCCTCGACATTGTAGGACCGGCGGCGCACCTTGCGTGACCATATAATGGCCCAGGCGGAGTGCTCAAAATGGACCAATGCTGGGACCCACTTTGGGGGTAGCATCACGGGCAGTTCGTCATCCGGCGGGGGGCCGTTTGTCGCGGCCTTCGGCCGACGTCATTGAACCTCGCGACGTGAAAGAGATCTTCTTTGTCCTTCTGCCCCACGCCATCCTTCTCGATGTGGCAGGACCTGCGGAGGCGTTTCGCAGCGCTTCGCGGCGGGTTCCCGGAAGCTATCGGCTGCGCTTCGCCTCGCCGATGCACACGGTCGAAACCGCAAGCGGTCTTAAGCTCGCGGAGCTCGAGCCGCTGCCGAAAGCGGTACCCGATGATGCCCTCATCGTCATCCCGGGGGTGAGCGGTCCCCTTGATTTCCAGGATCGCGCGAACCTGCGACTCATCGAGTGGCTGTCCGGCGGCATGGTCGCGCGAGCACAGCTCATGTGCGTCGGCGCCGGGGGACTGATGGCGGCGAAAGCCGGCGTGCTCGCCGGGCGCGAATGCACCACTCACCCCGAGCACACCGAGGAGCTGCGCCGCATCGAGCCCCGCGCGCGGTTGCATGACAATCGCATCTTCGTCGCGGACGGACCGATGTTGACAAGTGCCGGCGTCGCGGCCGGCATCGATCTTGCGCTGTACGTGATCGGCCAAGAGCTCGGCTCGCGAATCGCCGTGGAAGTGGCGCGTGACCTCGTGGTGTACCTGAGACGATCGGGTACCGACCCGGTGCTCTCGCCCTGGCTCATGCATCGCAACCACGTTCACCCCGCGCTGCATCGGGTGCAGGATGCGGTGATCCGCAATCCCACCGCGCCCTGGTCGGCGAGCCGATTGGCCGAGGTCGCCTGCACCAGCCCGCGCAATCTCGCGCGCCTGTTCGCGGAGCATGCCAAGTGCTCGCCGCTCGATTACGTGCAGCTGATCCGCTTCTCGTTCGCCCGCGAGCTCGTCACGCAGAGCCAGTTGGATTTCGAACAGGTGGCGTTCAAGGCCGGATTTCACTCCGCACGCCAGCTGCGCCGTGTCTGGGCGCGATGGGAGTCGCGGCCGCCGAGTGCGCTACGCGGGGGCTGGGTATGAGCGTTCGGCCGGAAAGATTCCCGGTGAATCGGTTGCACGCGAGCTTCATTCCACCCATGGCGCTTGATTTCGGAAGCCGCACCCCGCTGTATCGGCAGATATCCATGTGGTTCCAGCGGGCGATCCTCGCCGGACAATTGCAACCCGGCCAACGGGTACCCTCTACCCGAGCCTTGGCCAAGGAGCTGCGGATCTCACGGATTCCGGTTCTGAGCGCCTACGAGTTGCTGGTAGCGGAGGGCTATTTCGAGCCTTTCGGCGGCGCGGGCACCTGTGTGTCGCAATCGATTCCGGATGCCTTTCCCCGGCCGGAGAGAGAGGACCTGCCCGATCCGGCTGCGAGCGATCCGCAGCCCAGGGGGCGACGGACAGTTTCGGGACGCGCCGCGGGAATGCACGGACCTGCGCAAATGTGGCTGCGGGAATGTCGCGCCTGCACCGATCTGGAACACTTCCCGATCGGGCTGTGGTCGAAGCTGGTCACGCGGCACATCCGCAAGATCTCGAGCGACCTCATGGGCTACGGCGAGCCGATGGGATACTGGCCGTTTCGCGAGGCTCTCGCCGAGTATCTCGGCGCATTTCGTGCCGTGAACTGCCATCCATCGCAGATCCTGGTGACCACCGGCGCGCAGCAGAGCCTGCAGATTTCGGCGCTCGCACTGCTGGACCCCGAGGACCAGGCCTGGATCGAAGAGCCCGGCTATCCCGGAACGCATCAGGCGCTGAAAGCCGCGGGCGCGCGGCTCGTACCGGTGCCGATCGACGGCCAAGGGCTCGACGTCGCATACGGTGTTCGCAACGCCAATCGTTCGCGCGCCGCTTACGTGACGCCGGCGCGTCAGTACCCGATGAGCGTGACGATGAGTGCCGCGCGGCGGATCGAGCTTCTAAGCTGGGCCGAGCACAACGGCGCCTGGATCGTCGAGGACGATTACGACAGTGAGTTCCGGTTCAGCGGCAACCCGATCGCGTCGCTGCAGGGACTCGATACCGATGGACGCGTCATATACGTAGGCACGCTCACCAAGGTCATGTTCCCGGCGCTGAGGCTAGGATTTGCCGTCATTCCGCCCGATCTGATCGGGAGCTTTCTCGATCTCAGGAACGCAGCCGATACCGTTTCTACATCCGTGCTCTATCAGATGGCCATGACCGATTTCATTCGGGAAGGACACTTCTCACGACACATCAGGAGAATGCGCGCGGTCTACCAGGAACGGCGAAGGCTGCTGGCCGAGGGGATTCGCATGCGGACGCAGGGGATTCTCGAGGTCGTGGGGGATGAGGCCGGCCTATCTCTACTCGCTCTGCTGCCGCCCGGCGTCGATGACGTCGAAGTCGCCACCAGAGCTCCCCGGATGACGATCGCGGTACTCCCGTTGTCGCGATGCCATGCGCACCCTCCCCAACGAGGTGGGCTCATCATGAACTACGCCAACATCAATCTGCGGGAGGTCCCCGCGATGATGAGCGCCCTGAAATCCATCATCCTTGCGAGCATGACCAGGCACTGATCCCGTCCTTCGCATCGGCCGATCTCAGGGTGTAGCCTTGTGCGCTCGCTTATGGGGGAGAGCGCGTGTCCCACAACAGGTTCGGTAGCTTTCGGAACAGGAGCGCGGTGTCGGCCGTGCTGGTGCTGCTGATCGCCGGTACGGCCATGGGCCAGGGGCGTCATTTGAGCGTGCAGGACTATGCGCGGGCCGCACGCTTCATGCCCTACGACACCCAGCCGCTCGTCGATCACGAAGTGCAGCGCGTGCACTGGCTCCATGATCGGCGCTTCTGGTACATCGACCATGATTCCGGCGGCGATCACTACCGAGTGATGACCGCGGCCACCTCGGCGATCGCTCCCCTCTTTGATCAGCAGAAGCTCGCCGTGGCGCTCGGCAATGCCACCGGCCAGCCCGTCGAAGCGGCCAGACTCTCGGTCACCGCCGTTGATATCAAGGGTCGCGAGCGGTACGCAATCACACGCGACGGGAAGCGCTATCTGTGCGACCTCGCCGGCAGCGCTCATTGCCTCGAGACGGATAAGGAGCAGGGCAGCGTCTCGCCTGATGGAAAGCTCGAGGCCTTCATCCGCGGCTGGAATCTCTGGGTGCGGAACACGGCGACCGGCCAGGAGACTCAGCTCACCTTCGATGGCATACCGGACCTCGGCTACGCGACCGACAACGCGGGATGGCGCCAATCCAAGCGGCCGGTGCTCAACTGGTCGCCGGACTCGACCGAGATCGCGACCTATCAGCAGGATCAGCGCCAGGCGGGCGAGATGTACCTGGTGAGCACGCACATAGGACACCCGCAGCTCAAGAGATGGAAATACCCCGTGCCGGGAGATGCGCACGTCCTCATGATCGAGCCGGTCGTGATCGATGTCGCCAGCCGCAAGGTGGTGCGGCTGCGCCTGCCTGAGCAGCAGCGACTATCGAGCCTGTGCGATGACATCAGCTGCAAAGGTGACGGCCACTGGGACGACGTGCAGTGGGCCCCCGACGGCAAGACGCTGGCCCTGGTGAGCACCTCGCGTGACCGGCGGCATGAATGGTTTCGGATTGCCGACGCGCGCACCGGTGAGGTACGCACGGTGTTCGAGGAGAGCGTGACCACTTACTACCGCAGCGGGATTGATGCGGTGAGTTGGCGTTACCTTGCGGGCTCCGACGAAGCACTCTGGTACAGCGAGCGCAGCAACTGGGGTAATCTCTACCTCTATAGTCTCAAGACCGGCCAACTCGAGCATGCCGTCACCACGGGCTCCGGCGATGTAACCGAGGTTCTCAACATCGATCCCAAGACGCGTACCGTATGGTTCCGCGCCGTGGGTCGCACGCCGGGCGTCAACCCGTATTACCAACAGCTCTGGAAGGCGAGTCTCGATGGGGACAAAGCCACGCTGCTGACGCCTCGGCCTTGCGATCACGCCATCAGCATGGCTCCGGACGCCCGATACTTCGTCGACAGCTGCTCCACGCCGAGTGATCCGCCCGTTACGACGCTGCGGGATGGGAGCAATGGCCGCGCTCTGGCCACGGTCGCGCGCACCGACATCTCCCGCCTGAAGGCGATCGGCTGGCAAGCACCGCAGCTCATCGTCGTCAAGGCGCGCGATCACAAGACCGACCTTTATGGCCTGCTCTTCAAGCCGACGAACTTCGATCCCGACGAGCGATATCCGATCATCGACTACGTCTACCCCGGTCCGCAGATCGGCTCGGTGTCGAAATTCGACTTCGAGCCATCGCGTTACGACAATCAGTCGCTGGCCGAGCTCGGCTTCATCGTGGTCGCCATCGACGGCATGGGCACACCGTACCGCTCCGCCCGCTTCCAGCGGCTCTGGTACGGGGATATGGGCGACAACACCCTGCCCGACCAGGTCGCGGCGCTCAAAGAGCTCGGCGCGAGTCACCCATGGATCGATCTCACCCGCGTCGGTATCTGGGGGCACTCAGGCGGCGGCAATGCCACGGCGGATGCGATGTTCCGCTATCCCGCCTTTTTCAAGGTCGGCTGGGCCGAGAGCGGCAATCACGACAATCGCAATTACGAGAATCCCTGGGGCGAGATGTACCAGGGGTTGCTGAAGCGCAATAAGAATGGAACGAGCAATTACGACAACCAGGCCAATGAACTCCTGGCCGCCCATCTCGAGGGGCATCTGATGCTCACCTACGGCACGATGGACGACAACGTGCCGCCGGAGAGCACGCTGCTCGTGGTGCGGGCGCTCATCAAGGCGAACCGGGACTTCGACATGATCGCGATACCCAATGCGCGCCACGCCTACCTCTACGCGACCCCCTACATCACACGGCGGCGCTGGGATTACTTCGTGCGCTATCTTGCCGGCGACATCCCGCCGGCGCACTTCGAGCTCAAGCCCTGGCCGTGGAATTGACCAACCCATCCTGACCGGCAGCTTGCTCCAGAGGGTCCTGAGCAGGATTGCTCCGAGGGCTTTCAGCGAGTCGGCACACCGGTGTCGATGAGTTTCAAACTCAGCCAGTGGGTGGATTCGGTGCTGATGCAGCGGTCGCTTCGTGCCGGAGTTGCGGCAGCGCCGGCCGGCTGAAAAGCGGGGTCAACATGGCGCCAGATCCAGCCGAGAGGCTTGAGAAGTAGCGCAATCTTCGGCAAACGGACGTTTCGAGTCGCAACGAACCAATCCAAGGTGCAAGGCGCTAGTCTAGAGGAGGATCCGGACACGGACTGCCACGATCCGGACCCCTTCAGGGGGCCAACGGAACGACGCACTCGCGCCTGCCAAGCCGGGCGTCTGGTTCGGTTCGAATAACGTTGGGACAGTAGTGATCGCCCCTGTATAGCCACTTCGGCCGTCACTTCATAACCACCGTTGACACGCTCGCATAACAGTACAACCATGACAAAGGCGAGTCCTCAATACCACTTTGCACCGGATCCAAGCATGGCTAAACGGCCGTTGTTTCTTGGCTTTTTGATATTCCTGCTTGCTGTTTCGACTCTGCCCTGGGCCGTGGCGACCACGTCCGCGAGTCCGTCCCCCACAGAAGGGACTCAGCACGACGGCAGTCATGACTTCGACTGGGACATTGGGGCCTGGAAAACCCACCAGCGGCGGCTGCTGTATCCCCTGACGGGCTCGAACCAGTGGGTCGACTACAACGGCATCGATGTCGTCCGAAACCTCTGGGAGGGGGCCAATACCGGAATGATCGAGGCGGACGGACCCGCGGGACATCTCGAAATCTTCACCATTCGGCTGTACAACCCGGATAGTCACCAGTGGAGCATCAGCTTTACGAACCGGGCCAGCGGCGTGATGAGTCACGCGCTGACGGGGGAGTTCAAGAACGGGCGGGCGCAGTTTTACGACCAGGAGCCTTACAAGGGTAGGGAGATCCTCGTTCGATTCAGCATCTCGGACATCAGCGTGAACTCCTGTCTATTCGAGCAGGCATTCTCGGGCAATGGCGGCAAGACGTGGGAGACCAACTTCATCGTCACGGAGAGCCGGATGAAGGAGCAGCCGAAGGGCTAGGCCGCGATATGCGAACTCCAGATCGACCATTCCCGCGTCGTGCGGATTAGCATCCAGCGGGAAATCGGGCGCAGGATTTTTCCCTAGGCGGCATACCGTCCACAGTGAGCGATCATCCCGCAACTCGACGCGCGCGGAGTATAGACATGGTGCGACGTTCAATCTTGCTGTCCTTGGGTGTTATTGCAGTATTTGCTGGGGCAATTGGTGTGGGCTGGGCCGGGTCGTCGCGACCACGCGTGTTCGCATCGGGTGTCATCTCCGGGCCGGCCAATGACGCGGCTGCCACCTTTACGCCTAATGGCAAGACCGTTTATTTCTTTCGCAGCAACGGCGAAGACTACGACATCATGGTTTCACGCCTCAACGGCAGCCATTGGTCCGAGCCGGAGATCGCTCCCTTTTCGGGACATTGGCGTGACCTCGAACCGGCGATGGCGCCCGATGGCTCCTATCTGATTTTTGCCTCCAACCGTCCGATCGACGGCAGTGGCAAACCGCTGGAGGGCCATTGGGGCGGTCTAGCGCATCC
The DNA here is from genome assembly GCA_050739115.1 of Steroidobacteraceae bacterium. GTDB lineage: Bacteria > Pseudomonadota > Gammaproteobacteria > Steroidobacterales > Steroidobacteraceae > 13-2-20CM-66-19. The sequence continues at coordinate 1,690 of JBOIAQ010000035.1, read as the reverse complement.
CGGCCGAGGAGGCAACCTTTGGCGCGTGAACCGGGAAGGAGATGGCTGGAGCAAGCCGATCCATCTGCCGGATGCAGTCAATCGCGTGGACTCCACCTTCAGCCCGGCGATTGCAGCCGACGGCAGCCTTTACTTCATGGCGGGGACCGGGCCCGGCGGTCATTTCCAGCTTTATTGTACGCGCTTTAAAGACGGCAAATATCAGGTGGCAACGTTGTTGCCGTTCAGCGCCGGCAAGTATGGCGGAGCGGATCCCACGGTGGCGCCCGATCAGTCTCTTCATCGTGTTCGCTTCCAACCGTCCCCCCACGCCTGCAGGCGAACTTAACGCCTTCATCGCTTTCCATCACCACGGCCACTGGAGCGAACCGATCTCGCTCGGGCCTGACGTGAACAGCCTGGGCAGCGTCGATGAGCTGCGCCTGGGCCCGGACGGTCACACGCTGTACCTCACCAGCAATCATGTCATTCCTCGCGTGTATCCCAAGACAACCGATTCGAGTAAGGCTGATCTACGGCAGATGCAGGGCTGGAACAACGGCAATGACAACATCAGGATGATTAACCTCGCTCCGTGGCTCCAACGTCATGCTCATCCCGATACCGGCTGAACGCATTGATCAATCGAGGATAGGGAAATGAAGAATTCAATCGCGCTCGCCACGTTGATAATGACTGGTTCGGTAATCTTGGCGAGACCGGTGTTAGCTGACGCCGCGTCGATGCAAACGGCACAACCGCAACGCGTCACCCTCGGCGGCATCATCCGCCCGGAGACGGACGACACCTTGGCGTTCACGCCGGACGGCAACACCGTGTTCTTTGACCGCAGCAGCGGACCGCGCAAGATTATCATGGTCTCGCATAAGGTTAACGGGCGCTGGTCACAGCCCGAGATCGCCAGCTTTTCCGGCCGTTGGTTCGATCAGGACCCGGTGGTGGCGCCGGATGGATCGTATCTTCTTTTCGATTCCGACCGGCCGATAGAGATTAGCGGCGAACCGCTGCGTCAGAATTACTTCGGCAATCACACGCGGGCACCCGGTTCTAACATCTGGAAGGTGAAACGCGATGGCGAGAACTGGGGCAAGCCTGTATGGCTGGAGCCTGTCATCAACAGCGAAGTGTTTGTAGATTTCGCGAGCATCGCCGCCGACAACACTTTGTACTTCATCCGCTGGGACACACATGCGAGTGTCATGCATATCTGGAGCGCGCAATTCCATGATGGCACGTATCTTCGCCCTCAGCGCGTCGGTTTGGGTGATCCACACGTTTCCGCTCATGATCCCGCGATTGCCCCGGACCGGTCGTTCATCGTGTTCGACTACGGCAAGGTGAAGGGCGGCTTGGGCCGCCTGTGCATCGCCTTTCGGGAAGGCGATCGCTGGAGCAGCCCGGTCGATCTTGGTGACATCGTCAACAGGGGCTTTCCATGGGGCTCACACCTCGCGCCAGGCGGGCAGATCGTGTACTTCGCTGGGAACTCGGGCATCTGGCGGCTTTCACTCGATCGCTGGTTGCGTCGGCACAGGCCACCAGCGGCTGTTCAGGGCCCGACCACTTAGGGACCACGCAAAAATAACATCTCATGTTCGTTGAACCGTATCAAATTCGTCCGCGCGATGAGGCACTCGGCGGATGATGGTCTGGCGGCTTTGGCGGGATTTTCTACCGCAGCGGCTTGCCA
>JBOIAQ010000034.1:0-38786 GCA_050739115.1 Steroidobacteraceae bacterium | reverse complement strand
TCGCTCCTGCAGCGCTGGATTCTCGGAACGCATCATGGGGCGGTACAGCCGGGGCACTTGGATGACTATCTCGATGAGTTCGTCTTCCGCTTCAACCGCCGCAGCTCCCGCTCGCGCGGTCTGCTGTCCTACCGGCTCGTGCAGCAAGCCGTCGCCACAGACCCGGTGACTTACAATAATCTGATCCACCCGCTGCAGGTGGTGCGCATAATGGCTTAGTGGAGCTAGGCAGATACCCCTTATGAATGTACAGTATCGGGATGTCATCGCCGCGCGAATGGAACCAGCCGCTCAAAGGTCGCGGCGCACTCTCGAACCCCACCGGGCGCTTCGAGCACCGGCAGCACGAGGCCGTCGATGACGGCTGGTATCAGGAGCAGGTTCCCGACTTCATCCCGACATCGATCGAGCCGGACCGCGCGCGCTCGGTCATCACACGCAACGATTCACCTGACATTCCGTTCGAGCAGTCGATCAATCCGTACCGCGGATGCAGCCACGGGTGTGTCTGGTGCTACGCCCGCCCGAGCCACAGTTATGTGGGGTTGTCTCCAGGGTTGGATTTCGAGACCAGATTATTCTACAAGCAGGACGCCGGCAAGCTGCTGGAGGAGGAGTTGGGGAAGCCGGGATACGTGTGCAAGCCGATCACGTTGGGAGCCAACACCGATCCGTATCAGCCGATCGAGCGGCGGATGCGGGTGACGCGTGAGATCCTCGAGGTTCTGGCGCGCTGCCGGCACCCGGTGACCGTCATCACCAAGGGGGCGCTCGTGCTGCGCGATCTCGACCTATTGGCCGATCTCGCGCGCGACGGGCTCGCCGGCGTCGGTGTCAGCGTCACGACGCTGAACGCGGAGCTCAAGCGCGTCATGGAGCCGCAGGCAGCCTCACCGCGTGCGAGGCTCGAGGCGGTGAGGCGGCTGAATGAAGCCGGCATTCCCACAGGGGTGATGGTCGCGCCGGTGATTCCGGCACTTACCGACCACGAAATGGAAGCCATACTGGAGGCGGCCGCAGGCGCGGGAGCTCGCTGGGCGGGCTACGTGCTGCTGCGGCTTCCCTACGAGGTGAAGGACCTCTTTCGGGAGTGGCTGGCGGTGCATTACCCGGACAGAGCCGATCACGTGATGTCGCTCGTACAGCAGATGCGCGGCGGTAAGGACTACGATTCGAGCTTCGGTACCCGTATGCGCGGCACCGGTCCGCTCGCGGAGCTGCTCCGCACCCGCTTCAAGATCGCCTGCCGGCGCTTCGGTCTCGGGACCGGACGGCACCAGCCGCCGGACACCACCCTTTTCAGGCCACCGCGGGCACTGCGGGCCGGCCCGCAGCTCACGCTCGATCTCTGATCCAGTCAGGCAGGATTCTTGCTCCGCAGTGGGCTAAGCTCGCTCCCGAGGTCGCGACCAAGGTATCGGAAGGGGGACTGGGTCTTGCGACGAGCTGAACAGCAGTCGCATCCCAAGATCGAAGTGGTAGTGGGAACTGGTCCGAGTAGAGTACTCGGATCGAGCGAGGCCCGTTTTACAGGTGGAGGTCATGCCACAGGTTCGTGCAGCCGCTCAGCCGACCACGCTCGGACGATATACCCTCATCGAGCGCATCGGTACCGGCGGACAGGGCGAGGTATGGCGAGCGCACGACGAGTCTCGCGGGGTCGATATCGCCCTGAAGATTCTCGCCCCCTCGGCTGCCCGCAACCCGGCAGCCTGGGAGGCACTCGAGCGCGAGCACGGCATCGCGAGCCGCCTGCAGCATCCGGGAATTCTCCAGGTCCTTGCTCCCGAGCGTCTCGGGAACGCCATGGTGCTGCCGATGGAGCTCGCCTCAGGCGGGGATCTGCGCCGGCTGCGAGGCGTAGGATACCTCGAGATCGTGCCGGTGCTGCTCGAGGTCGCCGAGGCCCTCGAATATGCGCATGCCCGCAGCGTCGTGCACCGGGATTTGAAGCCCGGCAATGTGCTCTTCGACACCCGCGGGCGGGTGAAGCTCGCGGACTTCGGCATCGCGGCGCTATTGCCCGCTGCCGGTGCGGTCGCGGCGGAGCAGCGCGGCGCGGGGCATTCTCCGTTCACCGCGAGTCCCGAGCAGCTGCGCGGTGAGCCTCCGAGCCCCGCGGATGACATCTACGGCCTCGGCGCACTCGCGTACGAGCTGCTCTCGGGGCACCCACCGTATTATCCCAACTTCGATTTCAGACGAGCCCAGACGCAGCCGGTCCCGGAGCTCGTGCCCACGCGACAGGTCCCGCCGGAGCTCGGTCAGCTCGTGATGCGCATGCTCGCCAAGGGCGCCGCGGAGCGGCCTGCCTCGATGCAACAGGTCATGGACGAGCTCGATGCAACGCTCAACGCAACGCTGTCGTTCGCACCGGAGGGAGCGGAGAACGGGGACCTCGACAGTCCGCAGCCGGAAGCGATCGGGATCCCGCAGGGGAAGAGCGCAGAGCAGAAGGTCCCTGAGCAGAAGGTCCTCGAACAGAAGGCACCCGAGCGTAAGGTCCCGGAACCCCGGATCGCGCCATTGACTGCGAAGGCCGAGCTCGTACGGGCCGCACCGTCCGAGAGCCGCATCACTGTCGAGGAAACACCAACGGGTGATCCTACCGGGAAGCGGCCGCCGCCGCCGGCGCCAGCGATCGCGCCGATGGCGCTTGGCACGAACTTCCAACATGTGCGCCGCGCGCCCACACCGCAGCCGACGCGGCCGCGGCCAATCACCGCTGAACGCGGCAGAAGCGCCGCTCCGGCGAGCTTGCCGACGCACTCTCGGACGACGCCCGAGTCCACGCGCGGCGCCTACCGCGCTCAGCAACCGACCCATGACTTCATCCCGCCCTTCGAGCCGGTCTCGCCCGGCGATCCGTTCGATGGCGGAGCAATACAGCCAAGACTCCGAGGCACGCCCCCGGCCGGAACACATCGCCGAGTGATTGCGAAGCCCGGCGCCGGGCGAGCGCGTCACTGGCCGTATCTCGTGTCCGGTCTGCTCTGCGGGGCGGCGCTGATCTGCGGCGCGACAGCGGCGGTGCTCTTCTGGCTGCCACGCTACGATCGCGCGGGCCTGCAGCGCCTCCTGGCGAGCATCGCCTCGATCGCATCGCCTCAATCGATAACGCCGACCGCATCAGACGCCGAGAAGGCGCCTGCGCAGCCGGTGAAGCCAGCCGTGGAGCCGAAGCCACAGATCGATCCCGTGGCGCTCGCGCGATTCAACAGCAAGCGCGCGGACTTTGACAAGCAAGCCGCCGCGCTCGCGGCGCGCGGGGTGGCCGCATGGGACGGGTCGGACTTCTCGGCGGCGAAGATGCAGGCTGCCCAATCGAGCGGCGCCGCCGCCGCGGGCGGTCTCGCGATCGCACTGCAGCACTTGAGTCAGGCGGATCAGCTTCTCGCCAATGCGGCGCATAAGGCGCCGCAGGCGCTCGCCGCGGAGTTGAGAACCGGAGATGCCGCGCTCCTGGGCGGTCATCAACAGCTGGCCACTCAGGATTACGCTCTCGCACGGCGCATCGATCCCAACAGCGGTCGCGCCATCAACGGGACGCGACGGGCCCGTCTGCTGAGTGGAGTCTTGCCGCTCCTGACCGACGCTCACAGTGCGGAGCTGGCGCACAACTATTCGCGAGCCGTCCAGGACTACAGCCAGGCGCTCGCGCTCGATCCGGGCAACACTCTGGCGAAGGCGGGTCTGGGAAGAGCGAATGCGGCGTTCGGCGATGACAACTATGCCCGCTCGGTGGGCGCCGGCTTCGCCGCGCTCGGTGCGGGGCAGCTCACCGAGGCCCGGACCGACTTCCAACGAGCGCTGGCGCTTCGGCCGCAGGGCACGGAGGCTGCCGGGGGATTGGAACGGGTGAGCGCGGCGCTGCAGGCGGGTCGGATCGCGGCGCTGCGCCAGCGAGCGGCCTCGCTCGAAGAGCAGGAGCACTGGCAGCAGGCGATCGGAGTCTATGACACGGCGCTGCGCGAGGATCCTTCGCTGGCTTTTGCGAGGCGCGGCAAGGCGCGGGACGAGGCGCGAGCCGCGCTGAGCGCCGATTTGCAGCAGATCATCGACCGCCCGGAGCGGCTCTCGGTCCAGTCCGTGCGCGATGAGGCCGTGACGCTGCTGCAGCAGGCGCGCGAGGCGACGCCTTCCGGTCCGGTGCTGCAAGCGCAGACCGAGCGGCTCGGGCACCTCCTACCGCAGCTGGACCGGCCGGTGCTGCTCAATCTGATTTCCGACAACTCCACGCAGGTGACGATTCCGAGCCTCGGGGCGTTTGGAACGTTCGGTCGCAGGGAGATCCGGCTGAAGCCGGGAACCTACACCGTCATCGGCACTCGCGACGGCTATCGCGCGGTGCACCAGGAGTTCACGGTGGAGCCGGGCCAACAGGCCATGACCATCACGGTGAGCTGCTCGGAGCCTATTTGATGGCGGCGGCCGGGCACGTCCCTGTGCCTGGCATCACAGTCCGCTGAATTTGGCCGTGACCGGTCTCACGGTGTTGCCATCAGGCGACGGTTGGAGCTTGCGCCCGGGGTTTGCCCGGACTAATAAGCTCCTCATGGGCGACACCGATTCCGTCATAGCGCTGCTTGCGGGCGCGAGCGGCTTCATAGGCAGCCGTGTTCTCGATGCGCTGCTCGATGCGCCGGAAGTGCTGCGCGTGTTTGCCGTCACTCGCCGCCCGCTCGGACGGGAGCATCCGCGCCTCGCCAACCGGATCGTCCAATTCGATCATCTGGAGCGGCAGCTCTCAGGAGTGAAGTGCCAGGTCGCATTCTGCTGTCTCGGCAGGAGCTCGATTGGGCAGACCGCCGTCGGCGAAGGTGCGCTTCGCCGCGTTGACCTCGACTACACGCTGGCGTTCGCGCGCGCAGCGAAGGCCGCCGGAGCGACCCGCTTCGTGGTGATCTCGGCGGCCGGCGCCGACGTCGAAGCGAAGAGCGAGCACCTACGGGTCAAGGGCGAGCTCGAGCAGATGTTGGCCGGTGTCGGCTTCGGATCGCTCGACATTCTACAGCCGGCGATCGTTCTCGGCTGGCCGCGCGAGGCGCGGACCGTCGATCTGGTCAGACGCGCGGTGATGCCGCTCGTGAATCCGTTTCTTCTCGGCCCACGCGCAGTGCATCGCGGCATTCCCGTCGGCACCGCGGCGGCCGCCATGCTCGGGACCTTGCGATCGGGTCGTCGCGGCGCGCAGCGCTACACGTATGCGGGAATCTGCGCGCTCGCGCAACTGAAGCCGCGCAAGCCCGCCGCACTGGTTGCAGTGGCTTCCTGACGACGGGCCGCCCGACGTCGCCGCGCTCCATTACATATCACCCGCTCCGCAATACATAAGCGGGACCGGGGCTGTTGTCCCGCGCCGCTCTACGCGCTACTTGAGAGCCGCGCCACACTCGTGGCCCTTGACTCCGCCCGGCCGGACTTCGACACTGGACCTCAGTGACAAGGGCAAACCCGTCGAAAGGCGGGGACGCAAAGCCACCGGTCTAAGGGACGGTTCCTATGACGGCGGGGCTGCCTCGATCGCGCACGGGCGCGAGCGCTCGCATTCCCCTTCGGCGTTTCGAGCCGTGTCCTGGTCTGTGGCCGATGGACGGTCCCGGGGACTTTATGACACCAACGGCAAATCTCGCTTCCGCTGCGGCGGACGCGGAGCATCCGGCGTCACCTGCTGCAGAGGCGGGAACGTTCGTCCTCAATCTGTGCTCGTCAACGACGCCGATGGCGCTCGCGCAGACGGACCTGCCCGAGCTCAAGCGCTTTACTTTCTTCGTGAGCCGTCGCTTCGAAGAGGGGCGCGAGCGCTTCCGGCTGCACATGGGGTTCTTCGCCAGCCAGGCCGAAGCCGAGGAATGGCTCGGTGTGGTTCGTGACATCTATCCGGGCGCCTGGGCCGGCGAAGCGCCGGGCAAGAAGCTGCGCGCCCGCGCCGCAGAGGCCGCGGCGGTGCAGGCTCGGCACGCTGTCGGGCCGCAGCGAAGCGCACCCGCGGCAGCGCCGGCGCAAGTCCCCGCGCCACGCCCGATGGCACCACGCCAGAGCGCCCCGCCCCCGGCGACGCCAGTCGATGTCCTCAAGCGGGTGCCCACGCTTCATCCGCCAGCACCTGCCCCGAGGCCGGCGCAGGCCACATCCGTGTCGCTGCAGCCGCCGGCGCCCAAGCCGGCGCCACAGTCGCAGCAGATGCGACCCCCGCAGCCGCGCCCGGGCAGCATTGCACCGGGCGCACAGCGTCCGGCGGCCAAGCCCGCGGTGCCGCCGTCAGCCGCGAGGCCCGCGCTCGCCAGACCGGCATCCGCGCGGCCTGCAGCCGCGACACCTGCACCCGCGAGACCCTCACCGGCCGCCGTCGCTGCCAGGCCGGCGGCGCAAGCTCCCTCCCGAACCCAACAGCCGGTGAATAAGGCGGTATTCTCCAACTCCAACGTGAAAGAGGTCCTGGCGGCGCTCGATACCCCGAGCGACCGTACCGGCGAGAGGCGCCTGATGCGCGCGCCCGCGGTGCCCGATGTCGAGTCCTCGGACGACAGCTCCCTCACGGATACTCAGGTGTTGAGATTCCTCGAGAGTCGCCGGGATGAAGGAGGCACGAAGCCGTTCGATCCCGCGGTCGCGTCCGGCATCTCGCTCCTCAAGCCCGACGATACCGGTACGCGCCGCGCGCTCAAGGAAGCCGTCTCGCGGCGCGAGCCGGTTTCCTTCGCCGTCCAGCTGCAATGGTCGGTGAAGCCGGTGGAGCTCGACAAGGTGCCGCCGCTGGCGATCTTCAGCGCCTATACGCTCTACTCCGTGGAGGGTAGCCGCGAGGGACGCAAGTGGTATGGGCTGCGCCTCGGCTTTTTCAATGACGCGATCTCGGCCAAGCAGGTCGCCTACTACGTGCGCTCGGAGTTTGCTTCCGTCGCCGTGGTGCCGGTGAGCGCGCAGGAGCGCGGGTGGGCGACCGACGATAATCAACGGTTCGCCGGCGTGGGTGCGCCGAAGAAGGGCCCCGACAGCGACGAGTTCAAACTCATCGATTCGGACACACCGGCCGCGCAGGCGCCGCGCGCCGCACCCGCTACCACCACCGCAACCCCGGTGGCGCCGCAACCGGCATCGGCAAAGAGCACGCGCAAGGGCGGTGCCGGCAAGGTCGGCGCGCGCGAGCGACGCACTCCGCAGACGCTCGAGGAAACTCTCGAGATCCTGGGCGCGAACGACCTTGCCATCGACAACAGCAGCGGCGATACCGTCAACGAGTCGGGCGTGCGGCATCTGCGCGTCGAAGTCCAGAAGAACACCCCGTTCTCGCGGTTGCTCGAGCGGCTGAGCGAGCGGGTGCGAAAAGCGTAGGTTCGGGCGCATAATCGATGCGCCATGCCACCCTTGAACACCGAAGCGGCCGGGCTCGGCTGCTGGAAATGCGGCGCCTCGCTCGCCGTCCTTACGCTGCCGCTGCGCCGGCTGGAGGAGTGCCCGAAGTGCCGCTCGGAGCTGCACGTGTGCCGCATGTGTGTCGACTATGACACCAGCGTGGCCAAGCATTGCCGCGAGCCCACGGCCGAGGAAGTACGCGAGAAGACGCGCGCCAACTTCTGCGATTTTTTCAAGCCTCGGGCGGGCGCCTACTCAGCGCCCAACACCGCCGAGGTCGATAGAGCGCGCGCGAAGCTCGAAAATCTCTTCCGCAAATAGACGACCTACTCGCTGCGCTCGCTGAGAAACGCTTCCAACGCGCGACCGGTGTGCGAGTCGCGCTTGCGCCGCGCTACCTCCGCCGGGGCGCCCTGCGCGACGATGCGGCCGCCGCCTTCGCCCGCCTCCGGACCCATGTCCAGGATCCAGTCCGCTTCCGCCATGATATCGAGGTTGTGCTCGACCACGACCGCAGTGTTGCCCGCCGCGACCAGCCGATGCAGCACGTGGATGAGCTTCTCCACATCCGCCATGTGAAGGCCGACGGTCGGCTCATCGAGCACGTAAAGCGTGCGCTTCGGGCTCGCTCCCATTCGCGCGCTGGCGCCCGGTGCGCCGGCGCCGCCCGCGAAGAGATCGGTGTCGCCGGGGCGCACTTTTGCAAGCTCCGTCACCAGCTTGATGCGCTGCGCCTCGCCGCCCGAGAGCGTCGGGCTCTGCTGACCGAGCGTGAGGTAGCCGAGCCCGACCTCGTGGAGGAGCTTCAGTGCGTGATGCACGCGCGAGTGCGCCCGGAAGAACTCCACCGCTTCGTCCACATTCATCGCGAGAACGTCGCCGATGCTCTTCTCCCGCCACAGCACCGAGAGCGTCTCCGTGTTGAATCGCCTTCCGCCGCACGCGTCGCAGAGCACCTTTACATCGGGCAGGAAGCTCATCTCGATGGTCTTCACCCCCTGACCCTCGCAGGCCTCGCAGCGTCCTCCCGCGGTGTTGAATGAGAAGCGGCTCGCGGTGTAACCGCGCAACCTCGCCTCGGTGGTCGCCGCGAAGATGCGCCGGATCTCATCCCACAGCCCGATGTAGGTAGCGGGGCAGGAGCGCGGCGTCTTGCCGATGGGCGTCTGATCCACCTCCAACACGCGGTCCACCTGCTCGAGTCCGCGAAGGTCCAGGCAGCCGATGAGCTCCAGGCCGTTGCCGCGGCGGCGTGATCGGCGTTTGCGGCGCGCGGGCGTGGGCTGCGCCCCATTGCCCCGACCCCGGCCCGCTTCGCCGAGCAGCCGGCGGAGATTGGCGTAGAGCACATCGCGCGCCACGGTGGATTTCCCGGAGCCGGAGACGCCGGTGATGACGACCAGCCTGCCGAGAGGAATCCGGACGTCGGCGTCCTTGACGTTGTGCAGAGAAACCCGCTCGAGCTTGAGGTAGTGCGTACGCTCGTTCACCGGCCGGTGGGGCTGTGACGGGTGGCGTAACGGCTGACGAAGGAACCGCCCCGTGGTCGATCGGGCATTGTCGATGAGATCCTTCACCGTGCCCTCACCGACCACCTCGCCGCCGAGCACGCCGGCACCCGGGCCAAGATCGAGCACGTGATCCGCCCGCCGGATGGTCTCCTCGTCGTGTTCCACCACCACGAGCGTGTTGCGATGACGCGAGAGCTCGGCGAGCGAGTCGAGCAGTACGGCGTTGTCGCGGGGATGGAGTCCGATCGTCGGCTCATCGAGCACATAACACACTCCCTGCAGATTGGAGCCGAGCTGCGCGGCGAGCCGGATGCGTTGCGCCTCGCCCCCCGAGAGCGTGGGCGCCGAGCGATCGAGCTGCAGGTAGCCGAGACCCACGCGGTCGAGGAACTTGAGACGTGCCCGGATCTCCGCCAGCAGATCGCGCGCGATCTGCTGCTCGCGCGGGTTGAGCTTCAGGCGACGGAAGAACTCCGCCGCCTGTGCCACGGAGTGGGCGGCGAGCTCGGCGATGGAGCGGCCGCGAAAGCGGACGTTGAGCGCGATCGGGTTCAGTCGCCTGCCGCCGCAACTGCCGCAGATCTGCGTCGCCTCATCGTCCCAGCCCTCCTCCTGCGCCTTCATCACGGCAGTCGCCTCCTCTTCCACCGCGGGCATCTCCAGCCCGGTGCCCGCACAGCTCTCGCACCAGCCGTGTTTCGAGTTATAGGAGAAAAGGCGCGGATCGAGCTCGGCGAAACTGCGTCCGCAGGAAGGGCAGGCGCGCTTGGTCGAGAAGACCGCCGGCCGGTCCCGATTCCGACCCAACACGTGGACCAGTCCTTTACCGAAATCGAGCGCGCGGCCGAGCGCCTGGTGGAGCGCGGTGTCGGTCTTTGCGCCGACCTCGATCTCCGCGACGGGCAGCTCGATCGTGTGCTCCTTGAAGCGCGACAGCCGCGGCCAGTGCGCGGTGGACAGATGCGCGCCATCGACGCGCAGCGTCCTGAAGCCTTTTTTCGCGGCCCACTTTGCCAGCTCCGTGTAGTAACCCTTGCGGGCGATCACGAGCGGCGCAAGAAGCGCAATGCGCTTGCCCTTGTATTCGCGCAGCAGCCGCGCGGCGATCGAGGCCGCGCTTTGCGAGTCGATCGGGACGTTGCAATCGGGGCAGTACTGCGTGCCGAGCTTCACGTACAGCAGCCGCAGGAAGTGATAGATCTCGGTCAGCGTGGCGACCGTGCTCTTGCGGCCGCCCCGGCTCGTGCGCTGCTCGATGGCGACCGTCGGCGGTATGCCGAAAATCGCATCCACGTCCGGCCGCGCGGCGGGTTGCACGAACTGGCGCGCGTAGGCGTTGAGTGATTCCAGATACCGGCGCTGGCCTTCGTTGAAGAGGATGTCGAAGGCGAGTGTCGATTTGCCCGAACCCGACACTCCGGTGATGACCGTGAGCCGGTCCCGCGGGATCTGCACGTCGATGCTTTTGAGGTTGTGCTCGCGCGCGTTGTGGATCACGACCGCATGGCGCGCGCCAGTACCTCTCGTTGTCGCGGGATATGCGGTCCGCGGCTCCGCGACGCTCGCCGGCGCGGCGGTTTCGGCGGCAGCCGGTTCCTTGCCCGAAAGAGCCAGAGCGTAGTCCGCGAGCGCGCGGCCGGTGTGCGAGTGCGGCTGGGCGCGTACCTCCTCCGGGGTACCGGCGCAGACGATTCGTCCACCGCGCTCGCCGCCCTCCGGCCCGAGGTCGATGATCCAGTCGGAGGCGCGGATCACATCGAGGTTGTGCTCGATGACGAGTACTGAATGCCCGGCGGCGAGGAGTTTGCGGAATGCCGCCAGGAGCTTCGCGACATCCTGAAAATGCAGGCCCGTGGTCGGCTCATCGAACAGGAAGAGCTTACCCTTGTGGGTGGTGCTCGAGAGCACCGAGCCGGCCTCGGCGAGGTGTCCGGCGAGCTTCAGGCGTTGCGCCTCGCCGCCCGAAAGAGTCGGCACCGGCTGTCCCAGCGTCACGTACTCCAGACCCACATCTGAAAGCGGCGCGAGCCGCGCGACGACCTCGCGCGAATCGCGGAAGAACTCGAGCGCTTCGGTGACCGTTATCTCGAGCACATCGGCGATGCTGGCGCGCCGGCCGTTGACGCCTTCGCGCTTGATGTCGAGCACCTCCTCGCGGTAACGGCGGCCGTTGCAGTCCTGGCAGCGCAGGTAGACGTCGGAAAGAAACTGCATCTCGACGTGCTCGAAGCCATTGCCGCAGCATGTGGGGCAGCGGCCGTTGCCCGAGTTGAAGCTGAAAGTGCCGGCCGTGTACTTGCGCTCCTGCGCGGCGGGCTCCGCCGCGAAGAGGGCGCGGATGGCATCGAACGCGCCGACGTAGCTCGCCGGGTTGGAGCGGGTTGTGCGGCCGATGCGGCTCTGATCGACCATGACGACATCGTCGATGAGCTCCGCGCCCGCGAGTCCGGAGAAAACTCCTGGGGCCTCGGTCGGCTTGCCGTGATACTTGAGAAGCGCCGGATAGAGCACATCCTCGATGAGGGTTGACTTGCCGGAGCCGGAAACGCCGGTGACACAGACCAGGCGCTTGAGCGGGATACGGACGTCGACGTCCTTGAGGTTATGCTGGCGCGCGCCGCGCAATTCGAGCCAGCGGTTCGAACGGGCTTCGGCGACGACTTCGACCGGGTCGGCTCGGCCGCGAGGAAGGGCCGCTGGCACGGCCGCTTCGCCGACTTTCTTTCGCCCGCTCAAATACGCCCCCGTGAGCGAATGAGCGTTGCGGCGGATCTCACGCGGTGTGCCGAAGAAGACGATCTCGCCACCGCGCTCGCCGGCGCCCGGTCCCATGTCGAGGATGCGGTCGGCCTCGAGCATGATCTGCGGGTCATGCTCCACGACGAGCAGCGAGTTGCCGGCATCGCGCAGGCGCTTCATCACGGTGATGACGCGCTGCATGTCGCGCGGATGCAGTCCGATCGAGGGTTCATCGAGCACGAACAGCGTGTTGACCAGCGATGTGCCGAGCGCGGTTGTCAGGTTGATCCGCTGCACTTCGCCGCCCGAGAGCGTGCGCGACTGGCGGTCGAGGGTGAGGTAGCCGAGCCCGACATCGGCCAGGTAGCTGAAGCGCCCGCGGATCTCCCCGAGCAAGAGGTCGGTTGCCTCATCGAGCGGTGGCGGCAGCTCGAGGCGCCGGAAGAATTCGCACCCGCGCTCGACGGGCAGCAGCATCACGTCATGAATCGAGAGACCGGGGAGGCTCTGCGAGATCTCCTCGCTCCACTCGACCCCGCGCGGCCGGAATCGCGGCGTGTCGCCGAGCGCGGCACCGGCGAGTGCCCGGTCACCGACACGCCAGAGGAGCCCCTGTGTCTTCAGACGCGCTCCGCCGCAGGCCTCGCAAGGCGTATACGCGCGGTAGCGGGAGAGGAGCACCCGCACGTGCATTTTGTAGGAGCGACTCTCGAGCCAGGCAAAGAAGCGTTTCGCGCCGTACCAGACGCCCTTGCTCCAGCCACCCTCGCCCTCGATGACCCAGCGGCGGTGCTCGGCCTTGAGCTCCCGCCAGGGAACATCGAGCGGTAGGCCACGCTTTTTCGCGAACTTCTCCATATCCTGCTGGCATTCCGCGTAAGACTTGGTCTGCCAGGGCTTCACGGCACCGCCACGCAACGAGCGGGTCTCGTCGGGAATCACGAGCCCGTAGTCGATGCCGATGGTGCGGCCGAAGCCGCGGCAGGTCTCGCACGCGCCGACCGGAGAGTTGAACGAGAAGAGGCTCGGGGTTGGTTCCTGGTAGGAGCGGTCGCACTCGGCGCAGTGCAGGGTGCTCGAATACCGCCAGGTCACGAGCGAGAGCGGCGGGTCACCGTCATCGACGACCTGCACGTTGATGCGGCCACGACCCACACGCAACGCGGTCTCGAGCGATTCCAGCACGCGGCTGCGCTCCGCCAGTCCCGCGCGGAAACGATCCTGCACGACCTCGAGGACGATTCCGCTTCCCGCCGCGGAGCGTGTCGCCTGAGTCCGTTTGCCGCGTGCGCCGGAGCTGGCGCGCCGCGCGGCCGGAGCGCGCGCGCCGGGCCGCTCGAAATACCTGGTGTAGCCCTGCTTCTCGAGCAGCGCGCGCACCTCGACCTCCTGGAAACTCTTGGGCACGGGCACGGGAAAAGTGAGCAGCAGCCGCGGATCGCCGGCGGCCCCCTGGGTCTGAGTCCAGGCGGCCGTACGCTGGCGCAGATCGGAGTAAATGCTCTCGGCCGTATCGCGTCGGACGGGGCGGCCGCAACATTCGCAGTAGAGCGTCGCCGTGCGCGCAAACAGCAGCTTCAGATGATCGTTGAGCTCGGTCATCGTGCCCACGGTCGAGCGCGAAGTGCGCACGGGGTTGGTCTGATCGATGGCGATCGCCGGCGGAATGCCCGCGATCGTATCCACCTGCGGCTTGTCCATGCGATCGAGAAACTGCCGCGCGTAAGGAGAGAACGTCTCCACGTATCGGCGCTGGCCTTCGGCATACAGCGTGTCGAAGACGAGCGAGGACTTGCCGGAGCCTGACACGCCCGTCACCACGACGAGCTCGTTGAGCGGAATGTCGAGGTCGAGATTCTTCAGATTGTTCTGGCGCGCGCCGCGCACGAGAATGGCATCACGAGGGGCGTCGGGCATTCCGTCACCGATGTCGATAGGGCGTCTCGAAAGGGGGCGAAGAGGGGCGAGCGAGACCCGCTCGCGGATGCGTCAATTTTACCGGAAATGCGGCCGTTGCGGCGGCTCGAGCGCACGCCGCCGCCAGCCGTCGCGCTCATCCAGCAGTGCCCTACGGCAGGTACTGGATAGCTGCGGGCCGCACGGCGGGCTGGCGTACAATCAGAAAGCAAGCCAGTAAGCGAGACGGTTGGCCGCTCAACGCGCCGCAGGCGGCTTTGAGCCAATAGAACACACAGGAATCCATGTCGCCGCAGTCCTACAGTAACGTCCTGAAGATGATCGGCCATACGCCGATGGTCGCCGTCACGCACCTCGACAGCGGCCCGTGCCGGCTTTTTCTTAAGCTCGAGAATCAGAATCCCGGCGGCTCGATCAAGGATCGCGTCGGGCTCTATCTCATCGAGGCGGCCGAGCGTGACGGCCGGCTGCCTCCCGGCGGCACGCTGATCGAGGCGACGGCGGGCAACACCGGGCTCGGGCTCGCGCTGGTGGCGGCGCAGAAAGGTTATCGGCTGCTCCTCGTTATTCCCGACAAGATGAGCCAGGAGAAGATCTTTCACCTCAAGGCCATGGGCGCCGAGGTAGTGCTGACCCGCTCCGATGTCAGCAAGGGACATCCGGAATACTATCGTGACCTGGCGCAACGTCTCGCGGGCGAGACGCCCAACTCCTTCTACGTCGATCAGTTCGGCAATCCGGCCAATCCCCGCGCGCACGAGGAGACCACGGCGCCGGAGATCTGGGAGCAGATGGATCACGACCTCGATGCCGTCGTCTGCGGCGTCGGCACCGGAGGCACGCTCACCGGCATTTCGCGATATTTCGCGCGCGTCGCACCCAAGGTCGAGGTCGTGTTGGCCGACCCCGCGGGCTCGGTTCTCGCCGAGTACGTGAAGACCGGCAAGATACCGCAGCACCACGGCAGCTGGCTGGTCGAAGGCATAGGCGGCGACTATGTACCGCCGGTCGCGGATCTCGGCCGTGTCAGGTCGGCCTACACCATCCCTGATGCGGAAGCTTTCAAAACCTGCCGCGAGCTGCTCGCGAAGGAGGGCATCATCGCGGGGACCTCGACCGGCACGCTGGTCGCCGCGGCCCTGCGCTACTGCCGCGAGCAGACGCAACCGAAGCGCGTCGTCAGCCTGGTCTGTGACAGTGGCAACAAATACCTTTCCAAGGTCTACAACGATTATTGGATGCTGGATCAGGGTTTCCTCGAGCGCGAGCACTTCGGCGATCTGCGCGACCTGATCGCGCGACCCTACTCGGAGCGAGCGGCGGTGACGGTGAGCGCTTCGGAGCCGGTCATGGCCGCGTACCGGCGCATGAAGCTCTACGACGTCTCGCAGGTGCCCGTGATGCAGAACGGCCGGATCGTCGGCATCGTCGACGAGGAGGACATCCTCCTCGAGGTGTTCGCGAATCCCAAACACTTCAGCGAGCCGGTGACCGCCACCATGGAGAGCCACCTCGTGACCGTACCGGTGGATGCCCCCATACAGCAGCTCATGGAGATTTTCAACAGCGGCATGGTGGCGATCGTGATGAAGGACGGCGAATTCCAGGGACTCGTCACGCGCATCGACCTGCTCAACTGGCTGCGCCGCAGAACGTGAGGGCCTGATGACCGACAAGCAACCGCGGTTCGCCACCCGCGCCATTCACGGCGGCCAGCGCCCGGATCCGCTCACCGGTGCCGTGATGCCGCCGATCTACGCCACCTCGACCTACGTGCAGTCGAGCCCGGGCGTGCACCAGGGATACGATTACTCCCGTACCCGCAACCCCACGCGCGATGCGCTGCAGGCGGCTCTCGCCGATCTCGAGGGCGGGGAGGCCGCCTTCGCCTTCGCCTCGGGGATGGCGGCGAGCTCGACGGTGCTCGAACTGCTGGATGCGGGCTCCCATATCGTGGCGATGCATGATCTCTACGGCGGCACTTACCGGTTGCTCGAGAACGTCCGCAAGCGCTCCGCGGGACACGAGGTCTCGTTCGTCGATCTGACGGTACCCGAGGCCCTGGAGCAGGCGATCCGTCCCAACACGCGGCTCGTGTGGGTGGAGACGCCCACCAATCCGCTGCTGCAGCTCGTCGAGCTCTCGGCCATGGCGCGGATCGCCCGCGGCAGGGGACTCATCAGCGTCTGTGACAACACGTTTGCGACGCCTTTCGTGCAGCGTCCTCTCGAGCATGGCTTCGATATCGTCGTGCACTCGACCACGAAGTATCTGAACGGCCACTCGGATTGCCTGGGTGGCGCAGCCATCGTGCGGGCGGGCAGCCCGCTGAAGGATCGAATCGGCTATCTGCAGAACGCGCTTGGGGCGGTGTCGAGCCCGTTCGATTCCTTCCTGACGCTGCGCGGCATCAAGACGCTGGCGCTGCGCATGGAGCGACACTGCGCCAACGCCCTTGCCGTTGCGCAGTTTCTTGCAAGCCATCCGAAGGTCGAGCGCGTGCACTATCCGGGTCTTCCAAGCCATCCGCAGCATGCGCTCGCGCGCCGGCAGATGACGGGCGGCTATGGCGGGATCGTGACCGCCGTGCTGCGCGGGAGCCTCGATGACACGCGGCGAACTCTAGAGCGCTGCCACCTCTTCTCACTCGCCGAGAGCCTGGGCGGAGTCGAGAGCCTCATTGAGCACCCGGGGCTCATGACGCATGCCTCGCTCCCCGCGGCGATGCGCGCCTCGCTCGGTATCGGCGATGGACTCATCCGCCTGTCGGTGGGGATCGAGGATGTGCACGATCTCATCGAGGAATTACGGGAGGCGCTCGCCTAACCCGAGATCGTCAGGGGTCTCCCCGATCGCGGCGGGTGAGCCGCGGCGGGTGGCGCCGCTCCTGAAGTCACTCCTCGGCCGGCTCGGGCGCGAGGAGGTTCACCGACAGGCGTGATCCCTGACCGCGCGGCGAGCTTGCGGCTGACGATGCCGCTGAGCCTCACCGTTGTCCCTCGAGATACTGCCTGACTTCGAGCGCCGCGCGCACGCCGCTACGCAGCGCCCCGGTGACCGTGGTGGCATCACCGCTGGTGTCCGTCGCCTCGCCGGCGAAGAAGAGGGCGCCTTCGAGCGGCGTCGCCAGAATCTCGCGCGCCCGAGCACCGCCCACGGCCACGTAGCTGTACGCGCCCTGCGCGAAAGGATCGCGATGCCAGTTGTGGACGTACGCGGCTTCGAGCTCGAGATTTTCCTTGTCCCTGGAGAAGACCGCCGCGACGCACTCGAGCGCGTGTCGGATGACTTCCCCGTCAGGAAGATCGCCAAGCCGTGCGGCGGCGGGTCCTCCGACCCACGCGTTGAGAAGCGACGTGCGCGCGGGGAGTGTCGTCCAGAAGGTCGGAAACACCTTGCCGGGCGCATGAAAGAAGGAGGCATCTGCATAGCGGCCGTCGTGCAGCGCCTCCCAGAAGGGGCGGCGGAAATGCAACATGACCTTGAGCACCGGGCCGGCGAGCAGCCGGTCGAAGGCGGGCTGCTTCGTCTCGAGGGTCGGTGCGAATCGAATCGCACCCTCCGACTGCGGCGAGAGTTTGAGCACGCCGAGCGGCACCGTGACGATGACCTTGCGCGCCGTCGCGCGGAAAGCCTCCCCGAGCCTCCGGCCGGTCACCTCCACCGAGCGGTTGCTCCAGTGGATGTCGGTCACGACCGTCTGCAGCTGCAGATGCACGTGCGCAGGGTCGAGGGCGGCGCGCAGCGCGAGCAGAAGGGTGCCGTAACCGCCCGCGGGCCGGGACTGCGATGAATCCAACATGCCGCCGGCGCCCCACTCCTCCGCGACGGAGTGGAGGCTGACCCGCTCCGGGTCGGCGGCATCGAAGCCGGAAACGAAGGCTCGGGCCATCGACCGCGCCTCTTCCGACAGAGTCCGACCGCTCTCACTCGTCAGGAAGGACTCGAGCGCCGTGTCGGGTCTCGAGAGGACGTCACCCGCCTCGAGCGCCGCGCGCACCTGTCCGAGCAGGCTTTGCGTACGCCGCTGAAGTCGTCCATCGACGAATGACCAATGCTCTCCGGACGTGTCGGTCGCAGCCTGCCCGATGCTTCGCAGCCACTCGTGCGTTTCCCGCGAAGCTCCGTGGATGAATTCCGCGCCGAGCTCGACCGGGACAGGGAGCGCCGGCTCGTATCGGCTCCAGACCCGCCCGCCGATGCGATCCCGCGCCTCGAGCACCAACACGGGCTGCCCGGCGCGGCCGAGGGCCGCCGCTGCCGCCAGGCCCGCCGCCCCGGCACCGATCACGATGATGTCGCGTTGCTCAGCGGTCATGGAAGAATCGCTCTGGAATGATAATCCGCGCGGCGCGTCGATAGCTCCAATAGGCCTCCGCCCAGTCGATGAGCACGACGAGGCGGTTGCGGAAGCCGATGAGAAAGTAGATGTGGGCCGTCAGCCAGATCCACCAGGCAAGCAGTCCGGTGAGGCGAACCCGGCCGAAATCGGCCACCGCGGCCATGCGGCCGATGGTGGCGAGCGAGCCGAAGTTGCGGTAACGGAAGGCTCCGATCCGCCGGCCGGCGAGGCTCGCGAGAATTGCCGTTGCGGCGTAGCGCCCCATCTGTTTCGCGGCCGGCGCGATCGCAGGCAGTGGCCGGTCGGGCACCACGGCCAGGTCGCCGACGACGAACACCTCCGGATGGTCTGGTAGCGCAAGCTGCGCGGTGACGGGCACGCGGCCGGCGCGATCGACGGCAACACCGAGCGTCGCGCCGAGCGGTGAGGCCGCGACGCCCGCGGCCCACAACGCCGTACGCGCGGCGATGCGCTTCTCCCCGATGTCAACACCGCGCTCATCGAGGCTCGTGACGGCATGGCCCGTGCGTACCTGCACACCGAGTCGCTCGAGTTGCCGCTCCGCGTTGGCCGAGAGCGAGGCGGGAAAGCCCGGCAGCACACGCGGGCCCGCCTCGATCAGCAGCACTCTCGCCGAGGCCGGGTCGATATGGCGGAATTCGCCCGCGAGGGTATGGCGGCCGATCTCGGCGAGCGTGCCTGCCAGCTCCACCCCGGTCGCGCCCGCCCCGATAATAAGGAAGGTAAGCCATTCCAGCCGCTCGGCGGGATCGGCCGTCGCCTCGGCGCGCTCGAATGCCGTGAGGATCCGCGCCCGGATGCGTAGCGCGTCGTCCAGCGTCTTCAGGCCGGGCGCGTATCTCGCCCACTCCTCGTGCCCGAAATACGCATGTGTGCTTCCCGTTGCCAGGATGAGGAAGTCATACGGATACCAAATTCCTTCCGCCTCGATGCTCCTGCGCTCGATGTCGATCTTCAGCGCCTCGCCCAGCAGCACAGTGACGTTGCGCTGGCGGCGCAGGATGTGCCGCAGCGGGGCGGCGATGGACGGTGCGGCGAGACCACCGGTCGCGACCTGATAAAGGAGCGGCTGAAATGTATGGTGATTGCCGCGATCGATCAACAGGATGTCGGCGGCGGCCGCACGAAGGGCGTGCACGGCGGAGAGCCCTCCGAAGCCGCCGCCGATGACGATGATCCTTGGCCTGATCTGCATCGCGTGACCGATCCGCTCAGAGAGAAACAGGATAATGTATTACTCGGGTGTCCTACGAGCGATGAATTCATGCCCGGGCACGCTGAAGCCCTGTTCGAGCTGCTGGCCGCTGCGCTGTACCTGATCTGCGCCGCGTTCGGAGCCACGCACGCCCTTCTGACCAAGCCCGACCCGCGCAGCGCCCTCGGTTGGATCGCCACCTGCTGGCTGCTGCCGTTCGCCGGCACCATCCTGTACCTGCTCTTCGGTGTCAACCGGGTGCGCACGCGCGCCCGGCAACTACGCGCCGGCGTGACCTCCTTCGGCGGTGCCTCCGCCGCGCCTCCCCCCGAGGACTTCGCCGCGCAACTGACGCGCATCGGGGATGCCGTGACACTACGGCCGAGCCTGGGGGGCAACGAGGTCGCGGCCCTTGAGAACGGCGAGAACGCGTTTCCGGTCATGTTGAAGGCGATCGCGGCCGCGCGGCAATCAGTGTGGCTCTCGACTTATATTTTCGAAACTGACGCGGTCGGGCGGCAATTCATTGCCGCCCTCGCCGCGGCCGTGGCGCGCGGTGTCCAGGTTTACGTGTTGGTGGATGGAATTGGAGAATGGTACAGCCGGCCGCATGCGGTCCACCTGCTGCGCCGTTCCGGGGTGCGTGCCGCGCGCTTCCTGCCGCCGCGCTTCGCGATGCCGGTGCTGTCGCTCAACCTGCGCAACCATCGCAAGCTTCTCATCGTCGATGGCGCGACCGGTTTTCTGGGTGGCATGAACATCGGCGGCCGCGAAGTCGGCAAGGCTCACCATCGGCGCATGGCCGATCTTCACTTCCGGGTAGCGGGACCCGCGGTGTCTCAGCTCGCGGAATGCTTCGCCGCCGACTGGCTGTTCGCGGCCGGTGAGCCGCTGGCGCCGCCGCCGCCGGCGAAGTCGGCCGGCGGGGATTGCATCTGCCGGGTGATCACCGAAGGGCCGGACGAGGACAGCGACAAGCTGCTGTTCGTGATTCTCGGCGCCGTCGCCGTCGCGCACCGTCAGGTGCTGATCATGACACCGTATTTCATTCCACCGCCCGAGCTCACCGCGGCCCTGCAAACGGCGGCGCTGCGCGGCGTGGAGGTGTGTCTGGTCCTTCCCGCGCGCAGCAATCTGCGCTACGTGGATTGGGCCACGCGACGCTGGCTGCCGCCGCTCCTCGAGCGAGGCATACAGGTGTATCTGCAGCCGCCACCGTTCTCCCACACCAAGCTCCTCGTCATCGACGGCTCCTACGCCCAGATCGGGTCGGCCAACATCGACCCGAGAAGCCTCAAGTTGAACTTCGAGATCGCCATGGAGGTGTACGATCAGACGGCGTGCGGACAGCTTGCGAGGTACGTCCTCTCCGCCCGCGACCATGCCGTTCGCCTCGCCGCGGGCGCCCCTCGCAAGCAGCCTTTCGCCGGGCGGATTCGCGACAGTCTATTCTGGCTGCTCTCGCCCTACCTGTAGGGTCGGTGCGCCGGCATACTGCCGAGCTCGGGGCCAGGGCAGCATTTGGAAACTCGCAGGGGTAAGCTCGGATTGCCATGACCGATGCGGCGCAGTCGAGTGGTCCCGACCTTCGCACCGGAATCCCGGCGCTCGCCGACGGCGGCATGTTGGCTGGGTGCGTGGGGAATGCTTCCGTTCTAATCGCCCGGCGCGGAGATGAGCTGTTTGCGATCGGGGCGACGTGCACTCATTACGGCGGACCGCTCGGAGAAGGGACCTTGAAGAAAGTCAGGATCAAACGCGCTTACGAGCCGCCCGCGCCCCACGACGGTGCCCGGATCCTCGTCGATCGGCTGTGGCCCCGGGGCCTGAAGAAGGCCGACGCCGGCATCTCGCAATGGATGAAGGAGATCGCGCCCAGCAACGAGCTGCGCAAATGGTTCGGACACGATCCGGCGCGCTGGGACGAGTTCCGCCGCCGTTACAAGGCGGAACTCACGAAAAAGCGGGAGCTCGTCAGTCAATTGCGCGAGCTTGCCAGGGAAGGTCCGCTGACGCTCGTCTACTCGGCGCGCGATGAGGCGCATAACCAGGCCTTGGTGCTGCGGGAGACGCTGTTGCGGTAGGCCGTCGGCTTGAAGAGAGCCGAATTCATGAAGCCTCGGGCGCGCCACGGCTGATCCGGAATGACAACACTTCCAGACCGTCGATTAGCGCGAGCACAGGCAGCGGTGCGAATTCCTGTCACCCGATCCCGATGCCCCGTCTATCCGCGCGGACCACGTGGGCCGCGATGCGCTGACGACCGTCGCGTTGGAACCTGTCCCACCCGAGTGCGACGTGCACCCGAGTCATGATCGGCAGCGTGGTGCTTGCCTCTACGTATGCGCCGCTCGAACTTGCATTGAGCAGCCAGTCGAATGTCGGAACATCAGGGCGGATGCGTAGTTTGACGCGACCTCGCATTGAACCTCTGCGCACAAGCGTGACAGGATGCGTGCCGCGGCAAGATGGCGCCCACGAGCGCGAGACCGGGCTCCACCGCCTCGGTGGGCACCGGATCGTAGCGAAGACGGCATGCAGCGAGCCCCGAAGGGCCTGGGTGAGCCGTGTGGCGCAGCTCAGGATCTCGCGGCCGAGCCTAAGGGGCTTCGAGAAGGAGTGGCTCGGGTCGACCGCCGGGAGGATGAAGGGACGGTCGTAGGCTCGCCGCGGGACCGGCGAGCCGCGGGATTCGTACCGTTGCGTATGCCTAGTTCCGCTACGATGTCACGTCGCCGCCGCAGGAGGCGGATAGAGGGGTGCCGCCGACGGCTGCGCGGCCCGATGCCGGGCGAGACGGCGCGTCGTCGGGTCATTGACGACATGCAGGACGCGAGAGAAGAAGCCGCCTTTCGGGTCGGCGCGGCCGATATAGATTAGGCCCGAATGGGCGAGTTCGCGCGTGAACATGTTCACGATCCGCTCGCGAGTGTCCACATCGATGGAATCGAGCGCTTCGTCCACGAGTATCCACCGGGGTGAGTGCAACATCAAACGCGCAAATACGACCGCCTGCTGCTCGTCTTCATTCAGCACATGATCCCAACGGCGTGCCTCATCCAACATAGGCACGAGGCGGGCGAGACCCAGCCGATGCAACGCGTCCGAATAGCCTTGCCCCTTGAATCGATCCACGGCGGAGGGGTAGGCGAGCGCCTCCTTCAACGTGCCCGGCGGCAGATAGGGTGTGCGCGGGATGCAATAAAGACCCTGTCCTCGGGGCAGGACGATGCGCCCCGTGCCCCAGGGCCAAAGGCCGGCGAGCGCGCGAAAGAGCAGCGTCTTGCCGACACCGAGCTCCCCGATGACGAGCACACGCTCGCCGGGCTCGATCTCGAGCCGCTCTCCCTGGAGCCGGGTGCAGCCCGAGGGCGAGGCGATCTGCAGGTGATCGATCACCAGCGCCTGTGCTGCCTCCCCGTTGCGCTCCGGTTCGCTGAGGCCAAGCTGGATACGGCTTTCCGTCCGGTGAAGGACCTCGGTCCTGACCACTGCCCGCCGGAACATCGCGACCCGCAGCAGCGTGGCCCGCCAGTCGGCGATGGTGCTGAAGTTGTCAACGAACCAGCGGAGTGAGGATTGAAGCTGCGTGAAGGCCGCCGCCGCCATCATGAGGCCGCCGAAGGACAGATCGCCGGCGAAATACAGTGGCGTTGCAACCAGGATTGGCACGATCAGCGTGACCCAACCGTACCCGGCGGTCACCCAGGTCAGGCGGGTCAGTCCCGTCACCAGGCGTCGCGTGGCGGCCAGCACCGCCGCCAGGTCGACCCCGATGCGGCGCGCCTCGTCGGCCTCGCCGTCGGCGAGCGTGATGGCATCGACGTGCTCGTTCACGCGCACCAGAGTGTAGCGCAGATCAGCCTCGCGCGCGTAACGGGCGGCGTTGTCCGGAATGAGTCTGCGGCCCGTCCAGTACGTGAGGAGTGACGCGGACAATGCATAAAGGAAGGCCGCCCAGACCATGTAGCCCGGCAGCGCCAACGAGACGGTGCCGATCTTCAGGACGAAACCGCTCGAGATCGACCAGAGGACGCCGACGAAGCTGACGAGCAGGGCCGAGGCCTGCACGAGCTCGAGCGCCAGATCGCCCGAAAGCTCGGTGAGATGGCGGGCATCCTCGTGCATGCGCTGGTCCGGATGGACTCCTATGGGTCCCGCGCTTTCCAGTTGAAACGCGCGGCGCGGCTGCATCCACCCCTCCACGAGGTCGTGTACCAGTCCTTCGCGCAGCTTCAGCTTCAACATCTCTCCGAGCCAGCGCTGTGCAACGTTGAGGAGGAGGAGCGAGCTGGCGATGATGGCAAACACAACGAGCTGAACCGCGAACTCGTGGAGATTGCGCCGCGACAGGGCATCGTAGAAGGGCTTGTTCCAGCGGTTGAGACGCACCTGGCCGTAGGCGGTGACCACGACGATCGCGGTCGCCGCCGCCGTGAGCGCAACGATCACGTTGCGAGGAGGCGAAGCCCATAGCGCCCGGGCCATCATATCGAGCTGTGAGACGAGGCGCTCCTGCGCGGCGGTCGTCTGTCCGGTCGTTGGCGAGGTGTTTCCCGAAGGGTCAGCCATGCTCGATGCTCCCGGATCGGCCGCGCGGTGTCGGCATCGATCCGCAGAAATAGGCCTGCGAAGCGCACGCGTGATCCGGACGATATCATCACGAGGCTCGGGTTTCGCAGTGGCACGCGATTGCCGGCTCCGGGGCCGGACCGGGCTCCCGTGTCCGGGCGCCGCGCCCCGTGCCCGTGCGGCTCACAGCTCCATCCATCAGCTTCACGTCGGCCGCAACGACGTTGCCGAGCTTGCCGGCTCCAGTGGTGCAATTCGCGCCGATCCTCGCAGTGGCATCAATCCCTGTCGCGTTGGTCCGCACGCCGGCCCGCTGTAGGGTTTGACGCGCTGCACCTGACACTGCGGAGTATCGGTGGTGTCCCCTCCGGACCGTCAGATCAACCCTGACGGGACTGCGCCCGCTCCTGCTCTACGTCCATCACCATCCGGACGAGCTCCGCGAGGGAGGAGGCGCCGCTCTTCTCCATGACGCGCGAGCGGTGAATCTCCACCGTACGTTGGCTGACGCCGAGCTCGTGAGCCCTGATCTTGTTCGGCTTGCCGCGCGCCATCAGCGCCAGCACTTTCCGCTCGCGCGTAGTTCGCAATGGCCGTGAGCGGCTGATTGAGCTCCTGTGCGACACCGGCCGCCATCTCTCCGATAGTCGCGAGGCGCGACACCTGCAGCATCCGCCCGTGCATGAATCCGGCGACGACGCCCGCGGAGTCGCCATCGAGGAGCGCTTCCGAGAGAGCTCGCGGAGGGGACGCTGCGGATTCTGTGGACGGGTGCGTGGGACGCGTCATGAGGTCGATTATGTCGGGAGCTCCGCTATCGATCGCAAGCCACAGGATATCTTAGGGAGCAACGCCGGGGACGCGGTATAGGTAGTTGTACCGCCTCCGATGGCCTCAGGTGGCTAGCGAGCTGGGGTCTAGGCAGAATCCACTCCACCCTATGAGTTCCTGCAACCACTGTCATTCGAAGCATGGTCCGGTCCCGGCGGGAGCTCCTGCGCCGCCCGGGGGGACGATTCACACCTGCCCGATGCACCCGGAGGTCCGGCACACGGGCCCCGGCAGTTGCCCGATCTGCGGCATGGCGCTCGAGCCGCTGCAGCCTGCCGCCCAACCTGAGCGAAATCCCGAGCTGCGCGACATGGCGCGCCGCTTCTGGATCGGGGCGACGCTCGCCGTTCCCTTGGTCGTCCTCGCTATGGCCCGGGACGTTGGCGCGGTCAATGCGCACCGCCATATCCGGCCGGTCGTATCGGTCTGGCTCGAACTCGCGCTCGCCACACCGGTAGTTCTCTGGGCCGGTTGGCCGCTGCTCGCGCGCGGGTGGGCCTCCGTCCGGCGGCGCTCGCTCAACATGTTCAGCCTCATCGCGCTCGGGGTCGGTACTTCGTATCTCTATAGCTTGGCCGCAGTGCTCGCGCCGGGCGCCTTTCCGAGGAGCCTGCGCGGCGAGGGTGGCGTCATCCCGGTGTACTTCGAGGCGGCCGCGGTGATCACGGTGCTCGTGCTCCTCGGACAGGTGCTCGAGCTGCGCGCGCGGGAGGCGACGGGTGGCGCGATCCGCGCGCTGCTCGACCTCGCCCCGAAGGTCGCGCGGCGCATTCGCGAGGGTGAAGTCGATGAGGAGGTCCCACTCGAGGCGGTGCAGGCGGGAGACCGGCTGCGCGTGCGCCCCGGCGAAGCCGTACCGGTCGATGGATCGGTACTCGAGGGCGCGAGCTTCGTCGATGAGTCGATGGTCACTGGCGAGTCCATGCCGGTGCGCAAGTCGGCGGGGAGCGAGGTCATCGGTGGCACGGTCAACGGCACCGGTAGTGTAATCATTCGGGCGGAGCATGTCGGATCCGACACCATGCTGGCGGGCATCGTGCGCCTGGTCGCGGAAGCGCAGCGCAGCCGTGCGCCCATCCAGCGCCTGGCCGATCGCGTGTCGTCGTGGTTCGTTCCCGTGGTGGTGATCGTCGCGATCGCGGCGTTCGTCGTCTGGATGTTGGCGGGGCCGCCGCCGCAGTTTTCCCACGCTCTCCTTGCCGCCGTGTCCGTGCTCATCATCGCCTGTCCATGTGCGTTGGGACTTGCCACACCGATGGCGATCATGGTTGGAGTGGGCCGGGGCGCAACGGCGGGCGTGCTCATCAGGAATGCGCAAGCCCTCGAGCGCCTCGAGAAGATCGACACCCTGGTGATCGACAAGACCGGCACGCTGACCGAGGGCAAGCCGCGGGTGATCGCCCTCGTTCCCGTACAAGGGTTCGACGAAGCCGCGGTTCTCGCCGCGGCTGGTGGTATCGAGCACTCGAGCGAGCACCCGCTCGCCGCAGCGATAGTCGCGTTCGCGAAAGATCGCGGCGTTGCGCTTCAGCCGGTCACCGATTTTCGATCGCTGACGGGGAGCGGTGTGGTGGGAACCGTGGGCCATCACACGGTCGCCGTCGGCAATGCGGCTCTTCTTCAGAGTTTGAATGTTTCCTGCGTTGCTCTCGAGGCCCACTCCGCCAGTTGGCGGAGTGACGGAGCGACTACTGTTTTCGTCGCGATCGATGGCCGGGCGGCGGGGGTGATCGCGGTCGCCGATCCTGTGAAAGTGGGCACGCCCGAGGCGCTCGAGCGCCTGCGGCGCGAGGGGATCCGCATCGTGATGGTCACGGGTGATCATCGGGCGACCGCCGAAGCTGTCGCGCGTCAGCTCGGCATCGCCGAGGTCGAGGCGGAGGTCCTTCCCGAGCGCAAAAATGAGATCGTGCGCCGGTTGCGCGCGCAAGGGCGCGCAGTCGCGATGGCGGGCGATGGCATCAATGACGCTCCCGCGCTCGCCGAAGCAGAGGTCGGTATCGCCATGGGTGCCGGCACGGATGTCGCCATGCAGAGTGCGGGCGTGACCCTGGTGAAGGGGGATCTTGCGGGGATTGCGCGCGCGCGCGAGTTGAGTCGCGCAACCATGCACAACATCCGTGAGAACCTCTTCCTTGCCTTCGTCTACAACCTGATCGGCATTCCCGTGGCCGCCGGGGCACTCTTCCCGCTCTTCGGATTGCTCCTCAGCCCGATGATAGCCGCCGCGGCGATGAGCCTGAGTTCGGTGTCGGTCATCGGCAACGCGCTCAGGCTTAGGCTCGTCCGTCTCTGATGCGCCAACGGCTGCGGTGCGAGTACGGAGTTTGTCTCACGCTCGCGATCCTCGCGCTCGGACTCGCCGCTTGCGCATCGCGACCGCCGCGAGCGCAGGCGCGCCGCCACGAATACTGTGTGGCGGGACACGGGTGCTATCGCGTGCTCGGCTCCGCAGCCGGGTACCGGGCGAGCGGTATCGCCTCCTGGTATGGCCGCGGGGACGCCGGCAGACCGACGGCGAGTGGCGCGCCATTCGATCCTGGCGCCATGCGGATCGCCGATAAGACCCTGCCGTTCGGCACCTGGGTCAGGATCCGCGATCTCCGTAACGGCCGCGAAGCGGTGGCAATGGTCGACGATCGTGGACCCTTCTATCGCGGCCGGGTCATCGATGCGACGCCGACCGTCGCGCAGCGGTTGGGGTTTTACAGCGATGGTACGGCGCCCGTTCGCGTGGCGGACGTGCCGGTCGCGGACCTTAGTGCCTCGCAACGGGAAGCTGCGCGTGCAGATGAGCGTAGCGCGATCGTCTATGCGCATCGTCATCCACACGCGATCCTCGCAGAGGCGGGCCACGTGGCCATTCGCGGTGTGGTCGACATCACGACGACCGGCGTCGAGATCGCGGTGGGTGTGGTGCGCGGCGTACTCGAGCTGGGATGGCACGTCCTGAAAGCGCTGTGACCGTGCCGATTGTTACCCTTTAAAATCGACTCATGCCCAGGAGCGACTCTTCTTTTATTCCCCTGCTCGCCCATCCCGCTACCCCGAACGAGGCGGTGCGGCGGCTCGCCGCGCGCGCGGAGCTCGTGAGTCCGGATTCGCTGCGGCTCGAGTATGTGCTCGAAGCGGATCCGCGGCAGGTCCGTATTCCACCGGCGGTGGCGGACGATGGCAGGACGGATAGGCTTTGGGCGCACACCTGCTTCGAGGCGTTCATCGGGGTGGAGGATTCGGCGCAATATCTGGAGCTCAATTTCTCACCGTCCACCCAATGGGCGGCATACCGCTTCGAGTCGTACCGGCAGGGCATGGTGCCGGCCGTGCTGGGTACGGCCCCCCGGCTCGCGCTTCGCCGGGGTAAGAAGCGGCTCGAGCTGCAGGCTGAGGTGAGCCTGGGCGGGACTCTGGCCGCCCCGCCGCGTGAGGCAAAAGCCCTCGAAATCCGGCGGCTGCGGCTTGCCTTGAGCACGGTGGTGGAGGACCGGGAGGGCGGACTGTCATACTGGGCATTGCAGCACCCGCCGGGACGGCCGGATTTTCACCACCCGCAGAGCTTCTCGCTCGCGCTCGAGTTTCCCAGGACAGATCCCACGTAAACAACCCGCGACTGAAGTCGCGGGTTTCCTTGCGGAGAATCTATGAAGTTCGGCATCGATCGCCTGCTCGAGGAGCCGCAGCTCCGCAAGCCGCTCGCGGGTGAGCGCGTGGCGCTGCTCGCGCACCCGGCGTCCGTCACCCGCAACCTCACGCATTCGCTCGATGCGCTGGCCGCGCTCGGGGACTTGCGCCTGACAGCGGCGTTCGGGCCGCAGCATGGGCTGCGGGGCGACAAGCAGTACAACATGATGGAGTCGGCCGATTTCCTCGACCCGGTGCACGGGATCCCGGTCTTCAGCCTGTACGGAGAGGTGCGGCGTCCCACCGCGCGCATGATGGACAGCTTCGATGTGCTGCTGGTCGACCTGCAGGATGTCGGCTGCCGCGTCTATACCTTCGTGACGACCTTGCGTTACGTGCTCGAGGAGGCCGCGAAGCTTCGCAAGACCGTATGGGTGCTCGACCGGCCGAACCCGATCGGGCGGCCGGTCGAGGGGCTGTCACTTCGTCCGGGCCGCGAGAGTTTCGTCGGCCCGGGACCGATACCGATGCGCCATGGCCTCACACTCGGTGAGCTCGCGCGTTGGCTCATTTCCACGTTGAAGCTCGACGTCGATTTTCAGGTTGTGGCGCTCGACGGTTGGGAGCCGCACGCGGCTCCGGGCTATGGCTGGCCTATCGGGCGGCGCACCTGGGTCAATCCGAGTCCCAACGCGCCGACCCTGTGGATGACGCGCTGCTATCCCGGTACCGTGATGTTGGAAGGAACGACTCTCTCGGAGGGGCGGGGCACGACGCGTCCGCTCGAGCTCTTTGGCGCGCCGGACCTCGATGCGTACGAGCTCCTCGGGACGATGCGCGAGCTCGCGCCCGCCTGGATGCGCGGCTGTCGCCTGCGACTCTGCTGGTTCGAGCCGACTTTCTACAAGCACGTGGGCAAGCTCTGCGTCGGGGCGCAGATCCATGTCGAAGATGCCATCTACTACGAGCATGAGGCATTTCGGCCGTGGCGGCTGATGGCGCTCGTCTTCAAGGCGCTGCGGCGCCTGCGGCCCGACTATCCGCTCTGGCGTGACTTCGTTTACGAGTACGAGCGCGAAGGTCCGGCGATCGATGTGATCAACGGCGGCGAGGGGCTGCGCCGATGGGTGGACGATCCTGCGGCCACGCCCGCGGACCTCGATGCACTCTGTGGGAAAGACGAGTCCGCTTGGAGCGAGGAGCGGCAGGCGTACCTTTTATATTGAGCCCGTATGCAGACCGCGCGCGACATCACCGCCTACCGCAAGCACTGGGCCGAGCGTTTCGGCACGGCGCCGTTCCTGCCTATGTCGCGGGCAGAGATGGATGCGCTCGGCTGGGACAGCTGCGATGTCATCGTCGTGACCGGCGACGCCTATGTCGATCATCCGAGCTTCGGCATGGCGATCATCGGACGCGTGCTCGAAGCCCAGGGCTTCCGGGTGGGGATGATCGCGCAGCCTGACTGGCAGAGCGCCGAAGCCTTCGCGGTGCTCGGCCGACCCAATCTCTTCTTCGGCATCACCGCCGGCAACATGGACTCCATGGTCAACCGCTACACGGCGGATCGCCGGATACGAAGCGACGATGCCTATACACCGGGCGGCGTCGGCGGCAAGCGGCCGGATCGCTCGGTGATCGTCTACGCGCAGCGGGCGCGCGAGGCCTTCAAGGATGTGCCGATCATGATCGGTGGCATCGAGGCATCGCTTAGGCGTATCGCGCATTTCGATTACTGGTCGGAGAAGGTGCGTCGCTCGATCCTGCTCGATGCCAAGGCGGATCTGTTGATCTACGGCAACGGCGAGCGGCAGATCTGCGAGATCGCCCATCGGCTCGCGGGCGGTGAATCCATTCGCGACATCACGGACGTGCGCGGCACCGCCTTCGCGCGCAAGTCGCTCCCGGAGGGTTGGATCGAGATCGACTCGACCCATCTCGATGCGCCGGGTCCGACCGCGCCACCTCCTGACCCTTACGCCATGGAGAGCGAGCGCGCCTCGCCGCCACCCGTCGTCGGGGCGCCGGCGCGGAGCGAGGAGAAGGTGGTGCGCTTCGTGCGCCGGGTGAAGAACGCCGACCGGGGACGCAGCGTTATCCGCATGCCGTCCTACGAGCAGGTCGCATCCGACCCGGTGTTGTATGCGCATGCCTCCCGCATCCTGCATCTCGAGTCGAATCCCGGCAACGCGCGCGCACTGGTGCAGCGCCACGGGGACAGCGAGCTGTGGCTGAATCCGCCGCCCATACCGCTGACCACGACGGAGATGGACTGGGTCTACGAGCGCCCTTTCCGCCGCAGGCCGCATCCGAGCTACGGGAATGCCAGCATTCCCGCCTACAAGATGATCCGCTTCTCGGTGGCGATCCAGCGCGGCTGCTTCGGCGGCTGCACGTTCTGCTCCATCACCGAGCACGAGGGGCGCATCATCCAGAACCGGTCGGAGGCTTCCGTCATCCGCGAGGTGGAGGCGATCCGCGACGAGGTGCCGGGATT
Organism: Steroidobacteraceae bacterium; assembly: GCA_050739115.1. Taxonomy (GTDB): domain Bacteria; phylum Pseudomonadota; class Gammaproteobacteria; order Steroidobacterales; family Steroidobacteraceae; genus 13-2-20CM-66-19. The sequence goes on along the minus strand of JBOIAQ010000034.1, from coordinate 8,184 downwards.
CACCGGGGTCATCTCCGACTTGGGCGGCCCGACGGCCAACATGTACCGGCTTGCCTGCCGCAGTCGCGAGATCGAGAGCGCCTGCCGCCGCCCCTCGTGTGTCTACCCGGGCATCTGCCCCAACCTCGACACCGATCACGCGCCGCTCGTCAGTCTCTACCGCAAGGTCCGCGAGCTCCCCGGCATCCGCAAGGTGCTCATCGCCTCGGGTGTGCGCTATGACCTCGCCGTCGAATCACCCGAATACGTGAAGCAGCTCGCTCAACATCACATCGGCGGCTATCTCAAGATTGCCCCGGAGGCGATCTCCGAGGGACCGCTCTCGATGATGATGAAGCCGGGGATAGGGGCCTACGACCGCTTCAAGGCGCTCTTCGACCGCTACTCGCGCGAGGCCGGCAAGGAGCAGTACCTGATTCCCTACTTCATCGCGGCCCACCCGGGCACGAGCGATGAGGATATGCTGGAGCTCGCGCTGTGGCTCAAACGAAACGGCTTCCGTGCGGATCAGGTGCAGGCCTTTCTGCCTTCGCCCATGGCAACGGCGACCGCGATGTATCACTCGGGAAAGAATCCTCTGAAGCGCCTCAGTCGCACGGGCGGTGAGGTGCGCGTGCCCAAGGGGCTGAAGGTGCGCCGGCTCCACAAGGCGTTCCTCCGCTACCACGATCCCAACAACTGGCCGATGCTGCGGGAAGCTCTGCGCCGCATGGGACGGGCGGATCTCATCGGCACCGGCCGGCATCAGCTCGTTCCGGCGTATCAGCCGGTCGGCACTGGCAGTGCCGCCGCCGGGGGACGGGCCGCCACGGACGGCCAGAGATCGCGGCCATTCCGCACTCAGCACACCGGTCTGCCGCGCACGCCCAAGCGTTGAAATGCAGAAAGCCGCAATCCCTTGCTTGCCGAAGGACTCCAGGCTCTCAGACGCGTAAAATCGGAATGGGAAACTCCCGACAGGCGGGGTGGTGAGCCGATGAGGCCGGCATCGATTCTTGCGCGCATCGCTGCGGTCGTTGCGGCTGCCGCCGTACTCGCGCCGGTTTCTGCCGCAGCGATCGTCGCGACCTCACCACCGGCGCAGCTTCGCGCAGCTGCCCTGGGTCTTGAGATTCGCGGGGCCATCGGGCCTGCGACGTCGATGTACATCCAGCACGGGCTCGAGATCGCGCAGCAGCGCGGCAGCCCCTTCGTCATCCTCGAGATCGACACGCCCGGAGGGCTCTCGAGCTCCATGCGCGAAATCATCAGCGCCATCCTGGCTTCGTCCGTGCCGGTCGTGGCCTATGTCGCTCCGCCGGGCGCGCGCGCCGCGAGCGCGGGCACGTACATTCTGTATGCCTGTCCCGTTGCTGCGATGGCCCCCGCCACCAACCTCGGAGCGGCCACGCCGGTGTCAATCGGCGGCTCGGAGCCGGCCCCGCCGGCGGAGAATCCCGCGAAGCCCGGCAAGTCGGCTCCTGCGCCCGAGCCGGCGCCCCAGATGAGCGCCGAGCAGCGCAAGGTTCTCAACGACTCGATCGCCTACATCCGCGGTCTTGCGCAATTGCGCGGCCGCAATGCCGATTGGGCGGAGCAGGCGGTACGGGGCGCCGCGAGCCTCCCGGCCACCCAGGCGCTGCAGCAGCACGTGATCGACCTCATCGCGCCGGACCTGCCGAGCCTGCTGGCGCAGTTGACTGGTCGCGAGGTCAAGGTGGGCAACCGCACGGTGCGACTCGACACCCGTGGGGTGCAGGTGGTGTGGATGAAGCCCGACTGGCGGACGCGGTTGCTCGGCGTCATCACCAATCCCGAGATCGCCTACGGACTGCTGCTGATCGGCATTTGGGGGCTGCTCTTTGAGGGCTACCATCCCGGCGGGGTGTTGCCCGGGGTGGTCGGCGTCATCGCGCTCCTCGTCGCGCTCTTTGCCTTCCAGCTCCTGCCGACCAATTTCGCGGGACTGGCGCTGCTCATAATCGGCGCCGGCATGATGGCCGCGGAGTTCTTCTTCCCGGCCTATGGCTCGCTCGGCATCGGTGGGCTCATCGCCTTCATCGTCGGCTCGCTCATCCTGTTCTCCGGCGCCTCGGGCATTCAGGTGGCGCTGCCGCTCATCGGGGGCCTCGCGACGGTCGGAGGGCTCGTCATTCTCGGGATCGTGTATCTTGCAACCCGAGCCAGGCGCAGCCCGGTCGTGACCGGCACGCGGGCGATGCTCGGCGCCGTGGTGGAGGCGGCGGAGGATTTCGCAGCGCGCGGACGCGTCCGCTATGGGGCCGAGCTGTGGAACGCCCGCAGCGCGGCGCCCCTGAAGGCCGGACAGGCGGCGCGCGTCGTGAAGGTGGAAGGTCTAACATTGTGCGTTGAGCCGTTACGGTAAACGGCCGGCTTCGACCGGAGATACTCATGCCCTATGCTGTCGTCGTCATCGTCGTCATCCTCGCCCTGCTGGTGTTCAGCGCAATCAAGGTGCTGAACGAGTACGAGCGGGCGGTCATGTTCACGCTCGGCCGCTTCACCGGCATCCGCGGCCCGGGGATCATTCTGCTCTGGCCCGTCATCCAGAGGATGAGCAAGGTGGACCTGCGCGTCATCGTGCTCAACGTCCCGAAGCAGGACGTGATCACCCGCGACAACGTGTCGGTCAAGGTGAATGCGGTGGTCTATTTCCGCGTCGTCGATCCCGGCCGGGCGATCATCCAGGTCGCGAACGTCTGGGAGGCCACGAGCCAGGTGGCGCAGACCACGCTGCGCTCGGTGCTGGGCCAGCACGAGATGGACGACCTGCTCTCCCAGCGGGACAAGCTGAATGGCGACATCCAGCGCATTCTCGACCAGAGCACGGAGGCCTGGGGCATCAAGGTCGCGAACGTGGAGCTCAAGGACGTGGATCTGGACGAGAGCATGATCCGCGCGATGGCCCGACAGGCGGAGGCCGAGCGCAACCGCCGAGCGAAGGTGATCAACGCCGAGGGCGAGAAGCAGGCGGCGCAGACGCTGACCGAAGCGGCGCAGATTCTGTCGCAGCATGCGAGCGCGCTGCAGCTGCGGTACCTACAGACGCTGGCCGACATCTCGCACGATAAGTCTTCGCTCATCATCTTCCCCTTACCCCTCGATCTCATCCGGCCGCTCATGGGCGCGCTGGAGAGGAGCGGTCAGTCGGGGTCGTAGGGCGCCGCCGCAATGACGGGGCTCTCCGCGCGACGGGTGCTCGGGGGCGCCGGTGTGCTGCTGGCCCTCGCGACGGTTGCGGGTGCGCTCGGGGCCCACACGTTGAAGAGTCACTGGTCGGCGGAGCGGCTGGACGTGTATGACACCGCGGTCCGTTACCAGTTCTATCACTCGCTGGGGCTGCTCGGCATCGGCCTCGCGCTGCGAACGCTCGACGTTGCGCCGCTAAAGGTGGCGGCGCTGCTCATCGTCGCGGGCATTGTCCTCTTTTCCGGCAGCCTGTATGCGTTGACCCTCGGCGCGCCGAGGCTGATCGGCGTGGTGACGCCGATTGGAGGATTGGCCTTGATTGCGGGCTGGTTGGCATTCGCTTACGGGATCTGGCGTTCCTAGAGTGCAATCGGGATTGCCGATCGATGAGGCGTTGCCGGCCCTGAGGCGGGCGTTGCGGGAGCATTCGTCCGCGGTGCTGACGGCGCCTCCGGGCGCGGGCAAGAGCACCGTCGTGCCGCTGGTCCTGCTCGAGGAGGCTTGGGTCGAGGGCAAGCGCATTCTCATGTTGGAGCCGCGGCGGCTGGCGGCCCGAGGGGTGGCGCTGCGGATGGCGCAGACCTTGGGCGAGCCGGTCGGGCGCACGGTGGGTTACCGGATGCGGCTCGACACCCGAGTATCGCGCGACACTCGGATCGAGGTCGTCACGGAGGGCGTGCTGACACGGATGCTGCAGAGTGACCCGGCGCTCGAAGGTGTCGCCGCCGTTATCTTCGACGAATATCACGAGCGCAGCCTGCAGGCGGATCTCGGCCTGGCGCTGACGCTCGATGCGCGCGAGAGCGTGACGCCGGATTTGAGGATTCTCGTGATGTCGGCGACCCTGGAAGGAGCGGCGGTATCGCGGTTGCTCGGTGATGCGCCCGTGGTCGAGGCGCACGGCCGGGCTTTCCCGGTGGAGACGCGTTATGCGGGCAACGGTTTGCCGCCGCTGCCCCATGAAGGCGCGGCGCGCGGCGGTTTCCCGGGGCATGCGGACTCGCAGACGCTAACCGCGAGAACCGTACGGCGCGCATTGGATGACGAGCACGGCGATGTGCTGGTATTTCTTCCCGGGGCGCGCGAGATTCATCGCGTACGCGCGCTGCTCGAAGGCTCACCGCCGCTGACCGCGAGCCCGGCGCGGCTGCAGGTCCTGCCGCTTTATGGTGATCTCTCGGGAGAGGCGCAGGCGGCGGCGCTCGCGCCTCCTCGCCCGGGCATCCGACGGGTCGTGCTCGCAACCAACATCGCCGAAACCAGTGTCACCATTCCGGGCGTGCGGGTGGTCGTCGACTCGGGGCTCGCGCGCCGCCTACGCTTCGATCCGGCGACCGGCATGAGCCGTCTCGACACCGAGCGGATCTCGCGCGCCTCGGCCGAGCAGCGACAGGGGAGAGCGGGGCGGGTGGAGCCCGGGGTGTGTTATCGCGCCTGGAGCGAGAGCGCGCAGAGGAGTCTCGCTCCGTTCAATCCGCCGGAGATCATCGAGGCGGACCTGACGCCGCTCGCGCTCGAGCTTGCAAGCTGGGGCGTGCGCAAGGTGGAAGCGCTCAAGTGGCTCGACTCGCCGCCCGCGGCGATGTTTGCGAGCGCGCGCGATCTACTCGCGCGCCTGGGGGCCTTGGATCAGGACGGGCGCATCACCCCTCACGGTCGTGAGATGGCCCGGCTCGGCGTCCACCCGCGGCTCGCGCACATGCTGCTGCGCGCGAATGAGCTGAAGTCCCTGCCGCTCGCCGTGGATCTCGCGGCACTGCTTTCGGAACGGGACCTGCTGCGCGGGCTCGCGGGCGCGCGCGATGCCGATATTCGCGGCCGGATCGATGCGCTGCGAGGCGAGGGCGATGACGCCGGGATCGATCGCACGGTTCTGCAGCGCGCACGCCGCAGCGCGCGCGAGCTGCTGCGGCAGCTGGATGGCGAGCCTGAAGCGAAATCCGGGACTGAAGCGCGCAGAGGCTCCGTCGGCGGACTGCTCGCCCTGGCATTTCCGGATCGCATCGGCCGGCAGCGGGCGGGCGGCGAGGGGCGCTTCACGCTGACCAACGGCCGTGGCGCGCATTTTGCCGAGCCGCAGAGCCTCGCGCGCCAGGAGCTCATCGTCGCGGTGGACCTCGATGATCGCGATCGGGATGCGCGCATTCGACTCGCGGCGCCCTTGCGCCGCGAGGATATCGATGAGCTCATGGCCTCGCGCCTCGAGCGCACCGACTCCATCGAGTGGCATGCGCGCGAACAGGCGGTGCTCGCACGCCGCGTTCTGAAGCTGGATGGCCTGGTGCTCGAGGAGAGTGCTCTGCCCGAGGTACCGCGGCAGCAGGCGCTTGCCGCCATGCTGGAAGGGATTCGCGAGCTCGGCATCGAGTCGCTGCCGTGGAACCGCGAGGCACGCGATCTGCAGGCGCGCGTCGCCTTCATGCGACGGCTCGGGGGTGAGTTTGAGCGGTGGCCGGATCTTACCGACGCGGCGCTCACCGCATCGACCGGCGAGTGGCTCGCGCCGTGGCTCGATGGAATCATGCGCCGCGAGCACCTGGCGCGCATTCCGCTGCTCGATGCGCTGCTCGCGCGCCTGAGTTGGGATGAGCGGCGCGAGCTCGATGCGCTGGCGCCGAGCCAGCTGGCGGTACCGAGCGGCTCACGCGTGCGTATCGATTATCTCGACGAGAGCGCCCCCGCGGTGGCGGTACGCCTGCAGGAGGTCTTCGGCCTCGAGGCGACGCCGCGAATCGGCGGCGGCAGAGTGCCGATCACTTTCAAGCTGCTCTCGCCGGCACAGCGCCCGGTGCAGGTGACCCGCGATCTGGCCAGCTTCTGGCGCGGCGCTTACGCCGAGGTCCGCAAGGATCTGCGCGGTCGCTATCCGAAGCACTACTGGCCCGAGAATCCGCTCGAAGCGCAAGCGGTGAGGGGCGTGCGGCGGCGAACTTAAGCCGGTACACTGCGCGTCCATCCCGCTCAGCACTCGGGTGCGCTGCACGCGCAACCCTGAGACCCGCCGACGCATACGGATCGGGCCTTGGGAAACGAGTGGTTGCGGTTTTGGGGCGCAGCAGAGATTTCGAACACACTCTGACGGATGGCATCGATACTGATGATGACGCAGCCAGTGGATGCCGCCGCAGCAGCGCCGGCCATCGATATTCGTTTCGGACAGGTAGGCCTCATTCAGGCGCGGATCCGGGTGACGGATCCGGGCGCGATTCTCGATGAGCTCACGGGACGCGTCGCCAGCGCGCCGCTTTTTTTCCAACGAGCGGGAGTGTGTCTGGATCTGACCGTGCTCGGCCGGGATCCGGAGGTGCAGGAAATGCGCGCGGTGCTGGATGCCGTGCGCCGCGCGGGGATGCTGCCCGTGGGACTCGTCGGCGCCTCGGCCGCGGTGCAGGCGCTGTCAGCGGCGCTCGGGCTGCCCGTGCTCGCGCCCTTCAAGCCACAGACCCAGACGGTGCCGGTGGTGCAGCCCGCCGAGCGCTCCGAGCCCTTCATTCCGGCTCTGATGCAACACCAGCCGGTGCGCTCCGGGCAGCGTTTGTATGCCCGCAGCCGCGATCTCGTGATCACCTCCAGCGTCGGTGCCGGCGCGGAGGCGATCGCGGACGGGTGTGTGCACGTCTATGGGTCGCTGCGCGGGCGCGCCGTGGCCGGTGCGCGCGGCGAGGCGAGCGCGCGCGTGTTCTGTCAGGAGTTTCACGCCGAGCTGGTATCCGTGGCCGGTGTGTTCCGCGTGTTCGAGACGTTGCCGCCGGAGCTCGCCGGCAAGCCTGTGCAGGCGTGGCTCGATGGCGACGATTTGCGTTTCGCGCCCTTGGCCTCTTGAATCCGTCAACAGCTATCACATCGGAGACGCGATTTGACCGAGATCATCGTGGTGACTTCAGGCAAGGGCGGCGTCGGCAAGACGACCACCTCGGCCAGTGTGGCATGCGGTCTCGCCCGACGCGGCAAGCGCGTGGCGGTAATCGACTTCGACATCGGGCTACGCAATCTCGATCTCATCATGGGCTGCGAGCGCCGGGTCGTGTACGACTTCGTGAACGTCATCCAGGGCGACTGCACCCTGAAGCAGGCGCTCATCAAGGACAAGCGGCTCGAGAACCTGCACGTGCTCGCCGCCTCGCAGACGCGCGACAAGGACGCGCTGACGCCGGAGGGCGTGCGGCGCGTGCTCGATGAGCTGATCGCGGAAGGCTTCGACTACATCCTGTGCGACTCTCCCGCCGGGATCGAGAGAGGCGCGCATCTCGCGATGTACTACGCCGATCGCGCGGTCGTGGTCGTGAATCCCGAAGTTTCCTCGGTCCGCGATTCCGATCGGATCCTCGGGCTGCTGGCGAGCAAGACCCAGCGCGCCGAGAAGGGCAACGGCGGTGTCAAGGAACATTTGCTGCTGACGCGATACAACCCGAGGCGGGTCGCGAGCGGAGAGATGATGAGCGTCGATGACGTCAAGGAGATTCTCGGGCTCGATGTAATCGGCGTGGTGCCGGAGTCACCCGACGTCCTGGCCGCATCCAACGCCGGCGTGCCGGTGATCCTCAACGACGAGAGCGACGCCTCGCTGGCCTACGACGATGCGGTGGCGCGCCTCCTCGGTGAGAGCCTGCCGCTGCGCTTCCTCGAGGAGCCAAAGCGAGGCTTCTTCGCCCGCATGTTCGGAGCCTGACGTGGGGCTGCTCGATCTTTTTCGCCGCGCACCCTCCTCGGCCAGCGTTGCCAAGGAGCGCCTGCGCATCATCGTCGCGCAGGAGCGTAGCGCGCGCGGCAGTCCCGATTACCTGCCTCTGCTGCGGCGCGAGCTGCTGCAGGTGATCCACAAGTACGTCAACGTCGATCCGGAGGCGGTGCAGATCAACGTTGGGCGGGAGGAGGGTCACGAGGTGCTCGAGCTCAGTGTGGCGCTGCCGGGGAAGGCGCGGGCCTAGTTTGAAGCGCTGGATCCGGACTCCTGCCCGGCCCAACGCCGTTGAGCCAAAAAGCGCGGTTTTTGGC
>JBOIAQ010000033.1:0-39478 GCA_050739115.1 Steroidobacteraceae bacterium | reverse complement strand
GTCTGGCCGCGATCGGGGGCCCACGTAGGCCGGTGTCACCGTCGGCTCCTGGCGGCGCTTCAGTAGCCCGCGTCTCACCCCCAAAATCAAGCGGTTTATCGTCCCCGCCAACAAGGCTCGTCGCCGAGAAAAAAGGGCGCGGTTTCTGGCCACGGTTCACATCGGCAGACTGAACTCGCATAATGGGGCAGGAGGGTGCAGAGCATGCTGTGTCTCTGCAGTCGCGCGATTCTCCCTTGAGCTTGGACGGAGCATTTATGCACACGGTTCCCGACCGCGACTCGGATGAGGCTCTGAGCGCGCAGGCGCCTTGGAATGGTCTTCTCGCGGGCGCAGGGCCTCGCGATCACATCGTGCAGCTGTATCAGGACCAACAGTTTCTCAATCGCGCCGTCTGCCGCTTCGCGGCTGGCGCGATTGCTAACGGCGAGGGGGTCATCCTCGTGCCTACGGCGGCGCACTGGGAGGCATTCCGACCGCGCCTGGAAGCCGAGGGTGTGAATGTGAAGGACGCTCAAGTCAGCGGACAGCTTACCGTTGTCGACGTGGACGAGCTTCTACCCCTCTTCATGAAAGAGGCCATGCCTGACGCGCCGGTGTTCCTCGGCCTGGCGGGAGACGTCATCGGCAAGGCACGGGGGGAGGCCCGATATCCGAAAATCCGCTGGTGGGGTGAGATGGTCAACGTTCTTTGGGAGCAGGGAAACGTGGCGGCCAGCATGAGTCTCGAGGATCAGTTCGATCGCCTCGCAAAGCATCAAGAGATTGCAATCTTCTGCTCGTTCGTCATGGACAATTTCAATAGCGAAGTGCACTCCCGCCTTCTTCCGCGGCTCGGACAAAATCATTCTCACCTGATTCCGGTGGAGGACTACGCGCGCCTCGAGCGTGCCGTGGGGGAGGCCCTGCGACAGACTGTAGGTGCGGATGATGCTCGGGTTCTCGAGCAGCAGCTTCTCTCGAGCTATTCGCCCGTGTTTCAGATGCCACGCTCTCAGGCTCTGCTCCTGGCATTGCGTGAGAGCCTTCCGGATTTAGCCGAGTCCGTGCTGAAACGCAGCCGCGCGCTTTACAACGGATCGTACGCGCCTGCCTAGTGAACGAGCTTCTCACAGCGGAAGCCGGGGTCCGTCAGCCTGACCGGATGCAGACCGACGGCACGACCGCGGCTCCGGTAAGCCCTGACGCGATTGCGATCCTGGACTCGATCGATGCCCCTGTTGTCCTGGTCGGGCGTGACTGCAAGGTGTCTCGCTTCAATCGCGCCGCCGCAGAAGCGCTGGGCGTCACGCCCGCGGACGTGGGACGGCCGGCCTGTGCGATCCGAGCACTGACGGGGGCCCCGGAAATCGAGCAAACATGCGTGCACGTGATGGCCGACGGAGTGCCGTCGCGACGCGAAATTCGCGATGGCGATAGGTGGTTTCTTGTTCGAATCGCAGCTTACGCGCGAGTCGATGCAGCGGTGCGTGGCGCGATACTCACGTTCACGAATGTCACTGCTTTTCGCGCAAGTCTCGAGCGAGCGATTTACGAGCGGGAATACACGAAAGCCATACTGAATGCGATGATTGACCCGCTGGTCGTGCTCGATGAGAGCCTGCGAATACAGACGGCAAATCGCGCATTCTACGAATGGTTCGGAGCCTCGCGCGATCAAACCCACGGTGTTCCCCTTGGTGATCTGGGAGACGACGAATGGAGAGCATCGAGGTTGTGGTCTTCGCTGAAAGGGACACTCTCCCATAAAACCGAGTTCCAGACCCTTGAGCTCGAGCGGGACTTTCCAAACGCCCGTCGCCGTACCGTCTTGCTCGATGCTCGCCCCTTCGTTCGCGACGGCGATGCTCTCATCCTCGTGTCATTTCGAGACATAAGCGAGCGCAAGCAAGCCGAGCAAGCACTTCTCGACAGCGACGCGCGATCCCGCATGCTCTACGAATCAGTGGGGGAGTTGTACGAGTCTGCTCAAAGGGAGATCAAGAACCGCGAACGAGCCGAAGAAGGCCTTCGGGAGCTCAATCGCCGCAAAGACGAGTTTTTGGCAACGCTCGCGCACGAACTGCGCAATCCGCTCGCGCCGATCCGTCAGGCATCGGCCATCTCCAAGGCTGTGGCTGCGACCGAAGAGCAGAAGCGTTGGAGTCACGATGTGATCGAGCGACAGGTGCATCACATGGCTTTGCTGCTGGATGATCTGCTCGACATCTCTCGCGTTACGCGAGGCGCTCTCGAATTGCGATCGAAGATGACTGATCTGACGTCGATCATTGCGGCGGCCGCCGAAACGGCGCAACCGTTGATCGAATCAAAACGGCATGCGTTGAAAATTGAAGTCCCCGACGGGGCTGCGCGTTTCGCCGCCGATCCTCTGCGGCTCGCCCAAGTAGTGTCAAACCTTTTGACCAACGCGGCAAAGTACACCGACCCCGGAGGTGAGATCCGCCTGCGGGCGATGTGCGGCGCTGACACTGTTATGTTCAGCGTTGCCGATGACGGCATCGGCATCCCGCAGGATGCGCTGGAGGAAGTCTTTGCAATGTTTTCGCAGGTCAAATCGGAACAAGATCGATCTGAGGGCGGACTCGGGATCGGATTGGCATTGGCGAAGGGGCTCATTCATCTGCATGGCGGCACGCTGGAAGCTCGTAGCGAGGGCCTGGGCAAGGGAAGCGAGTTCATCGTGAAGCTGCCGCGCAGAATGTTGAACAAAGCACCGGAAAGATGCGCGGGAGTTATACCAGAAGCGACGGTCTGCAGGCGCGTGCTCATCGCTGACGATAACCGGGACGCCGCAGACAGTCTCGCCACGCTGTTACGAATGGAAGGGCACGATGTCGCCGTTGTTCATGATGGACGGCAAGCGGTCGCGATGATCGAGTCTTTCCGACCGGAGGTTGCATTACTTGACATCGGCATGCCGGAATTGAATGGATACGAGGTCGCGCAGACCGTACGCCAGGGGTCGCTCGGTGCGTTCATCACACTTATCGCGGTGACCGGTTGGGGCCAGGCTTCGGACAAGGCGCGCGCCGACGCGGTGGGGTTCACTCATCATCTTACGAAGCCTATTGACCCTGACGCCTTGGTTGCGTTGCTTCGCTCAGGAGGCTAATGATTGGGCCGCGGCTCAATTGACGGCGGAGAGCCGGTGCCGGCGAAAAGCATGCCGAACTGCTGAACTACTACCAGCGCAGCGGCCTGATGAAGGGCGCCGCTGTTAGAGGGATAAATGGATGGGCACATGAGTAACTCATCCGCAGTGTTGCTGGGAAAATGTGGCTCAGGGGAATCAATGGCTTGCAAGGCGCCGTGAGGCTTTTGGGATCGCGGACTCGAACCTGATCCATGCTTGGGACTCGAATCGGGCAACGAGCGCTCAAAGGCTTAGGGTTGGTGATATCGGATCAACCTTAATAAGAACTTGTAAGTAGTTGATTACAAATGACTCCCAGGGTTTGACTCGAACTGGCTCGTAAGTCACTGAGCCCGCAGGTGTTTTTTCGCGCCTTCGGCAAGATACCGCTCATCGTATCGTGGAAATCATGCGCTGCGGTGAGACGGCTTGATACGCGGTGATCGTCCTCGCGGCCTTGACGCGAGGACGTCGTCGTGGCAGTTTTGCGCGTAGGAAGGAGCAATTCTGCCATGAGTATACTGACCCTCACCGAGCGCCCGCTTGGCGAACAGATCGAGGTACTCGAGCGCGGGCTTCCCAGTAGCGCGCTCGGAGAGATCGCGGCCGTTCTTGGCTTGCCGAAGGCACGCATCATAAAGGCTCTTAAGCTCGTACTGCGGACGATGACCGAGCGCGAAAAAAAGCGCGAGCGCTTCTCGACAGCCGAGTCCGAGCGCCTCTACAGGATCGTGCGAGCCCGGAGTCTCGCTCGCGAGATCTTCTCCTCGGACGCTGCAGTGGCCGAGTGGCTGGGCGCTCCGGATCGCAGTTTGGCAGGTCGGGCTCCGCTCGAGATGCTGGCAACAGACCTCGGCGCGCAGAAGGTGGAAAGTCTGCTACGGGCGATGATTCACGGCGTGCCGGTCTGAGCATTGAGCCGTGAAGGCTTGGAGAATCGTCCTGCGCAAGTTTGGGCGGACGAGCCGGGCCGCCTTTGGGGGCTTGAGTGGATTTTTGGTGGATGGCCGCTGGCATACCGCGGGTCGCCATCTCGATTACGCGGCTCAGAATCTCTCGCTCGCGATTCTCGAGCGCCTGGTGCACTACAAGCGTTTTGATGCACTCGAGCCGCATCTGGTGTACGTCCTTGACGTTCCGGATACGGCGATCGAGAGCGCGCCCGCGCCTCCCCACGGTTGGGACGGAGATGAGCTCTTGCCGGCCGCTCAGGCGACCGGCGACAGTTGGTGCGACGAGCGCGGAAGCCCGGCGCTTCGAGTGCCGAGTGCCGTAACGCCGGGAGAGTACAACCTGATCATCAATTCCCGCCATCCGGACTGGCAATGGAAGTGGGTGATCTCGGGTCCCGTGACCTTTGCCTTTGATGCGCGTCTGGCCGAGCTGATGGAACGGTCACAGAAGCCGACCGCATCGTTAATGCACCAGAACCCAGCGCTATCCCTGAAATCGTGCGCTGCGGTGAGACGGCTTGATACGCGGTGGTGTTCGCGCGGAAAGCGGATTCCCACTGCTGGTACGGGAGCAATCTGGAGGGAGTCTTGCCGACCGGGATCGACCGAGGCTGATGCGTGGCTTGCGGCGCAGATAGACCGAAAGCATGATGATGAGGCGCAATAACGCCCTGCCGACGACGGTCTTTCGGTTCGCATGCAGCCAACCTCCGCCTCCTTCCCTGCCGCGACCCTCGTCCTGTTCTGCCGCCGTCCGGCGCTCGGGAACGGCAAGCAGCGGCTGGCCCGAAGCCTGGGAGAGGCCGCCGCGCTGGCCATCGCCGCGGCGCTGCTCGAATGCGCGCTGGAAGATGCGGCCGCTTGGCCGGGACCGGTGGTCATCTCGCCGGCCAGCGCAGATGATGCCGCCTGGGCTGCAGCCCTGACCGGCGAGGCCAAGAAGGTGCTGACCCAGGGGGAGGGCAATCTCGGCCGGCGTCTTAACAGGGTCGACGCCTCTCTGCGCCGACGCGGACGCGAACGGGTACTGTTCATCGGCAGCGATGCGCCCTCCTTGCGCGCCGGCGATCTGCGCGCGGCGGCGCAGTCGCTCGGCGATGCCGACGTCGTGTTGGTTCCCGCGGAGGATGGCGGGGTAACGCTCATGGGCTCGCGTGTTGCGTGGCCCGACCTGACGGGACTCCCCTGGAGCGAGTCGACGCTCGCGGCGGCACTCGAACACCGGTGCCGCGAAGCGCGGCTCAGCGTCGTCCGCCTGCCAGGCTCCTACGATGTCGACGAGGCCTCGGACCTGCCGGTGGCAATCGCGGCGCTCTCGAGCGACGACCGTCCCGCTCGAGCGCGGCTTCGCGGGCTGTTGGTGGCGGCTCTGCGCTCCTCGCCCTCCGGCCCGGTAGCGCCCGGGAGGACGGCCGGGTGAGACTCAAGGCCCTGCTGGCGCTCGTCATCTTCGTGCTGCTGGCTGTGGCGACGGTCGCGCTGCCCGCGAAGACGTGGTTGCAGGAAGCTCTGGCGTGGACCGGCGCGCATCGGGAAGTCTCGGCGCTCGCGTACTTCGCGGTCTACGTCCTCGCGACGGTGTGCCTGGTGCCCGGACTGCTGCTCACCCTCGCGGGCGGAGCGCTGTTCGGTCTGGTGGGCGGGACGGCACTGGTCTCGGTGAGCAGCGTCGCCGGCGCGACCGCGGCGTTCCTCGCGGGCAGGATTCTCGCGCGCGAGTGGGTCAGCCGCCGGATCGGCGCCTGGCCGAAGTTCCGCGCGCTCGATGCCGCGTTGCGCGAGCGGGGGCTCTGGATCGTGCTGCTCACGCGGCTCTCGCCGGTATTTCCCTTCAACCTCCTCAACTACGCGTACGGCATCTCGGCGGTGCGTCTGCGCGATTACGCGCTCGGCTCCTGGATCGGCATGCTGCCGGCTACGGTGTTATATGTCTACGCGGGGGCGGCGGCCGCCGACCTGACGCGCGCGGCAGCCGGTGAGCTGCGCACGGGAGCCTTCGGCTGGGGATTGCTGGCTCTCGGGCTCGCGGCCACGATCGCGGCCGTCGCCCTGGTGGCGCGCGCGGCGCGGCGCCAGCTCGAGATGAGCTTGTCGCGGGAGCGGCAAGCGACCCCTCATGGATGAGCCGGCCGGCACGGCTCCTGTCGAGTCCGGTTCCCCGACAGATGCGCGCCGGGCCCTCGGAAGCGGCCTCGACGAGGAATACCAGCGCCTGGTCTTCCCGCCGGGCTATCGCAACCCCGAGCCCGCGAAGCGTTACAACCTGGTCGTGATCGGCGCGGGGCCCGCGGGCCTCGTCACCTCGATGGCGGCGGCCTCGCTCGGCGCGCGGGTGGCGCTGATCGAGCGTCACGCGATGGGCGGTGATTGCCTGAACGTCGGCTGCGTGCCATCGAAGACGCTGCTTGCCGCAGCCGCCGCGGGTCACTCGTTTCCGGTTGTGATGGATCGCGTGCGCGCCGTGCGCGCGCGCATCGCGCGGCACGACTCGGTCGAGCGCTACTCGCGGGCGGGTGTCGATGTGTTTCTCGGTGAGGCGCGATTCGAGTCGCCGCGCGTCGTGCGCGCCGGTGAGACGCTGCTGCGGACGCGCAAGACCGTGATCGCGACCGGGGCGAGGCCTTTCGTGCCGCCGGTGCCCGGACTGGCGGAGCTGGCGCCGCTCACCAACGAGTCGGTCTTCGAGCTGCGCGCACAGCCGCGGCGGCTCGCGATCCTCGGGGCCGGGCCGGCGGGCTGCGAGCTGGCGCAGGCGTTCGCCCGACTCGGCTCCCGCGTGGATCTCATCGAGGCTGCCGCGCAAGTCCTGCCGCAGGAGGAGCCGGAGGCCGCCCGACTCGTTGCCGATGCGCTCGAGCGAAACGGCGTGGCGCTGCATCTTGCGAGCGAGGTGCGTTCCGCGAGTGTCGGGAGCGGGGGCAAGACCCTGCAGCTCGCGGGCCGGGGGCGTATCGAGGCCGACGAAGTGCTGGTGGCGGCGGGCCGGCGGCGCAACGTCGAGAAGTTGGATCTCGACAGGGCAGGGGTCAGGCTCGGCGGGCAGTCCGCAATCGAGATCGATGCGCGGTTGCGCACTTCGCATCGCGACATCTATGCCGCCGGAGATGTCTGCTCGCAGTATCAATTCACCCATGCGGCCGACGCACACGCGCGCATAGTCGTTCGCAACGCGCTGTTCCACGGCCGTGCCCGGGCGGATCGGCTGATCATCCCGCGATGCATTTACACCAAGCCCGAGGTCGCGCGCGTCGGCGCCTCGGCTCGCGACCTCCAACGTGCCGGTGCGCGCTTCGACCGCTACCGCGTCGGGTGGGCAGAGTTGGACCGCGGTCTGACTGACGATGCCGCCGACGGATACGCGGAGCTGCTTACCGGCGCACGCTCCGGCCGCATTCTCGGCGCCACGCTCGTCGGGAAGGATGCGGGCGAGCAGCTCGCGCCCGTCGTACTGTTGATGACGCTGGGACTGGGTCTCGGCGACCTCGGGCCGTTCGTCCTCGCCTACCCGACGCGATCGGAGTATCTGCGCCGTCTGGCCGATGCGCATGCCCGCACGCGGCTGACACCGCGGATCGCGGGCGCGCTCAAATGGTGGCTGCGTCGTGCACGCTGAGGCGAGCGGGGCGCAAGGGCTCCGTCCGCCGTCAGGCCGAGCCTCCGGGCCGGTGCGGCTGGTCGCGATCGTGCCCACGCTGCACGACGATGCCGCGCTGGCCGAGCTCCTGTCCGATCTCGCGCGCCTCGAGTCGCCGCCGGAGCAGGTGATCGTCGTCGACGGGGCGTCGAGCGAACCTACCTCTGTCCTGTGCCGCGGCCGGAACGTGCGCTGGCTACGCTCGGCCGTCGGGCGCGGCGTGCAACTGTCCGTCGGCGTGGCCGCGGCGAAGGAGGCGCTGGGTGAGGGTCCCGCCGCCGGCACGGAGGTATTGTGGTTTCTTCACGCGGACTGCCGACCGCACCCGCGGTCGGCCGCGGTCATCCGCACAGCGATCGGGCAGGGCGTGGCCGGAGGCTACTTCCGCTTCCACTTCGGCGGGCCCGGGCGCCCTCTGAAGGCTCTCCTCGAGCGCTTCATTGCGCTACGCTGTCGCGTGGGCATGGTGTACGGTGACCAGGGTATCTTCGTGACGCGGGCTGCCTACGAGGCGAGCCCGGGCATCGATCCGCAACCGCTGTTCGAGGAAGTGCCGCTGGTCCGCCATCTCAAGAGCACCCGTCGCTTCGTCGCGCTCGATCTGCCGATCACGGTTTCCCCGCGCCGCTGGGAGCGCGATGGCTTTTTGCGCCGCACGCTGCACAACCGCCTGCTGGCCGCCGGATACCTGCTGGGCATGCCGCCGACCCGGCTCGCAAGGTGGTATCGGAGCGCGGGGTGAGCGATCCGGTCACCCGCTCGAGCCCGGCTTCGCGGGACACGCCGCGGGATGACTGGCTCTTCACGCCGCTCGGCGACCCACGGGGCTACATTCAGCCGCACTCCCTGTCGGAAGTCTGGTTCCACACGGGCACTGCGTGCAATCTCAGCTGTCCGTTCTGTCTCGAGGGCTCGAGGCCCGGCGACCGGCGCCTCGGGCGTGTGACCTACGGCGACGTGCGGCCGTTCCTCGAAGAGGCGGCGACGCTCGGCGTGACTCGGATCTCGTTCACCGGCGGCGAGCCCTTCATCGTCAAGGATCTGGTGCGCATCCTCGACCACGCGCTCGCGATCGCTCCCTGCCTGGTTCTGACCAACGGCGTCGACGCGCTGCCGCGCCGGCTGCCGAAGCTTGAGCCGCTGCGCTCGAGGCCGCATCCGCTCGCGTTTAGGGTCAGCATCGACTATGCCGACGCCGGGCGCCACGACGGCGGGCGCGGCGCTGGAGCTTTTGCAAAGGCCTGCCGCACCCTGCAACTGCTGCACGCGGCCGGCTATCGCATCTCCGTGGCGCGGCAGATGGAGAGAAACGAAGACCCCGCCGAGATCGACGGCGCCTATCGCGAGTTGCTGCGCGGGCTCGGACTTCCGCCCGATCTCAACATCGTCGCTTTCCCCGATTTCGGGGCGCCAGGCTCTCATCCTGCGGTCCCCTACGTCACGAGTTCCTGTATGACGACGTATCAAACGGAGGCGACGCGGCACGAATTCATGTGCGCCTACAGCAAGATGATCGTCAAGCAAAACGGCCGCATGCGCGTCTACGCCTGCACACTGGTCGACGACGATCCTGCCTACGACCAGGGGGCGACGCTTGCCGAGACTCTCGGCAAGCGGGTCATGCTCCGCCATCAACGCTGCTTCAGCTGCTTCAAATACGGTGCCTCCTGTAGTGAGGCCAAGGGGCACTGACGGCTTCAGCGCGCCGGGAAGTCGACCAGCTCCCGCTGCTCCTTCCTTATCTGCTCTCGCGGGGTTACCACCGCCACCCTCAGCCAGAAGTTCCGCGGGTGCCGAGGCGCGGTCCCTCGACGCCGCGTAGGTCTTGTTGCGGTGGATCGGCTGGCCGCGAGTCCGGGACGCCGGCAATGAGCTCACTTGGCGACAGATCGTGACGCAGACCGGGCCACGAAAGCGACCTCCCGCCCTGCCAGCGAGTCGAGCATGCGAGGCCCGGAAGGCCTGTCGTCCGCGAAAATGCCATCCGCGGTAGCGAGAAGCGATCAGTGGCTATGAGTGTGGCATGATCAGCAGGTGTTGAGCGCGCTGTTCATCGTCGTCCGAATCTTGGGCTTGTGCGCGCCAAAGCGCGACTCGGTGGCTTACATCACGAGTGCTCGCTGGCGCCTGCCTGACCACAACAAAGTACTTGCGGACCACCGGAGATCGCCATGAAAAGAGCCTGGACCGTTCCGCTGCTGGGCATGATCATGGGCATCATCGCCATCTTAATGGTGCTGCTGCCGGGGCCATTTTACCGCATCGGGGCGTACGGCCTGGCCGGCGCCTTCACGATGCTCAAGTACGGCGCCTATGTGGGCATCGCCGCTGTCATTATCAGCCTGGTCGGATTGGTTGTGACGCTGGCCGCCAAGCGTCCAAAATATCTGATCGGGGTAATCATCGGGCTTGTCCTTGGCATTCTCGCCTGGGGGATACCCTACATGTGGCTAAAGAAAGCTGAGTCTGTGCCGGCCATCCACGACATCAGTACCGACACCGTTATTCCGCCACAATTCCAGCCTGACGTGCTCGCGCTGCGAGCAGCATCCCATGCACGCAACTCACCAGCATACGGTGGGCCGGCGGTCGCCGCCAAGCAGGCAGCTGCTTATCCGGACATCAAACCCATGCTTTTCAAGCTCCCGGTGACAAAGGTGTTTGATGCTACCTTGCAAACAGCAAAAGCCATGGGCTGGAAACTGGATTCCGAGAACCCGGCCACCGGCATCATCGAGGCTACTTCCACTACTTTCTGGTTCGGTTTTAAAGATGACGTGGTGGTTCGCATTCAACCTCAGGGCCACGAAACGCGGATAGATATCCGATCCGAATCACGCATCGGCGGCAGCGATATTGGCAAGAATGCGCAACGCATCCGCGATTTCAGAACCGAGTTGTACAAGCAACTCGGCATGAGATACCAGCCACAGTCGTAATCTCATCCACATGAGTTGTATCAAAGCCTGCGCCCTGTCGGGCCGGCGACGAGCTGCATACGGGCAACCACATCAGCCACATCGGCACTGCTGGCCTGGTGACCGGTATGGGGCTTGAAACAGTCACCGACGCGGAAGGATGTGAAGCGGCTGCAAGCCGTACGACATCGACCTCAAATTTGAGCAGCTTTCACCACCTTGGCCGTGATCAATCCCCAGAGCCAGTTGATTTTATACCGCTCAATCTGTGCTTGCGAATAACCAGCTTCCTCAAGCAAGCGGCGGCATTCCCGTTCGCTGTAGGTCTTTACATGCGACGAGCCGGTCAGACGAAGCCAGCAACTATAAACTCGGCACGTCAGATAATCGTCACACCAGTCGGTTATAACCAGTTCGCCTCCCGGCCTCAGAACACGACCCATCTCCCTAAGAGCGACAACGGGCTGCCGTACGTAGTGAAGCATGCTGCACGAGACTACCAAGTCAAAGTCGCTGTCTGCGAACGGCAGCTCCTCAACCCATCCTTCATGAAGCGCGATGCTGAGCGGCACCCGCCTGCGGGCAACCGTCAGCATCTCCGGGACCGGGTCAATGCCAATGAGTGTTGCCTGTGGCTGACTCTGCGCGAGCCTTTGAAGCAGGACGCCCGTGCCGCAGCCGACGTCGAGTATTCGTGCAGTTGGTGATGACGACAAACGCGCCAGCGTCGCACTGGTGGTTGCCTCGATATAGAACGACCACCTTGCATCGTATTCCGGAGCGAGGCGTGCATACTCCCTCCTGATGGGATTTTGACACTGATCTCGATCTGTTGGAGCCATTGTGAGCTCCGTGTCACGGCTTGATTGAAGTTAGTCTTATCACTTCTGCGCGTATTTACAATCGATGAACCAGGGGGCGGGAAGCACGAGGCGATGAGCCTGCGGTAGCCCCAGCGAACGTAGCACGCAGAAGTCTGCGTAGGGGTGCGAAATTCGCGCCGGGCGTAGAGCCATTGTCGAGTAAGCCGTGCGCAGTAACGGTTTCCAAACTCAGGGCGCAGCTATAACCGAATCTGGTGGATGACTTGAAAGAGGGCGGCGTGCCCTGCTGAAAATTGAGTGTTCCGTTTCAACTTTCAGAATTTGGAGCAGGCACGCCATGGGGTCTGTTGGTCGACCGGCGCCCGTGGCTTCTGGCGCGGTAGCGGCGCTTGAAATCGGAGATGCCTGTTCGGCGAGGTGATTCGTTCAGTTCGAATCCCGGATGGGCAAACGAAAACCGACGGCGATCTGCGATGCGTTCGCGTGGCAACGCTTTCGACGGTGCGAGGAGTCTCGTTGCCCGCATCGCGGGCGTTAGCGCGCTAGGCACGGCCGGCGCCAACCCCGAGCGAACACTACCCCTACCGCGGCTTGCGGAACTTGAACAGGAAGCGATCCGTCCTGTCGACCATCTTGAAGACGATCTCGGTGTGATTGTCCTTCGGATTGTGCAGTACCCGGCTCTGGCCCGCGTACCGGAAGCCGACGCTCTCGACTTCCCGCTTCACGAGAGCTGGATCGATGCGATGCAGGGTGTTCGTGTCCTGCGCACCCGTACCGGCCGCCGCCGCATGGTCCTCGATAATGAACACGCCCCCCGGCTTGAGCGCGTTGAACACCGTCTGGTCGAAAGTCCGCATGTCGGGCTTGCCCAATTCTGGATTATGGAAGTCGTGATAATTCTCCGTCGTCCAGACCATGTCCAGACCCGACGGCAGTGTCAGCGCAGTGGCGGCCTGCACGCTGTATGTGACGTTGCCGCAGTCGGTCTTCGGCGCGGGGGGCGGGCCCATGATCCGCCTGCCCATCCGTTGGAGCTGCTGCGGCGAGAAGTGCAGGATGAAGTTGACCGCGTAAATGTGCCCCGAGCTTCCGACCACCTTGCACAGGATGCGGGTGTAGTAGCCGTTCGCTGGCTCGAGCTCCCCGATCCTGAGACCCGGCCGCACCCGCGCGAATGCGAGAACCTGTTCGGGTTTGCGGTTCACGTCACGCCGTTGATCCGTCTGCGGCCGGCTCGGATTGTCGACCGCCGCCTTGATGTACTCGGGAATGTGCCCGCCCGAACTCCGCGCCCATGTCGCGGCCGCGACCATGCATAGCGCCAGCGCCGCAGTCACACTGACTACACGTCTCATAGGACCTCCGCTGAATTCAGCAACTTAAAGAGCTGCGCCCAGCCGTTCACCAATACGACTTCGCTTCTCCCACGCCGCTGCGATGATAATCCACGCGGCGCTGATAGGAAACCCGCCGGCTGAGCGAGAGAGCGTCGGGGGACTCTTACCGGCAATCGCCGGGTAGAGCGCGAGGAAGGCCAGCCAAGAGGGACCCATGGAGTTTTGACCGCATGATTCTCCGGGCGTTCGGGTCCGCCTCCCTCATCTTCTTCGGATTCCCGCTTTCTCTGTCGTTCTTGTCGGCGTCGCCGCAGAGCGGCGGCGCAGCCTGACCGGCCGTCAGGTCGGGCAGAGATTCCACTGCTGGGGCTCGATTACGGTCAATGGCTGATCACTTGCCATGCGGCCAGTGCCGCGAGCTTCTGGTCCCGGCCCCATGGTTTGGCGGGGAGTTTTCCCATCGCCGCGATGTCGAGTGAGTCGGGTGGGATGACACGACAGGGGAGCTGACAGGCGTCGCGGAAGATGTCGCGATAAAAGAACCCTTCAGCCGAATGGATTCGCAGGTGGGTTGAGAGGACTGTGTGCAGATCCGGAAGGATGCCCTCCTTCGCGACGATGGCGCCGACGCGGACCTGCTGGTCCAGCAGATGTGAGAGTTCGCTTCGTGCCTGGGCTAGCGCCTTCACACGCACGTGCCCGAGCCACTCTTGCACCAACGCAGGTTTCATCGTGGCAGCACGGTGATAGCAGAAACGCTCCCCATCTCCCAGCAGCTCGATCACCTTGTTGCAGATGATCTCAGGCTTGCGAGGCGATCCTCCCACGACGACGCAGGCTCCCCATCCAGTGTGGACACTGATGCCGATCGCACGCTGCATTGCCCGAGTGTAGCCGGCCCGTGCGCCGAATGCGCTTTTACCGGTTTCGGCTATGCTGAAGGTGTGAGACACAAATAGACGGCTCTACCACTGCCGTTGCGGGACGCAGGTGTGCATCTGCGCGCAATGCGATTGCGGGAGCCTCTACTGCCCGGGAGATTGCGCGCAACTGGTGCGCCGACAGTCTGTGCGCCGCGCCCGGCGCTCGCTACCGTGGTCCTGAACGATCTGCGCCTGCTGGCAAGCGCCCGCTTTGACTCCCAGTCGCTGCTTTGCATCGTGCTCGCCGGCGATGCCGGCTGGAGAAACTGCGCCGCGAGGAGCTGATCCCGCTGGGCTCGCGCATCCGCACGCGCCTGGCCGCCGAGGTCGCTTCCCGCGAAGACCTCCTCGCCTGCCTCGAGCATCTGCGGACTGCCGCCGCCCAGCGCAAGATCACCACCCTCGACTGCCGGAAGCTCTTGATCTACTGCGAAAGCCTAACGCCAGCCTCGACTCGAAGCTAATCGAGGCTGCGCTCGAGCGACACCGAAGTCGCTCGCAGCTGAACCCCTGAGCATGGACACCTCGCCTGTCTCTGCTGGCACCGGCCTCTCTCGCTCCCGTGAACACGTGAACATGGCTTTGGCGAGCAAATTTGCTGGGGATGCGGCCCATTTTCCGTGCTTGTATTGCTGATACGGACGGGCGTAACGTTTCTGCTGGTGGAGCACGGAGAACACATGGTGGCCGGTCCCAGACTCGAAGCCCGCGAAAAGCGGCTCAATCCGCGCACCATCATGGTCGATCTCCTGACGCCCGTCGTCGGCGCCGAGATCGGCGGCGTTGATCTGTCGAAACCGATTTCGGCGGAGCAGCTGATAGAAATTCGCGACGCGTTCAACGCCTGTCATGTGCTCGTATTCCGCGACCAGGTCTTGACGCCCGAGGACCACAAACGCTTCGGCCGCCTGTTCGGCACGCTGCACGTCCATCCTTACAACGCCGAGAAGGCCAAAGCGGGCGGCGCGGTGGACCCGGAGATCTATGTGGTGACGACGGATCAAACGTCGCGCTACGTCTCGGGCGAAGTGTGGCACAGCGACGTGACGTGCGACGCCGAGCCGCCCATGGGCTCGATGCTCTACATCACCAAGACGCCGGAGATCGGCGGTGGCGATACGTGCTTCATCAGCGCAATCCGCGCCTACGAAACGCTGTCTCCGGTTATGCAGGAATTCGTTAAAAGTCTCACCGCCACGCACGAAGGCTCGAAGCTTTATGTCGGCACACACGGCAACGCGCCGCCACCCGGCGGATGGCCGAAGGCGACGCATCCCGTGGTTACCCGCCATCCCGACAGCGGAAAGGAGGTGCTTTTCGTCAATCGCGGATTCACGACGCGCATCAATGAACTCTCGCCCGAGGAAAGCGACGCGCTCCTCGAATTCCTCTACCGGCACCTCGAAAGCCATGTCGAGTTTCAGTGCCGCGTACGCTGGTATCCCAATACGCTCACTTTTTGGGACAATCGCGCGGTCCAGCATCACTCCGTATGGGACTATTTTCCCTATTCACGCTACGGCCAGCGCGTCTCGATCCTTGGCACACGACCCAAAGCATAACGCGCAACGCCGAGGTTCCATGATTAATCGCGCTTTGTCGCAGTTTGCGTCTTGCCTGAGGCGGAATGCCCCTTAAGTGCGGCGCCGTTGGTAGGATTGGCTTGAAGGAAGCGTCTGCATGAAGGGAAGACACCGGGCTCGGGGGGCTGGAGCCTGCACGCTGGCAGTGGTGCTATCGGAGCCGGCGGGCTTCGCGGCGGGCGATGCGCCTCCGTACGAGCGGACGGCGCCTCTGCGCTACCGGTATTAGTTCTGCTCCGAGATCCCGTGCTGCGACAGAGCACCCAGGAGGCCGACGGTACCGTGGGCCGACTCGCGCGCCATGCCAATTGAATCGCATGCGCAAAGCTATTTGAGATCCTGGTCACGGCTTCGTGCCGATTCGACCTCAAAACTGGTCAATCATCGATGTCGGTTCATAGGCTGGCCGGCGGCCGGCGCACTTGACGGCCCCGTAGACTTGTCAGACGATGGCATTATGCAAATGTTGCTGACTGCAACTGTACGCGCCTGCTCCGCTACTGACTGTGCGGCAGAAATCCTGGAGGCAGTGCCCGCCGCGATCCGGTTTATCCGCGCGCAGATGCGCTGCCACCGCGGTAGCGACCTGTCGGTACCGCAATTCCGCACTCTAGCCTTCATCCACAGCCATCCTGGAACCTCCCTTTCGGCAGTGTCCGACTGGCTTGGGCTGTCTCTACCGGCGACCTCGCGGTTGGTGGAGGGGTTGGTGAAGAGGAAATTCGTGAGCCGCCGAATACCTCCGGGAAACCGACGGGTAGTTGCGCTCTCGATTAGCGCGTGCGGTGGCCGGACGGTCTCCGCGGCACGGCGGGCTACGGTAATGCGGCTCGCAGCAGTGGTCGCGCCTCTCAGTGACGACGAACGGGGAGCAATCCGCAGCGCCTTATTTACGCTCCGGCACGAATTCGAGGGGGTGGCGGCGCTCGGCATGCCCGCAAAGGAGCGCAGATCAACCGGCCGTGTGGGTGGCGATTTAAAGTCCGGAACCTTCAGTCAAACGAGGGCTGGAAAGTGATCGATCTCAAACTTGATCCGCGCAGAACTGCAGTAGTTGTCATTGATATCCAGAAGGATGCTTCCGGACTGCCGGGTGCACCTCATTCGACGGTGGCTGCAATAGCCAATTGCGCACGACTGGTCACCGCAGCGCGTCGAGTCGGGGCTTTGCCGGTCTTGGTTCACGTGGGCAGTTCGCGTGACGGTGCTGACCGTTTGGGATCAGTGGCTGACCAGCCTATGAGACTTGCCGGAAGTTTACTGCACGACTGGAGCGCCGCACGCAGCGGCCGCCCCGAAGGTCCACACGACGGGCGTGACGCCCAGCACCGTCGAGTTGAGCCGGCAGTTCGTCGGCCGTGTGTCGGCCTACCTGATCCGGGCCGGGGACGGACTGACGCTTGGCCTGTACTCGGCCGAGTGCTCACTGGTCGATATGGCCCGATCGTTTCACGGTGCCGAGAGCGCGGCCCGCCACGCCCTGGAGATCGTTCTGTGAAGCGAGCAACCCGGAAGACGGAGGCCGGCAGGGGATATCTCGAGCTGCAGCGGAAAGTCACGCACACTGAGCGGCCGACGGGCGTATCTGCACGGCTGGGCACGCCAATGTGGCCAATCCGCCAATTGCCGCGGAGCAGTTCATCAGCATGGTGACCTAGCGGCGGCCAGTAATTCGTAACGTTATTCATTGTTTTTTTCCTGAATGGGATGCTGAAAGCGATGCGCTGGAAACGAACTGCCTTCACTCTCCGTTGCTGTACCGGCGCGCTCACCGCCGGCGCAGCAGTCATGATTTCCGGGTGTGCCGTGGGACCGAGCTATCACACCCCCGCCCCTCCGTCGGTCACGACCTATACCTCTATTCCCCTTGCTGCGACGATTTCCCCGGCGCCGGCCGCCGCCGCGGTCCAGACGCTCGAGTATGGCGCCGCCGTGAATCCGAGGTGGTGGCGGGATTTTGGATCCCCGGCGCTGGACCAACTGGTGGAAGCCGCGCTCGCCCGCAACCCTGGGCTGGATGCCGCCGAGGCGACGCTCAAAGAGGCGCGCTACAACATGAAGGCCGCGGAAGGCATCTTTTACCCGCAGCTCTCGCTCGCCCTGAGCGGCGAGCGCCTGAGAGAATCAGCCGCGAGCAACGGCGGTGTGTTTACGCCACCACTCTTCAATCTTTATACCGGCGAAGTGTCCGTCAGCTACGATCCGGATGTGTTCGGCTTGAGCCGCCTGGTCTCTCGCAATGAGCAGGCTCAGGTGGACATCGCCGCCGACCAGCTGCAGGCGGCCCGCCTCACTCTCGCCGGCAACGTGGTGAATATCGCTTTGAACCTCGCGGCCCTGGACGAGGAGATCGCCGCCGAGCAAGACGACATCCGCGATGAGGCGCAACTCCTCGAGCTGACACGCAAGCGCTATACGCTGGGTGCCGATTCGGAGCTCTCGGTACTGACGCAGGCCATCCAGCTGGAGAGCAGCCGCGCCGCGCTGCCGACGTTGGAACAGGCACGCGACCAGGCGCGCCATCTGTTGGCGGTGTATCTGGGGAGATTTCCGGCTGAGGCGCACACCTTCAAGACCCCGCAGCTGGCGGAACTGCAGCTACCCAGCCGGCTTCCCGTGAGTCTACCTTCAGCCCTGGTGCGCCAGCGGCCCGACATCCGCGCGGCCGAGTCGCAGTTGCGCGCCGCCAACGCGGTGGTGGGCGAGCAGGTCGCGCGCATGTATCCGTCGCTGCAGCTCACGGCGGACTTCGGCGGCCAGAGCAATTCCTGGGGTGGCCTGTTTGATCCCGCAGCTCGCGTGTGGGACGTAGCGGCACCGCTGGTGCTGCCGCTGTTCGAAGGCGGGACCCTGGAGGCGCAGAAGCACGCGGCCGAGCAGGCCTATGTGGCGGTATTCGCCAATTATCGCTCGACCGTGCTCAACGCCTTCAGCAACGTCGCGGACGTATTGCGCGCGCTGCAGCACGATGCGGTTGCGGCCGCCGCGGAGAAACGCGCCCTGCGGGACGCCACCCGGGCATTTACCCTGGTCCGCACCCAGTATCGGCGCGGCGCGGTGGACTATCTCAGTCTGCTCACCAGCGAGGTTCAGTACGACACTGCGCGCATCGCCTACATCCAGGCTGAGACACGCCAGCTTGCCGACACCGCCGCGTTGTACGTGGCCCTAGGCGGCGGCGATCAGGTTGCAGTCCCCCAAAGCGCGCACCCCGGCAGCCAACAGGAGTCCCGCGAATGATCCGGTCAGAAAGGACAGTTCTGCTGCGCACCGCCGTGGCGGTGGTCGTGCTGCTCGCGTGCCTGTTCGGTATCAAAGCGTGGCTGGACCACCGGGCACGCGCCGCTTTGGCGCACCACGGCGCGCTCTCGGTGAGCGTGTCAACGGCACGGGCGACTACCGCGACCTGGCAACAGCAGATCCATGCTGTCGCCAACCTCGTGGCGGTGGCCGGCATCGAGCTCACGCCGCAGCTCGCCGGCCAGGTAACGGGGATCTACTTTCAATCCGGCAAGTACGTGCGCAAAGGCCAGCGCCTGATCCAGATAGACGACTCCAACCAGCTTGCCCAGCTCAAGAGCGACCAAGCCTCGGCCAAGCTCGCACAAATCAACTACCGGCGGACCGAAGGCCTGCTCAAGGCGAACGCCACCAGCCAGGGGAGCCTCGACAGCGCCAAGGGCGCCTACGCCAGTGCCAATGCGGCGGTCGCTAACGACGGGGCCACGCTCGCCAAGCTGGCGCTCAGCGCGCCGTTCTCGGGGTGGATGGGCGTACGGGAAGTCAGCCTGGGTCAATATCTGACGCCGGGCACGCCGGTGGCTGAACTCAATGTCTGGGACCCCCTGCGCGCCGAGTTCACGGTACCCCAGGATGAATTCGCGCTGGTGCACAAGGCCCAGGAGGTGCAGATCACCGTCAACGCCTACCCCGGTAAACAGTTTCCCGCCCGGGTAGTCGCCCTGGGCTCTCAGGTGGATCCCAGTACCCGTAATGTCACCGTGGACGCCACCCTTCCCAACCCCGGGAATCTGCTCAGGCCCGGTATGTTCGGGGAGGCCCTGCTGCTCGCGGGCAAGCCACGCAACGTGCTGGTGGTGCCCTCCGTGGCCATTACTTACAGCACCTTCGGCGATTACGTGTACATGGTCGAGCGCAAGGCTGAGAAGAGCGAAGCGCCGCTCGCGATCGCTGTCGCCACGCCGGTGCGCGCCGGCGAAACGCGCGGCAGCGTGACCGAAATCCTCTCGGGACTGAAGGCAGGGGAGACGGTAGTGACCGCCGGACAGGTCAAGTTGCGCAGCGGGATGCCGGTGACCATCCACGACGACCCGGCCGGCGACTGAAGCGGAGAGCAGCATGCGGTTCACCGATATCTTCATCCGCCGCCCGGTCCTCGCGACGGCTCTCAATCTCGTGATCCTGCTGCTGGGCCTGCGGGCCTGGACGGCCATGACCGTCGAGGAATATCCGCAGGTGACCAGCACGCTCATCACCGTGACCACCGCCTATCCGGGCGCGGATCCAAAAACCGTGCAGGGTTTTGTGACGGCGCGATTGGAGCAGTCCATCGCTGCGGCCCCCGGCATCGATTACATGACCTCCTCGAGCGCCGAGGGGTTGTCCACCATCACGGTGTACATGAAGCTCAACTACGATCCCAACGCAGCCGTGGCGCAGATCCTGGCCAAGGTGCAGCAGGTCCAGAACCAGCTGCCTAGCGGCACCCAGTCCCCGGTGATCAATGAGACCGTCGGCGACACGACCGCGCTCATGTATCTGGCTTTTTACAGCAAGACACTCGACCAGCAGCAGGTCAACGATTACGTGCTGCGGGTGGCGCAGCCGAAGATCCAGGGCGAGCCCGGCGTCGGCCAAGCGCAGATCGTGCCCGCTGGCACCGGCCCGAGCGGCAACAGCTTCGTTTTGCGCGCCTGGCTGGATCCTGACAAGCTGGCCGCCTATAACCTCACGCCTGCGGATGTGGCCACGGCCCTGGCCAGCAACAATTACATCAGCGCGGTGGGGCGCACCAAATCCAAGTATATCGCGCGCACCATCACTGCGGAGACGTCCCTCGACGATCCCGCACAGTTCCGCCAGATAGTGGTGGCCAACAGCGGCGGGACGCTGGTGCGCCTAGGCGACGTGGCGCGGGTGACTCTCGGCGCGCAGAACTACAACCAGGCGGTGTACTACAACGGCACGCCCGCGGTGTTCATTGGCGTGTTCCCCACGCCCGGCGCCAACAGCCTGACCGTCGCCGCCGGAGTACACCAAGGGTATGCCGAGTTGACCCGGTCGCTCCCCCCCGGCATCAAGGCGGCGATCCCCTACGACGCCAGCACTTACATCCAGAAGTCCATTCACGAGGTGATGGTGACCATTGCCATCACGCTCGCGGTGGTGGTGGCGGTGATTTTCCTGTTTTTGGGCTCGCTGCGCTCGTTGCTGATTCCTGCGGTGGCGATCCCCCTGTCGGTCACCGGCGCCGGCGTCCTGATGGTCGCCCTGGGCTACTCCATCAATCTGCTCACGCTGCTCGCGGTGGTATTGGCCATCGGGCTGGTGGTGGACGACGCCATCATCGTGGTGGAGAACATCCACCGCCACATCGAGGAGGGGACGCCGCCGGTGCAGGCGGCGCTCATGAGCGCGCGGGAGCTGTCCGCTCCCATCATCGTGATGGCCACGACGCTCGCGGCAGTGTTTGCACCCATCGGACTCACCGGGGGGCTGACGGGGAGCCTGTTCTCCCAGTTCGCCTTCACGCTGGTGTTCACGGTGGCGATCTCGGCAATCGTGGCGCTGACCTTCTCGCCGATGATTTCCTCCAAGGTGTTGCGGCACGGCAAACCACGGGGCCTCGCCCACGCGCTTGATACGGGATTCAATCGCCTGCGCCTGGCCTATGACCGTTCGCTGTCGGCGGTGCTCACGGTGCGCGCCGCGGTGCTGGTGGCCGTGGCGGGCGTACTGATTGCGATTCCGGTGATGTTCCTCAGCATTCCCGGCGAGCTCGCGCCCATCGAGGACCAAGGCCTGATCCTCGCGGCCGTCACGGCCCCCGCTACCGCCACTCTCGCCTATCTGAACAGGTATTCCGTGCAGCTTCGGCGGCTGTTCGACAGTTTCCCCGAGACCAAGCAGGTGTTCCAGATCAACGGCATTTCGCTCACCGGCGGCGGCGGCAACAACTCCGCTGTGGAGGGCGTCAAGCTAAAGGATTGGAGCAAGCGCTCGCGCACCCAGATGCAGCTCCTGCCC
Source organism: Steroidobacteraceae bacterium (assembly GCA_050739115.1). GTDB lineage: Bacteria > Pseudomonadota > Gammaproteobacteria > Steroidobacterales > Steroidobacteraceae > 13-2-20CM-66-19. The sequence continues at coordinate 17,900 of JBOIAQ010000033.1, read as the reverse complement.
CCGGTGCAGGCCAAGTTGAACCAGGTCACCGGGGTGCAGGCCGCGGCCTTTGAGAAGCCCACCCTGCCGGGCTCACCCACGGGCTTCCCGGTGCAGTTCGTGATCACCTCCAGCGGTTCCTTCGGCAAGATCAACCAGGCGGCGAACGCGTTCATCGGAACGGCCATGCAGAGCGGGCTGTTTGCGTTCATGAGCAAGGATCTGCGCTATGACAATCCACAGGTGACGATGGACATCAACCGCAACATGGCGGGGATCATGGGCGTGAGCATGGCGGACCTCAGCGAAAACCTGGGCGTGCTGCTCAGCGGCAACTACGTGAACCGCTTCGATCTCAACGGCCGCAGCTACAAGGTCATTCCCCAGGTACCGGACCGGTTCCGCGCCAACGCCTCGCTCCTCGGCCGCTATTACATCCGCAACAGCAGCGGCCAGCTCCTGCCTCTTTCCACGCTCGTCTCGACCCATACCAGCGTGCAACCGGAATTCCTGCCGCAGTTCCAGCAGCTCAATTCCGCGACCCTTGAAGGCGTAATGGCGCCCGGCGTGACCCTCGGCCAGGCGCTCTCGTATCTGAAGACCGAAGCCGGCAGGCTGCTGCCCAGCGGCTTCAGTTACGATTATGCCGGCCAGTCGCGCCAGTATATCCAGCAGGGCAACACCTTCCTCGTGACCTTTCTGCTGGCGATCATTCTGGTGTACCTGCTGCTCGCCATGCAGTTCGAGAGTTTCCGCGATCCCCTGATCGTGATGGTGACGGTGCCGATGGCGATCTCCGGGGCGTTGCTGTTCATGTACTTCGGCGCCGCGACGCTCAATATCTACACGGAAGTGGGGATCGTCGCGCTCATCGGACTGATCACCAAGCAGGGCATCCTGATCGTACAGTTCGCCAATGTCATCCAGGAAACCGAGGGGCTGGACCGGCGCGCCGCGGTGGAGAAAGCCTCGAGCATCCGCCTGCGGCCGATTCTGATGACCACGGGCGCGATGGTGTTCGGCGCGGTCCCCCTGATCCTCGCCACCGGCCCGGGTTCGGTGAGCCGTTTTGACATGGGCCTGGTGATCGCCACGGGCCTTGCAATCGGCGCGCTGTTTTCCCTGTATGTGGTGCCGGTGATCTATACCTACCTGGCAACGGTCAAGGAGCGGCGTGCGCAGCCCGCAGGTGAGTCTCAGAAAGCCTTGGACGACGGCCCGCAGCGTGCCCCGGAGCCAAATCGTTAGAGCCTATCTCATAATTTCGGCTCATCGCGGAATCGTGAGGGTAAAGATCAGGGCGTGATGCGCTGCGGTCCGAGTAGGTGGGAACATTGTTGCCCCGGCCCCTCACAGACCCGAGCGAGCGCAATTCGACGCATACTATTGATCTCGGCGGACCGCAGCACGACATGGAGATCACTGCCCCGTGGCGGCCACCTCAAATTCCCCCACTTGACAGTGATTGTTGCTTTTTTTAGAGCGGTCTGTTGACTCGAATAAAGCGGTTACGGACATGATAAGCGATATGCTCGTCCGTGGAGCTTCCGAGGCTTCCGCGACGCGAGACTCACGTTCATGGGCGACGTTTGTCGAACTACACTGGGATTTCCATAAATGGGACAACTGACCACGCACGTGCTCGATATCAGCACGGGATTGCCAGCCTCGGGCTTGCGAATCGAAGTCCAGGAATGGCCACCTTCGGCGACGTCCCGTCCTATCACCCATGCGACGACAGGTCCGGATGGACGTCTGCCCACGCCTCTGCTGGCGGGTGAAGCTTTGCGTACGGGACGCTATTCGCTCATCTTCCACGTGGCGAGTTATTTCCGGGGGCGTGGTGTGACGCTTCCGGAACCGGCCTTCATCGAAGAGGCGGTGATCCGGATCGGAATCGCTGATGCCGGGCTGCACTACCACGTGCCGTTGCTCATCTCACCCTGGAGCTATTCCGTCTACCGGGGGGGCTGATGAGCCCGAGAGCCCGCAAATGAAAGTGTCTCACTCGATGGTGCGGCAAGAAGTTCGCTTCCTTCTCGACGGCAAGATCATGTGTGTCGACAGCTGTCCGCCGACCATGACGGTGCTGGAATATCTGCGAGAAGTCGCTCATCGCACGGGAACCAAGGAGGGTTGCGCCGAGGGCGACTGCGGTGCCTGTACCGTCGTATTGGGAGAGCACGCGGCGGACGGTAGCCGAGTCAATTACCGCGCCGTGAACTCCTGCATCCGATTTTTACCGACGATCGACGGACAGGAACTGGTCACCGTAGAGAGCCTGTTGGGCCCGGACGGCACGCTGCACCCAGTACAGCAAGCCATGGTGGACAACCACGGCTCACAGTGCGGCTTCTGTACTCCAGGGTTCGTGATGTCGCTGTTTGCCCTGTATCTGGAGGAGGCCGCGCCCTCGCGCGGACGAGTGATCGAAGCCTTGTCCGGCAACTTGTGCCGGTGTACGGGTTACCGCCCCATGATCGAGGCCGGAGTGCGGATGGGCTCCTATCCCGTGCCGCCGCACTGGTCGAGTGAAGCCACGACCATGGAAGCCCATCGTACGCTGCTCGAGGCGATACAGAGACACGAGCCGCTTCGGTTGCCTGGCTTCTATGCGCCGCGAACAGTGGATGAAGTCGCGGCTGAGCTCGAGGCAAATCCAAACTCCCTGGTGCTGGCCGGGGGGACGGATATCGGGCTCTGGGTTACGAAGCAGCTGCGCGACCTGCCGCCTATTGTTTATATCGGCAATATTTCCGCGCTGAAAACCCTTCGCCGCGACGCCGATGGCTTGCGAGTCGGGGCCGCAGTCTCGCTGGCGGACGCCTGGGATTCGCTCGTCGCGGCCTACCCGGCGCTCGCGGAAATGGGACAACGATTTGGGTCGCCGCCGATACGCAACACGGGTACGCTGTGCGGGAACCTCGCCAATGGCTCGCCTGTCGGTGACGGCATTCCTGTGCTGATCGCGCTGGGCGCCGAAGTCGAGTTACGCTGCGGTCTCACGACGCGCCACCTGCCTCTCGAGCAGCTGTATCTCGGGTACCAACGTAAGGATCTGGCGCTCGGCGAGTTCATCGTCTCGGTGCGAATCCCCTCGCCAGACTCGGGGTTGTGGGTTTCCGGATATAAGGTATCGAAGCGCTTCGACCAGGACATTTCCGCCGTCGCGGCTGCGTTCGCCGTGCGGGTCGAAGGCGGGCGAGTGGAGAGCGTCCGGCTAGCGTTCGGCGGGATGGCTGCAGTAGCGGCTCGGGCTCCTGTCACTGAACGGGCGCTGCTCGGAGCAGTCTGGAAGGAAGCGAGCATTGATGCGGCCGTCGACCGGCTCGCAGATGACTTCAAACCCCTGACCGACATGCGCGCGAGCAGCGCCTATCGTTTGCAGGCGGCGGGAAACCTGCTGCGACGTTTTTACTTCGAGCACGGCGACTCGGACGTGCCCACGCGCACTGCGGACGCAGTTGCGGTTGTGAAGCCGACATGAGCATCCAGCATGAAAGCGCGCATCTGCACGTCAGCGGGCGGGCGTTGTATGCGGACGACATTCCGCTTCCGGCGAATGCCCTGCATGCGGCATTTGGCTTGAGCGCGATCGCGCACGGTCGCATTCGCTCGGTTGATATAGCTGCCGTGCTGGCCTCTCCCGGAGTCGTCGCAGTAGCCACTGCGACCGACATCCCCGGTGAGAACAATTACGGTAGCATCCTGCATGACGACCCGATTTTCGCTCCCGGCGTGGTGCAGTATGCCGGCGCCCCGCTGTTCGCGGTCGCCGCGACCAGCTACACCGCGGCTCGCAAGGCTGCACGTCGTGCTCGCGTCGACTATGAGCCACGGCCAGCCATTCTCGACATTCGCGCCGCACTTGCGGCGCAGTCGATGGTATTGCCGACCGAACGCCTCGAGCGCGGACGGCCGAGTGAGGCATTGGAGCAATCCCCGTACCGACTACGCGGAACAATCCAGATGGGGGGACAAGATCACTTCTATCTCGAAGGGCAGGTTGCAATCGCGATTCCGCAGGAAGACGGCGGAACGCTGGTCATCAGCTCGACTCAACATCCTTCCGAGGTGCAGCAGGTTGTCGCTCAGGCGCTTGCGAAGCGCGCAAACCAGATTGTCGTGCAATGCCGGCGCATGGGCGGCGGATTTGGTGGGAAAGAGACCCAGCCGGCGCTCATCGCGGCCGCCGCTGCCGTGCTGGCTCAGAAGACCGGTCGCCCCGTGAAGCTGCGGCTCGATCGGGACACGGACATGCTGATGACTGGCAAGCGGCACGACTTCCTGGCGGACTATGAGGTTGGCTTCGATTCCACCGGGAGGATCATCGCGCTGATTGTTCTCTTGGCCTCGCGATGCGGGTACTCGGCCGACCTGTCCGGACCGGTCAACGATCGCGCCGTGATGCACCTCGATAACGCTTACTTTCTGGAGAACGTCTCGATCGTTTCGTGTCGCTGCAAAACGCACACGGTCTCGAATACCGCCTTTCGCGGATTTGGTGGCCCGCAGGGTATGGTGGTGATCGAGCAGATCATCGATTCCATCGCGCGAAAGCTGGGTCTCGATCCGCTCGACGTGCGGGCGCGAAATTTTTATGGTACCGATACTCGAAGCGTCACCCACTACGGACAGACCGTAGAAGACAACATCATTCAGCCTCTGACAGAACAGCTCGCCGCGAGCAGCCAATACCGCGAACGCCGGCAGCAGATTGCCAAATGGAACGCGGAGCACAGGATTGTCAAGCGCGGTATCGCACTCACGCCGGTCAAGTTCGGCATCTCCTTCACCGGCACCATGTGGAACAAGGCCGGGGCGCTTGTACACGTTTATACCGACGGCACGGTACTGCTGAACCATGGCGGTACGGAAATGGGCCAGGGGTTGTTCACCAAAGTGGCGCAGATCGTTGCGCGCGAGCTCGGGCTGCCGCTCACGGCCATCCGCGTCTCGGCAACGGACACCTCAAAGGTCCCCAATACCTCGGCCACTGCCGCCTCATCGAGCACGGACTTGAACGGCAAGGCCGCGCAAGCGGCGGCGCAAGCCATTCGGGAGCGGTTAGCGCAGTTCGCGGCCGAAACCTGCGGTGTCGGGATATCGAAAGTCAGCTTCCAGGACGGGCAGGTATTCGCTGGCGACGAACGATTCACGTTCGCAGAACTCGTGCGGCTGGCCAATGTCGCGCGGATCTCGCTGTCGTCGACGGGCTACTATCGGACGCCAAAGATTGGATGGGACAAGAAGACGCTGCAGGGACGACCCTTTTTTTATTACGCCTATGGTGCTGCGGTCAGCGAGGTGTCCGTCGACACTCTCACGGGCGAGACACAGCTGCTGCGGGTGGACATCCTCCACGATGCAGGCAGCTCCCTGAATTCCGCCATCGATCGAGGGCAGATCGAAGGAGGGTTTCTCCAAGGTGTGGGTTGGCTCACGTCCGAGGAGTTATGGTGGAATTCTCAGGGTGAGCTGTGCACGCATGCGCCGTCGACGTACAAGATTCCCACGGCGCGCGATTGGCCAACTCATTTCAAAGTGGAGCTGCTCGAAGATCAGCCGAATCGAGAGGCCACTATCTATCGCTCCAAGGCAGTGGGCGAACCTCCGCTGATGTTGTCCATTTCCACTCTACTCGCCATACGCGATGCTATCGGAAGCTGTGGTTCTCGCGGCGAGTTGGCGGAGCTCCCCGCGCCCGCGACCCCGGAGGCCGTCTTACGCGCACTAGCGGCTATCCATTGCGAGGCAAAAGCTGGCATGGGGTCGACGCTCAGCGCTGAGGCGGGTGCGTCAGCGGTGCGACATGAATGACGGGCATGGGAGCCAGCTGCCGGGTGAATGGCTGCCGCGGCTGATCGAGCTGCTGCGGCACCAAGTCGCCGTGGTGCGCGTCGTCGTTGCCGAGGCTCGCGGGTCTACCCCACGGGAAGCGGGCGCTTTCATGCTAATAGGCGAGAACCTCGTCTTGGGGAGCATTGGGGGCGGCCGACTGGAATGGGAGGCGATTGCCGCCGCACGTGAATTGCTCATCGACGCGAGGACCGCGGCGCAACTTCGCAAGTCGGTGCTCGGAATCGATCTCGGACAGTGTTGCGGGGGAGTCGTGTCCACGTGGCTCGATCGATTCACGCGCGCGGACTTGGACCTGCTGCGGGCTGCAGCCGAAGCGGCTGCGAGAGGTCCCGCCATGCTGGTGAGTACTCTGAGGGACGGCCATGTGGAGCGCCGCCTGTTGCGTGCCTGGGATGATGAGGAGTCAGGGTTACGCGCGCCGAGCGTAGTCCGTGACGACACTTCGGGTCAGCTGATCTTTCGCGAGCGTCTGGATCGGCAATTGCCGGCCGTCTGGCTGTACGGAGCGGGCCACGTGGGTCAGGCTCTCGCCAGGGTGTTGATCGAGCTGCCTCTGCGCCTGATCTGGATCGACTCGCGCTCCGAGTTACGGGCCACTGCGGGAATGCGCTATGAGCCAGACGTGGTAGCGAGTGTTTCCGAGGCACCGGTCGGGGCGTACTTCCTCGTGATGACCCATAGCCATCCCTTGGACTTCCGTCTGTGCCACGAAGTGCTACAGCGCGATGATTTCGCCTGGCTAGGCCTCATCGGCTCGGAGAGCAAGTCGGCGCGCTTTCGTTCGCGGCTGCGGCGCGAAGGCGTGGATGCCAGCGCAGTTGCGCGCCTGGTATGCCCCATCGGGATCGCGGGTGTTCGGGGCAAGTGGCCGGCTGTCATTGCGGTGGCCGTGGCTGCACAGGTCATGCGGGAGATTTCCGCCCCGGGTGCGCCGTCTACCGCGCGCGTGAAGCTTCGGCTCGACTCTTGTCCAGGGGAAAACTGCTCCACGTGTGGACGGAGCAGCACGAGAGTGACTTCTTGAGCAACTATCTTTTCGACTGGTGCAATCTGCTGCTTCGCTGGCTGCACGTCATTGCGGGAATTGCCTGGATCGGTGCTTCGTTCTATTTCGTGTGGCTCGACGACCACCTTGAGCCGCCCACCGAGCTCAACCCCGCAGATGCGGGCGTGGCCGGCGAGTTGTGGGCCGTTCACGGCGGTGGATTCTATCGCTCGCGCAAATACGTGGTTGCTCCGGCAATGTTGCCGCCGAGATTGCATTGGTTCTACTGGGAGGCCTACACGACCTGGCTTTCGGGCTTTGGGCTGCTCTGTCTGCTGTACTTCCACAGGGCGGTCATCTATCTCATCGATCCCGCGGTAATGGCGCTTTCCCAGTCGGCGGCCGTCGCGATAGCGCTGGGAGTCATCATCGCGAACTGGATCGTCTATGACGGCTTGTGTCGCTCGCCACTCGGGAATAAGCCGAGATCGCTCGCCACGGCGGTGGCGCTCATGAGCGTGCTGGACGCGTGGGGTCTCTGTCATATCTTCAGCGGCCGAGGCGCCTTCATGGTGTTCGGTGCCTCCTTGGGCACGATCATGGCGGCGAACGTGCTGTTCGTGATCATCCCGGGCCAGCGGGAGCTCGTACGCGCCAAGCAGGAGGGCCGTGAGCCCGATCCCGGACCGGGCCTGAAAGGAAAGCAGCGCTCTGTCCACAATACCTATTTCACGCTGCCGGTCTTATTCGTGATGATCAGCCCTCATTACGCAATGACCTATGGTGCGCACGATAGCTGGTTGGTTCTGATCGGGATGAGCTTTGCCGGCGCGTGTATTCGCGGGTGGTTCGTTGCGCGGCACAAACCAGAGGGGCGCCGCGGACTGAAGGCCGCGCTACCTGCAGCGCTCGCAGCACTGGCACTGGCGGGGTTGGTGGTGGCGCTGGCGCCGAAGGTTAGCTCGGTCACCGCTCGTGGCGCCGCAGCGGTTCACGGCTTGGTGGGCAGCGGAATCGAAGCGATCGTGCAAGAGCGTTGCGTACCATGCCACAGTGAGACACCGTCGCCCAAGTTCGGCTTCTCCGCGCCCCCCAATGGGGTCATGTTCGATACCCTTAGGGAGCTGCGGGTGCGCCGGGCCAACGTCCAGGAAATGCTCTCGTCCCGAGCCATGCCCCCGGGTAATGTCACCGGCCTGACAGATGAGGAGCGGACCGAGATACTGACGTGGATTGCCCACGGAGCCCGGCCGTGATTAGCCTCGACGCGCTCAACAGCATGCCGGCCACCGAATTGGTGGCTCTGGTCGGTCGAGTGTTCGAGCACTCGCCATGGATCGCCGAGCGCGCCGCCGCCAGACGACCGTTCACATCGCACGAGCATGTGCTGGATACGATGCTTGCCGTTGTCGAAGCCGCGTCGTTCGATGAGCAGACGGCATTGATTCGCGCGCATCCGCAACTCGGTGCTCGTGACCGCAAGAGAGTGCAGCTGACGGATGCTTCAGCGCGCGAGCAGAGGCGCGCGGGCCTCGAGGCCTGCAGCGACGAGGAATTCGCGGAACTGCTCCGGCTCAATGTATCGTATGTCGAAAAATTCGGGTTTCCGTTCATACTGGCCGTTTGCGAGCATGATCCCCGTTCCATACTGGCCAATTTCAGGAGCCGACTTCACAATGACGCGGACGTCGAGCGCCGCACCGCGCTGACCCAGATCGGCGTGATCGCGGGCTATCGTCTAGCTGAATTGTGGACCTGAGCCCCAGGGTGGGCCGGGCTACCGCCCACTTGTCCGGGATGTTGCAGCTATGCGGCAGTGGTCACGAGAATCGGCGCCTCGAGCGGCCGCTCGTCGCAATTCTCGCCGGGGCCGCCGCGATCGACGACGAGGAAACGGCTGATAGCACCGATTGCCAGTAATGAGTGGTGCCAGGTATTCCGCCGATAGCTGACTCCCTGGCTGCCGGCTGCGTGGAAGGCGCGGATGCGTCCCGGCGAGTTGTCAGCCTCGTAGGCCACCACAATCAGGTATGGTCGTCCGTCGAGTGGGTAGAACGCCTGACTCGACAGAGGATGGCGCTCCAGAGTGCGCACCTGGCAGGGAAGGGCACGAGGCCGCGCCGCGAAGATGCTGATCAAGGGGCGGCCACCGTCCGCCAGCACGTCGACGGGTGCGAGGTCATCGAAGCGCTCGCAGGTCCCCTCGTTGATGGATCGCGGCAGATGCCCCGTGGTCTCAATGACGAACCCGAAAGGTGCGAACGCCTCGGCCCTCAAAGGCTCGGCCTCCAGTAAAGTGAGCTCAGCCACGGCTCAAAGTCCGTCGGGCTGCCCGAAGACTCTGATCCGGCTCAAGCCTCCGTCGGGATGAATGTTCACCCGCACGTGAGAGACGGGTCCGAGGTCGCGCAGCGCAGATTGGAACCGATGCGCACTGTCCGGTTTCAGGAATTGCGGCTCCAAGAGCGAATTCCAGTACATCGATTGACTGACCACACAATCGTCCCATTCGCCTTGCAGCAAGGCACCCTGGACAGAAAGCTGGTGTGGGAAGTTGCCCTTGAAATGCGCGGTGTCGATATCGACGGAAGAGACACGCCCTCGGTGTCCAAGTTTTAGAATGACCCAGTCGAATCCGGGCTCGCGGCGCCGGCGCGTCTCCCAGCCATCGGCCATGCTCGCCCCCCGGCCGGGCAAGAGGACATTGTGCATCGACCCGTAGTGCTCGTCGCTGCACGCAAGCGCGCGACCCCCATGCAGCGCGGCGACCAGATCGATCGGACCGGACCCCGGGGCATGCGTTGCCCAATCGAACTGAATGCGACCATAAGCCCGAAATCGCGCCACCCCACCGTCTGGGAAGATATTCAGCTTCAGATGAGTCCACACACCTTCAGAAGACAGCGGAAACACATTCTGCTCATTACCGGCGAGCGCCGTCTGTGGCAACAACACCGTCCAGTCTGCATTGGCATCGGGCGTCTGCTCCGTACAGCAGGCCTGCACGGATGCGAACGGTGGGTAATTCCCGGTGAAGTGGCGAGTATCGATGTCAAAGGCGGCAAGCTTGAACGGCGCCGCGAGCTTGATGATGCAATAGTCGTGAGCCTGGTCCCGGCGGCGGCGCGACTCCCACCCGTCCATCCATTTCCCATGATCGTCGTACACCCCTGCCCGCCATTCCGGCTCGGTCGGCTTCAGCATTCGCTCCTTGGGAGCGAAGAAGTCGTCAGTGGCGAATAGCGCGATGGCGCCGAGGCGCTCGTCGGCCACGTTGATGAAGCGCCTGCGCAGCTCGGTATCAGTGCTCATGGTAAAGCCGAAAACGGATGAGTCGCGAGCCAGTGTCGCGCGATCTCCACGCGCTTGCAGATCCAGACCTGCGGGTGATACAGGACATAGTCTAAAAAGCGCTCCAGCGAGCCGATGCGTGCCGGGCGCCCGATGAGGCGACCGTGAAGGCCTACTGACAGCATCTTGGGCGCATTCAGGCCGTCCGTGTCGCCCTCACGGTACAGAGTGTCAAAAGCTGACTTGAGGTAATCGAAGAATTGCGCCCCGGAGCTAAAACCCTGCACGGTCGCGAATCGCATGTCGTTCGTGTCGAGGGTGTAGGGCACAACGAGGTGCGGAACGCGCCGCGATGCCGTGGCTGCACCGACCGTCACTTCCGTCCAGTATGGCAGATCGTCCGCGTACGAGTCGGAGTCGTAGAGCAGTCCGCCGTGTTCCACGAGCAATCGTCTCGTGTTCGGACTGTCTCGTCCGGTGTACCAGCCGGAAGGTAGGGCTCCGAACACACCGCGCAGGATAGCCAGGGCCTCCGCCATATGGGCGCGTTCGGTCGCTTCGTCCACCGACTGATAGCTGATCCAGCGGAGCCCGTGACAGGCGATCTCGTGCCCGAGCTCGCGCAACGCAGCGGCAACCTCAGGATTGCGCCGGATGGCTGCTGCGACGGCAAAAATCGTCAGCGGCAGCTTGCGTTGCTCGAAAGCCCTCAACACACGCCAGATTCCTGCGCGTGCGCCGTATTCGTAGAGAGACTCCATGCTCATGTGACGCATGGGGAAGGACTGCGCGTTAACGATCTCCGAAAGAAAGGTTTCCGATCCCGGATCCCCGTCGAGTACGGAGCTCTCGGCGCCCTCTTCGTAATTCAACACAAATTGGATGGCAACTCGGGCGTTACCGGGCCAGTGCGGAGCAGGGGGTTTCCGGCCGTAGCCCACGAGGTCGCGAGGATACGTGCTTTGTGATGTCATCTCTTAAGACTGTGCCATGACTACCGGGTTCAGGAAAAAGAGAACATTCTGTTCCGTAATTTCGAACGCGAAAAAATGCCTTCGTTCTGGGCTGTTCGGAGACGCTGTGTTGACGTTGTTTGTATACTATCCCAGCTAGTCCGTGCAAGCTAGAAGCGGCTTACGCAAGCCGCACCTTACTTGCGGGCAATAACACGCCGCATGGTTTGAGCGCGGCTTACTGCGCCAGCGCGATCTGCCGAGCGAACCTCGGGCGGATCGTCTTTAGACCGGCGCGGATGCTTCTTGCAACAGACTGGCGACCACGGCGAGAACCGGACGACGAGTCTCCGGGCAGGCAAGTCGTCCCTGCTGGGCAAAGATGCATCGGGGTGATCGGTCCCCGGTGACCTGTCAGAGGAGGCAGGCCGCACTGTCGCGCCGGCATCAGCTACATCAGCAGTGGGGGCGCAACGCCTCGAACATCTGAAAAGGAGTGAAGCGAAATCAGCATCTGGAGGAAGAGCGAGCGACAGTGGCGTTCATAGTCACCGAGGTACCGGTTTCTGGACGGATACGCAGATGAGGGGCTGCGATCGGCTGGCGAATGCTCGCGAGATCCTGTACTTTGATACCGCCATCAAGGCGGCGCAGCCCGATCGCCGCGGCGAGCGCACTCGGCCTGAGACGCCGGCGATCGGTTTCAGATGGCTAGAGGGCGGCTCTTCCGCCCTAGAATCCGACGCTGAAATTTCCATACCCGCAAGTGGCCCCCGGGGTAGAAGCGCGGGGGTGATCGGGTCCGCGCCAGAAGTGGCAGAAGAAACGGTTACCCTGCTGCGCAATCTTCGGAAAAAAGGGTAAGTATGACTGTGGGAGTGGCGCCATGTTAGAGCGAGCAGCGCACTATTTCGACGAGGTAAGCCGCCGCGGATCCATTCGCAAGGCTGCCGAGCGGCTGCACATTGCCCCATCGGCGGTGGATCGGCAGATTTTGCAGCTTGAGGCTCGGATCGGGGCGCCGCTCTTCGAGCGTCTTCCGCAGGGGCTTCGCATCACCGCTGCCGGGGAACTGTTGCTCGAGACGATCCGCCGCTGGAAGAGTGAATATGAAAGACTTCAGAGCCAAATCAGAGATCTTCAAGGTCTATATTCCGGCGAGGTGTCGGTCGCCCTGGTCGAGGGCGCAACAGAATTCGTGACGGGGATCCTTCGTCAGTTCCGAACCCGATACCCGGGCATCGTTTACCGCATGCATATCGCAGGGCATCAGGCCGTAACCGATGCCATCCTGAGTGGTGGATATGACGTCGGACTGACCTTCAACCCGCCTTCGTTGCACGCGCTGCGGGTTGAGCGCAAGGTCGTCTACCGGATCGGCGCCGTTGTGACACCGGATCATCCGCTGGCGGAGCACGGGGAGGTGACGTTCGACGAATGCTTGGAGTGGGGCTTCGTGGTACCTGACGAGACGAACTCAATTCGTCCGGTCCTCGAGTGCGTTTGGCAAATGTCTATGGACGAGCCGCTTCGCGAGAACGCGGCGGCAAACAGTATCACGCTGCTGAAGTCGATGGTGAAAGGGGGGGTGGGTGTGGGCATTTTGACCGGCCTCGACGTTCTGACGGAAGTTAAGACGGGCGAGCTTAAATTCATACCGCTTGCTTACCCCAGAATTCCGGTTTCGGAGCTTGCGGTGGTAGTGCAATCGAGCCGAACGCTCTCGGCGGCGGCCTCGACCTTCGTGCAGCATCTCTCCGTAGCCATGGGCGAAGCGGACGCCGCCTTGACCGGCGGGAGTGACGCGCAACCCAGTCAATGATCCCGGTGCCCGGGTGCGCGGGCGCCATAGACTGGCTTCGGAGCAGGGGAGACCAATGAAGTTGCACCGGCGCCCCAAGCACCGGCACTTCCGAGCATCGCGCACTTTGAGCTGATCCTTAAGGACTGCTGCACGTCCCAAGGTAGGCGCCGGCATCGAGCCCGCCTGTATCTGCTGAAGCCATCCGCTCCGGTGCATGGCAGATCGCGCCGCTGCCACCCTCGCTAGAGCGGCGGCGCGTGGCGATCACGGCCCTGCTGACCGCAAGATGATGATCAATGCGCTGAACTCCGGTGCTGATTCCTACATGGCAGACTTCGAGGATTCGAACACGCCGAGCTGGTGCAACCAGCTGCAGGGTCAGATCAATCTGAAGGACGCGAACGAGCGCGCGCTCTTTGGCGTGCGGCACGACAAGGCGCGCGACGCGCGCGACGGGTTCGACCGGGGTTGGGTGGCCCATCCCGGGCTGCAGGCGGCGCGAATCTCAGAGAGATTGTGCCTCGCGGTAACCTTCACGGAGTTTCTGACGCTGCCACTGTACGAAGTGCTGAGAGACGACACAAAGGTCTGAGTCAGTTACGCGCCGATCGCCGCATCGCGCGGCTGCGAAAGGTGCCGCGACCAGATCTTAGCCATCTTTATGATGATGGGTCACGCGAGTCCGTTCGCCCCCTGCATTGTGTAAACGCGCCGGTTCGCGACCCACACGTCGCGAATGTTGGTACGTGAACCATGGTACGTGATCTTCTGCAAGACCTCATCTGGCGTGTCATGCGTATCGAATTTCAAATTACTGCCAAGAGCGTTTCCGTCAATTACCACGGCGTCGAATTGATAGCCTTCCCGAAACATGCCGATGGGCAGATCCAGTGCGATACCGCCGCCGGCCGTCGCCAGCCAAAACGTCGTAATCGCATCAACGCGGGCGCCAGGATGGCGGCGTCGCTCTCGAGGCTGAGCCGCGTCTACGCCGCACTCTAAGGTGCGCGAGGAGATCACGGCCTGCCGGGCGTTCTCCAGGATCGAGGGACTAGCACCGCCCGCTATATCTGAGCCTATTCCGACATGGACTCCATGCTGCAGGACGCGTCGTAACGGAAACACGGCATCGGAGAGGTATAGATTTGAAAGCGGGCAATGAGCGATGCCTGTGCCCGTCTTCGCGATTACATCCAGGTCCGCGTCAGATACGAAGACGCCGTGGGCAAGAATCGTACGTCGCGACAGCAGCCCGAACTTGTCGAGCGCCGCGGTATCGGTACAGCCGCAGCGGTTCAAGACGAACTGATGTTCCCAATCGCTCTCAGAGCAATGCGTCTGAACGTGACAGCCGGTCTCCTGCGCGATTCTCCCGAGTCGCCATAGAAGGTCATCCGAACACGCAGGAACGAAGCGCGGAGTGATAACTGGTCTAATGGTTCCGGCGCCATTTCCGGGCATCGACTGTACGTGCTCAATAAACGCACGTGTTGCCGCTTCTGCACTCTCCGCGGAAGTGTCGCGATAGTACGGGGGACACTGTCCCGGGTCATCCATGGCCACGCGGCCTATTAAGGCTCGCTGAGCCCTTCTCAGGCAAACATTTGCGAGAATGCGCGTGGCTGGCAGATGGAGAGTCGCAAAGTAGACTGCCGTCGTTGTTCCGTTCGCAAGCAGGTTGTCAACAAGAGACTCATATACCGTCTCAGCATAACAAACATCCGCAAATCGGGCCTCCAGAGGAAAGGTGTGAGCCTGTAGCCACTGTTCTAGCGGCAGATCGAGGGCCTTACCGAGTTGCGGCCACTGAGGCGCATGGGCGTGTAGATCAACGAATCCTGGCAGTAGATATTGTCCTGAGCTCAGAGTCACTAGATTGCGTTTGGCTGCGAAACACTCCCTGACGTTACGAGCGTCAGGCGTATCGGGTCGATAGATGGCCGTAATCCTACCATCAGCGGCGACGACAATGAGAACGTCCCGCAGCACCTCTACCTGTCCGCACACCGGCGTATGTAGAGCGGTACAGAGAAACGCGCGCTCAGTTGCGACTTCAGATGCCGCGCTCGACACGAATTCACATCTCCCAGCCGGAAGTCAAACAAAACTAGCATCGGGGCAGGTAGCGCGTTCCGCTTGCCTATTGGCGCTCGGATCCTAGCCCACCACAACCAAGCGTTTAACGCAAGCCGCCGCGTGATTTTGAACTCGAAGATACCGTTGGGGCAGAGCTCATCGCCCGGCTCAATCGGGCACGGTTGAAACCGCGGATCGCGGCGAAGCTTGGCTGGCATTCTTGATGTCACAAAGTACAGACCTTTTCGTCTTCTCCCCTGGATCGAGCTGAGCTCAGGCGCGAGGGTCGGCACCGCTCGTCGACAGCAATGTGGCAGGCAACAGTAGGTCCCGGCGTGAGCGCCATGGCCATTCGCATGCATCGAGCCGTGACTACCCTTGACCATGGGTGAAAATTGCAACCAATACTGGAACCAATCGCGGCCAGAAGGTGGAACCAATCGGCGAGCGCGAGAGAAAATTGCCTTAAGAGATCAGTGGTCGGGGCGACAGCATTTGAACCTGCGACACCTACGTCCCGAACCCTTGGAGTGCTGTTCTGTCACCGGTATGCTGATTCTGGCGACGTCTACGCCAGGACCGGCGCGACGTTTGCCGGATCCGAGACGCTCTCGTGCCCGTCTTCGACGTGCCCAGCGAGGCGCCACCGATGCTTACCCACAGTAATGATCAGATCGTACCAGTGGTCACTCCGTTGCAGGTCCCAGAGCAATTGCTGCGTCTCGCCCGGCCCAACCGCGACACGGCGCTCGCCTCGACCGTAGCTCTCGTCCCGTACCGTCGCCGTCAGCGCTCGCTCGCCCCTGTTATGTAGGTGCAGCCTGATGTCGCCACTGCGGGCCGCGGAACTGGATACCTCGAGTGCGCAGTCGCCCGGGCCGCGCACCATGCGCAGAAAGCCATTGGGACCATAGACCGAAAGGGCCACGCCCTGATTCGTCGGGGGGCGTATGAAGTCTTCGAGCTGATGTCCCGCTCCGATGGTATAGCGCCGCGGAGTGGCGAAGCGGTCATCCCAATATGCCGTACAGCAGACACCCACGGTCGATCGGTTGGCGAACCGCAACCGGGCCCCGCCAGCTTGGGTACCGAGATTCAATTCAAGCGCGTAGGGAAGGGCTCGCGCCGGCCGCACGCCCCGCTCCTGCGCAATGATGTCGATCGCCTGTTGGTCAGGAACGGCTGGAGGCGGTAGTTTCGCCTGCTGATAGACCATGTCCCGATATCCGGAAGTACTCGGGAGATTGAGCCGCCGGCTGCGGTAGGAGGCGAAGTCGAACGCTGAGGTCAGATCTCCACAAATGGCCCGGCGCCACGGCGTAATGTTCGGCTCCTTTACTGCGAATCGCGTCTCGAGAAAGCGAATAACCGAGGTGTGATCAAACACTTCGGAACAAACGTAGCCGCCTCTGCTCCAGGGCGAGATGGCCAGCATCGGCACGCGAGGCCCGAGCCCGTAGGGCAATTGATCCGGCGTGTACAGCGTGGGGTGATCGGGATTGACGATGTGGTGAATCTCGCCCTCCGTCGTCACCGTGGAAAGGCCGGGCAACACGGGCGTCGGCGGCTGCGGCGGCACCACGTGGTCGAAAAAGCCGTCGTTCTCGTCGTAGTCGAGAAGCAGTACGGTCTTTCCCCAGACTTTGGGATTGACGGTCAACGCCTCGAGGACGCGGGCGATGTAGACGGCGCCGTAGGCGGGGGGATAGGAAGGATGCTCGGAGTGGCCGGCCGGCATGACGATCCAGGACACCTGCGGCAGGCGCTCGTGCAGAACGTCCTCGCGCAGCCGGGCAACGCCACCGGCGGACATTGCGCGCCGCTGCAGCTCCGAGCCTTGCGGGGCGTCGGCGAATGGCTTGAAGTAGGCGAGAGCGTTGCAGTGGTAGTTGCCCGTCATCGGGTCATCGTCGATTTCTTCCAGCCCCTCCTGATACACATGCCAGGTAATCCCCGACCGCTGCAGGCGTTCCGCATAGGTGGGCCAGAAGAAGGGCTTGACGCCCTTCGTGTATATCCATACGTCGTCATCGATGAAGGGACCCCCGCCCGTGCCCTGAGGGTCGATCGAGCCTGTCCACAACATCGCCCGGTTGGGGCAGGTGGGACCCGGGATCGAGCAAAAATAGTGATCACAGATCGTGAACGTATCCGCGAGCGCGTAATGAAAGGGAATGTCTTCCCGCAGAAAATATCCCATGGTCATGTCGGTTTTGTTGAACGGCCACGCGTTCATGCGCCCCGCGGCAATGGCCCCATGCTGAGACGCCCAGCTGTGGTCGAGATCCTCAAGGAGCTGGGCCGAGCATCGGTGCGTATCGAGGTGAAAGGGCAGAATCGGCTGATCCGGCCGCCGCATCCGCGGCTGGAACCAAACGGGTTTACCACCGGGAACGCGCAGCGCAAGGCGGTCGTTGTAGCCACGAACTCCGCTCAGATGTCCAAAATAGTGATCGAACGAGCGGTTCTCCAGCATGAAGACCACGACGTGCTTGACGTCATCGAGCGTGCCGGATCGGCCAATGGCCGGCAGCGCGGCCGCGCGGGCCAGACTGCTGTGCAGGAAGGCGGCTGTGGCGACTCCCGAGCCGACAGACTTGAGAAAGTTACGACGATTCATTGCGGCGGCTTTCGTAGGTGGCGGATGGCGGTAAGCGCCGGAGCGTATTGCAGCGCGGCGGCACGGCAGAAGTACCGGAGAGCCCGTGCCCGATCGCGCCGCACTCCATCTCCGTACTCGTAAGCCATGCCGAGGTAGTAGGCGGCCGCCCCGTTGGGGCCTCGTGCCAGCTCGCGCAGCTCGGTCAAGCTCTTATCGAGGTACAGGCCTGTCCCAACGTCGATCAGCCGGGAGTGGGTAAGTACCTGAAGGGATAGTGGAAATCACGGTTCGCAAGGTGTTAACGATTTCAGCCTCGGAAGGTGTCATGGTGATCTCGGAACCGGGTTC
>JBOIAQ010000032.1:0-40298 GCA_050739115.1 Steroidobacteraceae bacterium | reverse complement strand
CATCTGAGAGGTACGGTGCTCGACATCGGCTGCGGGATAGGGGACATGGTGCGGTACCGTCCGCAGACGGTTGGAGTCGACGTGAATCCCCATGCGGTGAGTTTCTGCCAGAGCCAGGGACTCAGGGTGCAATTGATGCAGCCGGACCGCCTGCCGTTCGCGGACGGTGAGTTCGATGGAGCAATCCTCGACAACGTGCTCGAGCACCTGGAGCGCCCCGAGCCGCTGCTCGCGGAGGGCCGACGGGTGCTCCGGGCCGCGGGCAGTTTCGTGGTCGGGGTTCCCGGCAAGTGCGGCTTCGCCAAGGACTCGGACCACAAGCGCCACTATTCCGAGGGCGAGTTGGTTCATTCGATGCGGAGAGCCGGATTCGAGCTGTCGCGGATCTTCCATCAGCCGTTTTGCTCACGGCTGCTCGACCGCCACTTCCGCTATTACGCGATCTACGGGGTTTTCCGGCGAATTTGAGTGCTTTCGCCGCGCCCAAGCGATTGGATCAGAAGATCTGCCGACGCGCTGGGCTTGCGCCGGCGCGAGGGAGCGTCTTGTCCTCGCGCCCCGCGGCCAGATAGAGAAGGCGCTTCAGCTCTCGGCGGCCGCGGGTGACGGTATCGAGGATGAGACCGCAGACCAGGCTGAGAAAGGCCACAATCATGAGTCCCGTAGCGAGCACCGCTGTTGGCAGGCGGCCGACGAGTCCGGTCGCCAAAAACTGCGTCACGACGGGAATGCCCAGTGCGAGGGAGAAGGCTGCCAGCACGACGAAGCCTGTCGTGAAGAATTGCAGCGGCCGCTCCTCCTTGATGAGGTGGATGATCAGTCGAAGGATCCTCAGCCCGTCCCGCATCGTATGCAGCTTGCTCGAGGAGCCACGGGGGCGGCTGATATAGGGGGCCGTGAGCTCGCCTATGGGCGCGCGCAGCTCCAAGGCGTGGACGGTCAGCTCCGTCTCGATCTCGAACCCGGTCGAGAGAGCCGGAAAGGATTTGACGAAGCGCCTGGACATGACGCGATAACCGGACAATACATCGCTCAGGCGGTTGCCGAATACCCTGGCCACCAGCCCGGTCAGGAGTCGGTTGCCCAACCTGTGGCCCGGACGGTAGGCTCCTGTCTGCGAGGAGACCCTGGCGCAGTTCACCATGTCCAGCCGATCGGTCATCAGATACCCGATCAGCCGGGGCGCGCTCGAGGCGTCATAGGTTCCGTCGCCGTCGACAATCACATAGATGTCGGCATCGATATCGGCGAACATGCGCCGCACGACATTACCCTTGCCCCTCAGCGGTTCGGTGTATACCTGGGCGCCCGCGTCCCGGGCGACCTGCGCCGTCTCATCCGTGGAGGCATTGTCGTAAACGTATACGGTTGCGGAAGGCAAGTAATGGCGGAAGTCATGTACGACCCCCGCGATGGCGGCCTCCTCGTTTCGGCACGGTACGAGGACCGCGATCTTGCCGCCGACCTGGCTGAAGGGCTCTTGATCCACGAGTGTTTTCGGTGCTTGAGCTACAGGATCATGGAATCCGCGAAGCGGCCCCTTTAGCATTATTAGCATGCCCGATACCGGCCCCGCTGTGAACCACGCACGCATCATCGTGCCTGTCCGCAACGGGGGAGAGCGCTGGCGCGAAGCCGCCGAGGCGCTGCGTGCCGCCCTGCCGGGGCCCTCCCTGGTCGCCGTGGTCGATTCAGGGTCCACCGACGGCAGCGATCGGGTGGCGTCCGAGAGCGGGTTCGAGCTCGAGCGCATCGACCCGCGGACGTTCAATCACGGTAGGACCCGTCAGATGGCGGTCGAGCGCTTCTGCGGGGATAGGGAGTACGTCGTCTTTCTCACGCATGATGCAGTCTTGGAAGGGCCGGAGGCCGTGGCGGCATTGCTCGCCGCCTTCGCCGACCCAACCGTTGGAGTGGCGTACGGTCGGCAGCTGCCGCATCGCGGGGCTGGACCGTTCGAGTCGCATATGGCCCTCTTCAATTACGGGGCGATCAGCGAGACTCGCACGCTCGCCGATGCAGGCCGGCTCGGGATCAAAGCGGCCTATGTCTCGAACTCCTTCGGAGCCTACCGGATCGCCGCCTTCCGGTCCTGCGGCGGGTTTCCGAGCCACCTCATTCTGGGTGAGGACACTTACGTCGCCGTCAAGATGCTGTTGGCCGGCTGGAAGGTACGTTACTGCGCCGATGCCTGCGTGCGACATTCGCATGACTACACCATCGCCCAGGAGACGCAGCGCTACTTCGATTTCGGCGTGCTGCATGCCCAGCTACCGGAACTGATGCGCCATTTCGGCGCGGCGGAAGGGGAGGGCGCGCGGTTCGTCGCGTCAGAACTGAGGTACATTGCGACGAACGCACCGTGGCTGCTGCCGATGGTTCCGATCCGCAATGCCGCCAAGTATGCGGGCTATCGCCTCGGGCGGATGTTCGCGCGACTGCCGCGAGGCCTCTGTCGCCGAATGAGCATGACGAAGGTGTTCTGGGATCAGTCGGCTGCCAGCCGATAGGTGAAGAGCCGCTGGGCGACAAAGCTGACCGGTGCGTTCAGCACCGCGAGGAGGAATGCCGCCGCCAGGTACCACATTCGAAACTCGTCGACGAGTAGTTTCAACCCGGCGGTGCATACGCAAAGGAGCACGACGTTCACCAACAGGTAGCGCGCCGCGCCGGCATGGTTCACGGAGCCGGCGAAGAACGTGAAGCGCGCATTGAGCAGATATCCCGCAACATTGCCGCAGACGAAGGCCACTACATACGCGAGCAGATAATTGAGACCGGCCAGATCGTGCAGCCCGGCGAGGGCCGCCAGACCCAGCGCGAGGCAGATCACACCGACGGCGCAGAACCGTGCGAGTTGCAGCAGACGACTTACCATCGATTCACGCGGCGGGGTAGTACGACCAGTAACCGGACATGTCTTTACGCATATACGCCCCCGCATTCGAATGCTGCATCGGATGATCCTCGATCTCGGTCCTCGGGCCGATGTAGAACTCCCCGAGCGCCAATCCGAGGCCCGCACCAATCAGTCCCGGCGGAGTACGGTTGAAGTTCTCGCGCCACCATCGTTCCGAATAGAAGAGGGCGCAGTAGTCCGTGATGATGACTTCGTCAATGAATATATAACCCGTCGGCGTCAGATGCGGATAGATATGCCTCACACACGTGTCGAGGCTCGCCTCCAGGTCGACGTCGATGAACGCAAGCGCCACGGGCGCGCCCAATCGCGGAAGTGTCTCGTTGAACCATCCGCGCACGTATTCGCAGCATTCCGGCGCGCCGTGTTTTGCGATGTTGGCGCGCACTTCTTCGAGCGAGCCGGCGTAATCGCCGCGCTTATACCACTTTGCCTCCCGATCCATGGAGTCCCCGGCGGGAAGGCCCTCGAAGGAATCGAAGATCTTGAGTTTGCGACCGACGATGCGGCACGCCAGGGAAAGATTGGCGGCCGAGCCGCCCTTCCACGTGCCGCACTCGATCACATCGCCCGCGATCTCGGGCGGGGTTTCGAACAGCTTCAGCGCCATGACGAGGTGCGTCTTGTACGTGGTGCCGGTCTGTATGCGGATGCCGTTGAGAAAGAACCGCACTCCGAGGCGGAGCTTTTTCCACCAGGTGATCCGGTAGGCGGGATGAATGCGGCGGGAATTGAGAATGGCCATGATGCTGAAGGGCATCGTGATGACGTAATAAATCGATACCAGCAGATGCCGCTGTTTGACCAGGGCGAATATGTGCCTCATGTGGACTCGGTCGCCGGACGTAAGTCGCGAATCTTAGACGATTTTTGCTGAGCGAATCACATCCGTTCCCATCCGGCTCCTGACATAATCCATTTTGTTGGGGATGTCTCGAGGTGCGTGCCGTGCGTGCGCCAGAGCCGCAATAGGGAGCACGAGGTGAGTTCGTCCGACGAGTCGCTCAAATTCCCGCAGCCGTCCTCGCTTCGCGCTGCGCTCGCCGGCGCTGTAGCTTCGCCCCGCTTGGCCGTCTATGTCGCCTGCGCCGCGGCCGCGGTCCTGGCGAACTATCTCCTCGGCAAGGAGATGATGTGGGACACGCTGGGTTATCATCTGTATGCGGGCTTCAGCGCTCTGCATGACCGCTTCGGCCGGGACTACTTCGCGGCCGGACCTCAGTCCTATTTCAACCCCTACATCTACGTTCCGTTCTACCTGCTCGCGAGGTCGGGCCTGCCGGCTCTCGTTGCCACCTCCATCCTGGCGCTCCTGCAAAGCGCCATCCTCTGGCTGACCTACGAGATCGCGGTCGCCATGGCCCCGTCCGCAGCTTCCGCGCAGCGTACCGCGATCGGCCTCTGTGCCGTCGCATTGGCTTTCGCCAATCCGATCCTCATCGCGGAGCTCGGCTCGAGTTACTGCGACATCACCACGGCGGAGCTGGTGCTCGCGGGTTGGCTGCTACTGGCTCGCGCGGTCCGCTCACCGAGCGCGGCGGGTATCGTCTGCGGGGGCTTGCTTCTCGGCGCGGTGAGCGCGCTCAAGCTCACAAATGCCGCCTCGGCGCTGTCCGCCTTCGCGCTGCTGCCCTTCCTTCCCACTACCTGGCGCGCCCGGATCCGCTTCGCCGCCGTTTTCGCCTTCGCCCTTGGCGTCGGCTTCCTCATCGTCGCCGCGCCATGGGCGATCCAATTGGAGCGCCATTTCGGCAACCCGCTTTTTCCGCTCCTGAATGACGTATTCCGCTCGCCCCAGTACACGACAGGCTCGATACTGGATTACCGCTTCATACCCGACTCGCTCGCCGAGGCGCTGTGGCGCCCTTTCGCGATCGTGGCGCCGCGAGCCATGGTCGACTTCGAGTATCCGTCGCCCGATCTGCGGTATGCGGTGCTTTTGATCCTCGCGGTCCTGGTGCTCTTACGCCTGGCGTGGCGGCGGACCAGGGACTCGTTCGCCGCCGACGGCGCGCTCACGCACCCCGTGCCCACGCGCCTGCTCGCCGCGCTCGGCTGCGGCTTTCTGACCGATTGGATCCTTTGGTTGCGAATGTCGGGCTCCGGGCGTTACTTCATCGCCATGGCCTGCATCGCGGCCGTTCTCGTCGTGGTGCTCGTGTTCCGGCTCTTTGCAGCGCGGCCTAAGCTGCGCAATTATTTGATCGGCGCAATCCTGAGTCTGCAGGCGGCGCAACTGGCGATGGGAGCGGCTTACCGGGTCCATGTCCCGTGGGACGGCGGCCCTTGGTTCGAGATTTCCGTACCGAAGCCGCTGATGAAAGCGCCGAGCCTCTACTTCCTCTATGGCAACCTGTCCAATTCCTTCATTGCACCGTTTCTGCCCGCGGGCTCGGGATTCATCAATATCGGCGGGTCGTACGCGCTTCACGCCCAAGGAGCCAACGGACTGAGAATTCGCTCGCTGATCGGCAAGTACGCACCTCACCTGAGAGTCGTCATGCTCGACACGCGAAGAGACGCGGCAGTCGCGGTCGGGCTTCCCGACTTTACCTGGGTCAACGACGAGCTGGAACGCTTCGGTCTGCGTGCTGATCTGAGCGGCTGCGCGCGGATCGTGCTCAAGGATACCGTCCCGATGGAGACTCTGCTGACTGCCAAGTCGCCGCGATCGGGAGATCTGCCGCCGCGCCAGTCGGAGAATCTGGTCGCCTGTCAGGTCGTGCCCGACCCAACAGCTGAAGCTGCCTTGCACAGCGAGGAGCGCCCCGCCGATCTCATATTCGATCGCCTCGAGGATGACTGTGCCGCGCTTTTCCTCCCCCCTCATCCGGTGACCCGCAACTACAGTGGCGGGAACGTGCACGTTTGGGTCAGGCAATACCCGGGCACGGGTCTTGAGTTGTATGTCGGGTCGGGCCGACGCGTGCTCGTGCGCGACTTCGTCCGCGGGGGATCGCCCGTGGATCTTGGTTCCGAACGGGAGTGGCTGACGGCGCCGCCGCACCTCGAGTGCGGGTGGCACGGCCGGCGCTATTATCTGAGCGCGCGGCCGGCGAGGTCAGCGGGACCCGGCCTACCTTGATGGCGAGTGACTGTAGAGCGAGGGCGAGATCGAGATGATTCCGACGGTTGATCATGATCCGGGAGGGGCATCGAGAGGCTCCGGCGCTCAGAGCTTGAGCAGGACGGTGTTGTCGGAGGCGATTGGCCGCCGCATTCAAAAGCGGGAAGAGGACTTGGCGCACCAGTGGCGCGCGACGGCACCGATCAATTACTTCGTGCTTGACGATGTTTTGCCCGTGGCTTGGGCGGAGGCGATCCGATCGGCATTTCCGCACGCCGCGTCCATGGGCTCGAGGCGCAATCTGCGGGAGTGGAAGTGCTTCGCGGCGCAGATGAACAGATACCATCCGTTGCTCGAGGAGGCGATCTACGCCTTTCAGGCACCGAACGTGGTCGGTGCGGTAGAGAGGATTGCCGGGCTCGACGATCTGGAGCCGGACGAGCTGTTGTATGCGGGCGGAATCTCGCTGATGGCGCCACGCCATTTCCTCAATCCGCACATTGACAACTCTCATGACAAGTTCCGCCGCCGCTACCGCATTGTCAATCTGCTGTATTACGTTTCCCCGGACTGGCCGGAAGATTGCGGAGGTAATCTCGAGCTATGGCCGAATGGCCTCCGGAGCCGGCCCGTCACGGTCGTCAGCAGGTTCAATCGACTCGTAGTGATGATCACGCATCGACATTCCTGGCATTCAGTGTCGAGAAACCTGACAAGGGCCGATCGATGCTGCGTCTCGAACTACTTCTTTTCGGCCAAGCCTCTCGGTGGCGCCGACTACTATCACGTGACCGAGTTCCGCGGCCGCCCCGAGCAGCCGTTGCGTGACCTGGCGCTGCGAGCCGATAACTGGTTGCGAGCCGTGATCCGAACGCGGTTGCCGGCGGCCTTCAAAAATCCCCACTTCTATGACGTACCCCCCACCCCGGCATCCCGGTCCGAGAGACAAGGGCATGACTGATCGCTTGCCGATGTGCGTGCGCTCCCAGTTTTGCAAGCTCGAAGTCCCGGAAACAATACATCAAATCTAGAATAGTGCGCACCTAGGTCTGAGGATGGGACAGGTATGGCGGCGCAGTATAGGTCCGTAAACGGCGGTGCCGCCCGGCTCGCTCGGGCGCCCGCGGACGATGCCCTACCGCTCGTCGTGGATCTCGAGGGTGCGCTGCTCAAGGTCAATGCGCTGCACGAGAGTCTGATAGCGCTCCTCGTGCGTCGCCCGTGGCAGCTCGTTCGCGCGTTACTGATACTGATCGCCCGCGGCAGAGCCCACATGGAGGCCATGATCGCCTCCCTGCACATCGTCGATGTCGAGACCCTCCCGCTGCGCGAAGAGTTCCTGATGTGGTTGCGTAGGCAGGCGGCCGAGGGCCGAGAGCTGCATCTGGTCTCTGCCGCCGATCAGGGGATGGTCGAGCGACTCGCCGCGCGTCTGCGCCTGTTTGACTCCTGCGTCGGTAACGACGGGCATCTCAATCTGAAGGGCGCGGCGAAGGCCGATTATCTCACGCGCCGATTCCCCGAAGGGTTCAGCTACGCCGGTGGCAGCGCGGCGGAGCTTGCAGTCTGGCGATCAGCGAGCGCCGCGATCGTAGCGGGAGCGCAGTGCGCCGTCAGACGGTGCATCGAAAGCCTGAATAAGCCGATCGAGGCGGAGTTTCTCGTTCCCAAAGTCGGGACGGCCGTGTTCCTCAAACAGCTCCGGCTGCACCAGTGGTCGAAGAACCTTCTGGTCTTCCTTCCTCTGCTGCTGGCTCATCGCTTCACGGATCTACAAGGTTGGCTCCATGCGCTGCTTGCCTTTTCTGGTATGAGCCTGGTCGCTTCTGGGACCTACATGGTGAATGATCTGACGGACCTGTCGGATGATCGGCGCCACATCACCAAGCGGAACCGGCCGTTGGCGGCAGGCGTGTTTCCGGGTCTGGCGGCGGTCGCGATAGCGCCTCTGATGTTGATTGTCGGATTCGTACTCGCATTCGCCGCGACTCCGCAAGCCGCCCTGGTGCTCGCCGTCTATCTTGCGATCACGCTGGCTTATACCTTCCGGCTGAAGCGGGTGCCCTTGTTGGACACCGCCGTCATCGGCTCGTTGTTCACGCTGCGGATCGTGCTGGGCGCCGTGGCCGTGCGCGCGCCGCCCTCTCCCTGGCTGCTGGCATTCTCAGTCATGCTTTTCTTCTCGCTGGCAATGGCCAAGCGCCACTCGGAGATCGCGAAGGCATCCCGCTCGACCGCCTTAGCGAGGATTGCAGGGCGCGGCTATGAGCCGGGTGATGTGCTGCTCACGCTGGTGTACGGAATCGCTTCCGGCGTCGCCTCGTTGGTGATCTCGATGCTGTACATCACCAATGGCGTGGCGACCGTGCTGTACGGCAGCCCGGATTGGTTGTGGGCGGTGCCTCTTCTGCTTTACCTGTGGCAGATGCGGGTGTGGCTGCTCGCCCATCGAGGCATGCTGGACGACGATCCGATCGTGTTCGCGCTCAAGGACAAGACGAGTCTCGCGCTGGGAGTCGGGTGCTTGCTGGCGCTTTACCTGGCGCTGTAGATGCCCGCTAGCCCACTGACACCGGTGCAGTCCTGGGGTCGGATCGGGGCGCCCATCCATAATGTCGTAACCCCCAGCAGCGTCGAGCAGGCCCGAGCCGTGATCGCTCGCGAAGGCGCCTGGCTTGCCTACGGGATGGGCAGATCCTACGGGGACGTTGCCTTGAATTCCGGCGGAACGCTGCTCAGCACGAGGGCGCTCGATCGGTTCGTCGTCTTCGACCGCGAAAGTGGCGTTCTAGAGGCGGAAGCCGGCGTCACCCTGGAAGAGGTGATCCGTATCGCCCTTCCTCACGGCTGGTTCCTTCCGACCACTCCGGGCACGAAATACATCAGCCTGGGTGGTGCCGTCGCCAACGACGTGCACGGCAAGAATCATCACCGGGCGGGCACGTTCGGCTGTTGGGTGCACAGCCTGGAGATCGCGCGCTCGGACGGTAGCCTGCGAACCTGCGGGCCGGATGCCAACGAGGAGATATTCCGCGCCACCATCGGCGGGCTGGGAATGACGGGATTGATCACCCGGGTGAGACTTCAGCTCATCAAGGTGCCGGGTGCCTTTCTCGATTCGGAAGATGTCGCCTTTGCGAGCCTTGATGAGTTCTTCGAGTTGACGGCGCAGAGCGATGCCGAAGGCTGGGAGCATACCGTCGCCTGGATGGATTGCGTGAGCAGCCGCCGGGGCCGTGGCATCTTCTCGCGCGCAAACTGGTCCCCCGATAGGCGACGCCCGCTGCGGCTCGGCGGATTCAAACCCTCGGTGCCCGTGGACGCGCCGTCGTTACTGCTCAACCGCTTTTCGGTCAGCACCTTCAACGAGCTCTATTTCCGGATCAAAGCGGCGCGAGCGAAGCGCTCGCGCCTGCATTTCAACGCCTGCTTTTATCCGCTGGACGGGATCGTGGACTGGAACCGGCTGTATGGGCGCTTCGGGTTCTACCAGTACCAATGCGTGCTGCCGCGCGTCGCGCAGCACGAGGCGCTGAAGCGGCTGCTGCACGAGATCGCCGAATCCGGCCAGCCTTCATTCCTGGCGGTGGTCAAGGCATTCGGCGAGCGCAGCTCGCCCGGTCTGCTCAGCTTTCCGTTTCCGGGTACCCACATTGCGCTGGACTTTCCCAACCGGGGCCCGAATACGCGGGCCCTGTTCGAGCGTTTGGACGCTATCGTCGCGGTCGCGGGAGGACGTCTCTATCCGGCAAAGGATGCCCGCATGCCCGCCGACCTGTTTCGCAGCGGCTATCCGGCATGGACAAAGCTCGACGTGCTCAAGGACCCGCATGTGCAGTCGGATTTCTGGCGTCGCGTAGCAGGCTGACGGGGCGGCGCAGGCGGCAGGGTATCGAGATGAAGGTGGTGATATTGGGGGCGTTATCCGGTATGGCGACCGAGATCGCGAGGATATACGCCGCGCGGGGAGCCGATCTCGGCTTGCTCGGCTCATCCGCCGAGCGCCTTGCCGATTTGTCTGCCGATCTGCGCGTGCGCGGCGCCGGTAACATCAAGACACTATCGATCGACCTTGCCGCACCGCAGTCCTACGAGACCGCCATCGGCGAATTCGCCGCCGATCTGGGCGGTATCGATGTCCTGATTCTGGCTTACGGCAGGTTGGGCGATCAGACGCGTGCGTGCAAGGACCTGCGGCACGCGGCCGAGATTCTGAGCACGAATTTCACCAGCGCGGCGCTGTGGCTGCTCGCGGCCGCCAGCTGCATGAAGGGGCAGGGCACGATCGCCGTGTTCTCCTCGGTCGCCGGCGACCGCGGACGCCGCTCGAATTACGTCTACGGCAGCGCCAAGGGAGGACTCGCAGTCCTCGCCCAAGGCATGGCCCATGAGCTCGCAAGCACCGGGCCGAGGATCGTCATCTTCAAGCCCGGCTTCATCATTACCCCGATGACCGATGGCATGAGGCGATCCGGTCCCCTGTGGACCGGTGCCGGGCGCGCGGCGCGGATCGTGGTGGATGCGATCGATAGAAAGCGCGGCCCGGTCGTCTATGTGCCAGGGTTCTGGCGCTGGATCATGTTGATCGTCCGGCTCGTTCCGGCGCGGATCTTCCATCGGACCGGCTTGTAGGCCTTGCGAATGAGAAGTGGCGGTGGCCGAGATAGCTCGTGAATATCGGCACCGCGACCCCGATCAGGTGAGCGACATCGAGAGGATGCCACCTGAAACCTGACGCGGGAAAGACGTACTCCCCGAGACCTACGCTGATGGTCCATACCTGCGCCGCTGCAAACAAGTTGACCGCCGTGAAGCGCCAGAATTCGTCCGCCACGCTCCGGCCGGAGCGCTCGAACACGAACAGGCGCCCTAGGACATAGGCGGTCACCATGCCGACGAGATACGCAACCGCCACGGCGCTCGCGAACGATATGAGAAAATTGAGCAACCAGCGGCTCACGAGGTTGACGATCGCCGCCGCTCCCCCGGTGATCATGAAGCGAATGAAACGCGCTCGTTCCATCGCTCACGGCCCCAGCACGATGCTGCAATAGGGCCGCTCGCGAAAAGTCCGCATCAGCGCCTCGCGCAGGGGAGTCATTGCGACCCCGAATATGCCCGGCCAGTCGATTATCTCGAATTCTTCCGGAATGACTAGCGCCTCGAGCTGCTGGATGGTGAATGGCGGCTGTCGGTCGATCAACGCATAGGCTCGAAGCAGCAGCCAGAAGAGCCAATAGGGAATTCTGACGATCGGTGTGCGTGCGCCGCTCGCTTCCCTGATGATGCGGATCAGATCGATATAGTGCACCCGTTCGAGTCCGCTGATGTTGTATTCTCCGGTGAGCTCACGCTCCAGGCAGGCGGCGATGATGGCGCAGAAATCGAGCTCGAACAGAGCCTGGCGGATGTAGCGGCCGTTGCCCGGGATCGGAAACACCGGAACGCGCGCCATGAAGCGCGCCAACCATCCCAGATGCTTGCGGTCGAACCAGCCGAACATCAGCGTCGGCCGCAAGATCACGGTTTTAAATCCAGCCTTGCGCACTAGGTCTTCTTGCGCCCGCTTGCTGCACGAGTAGTAATCGTCAGCTCGCGAATTGACGACCGACGAGCTGACGTGAACCAGATAGGGCACGTCGTAACGCCTGGCGGCGGCGAGCGCCCGCTCGGTCGATTGCAGTGTGTTATGGGCGAATTGGGGGTAAGCGAGTCCGCTGATCTGTGCCTGCAGGAGCACGAGCGCTCCCGCATCCTCGAATTGCCGCTCCCAGTCGCCGCGCTCGGCGAGATCGGCGTCGATCACCGTGACATCGGGATGCCGCTTGCGGATGACGGCGTTGTTTGCCGCGCTCTTGTCGATGGAAATGATGCGCTCGTAGCCCTTCTGCTTCAGCGTCAGGATCAGGTTCTGTCCGACCAGTCCGGCGCCGCCGGTCAGGATGATCTTGCGGGTCATCTCCATCAGCCCATCCTGGCTGCCATGGTCCTGGCCAGGCGCGCGCTCTCGGAAATGCCACGATCTTCCGGATAGTAGTAGCACGTATCGGCGATCTGCAGCCCCTCGACGGGCGTGATGACCTCGGGTATGGTCTCGAGAAAGCGCGGCGCGCAGACCGGTTGGGCATGCCGCAATCGCCCGATGCGCGTCGCGACGATATCATCGCGGCAGAGCGTCGGGTTGATCAGCCGCAGGTAGCCGAATGCCTCGTCGACGAAGAAGGCATCGTCCTTGGCCCATTTCGGATGGGTCTGCGGCATGTAATAGGGAACACAAACTACCGTGTCCGGCAGGGGCCGCAGTTGGGAAAACTCAATGATGCCCGGGATGTCGATGCGGGGATCGGAGATGTTCACCCAGAAATGCGGTGACACCGAACGCTTCAGGCGAAACATGACGCAAACCACGCCGATGTTCGGAATCGCATCGTATTTGCGTTTCCAGTCCTCGGGTAGAGCCGGCACCAGTCTGCTCACATAGGGGGTCGGAATCGTGGAAATCACCCGGTCGGCCGGGAACATTCCTTCCGAGGTGCGAACCCCGGTGACCGCTCCGTCGGCGACGCAGATTTCCTGCACTGCGGCACCGAGCCTGATTTTGCCGCCCAGTGTGGTGATCGCATCGCACAACGCGCGTACCAGCGTCTCGGAACCGCCGTCGATGTAGCCGAGTTCCTCCTGCATGAGGCTCCGCCGCGAGGTACCGATGCGCTTGAGGCGCGTCCAGATCCAGGCCGCAGAAATGTTGTCCGCATGCTCGAAAAACTTGAGGGCTAGCAGGGGGCGCCACAGCTTCTCGTACGCCCGCGGCCCCACCCAGCTCTTGATCCACCTGTCAGCCGTGAGCTTGTCGAGCTGTGTCCAGTCGGACCGCTTGGTGCTGGTAAAGGCGAGCAAGCCGTAGCGGAGTTTGTCGAGCAGGCCGAGTCCCGGCAGCCGCATCAGCGAGAGCGGATCGCCCCACCGGTTCAGCCGGCCGTCCATGAAGTACCCCATCGAGGTCGGCCTCCAGCGCAGACGGTCCCCGAGGCCGAGCTCCGCCAGCAACTCGAACGTGGTCCGATCGGCCTTGCAGACGAAGTGGTAGAAGCGCTCGATGCTGACGCCGCCGAAGTCGAAGTGCGCGGCCATGCCTCCGGGGACCCGGTCATGCTCGAACACGGTCACGCGGTGGCCGGCCTTCGCGGCATAGAAAGCAGCCGAAAGGCCCATGATGCCGGCGCCGGCGACTGCGACGTCGCGGATCGGCGTGGCCGCTTCATTCGGCGCTTTGCGGCTCATCGGAGGAACCGCACCGCAAAATGCTTGGCGTAGTCCCGCGAAGGGTGGTCCGTGGCGATTTTGATGGCGGTAATTCTTTGCAGACCCGAGACGTTTCCCGAAAAGAGGCGAACCGCTTCGGATTGCCTGCCGATGAAATACCTGACAAAGAGACCATCCCCCGCAACGGGATAGATAAACCGGTAGGGGCCCTTCACCGACCCGTCCGCCAATCTAAATAAAATCCGGACGTAGTCGGCTTTGAAGAAAACATTCATGACATGCCCAATCAGGGTGGTGTGCACACCAATTGCGGCATAACTTGCTTGCCGTGGGACCACAATCCAGCTCCCAAAGGCACCTTCCTGCGGCTCCTCTGCTGCGGACATTCCCACCGACCCACATGTGACATGGCTCAATACCGCGTAGGGACTGCCGGCGTACTCCGTTCGGTAGCAAGTCAGGAGAGCCCGGAACGTAGCGGGCTCGTCAAATGTGGGATATCTGCCGCCGGCAGAGCTATAGTTGTATACGACCTTGTCGGCGCTCCTGCCATCCCATATCTGACTCGCATTCATCTGATCGAGATAGGGCGTATAAACGGAATAGGTTTGAATCACTGGGCTTGCGACCAGGTGCATGTCGTAGCCCTGCACGATCATGAGCGACGAGGGAATCACATTCACGGACGCATGTCCTACGGCGTTCAAGACGTCATTTCGAAGGCTGAACTGGCGTTGGATCGCCAGCCCCTGGCTGCGTTGTTCGGCCACTCTGCGCGATTGGGAGGAAATCAAGGTGAGATAGCGTTCATAGTTGTCCCGCACACTCACGTAGGATAGTCTTTGTGTCGGGTGTCCTTGAATCGAACACCAGAGCGCGACCGCATAGGCGCCGTAGATACAAACTGTGAGGTATCGGGATTTCTCCTGTGATACCAGAACGGTGCCCGCGCTCGCGATGACCAATACAATGCCGTAGAACGTCATGGGGTGGAGGACATAGCCCCAGTCTTGACGGGTGAAACCCTCCTTCCATGCCCAGAATGCCACTCCGCCGAGGAGCAGGCACTGCGCCACGCGAACCTTCCTTCCGCCGACATGGAATCCCATGAGCGCGCCCGCGAACAACGCCAGGATCAGCAATGCCGAAATTATCTGAATCCCCAAGCCAGTGATTGACATGGCGGGTGTATACCCGCGCACTATTTCCCATGTCCCGCGAATATAGTCGGGCAGATGACTGAAGGATTGCGACGCGAGTGACCACAACGCGCAGAACGCGAGCAGGAAGCTCAGTAGAGGCAGCAGGGATGAGGACAGCGCACGCTGTCGGCGGCCCGTATACCACCAGAGTGCCGGATAAACGAGCAAGGCAAACAGCGACACGATCAGTGCGGTTGCTTTGATCAGAGCGCCGAGTGCGAGAAGGGCGCCGGACAGAGCCGATTCGACGGTGACGGCTGCGCGATCCTCTTCTGCCATTGCGAGCACCAAAAGCAGTACGCCCAGGACTGCGCATTGTGCCGACAGGTGGAGGAAGGTTGCGCCAATGGTCCAGCCAATGGCGACCGCCGCTGGCGTTCTGCGGGATGGTCTGTTATCGGGGGCGAGTCTGCGGAGAATGCAGGCGAACGCCAGGCCGAAAGCGAACCAGGATGTCAGACGGGCCGTCGCCGCCAGGGCCCACAGCGTGTGATCCGAGTAAAAGTAGGAATGGGTCAGAAATCCGAGTGGCCCGTAGGTGAATACGACGGATTTTCCCCACTGCAGATGATGTTGTAGCGCATATCCCATCATCCATGCCCAGGAAGTATCCAGCGGATCCCAGGCCGGAGAGAATGATCTCGCGAGCCGGGGCATGGTGACGGCGAGCATGAGGGCAAATACGCCGAAGTGGATGGTCGACCCCAGTTCCGCTGAACGTCGCTTGGTCAGGAACTTGAATCGGCGCGGTGCCGACAAGCGCTTCTCCTCGCTGACGGGCGACTCGATGTCCTGCGCTTCCAGTTCCAAAGCATCCCCTCAGTACTGCGGCATGAGTGGCGCACGGACGATACGCGAGTCTCGAGCGCACCGATCACGATCCAGCGCGCAAACCAAGAGAGATTGCCGCGGTTTCGTCGCAAACTTGTGAATGGTGTCACGTACCGCCAGGAGCTGATCCTGGTTGCCCCGGTTCGTGGAAGGAGGCTGCACGTCCGGGTGCTGAAATAGGCTACTCGATCCCGAGTTTCTTGATCCGATACCGCAGCGCCCGAAAGCTCATCCCCAGCAGTTTCGCCGCGGCGGTCTTGTTGTAGCGGGTCTTCTCCAGCGCCTTGACGATGGCGTCGCGCTCGATTCCCTCCAGGTGCTCGCCGAGGGCAGCTCCGTCCCCGGCCGCAGAAGTCGGCAGCGGCACGGGCGGTGAAGGCCGTGTCGAGGTGCGCAGCTTGATGTGCTCGGCGGTGATCATGCCGCCAAGACAGAGGGTGAGCGCACGCTCGAGCACGTTTTCCAGCTCGCGCACGTTGCCCGGGAAGGGATACGACTTCAGCAGCTCGAGCGCATCCTCCGCGAGCCGCGGCGGCGTGGAGCCGGAGCGGCGGCCGAGTCGCTCGAGGATCGCCTCGGCGATATCCGGAATGTCCTCCGGCCGCTCGCGCAGCGCCGGCACGCGCAGCTCGATGACGTTGATGCGGTAGAAGAGGTCCTCGCGAAAGAGTCCCTGCGCGACGAGCTCGGCGAGATTCTTGTGCGTGGCCGAGAGGATGCGGACATCGACCGTCTCTTCGCGGGATTCGCCGACCGGACGGACCATCTTTTCCTGCACCACCCGCAGCAGCTTCACCTGCATGTGCAGCGGCAGATCCGCCACTTCATCGAGAAAGAGGGTACCGCCTTCGGCGCTCTGCACGAGTCCCTTCTTGTCGGCGACCGCGCCCGTGAAGCTGCCGCGCTTGTGGCCGAAGAATTCGCTCTCCATCAGCTCCGTCGGGATCGCACCGCAGTTGACGGCGACGAAGGGCGCCTCCCGGCGGGCGCTGGACTCGTGAATCATGCGCGCGACCAGCTCCTTGCCGGTGCCCGACTCGCCGAAAATATGCACCGGCGCCTGGCTGCGCGAGACACGCGAGATCATCTCCCGCAGCTGCTCCATGACGTTCGAATGGCCGATGAGCCGTGCACTGCTGGGATCGCTCGCATCGGTCGAGCCGCCAGTGCCCAAGCGAATGGCGCTGCCGACGAGCTTGCGCAGCACGCCGAGATCCAACGGCTTCGAGACGAAGTCGAAGGCGCCGAGTTTCAGCGCGCGAACGGCGGATTCGACGTTACCATGGGCTGTAATGACGGCGACGGGTACGCTCGACCGGTTCTGCTGGATCCACGCCACGAGATCCAGGCCGTCCCCATCCGGGAGTCGCATATCGGTGAGACACAGATCGAATGCCTCGCTCTTCAGGAGCTTGCGGGCCGTGCCGACATCGGGCGCCGTCCGGGTCCTGAGGTTCATGCGGCTCAGCGTGAGGCTCACGAGCTCGAGCAGGTCGGGCTCGTCGTCCACGATCAGCACCACCGGTCGGGCCGACTCGGGGCGAGGGCTCGTCAAGGGCGCATTCAAGGCTCGACCTCCCATCGTCGAGGATCTGCGAATACCAGCCGAAAAACGCTGCCGCCGCCGTGACGTGGCTCATAAAGGAGCGTTGCGCCATTGGTCTGGGCCAGCTCGCGCGCGAGATAGAGACCCAGTCCCGTTCCCCGGCCGGCGCTGAAGAAGGGCTCGAAAATGCGCTCAATGTGTTCCGGCGCCACTCCCTGCCCCCGATCGGCCACCTCGAGAAACGGCCGGCCATGCGCGGGCAAGCGGCCGCAGCGCATCTCGATGACCCCCTCGCGGGCATCGCCCCGGCGTTCGCCGAAGGCATGGCGCATGGCATTCTCGCAGAGATTCCAGACGATCTGCCGCAGTTGGCTCGGGTCGAAGCGGACCTCGATCTCGGCCGACGGGCCGTTCACCTCGAGCCGCTCCCGCGGCCACTGCATGGTCTCGCAGAATTCCTCGTAAAACTCCTCGCTCCAGGCCTGTAGCGGCAGACGCTCCACATGGGCTTCCTCCCGGCGTGAGAGCCTGAGGACGCTGTCGATGATGTTGCTCACCCGCTCGGCGTTGGCGCGGATGATCTCGGTCAGCCGCCGGTCCTGCGGCTCGAGATGCGGCGACTCGGCGAGGAGCTGCCCCGCATGGCTCATGGCGCCGACCGGATTTCGGATCTCGTGCGCGATGCTGGCGCTTAAGCGACCGAGGGCCGCGAGCTTCGTTTGCTGCACTTTCTCCGTGATCAGACTCGTATCCTCGAGAAAGACGAGCACGGGCGTGGGCGTCGAGGTGCCAAGCGGCGCGAAATGCGCCCGGATGATCTGCGCGCCGTCGGCGCCGACGAAAGTCTGCTCAGCCGCCGGAAAAATGCCGGAATCGCCCGTGCTCTGCCGCCAACGCTCGAGCAGGTACAGCAGCCGTGGCGAGGCTTCGCCGAGCAGCGCATCCGGATAGGCCTTCTCATCGCCCAGCATGCGCGCCGCCGATTCGTTGATGAGCCGGATCCGGTCCTGGTGATCGATGACGAGGATGCTCTCGCGCAGGTGCTGCACGATGTACTGCGAGAGCTGTGCGAGGTTCGCGAGATCGACTTCCTGCCGCCGGATCGCGGCCTCGCTCTCGCGCACGCGGTTGGCGAGCGGCCAGGTGAGCAGCGCGATGGCGAACAACACCACGCCGAGCGTTCCGGCCGTGGTGTAGTCGGTGAACCGCATGGGCGATTCGAGGCCGGCGAAGAACTGCTGCACGAGGACAGCAAGCGCGGCCATCGCGGCGATGAGGAGCGCATCGCGGTGCTTTGCCAGTATGGCCATGGCGAGCACCGGCAGCACGAGGAGAATGCCGAAGCCGCTCGCGACACCGCCGCTCGCGTAGAGGATGACACCAACCGCCGCGGAATCGACGCTCGCATTCACCAGTGCCACGAGCCGCAGCGTCGACCAGCGCAGCCGCCGTGCGATGACGAGCAGCACCGCCGCGATGAAGTACGCCGTGCAGGCGGCGAGGAAGAGCTTCGGATGAGGCAGCCGCGGCTGACCGGATAGCCATAGCGCGCTCACCAGCACCAGCGGCACGAGCAGCCGGTAGAGATTCAGGAGGCCGACGACCCGCCAGGCGAGGTCGGCCTGGGCAGCGGGAGCGGCTGGTGAGGTCGCGGCAGTAGCCGGCATGGATGATCGGGAGTGCGAGGCGCTCGAGACAAGGAACGGGCGCGCGCGACTCTACCATCTCAGGACTCGCCGCGCTGGCGGCGGTCCGGCTTTTTGGACACAATGGTAAATTCACGTCACGTTTCAGAAGAAGTCCAGGATCGTCCATGAATCTGCACGAATATCAGGCCAAAGAGATATTCAGGAAATACGGCATTCCCGTGCCCGCCGGTCAGGTGGCGGTAAGCGCGGATGAGGCGGCCGCCGCCGCGAGCGCGCTCGGCGGCGGCGTGTGGGTCGTCAAGGCGCAGGTGCACGCCGGCGGACGTGGCAAGGCCGGAGGCGTCAAGCTGGTCCGCGACGGGCAGGCGCTCCGCACCGCTGCCGCCGCGATGCTCGGCACGCGCCTCAAGACCAAACAGACCGGCCCCGAGGGGCTTCCGGTCGAGCGCGTTTACGTCGAGTCGGGCTCCGAGATCGAGCGGGAGATCTATCTCTCGCTGACACTCAACCGCGAGAAGGGCCGTATCGCCCTCATCGCCTCGGCGGCGGGCGGCATGGACATCGAGGAAGTGGCGGAGAAGACCCCGGAGAAGATCCTGACAGCGACGGTGCACCCTGCGGCCGGGCTTCAGCCCTATCAGGCGCGGCAGATCGCCTTTGGCTTGGGGCTCAAGGGCGGGCAGATCGCGGAGTTCCAGTCGATCGCAGCGGCGCTCTACAAGCTCTACCTCGAGGAGGATGCGAGCCTCGTCGAGGTGAACCCGCTCATCGTCACCAAGGCCGGTAAGTTGGTCGCGCTCGATGCCAAGATCAACATCGATGCCAATGCGGTATTCCGCCATCCCGACCTCGCCAAGCTCCGCGATGCGAATCAGGAGGATCCGATGGAGCGCCGCGCGGGCGAGCACGAGCTCAACTACGTCTCGCTCGAGGGTGACATCGCCTGCATG
This sequence comes from Steroidobacteraceae bacterium, assembly GCA_050739115.1. Classification (GTDB taxonomy): domain Bacteria; phylum Pseudomonadota; class Gammaproteobacteria; order Steroidobacterales; family Steroidobacteraceae; genus 13-2-20CM-66-19. The sequence continues at coordinate 20,870 of JBOIAQ010000032.1, read as the reverse complement.
GTGAACGGCGCGGGACTCGCGATGGCCACCATGGACCTCATCAAGCTGCACGGCGGCCAGCCGGCCAACTTCCTCGACGTGGGGGGCGGAGCCACCAGCGAGCGAGTGACCGCGGCGTTTGAGCTCATCCTCTCGAATCCGAAGGTGCGTGCGGTGCTGGTCAACATCTTCGGCGGCATCGTCCGCTGCGATCTCATCGCCGACGGCGTCATCAACGCGGTGAAGAACGTGGGCGTGAAGGTGCCGGTGGTCGTTCGCCTCGAGGGCACCAACGCCGAGCAGGCGCGCAAGGCGCTCGCCGGCAGCGGTCTTGCCATCACTCCGGCCACCGATCTGACAGATGCCGCGCGCAAGGTCGTTGCGCTCGCGGCCGGCAAGTAAGGGTCGAGCATGAGCATTCTGGTCAACAAGCACACCCAGGTGATCTGCCAGGGCTTCACCGGCAAGCAGGGCACGTACCACTCGGAGCAGGCGATCGCCTACGGTACGCGGCTGGTCGGCGGCGTCACCCCGGGACGCGGCGGACAGAAGCACTTGGGTCTGCCGGTGTTCGATACGGTCAAGGACGCGGTGCGGGAGACCGGCGCCACGGCCAGCATGATCTACGTGCCGGCGGCGGGCGCGGCCGACTCGATTCTCGAGGCGGCGGATGCCGGGATCGAGCTCGTGGTCTGCATCACCGAAGGAGTGCCGGTCAACGACATGGTGCGCGTGAAGTCGGTGCTCACCGGCTCCGCGACGCGCCTCGTGGGTCCCAACTGCCCCGGGGTGATCACTCCGGAGGAATGCAAGATCGGCATCATGCCGGGATTCATTCACAAGAAGGGCGCGGTCGGCATCGTCTCGCGCTCGGGCACGCTGACCTACGAGGCGGTCTTCCAGACGACCCACATCGGCCTCGGCCAGAGCACCTGTGTCGGCATCGGCGGCGATCCGGTGCGGGGCCTCAACTTCGTCGATGTGCTCGAGCTCTTCGAGCGCGACCCGCGCACCGAAGGCATCGTACTCGTAGGCGAGATCGGCGGCAGCGACGAGGAGGCCGCCGCGCACTTCATCCACCGCTTCGTCAGCAAGCCCGTGGTCGCCTACATCGCGGGCATCACCGCCCCTCCCGGCAAGCGCATGGGACATGCCGGCGCCATCGTCGCCGGGGGCAAGGGCACGGCGACCGATAAGTATCAGGCGTTCGAGGCCGCCGGCGTGCGAACCGTCAAATCGCCCGCTGAGCTCGGCAGCGCGATGAACGAGCTGCTGCGGCGTCGGCGTGTGAGTGCCGCCCGCAAGATCGCGCGTCCTTCACGCGTCGCCCCCATTTCCGCGGTACGACCGGCGGCGGTACGACCGGCAGCCGAGGCGGCCCGGAAGCCCGCCCAAAAAGCAGCCAGGAAGCCGGCCCAGAAACCGGCCCAGAAACCGGCCAAGAAGCAGCCGCGCCGTCGGGGTACGCGGCAGCGGTCGGCGGTTGCGCGAAAGGGCAGGCGCGGCTAGGACCCGCATGAGCGAGTCGCTCCGCATCGCGCTCGCGCAGCTCGATCTGCTGGTGGGTGACGTGCAGGGAAATGCGGCGCGCGTGATCGAGCGCGCGCGCGCGGCGCACGCTGAGCACGGGGCCGACCTCGTAGCCTTCCCGGAGCTCACGCTCTCGGGTTATCCACCGGAGGATCTGCTCTTTCACCGCGGCTTCCGGCGCCAGATCGAGGCGGGACTCGAGGAGGTCTGCCGTCAGGTGCCCGGGCCGTGCGTCATCGTCGGCTATCCGGAATACACCCGCTCGACCATTTACAACTCCGCCGCCTTCATCGCCGGGGGCGCCGTCGCCGCCATCCACCGCAAGGCGGAGCTGCCCAACTACAAGGTGTTCGACGAGAAGCGCTACTTTCACGCCGGCGCGCAGCCGACGGTGGTCGAATGCCAGGGGTTCCGGGTCGGACTTCTCGTCTGTGAGGATGCCTGGGAGCCCGAGTCCGCGCAGCTCGCGCGCGCGGATCGTGCGGAGCTGCTCGTCGTCATCAACGCCTCGCCCTATGAGCGCAACAAGCAGCGCGAGCGGGAGTCGGTGCTGCGCGCGCGCGCCACCGACGTGGGTCTTCCCGTCGCGTACGTCAACATGGTGGGAGGTCAGGACGAGCTCGTGTTCGATGGCAACTCGTTCGTGATGGATGCCGAAGGAAAGGTCGTCATGCGGGCACCGGCCTTCGAGGAGGGCACATACCTCATCGCGTTCGAGCGGCGGGGACGGGCTGCGATCGTACCGGTCCCGGGAGATGTTTCCCCGGAGCTGAGCGATGAGGCCAGCGTCTACAGCGCGTTGGTCCTGGGCGTTCGCGACTATGTCAACAAGCACGGCTTTCCGGGCGTCGTCATGGGCCTTTCCGGAGGTGTCGATTCCGCGCTGACGCTCGCGATCGCCGTCGATGCGCTGGGTGGCGAGCGGGTGCATGCGGTGATGATGCCGTCGCGCTATACCTCCTCGATGAGCCTCGAGGATGCGGCGGAGGAGGCGCGGCTCCTCGGCATCAGCTACAGCGAGCTGTCCATCGAAAGGATGTTCGAAGCGACGCTCGGCACGCTCAAGAAAGAGTTCGCCGGCCGGCAGTCGGATGCGACCGAGGAGAACATCCAGTCACGCTGCCGCATGCTGCTTCTCATGGGCATTTCCAACAAGACGGGGCGCATGCTCCTCACCACCGGCAACAAGAGCGAGACGGCGGTGGGCTATGCCACGCTCTATGGCGACATGGCCGGTGGCTTCGCGCCCATCAAGGATTGCAGCAAGATGCTGGTCTATCGGCTCGCCGCCTACCGCAACTCCTTAGGAAGGGTCATCCCGCAGCGGGTGATCGATCGACCACCTTCGGCGGAATTGCGCCACGAGCAGAAGGACTCCGACTCCCTGCCACCCTACGAGGTGCTGGATCCGATCCTCGAGGCCTTCATCGAGGAGGACCTATCGGTCGATGAGATCGAGGCGCGCGGCTTCGATCGTGCAACGGTCGGCCGGGTCCTCGATCTCGTCAAGCGCAATGAATACAAGCGCCGTCAGGCGCCCCCGGGAGTGCGGGTGAGCCGCCGCGCCTTCGGGCGCGACTGGCGCTATCCGATCACGAACGGCTATCGACGATAGAGCTCACCACCACATCTGCCACCAATGCCGCTGCCGGTTCGCCGCGGCGACCTGCGACACCTGGCCGGTGAAATTGGCGGCATAGACCCGGCGGGCCTCATCCGCGAGACTCTTCATGCCGAGCCGGTCATAGGCGATGATCATGATGGCGAGCGCATCGCGGGTCGCGGGCGCGCCCTCGTAGTCGTCGATGACGAGCTTCGACCGGCGCACCGCGCCGATGTAAGCGCCGCGTTTCAGGTAATACCGGGCCACGGCGACGTCGTAGGAAGCCAGCCGGTCGCGCAGATAAATCATGCGCTGACGGGCATCCCAGGCGTAGGCGCTCTTCGGGTATTCCTGCACGACCGTGCGGAAGGCGGCGAAGGCCTTGTTCGCCGTTGTGGGCGGGCGTTTCGAGAGATCGACGTGAAAGAGCCGCTCGATCGCGTTCGGCTGCTTCTCGAAGTTCACGAGCCCCTTCATGTAGTACGCGTAATCCACCCGCGGATGAGTCGGGTTCTCGCGGATGAAGGTGTCGCAGGCGTCGATGGCGGAATCGGTCTCGCCCGCGCGGTAATATGCGTAAATGAGGTCGAGCTGCGCCTGCTTCGCCTGATCGGTGAAGGGGAAGACCGCTGTCAGCTGCTCGTAAGTCTTGATCGCGCCGCGGTAATTGTAGGTGTCCACATCATGCTTGGCGCGCTGGTAGAGCACCTGCGGGGTCGCTTGCCCATGCTTGCGATGAGCGCAGCCGCTCAGGGCGAATGCACTGAGGCAAAGGGCGGCGAGAAGCGCGCGCAGCGAGACGGGAATGGTGGGCCGCGGGCGGCCGTGATCGGACACGAGATCTCCGAGATCCGCCTTCGCGGCGGAAGCGATACTGGGAAACGACATGGCGCGGGAGTATAGCGAATCCGCCGGAACCCCTTCGGACTCCGAGGCCGGGGCGGAGTTCCGCCGGCATTCACTCGAGCTGCCCGCGAGCGCCGCGGGGTCGAGGCTCGATCAGGCGCTCGCCCGCGCGCTGCCGCAGTATTCGCGGGCGCGCCTGCAGGGCTGGATCGAGGCGGGCGCCGTGCAGGTGGATGGCCGGCAGCCGCGCGCAAAGGACAAGGTACTGGGGGGCGAGCGGGTCGAGGTGGCCGCGCGGCTCGAGGCCGACGAGCGGGTCATCCCGGAGGCGCGGCCGCTCACGGTGGTCCACCAGGATCGCGCGCTCTTCGTCATCAACAAGCCCGCGGGCATGGTCGTGCATCCCGGCGCCGGCAATCCTCGCCACACGCTGCAGAATGCGCTGCTCGCGCTCGATCCGAAGCTCGCGCGGGTGCCGCGCGCCGGGTTGATCCATCGCCTGGACAAGGACACGAGTGGCCTGCTCGTAGTGGCGCGCACCCTCGAGGCGCACGCGAGGCTCGTCGCGGCGCTCGCGGAGCGCGAGATCGAGCGAACCTATCTTGCGATCTGCAATGGCGCGATGACCGGCGGCGGCGGCATCGATGCACCGATCGGACGCCACCGTACGCACCGCACGCGCATGGCGGTACGGAACGACGGGCGCGCGGCGGTCACGCACTACCGCATCGTCAAGCGCTATCGCGCTCACACGCTCGTGCGGGTGCAGCTCGAGACGGGAAGGACCCACCAGATTCGCGTGCACCTCGCGCACATCGGCTATCCCGTTGTCGGTGACCCGGTATACGGCGGTCGACGCCGGTTGCCCGCGGGCTGCAGCCCCGAGCTGGCGGCGGCGCTTTCGTCATTTACCCGCCAGGCGCTGCATGCCGCGGCGCTCGCGCTGGCCCATCCCACCACCGGACGAAGAGTGGCATGGGAGGCGCCGCTCCCGAAGGACATGGCGGGGCTGTTGGCGGCACTCGATCAGGGCGAGTCGAAATGACGATCGATGTGCTCTTTCCGAACTGGCCGGTCGCGGCGGTGATTCGCGCGGCCTTTACGCTTCGCACGGGCGGGGTCAGTCAACCGCCTTTCGATGACTTCAACATCGCAGCGCACGTCGGCGACGATCCGCGCGCGGTCGCCGAGAATCGGCGCCGATCGCGTGACCGCCTCGGATTGCCTGCCGAGCCTGCCTGGCTCGAGCAGGTCCACGGCCATCACGTGATCGATCTCGACCGGCAAACATCACTCGCAGCACTCGGCTCGGCGGATGGCGCAGTGACCCGCACGCCCGGCACGATATGCGTCATTCAGGTGGCTGATTGCATGCCGGTCCTCTTTGCCGCTCGCGACGGCTCTGCGGTCGGCGCCGCGCATGCCGGCTGGCGGGGTCTCGCCGGCGGAGTGTTGGAAGCTGCGGTGCGGGCGATGAATACGCCGCGCGGGGAGCTGCTCGCGTGGCTGGGACCTGCCATCGGGCAGAGGCACTTCGAGGTCGGGGAGGAAGTGCGCGCCGCCTTCCTCGCCGTTGATGCCGGCGCTTCGGTCGCGTTCAGCGCGAACGAAAGGGGGCGGTGGCAGTGCGATCTCCAGGCCCTCGCGAGGCGAAGGCTCGCCGCGCTCGGGGTCAATGCGGTTTTTGGCGGAGGGTGGTGTACCTTCGCCGACCGTGGGCGCTTCTTCTCCTACCGCCGCGATGGCCGCTGCGGCCGGATGGCCGCACTGATCTGGCGCAGTTAACCCGGCAAAAGGCGGCTTTGCCGGCTTACTCACTTGCTTTCGCACTTGAAGCGGCTGCGGCTTACCCCCAAATTTCCGGCAGCCTAAGCCTTATCTCAGGGTCCCCCCAATGCGGACGGACAAGCTCACGAGTCGATTCCAGCAGGCGCTGGCCGACGCCCAGTCGCTCGCCCTCGGCCGCGATCACCAATTCCTCGAGCCCGCCCACGTGCTCCTGGCGCTCCTCGACAGCCAGGGCGGCACAGTGCGCCCGCTGCTCGTCAAGGTGGCCGCGGACCTCAATCGGCTGCGCTGGGAACTCAGCGCGGCGCTCGACCGGCTACCCAAAGTGGAGGGTGCGCCAGGTGAGATTCACGTATCCAACGAGCTGAACCGGATCCTCAACGTCACCGACAAGCTCGCGCAGCAGCGCGGCGACCAGTTCATCTCGAGCGAGCTCTTCGTGCTCGCGGCTTTCGAGGATCGCAACCTCGCGCGGATCTTGCGCGACAGCGGCGTCGTGCGGGGCGCCGTGGAGAAAGCGATCGCGGAGGTGCGGGGTGGCGAGAAAGTCGCCGACCCCAACGCCGAGGAGAGCCGGCAGGCGCTCGAGAAATACACCATCGACCTGACAGCGCGCGCCTCGTCCGGGAAGCTGGATCCGGTCATCGGGCGTGACGATGAGATTCGCCGCACGATTCAGGTGCTGCAGCGACGCACCAAGAACAACCCCGTGCTGATCGGCGAGCCCGGCGTCGGCAAGACCGCGATCGTCGAGGGCCTGGCGCAGCGCATCATCAACGGCGAGGTCCCCGAGGGGTTGAAGGACAAGCGCATCCTCGCGCTCGACATGGGGTCGTTGATCGCGGGCGCGAAGTTCCGCGGCGAATTCGAGGAGCGTCTCAAGGCCGTCCTCAACGATCTCGCCAAGCAGGAAGGCCAGATCATCCTTTTCATCGATGAGCTGCACACCGTGGTCGGGGCCGGCAAGGCCGAGGGCGCCATGGACGCGGGCAACATGCTGAAGCCCGCGCTTGCGCGCGGCGAGCTGCACTGCGTCGGCGCCACTACGCTCGATGAGTACCGCAAATATATCGAGAAGGATGCGGCGCTCGAGCGGCGCTTCCAGAAGGTGTTGGTCGATGAGCCTTCGGTCGAGGACACGATTGCGATCCTGCGGGGACTTCAGGAGCGCTACGAGGTTCACCACGGCGTTGACATCACCGACCCGGCGATCGTCGCCGCAGCCACTCTGTCGCACCGCTACATCGCCGACCGGCAGTTGCCCGACAAGGCCATCGATCTCATCGACGAGGCGGCCGCGCGCATCCGCATGGAGATCGACTCCAAGCCGGAAGCGCTCGATCGTCTGGAGCGGCGCATCATTCAGCTCAAGATCGAGCAGGAGGCGCTGAAGAAGGAGCAGGACGAGGCTTCGCGCAAGCGCCTGGCGACGCTGCAGGAGACGCTGCATGGGCTCGAGAAGGAGTACTCCGATCTCGAGGAGGTCTGGAAGTCCGAGAAAGCGACGCTCCAGGGCGCGGCGCAAATCCGTGAGGAGCTCGACCGGGTGCGCCTCGAGCTCGATGCGGCACGCCGCGCGGGTAATCTCGGGCGCATGGCGGAGCTGCAGTACGGGAAGATCCCGGAGCTCGAGAAGCGACTCGCCGCGGCGGTCACCGCCGAGGGCAAAGCCCCGCAGCTCGTGCGCAACAAGGTGACGGAGGAGGAGATCGCGGAGGTCGTCTCCCAATGGACCGGTATCCCGGTCTCGAAGATGTTGGAGGGCGAGAAGGAAAAGCTCCTGCGCATGGAAGAGGCGCTCGGGCGCCGCGTGGTCGGCCAGGATGAGGCGCTCAAGATCGTTTCCAACGCCATCCGCCGCTCGCGCGCCGGGCTTTCCGATCCGCGCCGCCCCAACGGCTCGTTCCTCTTCTTAGGGCCCACGGGCGTCGGCAAGACCGAGCTCTGCAAGGCGCTCGCCGAGTTTCTCTTCGACACCGAGGATGCGCTGGTGCGCATCGACATGTCGGAATTCATGGAGAAGCATTCCGTGGCGCGGCTCATCGGCGCCCCGCCGGGTTACGTCGGCTACGAGGAGGGCGGTTATCTTACCGAGGCGGTGCGCCGGCGCCCCTATTCGGTGATCCTCCTCGATGAGGTCGAGAAGGCGCACCCCGATGTCTTCAACGTGTTGCTGCAGGTGCTCGATGACGGCCGTCTGACCGACGGCCAGGGCCGGACCGTGGACTTTCGCAACACGGTCATCATCATGACTTCGAACCTGGGCTCGCAGGTGATCCAGGAGTATGCCGGGGAGAAGAACTACCGGCGCATGAAGAGCGCCGTGATGGAGATCGTGCAGCAGAGCTTCCGGCCGGAATTCATCAACCGCATCGACGACATCGTCGTCTTCCATCCGCTCGGCTCGCAGCAGATCCGCGCGATCGTCGACATTCAGCTCATCTACCTGCGAAAGCGCCTGCAGGAGCGGAATATGGATCTGACCCTCGATGATGCGGCGCGCGATCTGCTCGGCGAGGCGGGGTTCGATCCCGTGTACGGCGCCCGGCCGCTGAGGCGCGCCATCCAGCAGCAGATCGAAAATCCGCTGGCGCAGCGGATCCTGCAGGGCGAATTCGCCCCTGGCGACCGCATCCGCGCGTCCACTCACGACGGGCAGCTCGTCTTCGGCAAGGTCACCTGAGGCGCGCCGATCGCTGGCTATAATGGGCGCAACGGGAAGTTACCCAGCCACCTACAACTCAAAAAGCCATGCCGTTCTACGAATACGAGTGCCGGAGCTGCAAGTTCTACACCGAGGTGATGCAGAAGATCAGCGACCCACCGCTCGTGAAGTGTCCTTCCTGCGGCAGGCGGACGCTGCAGAAGCTGGTGTCCGCGCCGGTGTTTCGCCTGAAGGGCAGCGGCTGGTACGAGACCGATTTCAAATCCGAGAAGGAGGAGAAGCGCAATCTCGCGGCCGAGCGCGAGGAGTCGAAGCCTGCCGCGGAGGAGGCGAAATCGGAGGCGAAATCGGAAGCGAAATCGGAGGCGAAGACTGCGGCCACCGAGGGTGCGGCGAAGCCTTCCGAGCCCAAGACCCCCGGCGTGACGAGTAGCGTAACGACCCGTGTGACCACGGCCGCCGCCCCGCCAAAGGCTCGCGCCGCCGCCGCGCAGAAGCGTCCGGCCACCAAGGCAAGCCGCGGGTCGCCCCCGAGGAGGAGCAAGGCGAAGCCCGCGGCGCGCACCAAAGCCGCGAAGCGCGGGTCGAGGCGATGAGGCGTTGAGCACTCCGGCCCTGCAAAAACCCACTCCGGCGCCGCCCGGCCAGGCCGCCCCGAAAAAGAAGGGCTCGCCGCTGCGACGCTACCTGGTCGCCGGCGTGCTCGTCTGGCTGCCGATCGTCGCCACTTTGTGGGTGGTCGAGTTTCTTTTCAGCCTCGCAGATAGGACCCTGCTCCTTTTCCCCCTGCCCTTCGGCTACGAGCCTCAGGGGCTCATGAGCCTGCTGCTGCCCGCTCTCGGGGTGGTGTTCGCCTTTATCGTGCTCTTCCTCACCGGGATCCTGGCCACCAATCTCATAGGCCGGCGACTCCTCGTTTGGGGTGAGGAACTGCTGCATCACATCCCGATCGTCGGCAGCGTCTACGGGGGGGTGAAGAGCTTTGCAGAGAGTGTCTTCTCCCAGTCGAACTCCTTTCGCAAGGTCGTGATGGTTGAGTACCCGCGGGAGGGCGTCTGGAGCCTCGGCTTTCTCACCGCCGAAGACGTCCCCGAAGTCTCCGAGAAGACCGGCGAGCCTCACGCTTGTGTCTACATCTCCGCCGCTTTGAATGCGACCGGCGGCTACCTCGCCATTCTGCCCCGCCGCCAGATCGTGGAGCTCGACATGTCGGTCGATGCCGCCATGAAGATGATCATCACCTGCGGCGTCGTCGTCCCTCCCGCGTCCGGCCGCAAGCCCGAGCTCGCGGCGAAGAAGCCTGCCGCCTGAGGGAGTTGGGACTTGCGCCGTGCGAAAGCAAGTCATCGAGCGGCCCAAAGCCGCCTTTGGGCCGCGGGATCGAGGGCAGTCATACGGCTGGCCGGGCCAATATGAAAGCGATGCGCCTATCGGCTCCGGGCTCTGCGCTTCGCCTGGAGGATCTCCCGAGCCCCGCGGCCGGGGAGCATCAGGTTCGCATCACGGTCGAAGCTTGCGGCGTCTGTCGCACGGACCTACACCTCTTCGATGGCGAGCTGCCTCACATCCACTATCCGATCACCCCCGGTCACGAGATCGTTGGCCGGGTCGCTGAGGCCGGTGGATCGGTCAGCCGATTTCGTCCCGGCGACCGGGTCGGCGTTCCCTGGCTCGCGCAGGCGTGCGGGCTCTGCCGCTACTGCCAGGCCGGCCAGGAAAACCTCTGCGAGTACGCGCGCTTCACCGGCTATTCGGTGGATGGCGGCTACGCCGAGGAAGCGCTCGCGGACGCGCGTTTTTGCCTGCCACTGCCGCGAGAGGTCCCCGCCGTAGAGCTCGCGCCGCTCCTTTGCGCGGGGCTCATCGGCTATCGCGCCTATCGTGCCGCAGGCCAAGGAACCAATCTCGGCCTCTACGGCTTTGGCGCCGCCGCGCACCTCCTCGCCCAGGTCGCCCGCGCCCAGGGCCGCCGGGTCTTCGCCTTTACCCGACCGGGTGATCTCGAGTCCCAGGCCTTCGCCCGGGAGCTTGGCGCGGTGTGGGCAGGCAACTCCGATCAGCCGCCGCCCGACCTTCTCGATGCCGCGATTCTCTTCGCCCCCGTGGGCGCCCTGGTGCCTGCGGCCCTGGCCGCCGTCCGCCCCGGCGGCCGGGTGGTCTGCGCCGGCATTCACATGAGCGACGTTCCCCAGTTTCCATACGAGCTTCTCTGGGGCGAGCGCTCCGTCAGCTCGGTCGCCAACCTCACCCGTGCCGACGGTGAGGAGTTCCTGGCGCTGGCCGCGAGACTCGCGCTCAAACCGGCCGTAGAGCCCTTCCCGCTGAGCGAAGCCAATGTGGCGCTCGAGCGGCTTCGGAAAGGAGCCCTTCAGGGCGCGGCGGTTCTGGTTGCGGCTCCCCGGGGGGCTCCGTAACATCGCCGCCCCTATGCGCAGTCACTATTGTGGGCAGGTCAATGAGAAGCTCATCGGTCAGTCGGTCGAGGTGGCCGGCTGGGTGCACCGACGGCGGGATCACGGCGGGATCATCTTCGTGGACCTGCGTGATCGCGAAGGGCTGCTGCAGATCGTTTTCGACCCCGATGCGGCCGAGGTTTTTCGCGAGGCGGAGCGGCTGCGTAACGAGTACGTGATTCGCGTCAAAGGACGCATTCGCGAGCGGCCGCCGGGAACCGTGAACACGAATCTCGCCTCCGGCCGGGTCGAGCTCCTGGCGGGTGAGCTCGAGCTGCTCAACCGCTCCGAGCCGCTGCCGTTCCAGCTCGATGAGCAGGTGGGCGAGGAATTGCGCCTGAAATACCGCTATCTCGATCTCCGGCGCGAGGTCATGAATCAGCGACTGCAGATGCGGCATCGACTCACGCGCGCCATGCGCGCCTTTCTCGATGCGCATGGGTTCGTCGATCTCGAGACGCCGATGCTGACCAAGGCGACGCCGGAGGGCGCGCGCGATTACCTCGTGCCGAGCCGGACGCACCCGGGGAAATTCTTCGCGCTGCCGCAGTCGCCGCAGATCTTCAAACAGCTGCTCATGATCGCGGGCTTCGACCGCTACTATCAGATCGTGCGCTGCTTCCGCGACGAGGATCTGCGCGCGGACCGTCAGCCGGAGTTCACCCAACTCGACATCGAGACCTCCTTCCTGACTCAGGAGGGGATCATGGAGCTGATGGAGGCGCTCACGCGCCACTTCTTCAAGGAGGTGTTGGGTCAGGCGCTGCCCGATCCCTTCCCGCGCATGACCTTCGCGGAGGCGATGCGACGTTATGGTTCCGACAAGCCGGATCTGCGTATCGCGCTCGAGCTTGCGGACGTTGCGGATCTCGTGAGGGACTGCGACTTCAAGGTATTTGCTGGTCCCGCGCGAGACCCGAAGGGCAGAGTGGCCGCTCTGCGCGTGCCGGGGGGCGGCGCCATGCCACGCTCAGCCCTCGACGGCTACACGGAGTTCGTCGGCCGTTACGGGGCCAAGGGCCTCGCCTACATCAAAGTCAACGAGCGCGCGCGCGGTCGCGATGGCCTGCAGTCCCCGATCATCAAGTTTCTGAGTGATACCGCCATAGCCGGGATCCTCGAGCGCACCGCTGCGGCGGACAACGATCTCATCTTCTTTGGCGCCGATGCCGCCAAGGTGGTGAGCGATGCGCTCGGCGCGCTGCGACTTAAGGTCGGCCAGGATCTGAAGCTCGTACAGACGGGCTGGCGGCCGCTATGGGTCACCGACTTCCCGATGTTCGTGTGGGAGAGGGAAGAGCGGCGCTGGGTGGCGATGCACCATCCCTTCACCTCCCCCAAGGTCGACGATCCGGCGGCGCTGCGCGCCGATCCGGAGAAGGCGCTCGCCAAGGCCTACGACATGGTGCTCAACGGCTCCGAGATCGGCGGCGGCTCGGTGCGTATCCACCGGCCGGAGATGCAGTCGACGGTGTTCGACCTGCTCGGCATCGGGTCCGAGGAGGCGACGCGCAAGTTCGGCTTCCTGCTCGATGCGCTGAAATTCGGCGCCCCACCCCACGGCGGCATTGCCTTCGGGGTCGACCGGCTTGCCATGCTCATGGCCGGCGCCGACAGTATCCGCGAAGTCATCGCGTTCCCCAAGACGCAGACCGCGGCCGATCCGCTCACCGATGCGCCGACCGAGATCGGTGAGGCGCAGCTTCGGGAGCTGCACATCCGCGTGCGGACACCGCCTCCGGCCTAGCTCGCTGCCGCGCGCCGGGCGGCATGTTTCCTGGTAGTGTCGGTCAGGGAGGCGGCCGCCTGGCTGCGGTAACCGCACGCGATGAGAGAGGATGCGCAACACGTGGTCTACGTGCACGGGCTATGGATGTCCGGCGGCGAATCGCTGTTACTTGCAAACCGGCTGCTGCGCGAGTTCGGCTTCCAGGTGCATGCGTTTCCCTACTCCGCGGGCACGTGGGATATGGAGCAGATCACCGCCCATCTGCAAAGCTTCGTGCGATCGCTCGAGGTCCCCGCGCTGCATTTCGTGGGGCACAGCTTGGGCGGCCTCGTCATCTACCGCTTCCTCGAGCACTACCCCGAGCAGGCGCCCGGGCGAGTGGTTTTTCTCGGCACGCCCTGCCTCGAGAGCCGTGCGGCCGTCGCGGCCGCTCGACTGCGGCTGGTGGGCGCACTCATGGGGCCGTCGGTCGCGGACGAGCTGTTGCGGCCCTGTGAACGGAATTGGACCTTCCGCCGGCCGCTCGGAATCATCGCCGGCACGCAGTCTATCGGCTTGGGCCAGTTTCTGGCCGGCTTCGAGGAGGAGTGCGACGGTACGGTGGGTGTCAGCGAGACGCGCCTTCCGGGCGCGACCGATCACATCGTGCTGCCCGTCAGCCACATGGGCATGTTGGTATCCCCGCGGGTGGTGCGCGAGACGGGACTCTTCCTCACGAATGGACGGTTTTCGCTGGGCTGAGCGCGGACTTTGAATCGCGACCGCGTACCCGGCCACCTCAATGCTTGTTGCCGAATGTTCTTTGTGGCAAGGGCGGCGGAGGAAATCGGCCCATTTTGAGGTTCCAATAGGCCCAGGAGCGTGGATCGATGATTCCCGGTGGAGCAGTATCGAGAGCCTGCCGAATCTCATCGTCAGAAACATACCGTCGGATTAAGCGCATATCCTGGTGACAAGCATAGGTCATGGCATAGGCCATGAATCTGCGTAGGTCCGCGAGCGCCTTCTCGGGCTCCTCGAACCAGATGATTCGGCGCGCTATGTCTACCGTCTGCGGCGTGATGGGAATTGGCCTCACAGATGGAGTCCTCGATCGCGGCTCGCACTCGGCTCAAACTCAGCCAAGCTCGGCAGATGGTCAAGATCTACTTCTTTGACGGCGTTGGCTAACCGAAATTTCATGGCCGTCGGCAGCTCGCGCAAATTGCCGTCCTCGAAGTAAGACAATGCTTTGAGGGTAATTTCCGGATTGAAAGAGGATCCGTATAGCTTTCCCGCGGCTGCCAGGGCGAAGGGCAAGCTGACCTTACCGATTTCGATCAACGCATCCATGTCGATGTAGTCTTTGGCTTCTGCTCGTACCTGAAGAACGGAAGCCTTGGTGCCGGCCAAGTCAAGGAGCGAAGCAATTTTCAAACCGTTGTCCTGCGCTATGACGGGCGGAGCCAGATGCGGCAGTTTCGGCACGCCAAAGAACGACACCTTCACTGGTGCGCCCCGTTCCACGATGGCCGTAAGCGTATTCTTCTCACGCTGAACAACCGTCGCGCCTACCAAAAACGGGATTGCGGCTTCCAACGATGTCACGTCAAGGGCGCGGCCGCCAAAGAAATCAAAATCGGCCGATTTACGATGGCCCAAATGCAACGCAACCGCGGTTCCGCCATAAAGCGTGAACTCATGGGGCACTCCGGACAGCTCTCCCCACAGGCGCCGCTGTGCCTCAGGCAGGGCGTCCAGACGAGGCAAAAATCCCGACATGTGCAACAGCCATTGAGTTGATGCATTCAGCGCTGAAGCAAAGCATACAGCGAACTGCCTGAAGCAGGAAAGGTCAAGGACTCTACGCAGCGGTTTCCCGAGATCATCGATCGAGCGGAAGATCTTTTGCCATGCAAACGGCCGAAGCCGGGCACAGCGAGCGGAATTCCGCGCTGTCGAGTACGGCGGGAGGAGCCTGCGCACGGTCCTTCGCGTCGTAGCCCAGCCGCTCGAAAAACTCCCGAGCGGTAACTGTTAGGAGGATGAGTTCGCTGACGCCCGCAGCCCGCGCGCGCCGCTCGAGCTCCTCGACGATCAGGCGCCCCACTGCCGAGCCGCGCCATTGCCTCTCGACCGCGACCGATCGAAGGAGGGCGGTGTTGCCGAAGCGCTCGAGCGCGCCCGTGCCGATGACCCGTTCCCCCTCGCACGCCACCACGAACTCCGGACGTGCACTGGTGAGATCACCCGTCGGCAGTTGACTGCGCTCGAGGAGATCGCGGATCGCCTGAGCGTCCGCCGGGGTTGCGATTCTCACCGTCGGGGCGGCAACCGGCCTCATGTCAGGGCTTTCCATCGAGCAGGCGTCGCAACCGGTAGAGCGCCTCGAGCGCCTCCTTTGGAGTCATCTCGTCCGGCTCGAGCGCGGCGAGCGCCGCGCGTAGCGGCTCGGGAAGCGCTTCGGGCGGGGCGGTGGCGATAACGAGCGGCAGCTCCTTCTGCGCGCGTTGGCCGTCCGCGGCATCGCGCTCGGCTTGATCGAACCGCTCCCGCCGCGCTTCCAGCGCCTCGAGGTAACCACGGGCCTGGCCGATGACCGCGCGCGGCACGCCTGCGAGCTGCGCGACCTGAAGCCCATAGCTGCGGCTCGCCGGTCCCTCCTTCACCGCGTGCAGGAAGACGATGCCGTCGCCGTGCTCGGTGGCATCGAGGTGCACGTTCGCGCACCCGTCCACTTCGGTGGCGAGGCTCGTCAGCTCGAAATAATGGGTCGCGAAAAGGGTGAAGGACTTGAGGCGTGTCGCGATGTGATGGGCCATGGCCCACGCGAGCGACAGGCCGTCGAACGTGCTGGTACCGCGTCCGATCTCGTCCATGAGGATGAGGCTTCGAGCGGTGGCATTGTGGAGGATATTGGCGGCCTCGGTCATCTCCACCATGAACGTGGAGCGTCCGCCGGCAAGGTCGTCGGCCGCGCCGATGCGGGTAAAGATGCGGTCGATCGGTCCGATCACCGCGCGATCCGCCGGCACGTAGCTGCCCACGTGCGCGAGGATCGCAATGAGCGCGGCCTGGCGCATGTAGGTCGATTTGCCGCCCATGTTGGGGCCGGTGATGATGAGCATGCGCCGCGCGGAATCGAGTTCGAGGTCATTCGGCACGAAGGGCGTCGAGACGAATCGCTCGACCACCGGGTGCCGGCCATTCTCGATCTGAAGGAGTGGGTCCGCTACGAGCTGCGGAGCGCTCCACTGCAGAACGCAGGCGCGCTCCGCGAGCGAGCCGAGCGCATCGAGCTCGGCGAGCACGACGGCCGTGGCCTGTAAGGGAGCGAGGCTATCCGTGAGCCGTGTCAGGATCGCCTCGTAGAGCTCCCGCTCGCGCGCGAGCGCCCGCTCCCGCGCGCCGAGCACCCGATCCTCGAAGCTCTTGAGCTCCGCGGTGATGAAGCGCTCGGCGGATTTGACCGTCTGCCGCCGGATGTAATCCTTCGGTGCGCGCTCGGCGTCCTTGCGCGAGATCTCGATGAAGAAGCCCTGGACGCGGTTGTAACCGAGCTTGAGCCCCGCGATGCCGGAGCGCTCGCGCTCGCGTTGCTCGAGCTCGAGGAGGAATTCATCGGTATGAGTCGCGATCCGGCGCAGCTCATCGAGCTCGGCGTCATATCCCGCCGCGATGACGTTCCCATCGCGCACGAACGTCGAGGGCTCCTCCGCGATCGCCTTGCCGAGGAGCGCGACGACCTCGGCGTGCTCCCCGATGCGACCGGACAGCTGCGCGAGCAGCGGCGAGTCGATCTCGCGCAGCACCCTCTTCAGCTCAGGCAGCATCGCGAGCGAGGAGCGCAGTTGGGTCAGATCGCGCGGCCGGGCGGAGCGCAGCGCCACACGGGCAAGAATCCGCTCGACGTCCCCCACACCGCGTAGCCGCTCGCGAAGCTCCTCGAAGCGCCGTCCGTCGATGAGCGCCGCCAGGCCCTGGTATCGCGCCCGAAGCGCCTCATGATCTACCAGCGGTCGATTGAGCCAGCGTCGAAGCTGGCGCGAGCCCATCGACGTGACGCACTGATCCAGCACGGCGAAGAGCGTCGCGTCCTCGCGGCCCGAGAGGCTGGCATCGAGCTCGAGATTACAACGCGTTGCCGCATCGATGATGAGCGCCTCCGTCCGCTCCTCGACGTGCAGCCCGCGGATGTGCGGCAGCGCGGTCTTTTGCGTATCGCGCACGTACTGCAGCAGTGCGCCGGCCGCGCAGATCGCGAGCGGTAGCTCATCGGCCCCGAATCCTTTGAGATCGAGTGTGCCGAGCTGGTCCGTGAGCAGCCGTGAGGCGCTCGCCAGCTCGAAATTCCACGGGGGTCGCGAGCGCAGCGTT
The DNA here is from genome assembly GCA_050739115.1 of Steroidobacteraceae bacterium. Classification (GTDB taxonomy): domain Bacteria; phylum Pseudomonadota; class Gammaproteobacteria; order Steroidobacterales; family Steroidobacteraceae; genus 13-2-20CM-66-19. The sequence goes on along the minus strand of JBOIAQ010000032.1, from coordinate 3,921 downwards.
GCCCCGCCGCGTTTGAGGTCCTCCTCCGGGGTGCTCTCGGGGACCAGGAGCTCCGCCGGCTTCAGCCGCTCGAGCTCCGCGGCCAGCGCGCCGCGGCCGCTCGACTCCAGCACGGTGAAGCGGCCCGCGGCGAGATCGAGCCAGGCGAGCCCGAAGCGCTCGCCGTCGCGCACGACGGCGGCGACCAGGGTCTCCTGGCGCTCATCGAGGAGAGCCTCGTCGGTCACCGTGCCGGGGGTGATGATGCGCACCACCTCCCGCTCGACCGGCCCCTTCGATTTCTCCGGATCTCCCATCTGTTCGCAGATCGCGACGCTTTCGCCCTTGCGCACGAGCCGTGCGAGATAGCTCTCGGCGCTGTGAAACGGCACGCCCGCCATGGGGATGGGCTGGCCGGCGGATTGGCCGCGCGTCGTCAGCGTGATGTCGAGAAGCGCCGCGCCCCGGCGAGCATCGTCATAGAAGAGCTCGTAGAAATCCCCCATTCGGTAGAAGAGCAGCGCGTCCGGATGCCGGCTCTTGATGCGCAGGTACTGCTGCATCACGGGGGTGTGGGTATTCGTCGGGTCGTTCAAGGCGGAGCATTATCCGATAACTCGCGAAGGCGGGTTGCCTCCGGGTGCCGGTGAGCCGGATGGCGCGCTCAGGGCGTCAGACCGATGCTCGTCAAGCGCTTGGTGAGCTCAGGGGCGTGCGCTCGCGCGGCGGCGAGATCGGCCGCTCCCTGTGACTGCTGTCCCTTCTTCAGCTCCACCAGGCCGCGTGCGTAGCGCGCCAGTGGGAACTCGGGTTGCAGCTTGAGTGCGGCATCGAAGTCCTCCAGGGCGTCGTCCAGCCTGCCCTGGCGCAGGTAAACCAGTCCGCGATTGCTCATTGCGGCCGCGGTCGCGCGGATCGGCGCCGCCTTCGGCATGAGATGCAACGCCGTATTGCAGTCATCGAGCGCCCGGTCCACGTCGACGCGGGCTGCCGCTTCAGACCCGCAGCGGTTGCTGAGCGCGTAGGGCATGCGGACATCGTCGGCGTGATATTCGATCCAGAGGTCATACTGATGGACGGCCCCCGCATACTCGCCGGCGGCGGCGTAGAGCCTTCCCAATGTCAGGCGCATGTCCCATTGCTGTGGCGCGAGGCGGTCGACCGCGTCGAGGTCATTGTCCGCGCTGGCCGGTTTTCGACGCAGCTCGAGCTCGGCGCGTGCAAGGTAAGCCTCGAAGTCATCCGGCTGGAGTTGGATCGCCGCGTCGAAGTCCGCGAGCGCCGACTGGGGTTGCTCGCTGTGCCAATAAGCGAGACCCCGCTGATAACGGCAACCGGCGTCGCTCGGATCACGGTCGCACGCGCGCGTGAGATCTGCGATCGCGCCCGAGAACTCGCCGCGGGAGATTTCGGCCATTCCGCGGCGGATGAATCCGGCGGCATCGGCTGGAACGTCCGAGGTTGGCGCGGCAGCCGATGGAGCGCCTGCCGGCAAGGCGGCGGATGGCGGCGTGGCACCAGCGGCAGCGGGCGTACGCGCCGCCGAGCCTGGCGGTGGGGCCGTTGCCGGCGGCGCCGGTTGGCGGGCGTTCAGCGCGAATACCGGCCCACCGTTGTAGGTGAAATAGAGCTTGTTCTGGCTGTAGGCGACATAGACGCGGTGGGCGAGAAAGAAATCCGAGCCGAGCAGCATGTCGGCGCCCAGCTGTTGTGGCAGGCCGAGGTCACCGATCAGGACGCGTGTGTGCTCGATCGCCTCGCCCCCGATCTCGAACTTCTCGACGGGTGCGCTCCAGACCCTGAGCACATTCCTGCCGAGTCCGCTGGTCAGACCCGCGGGCATGACGCCGGGGCTCTCGGGAGTGATGCCGGCACGTTTTGCGGCTCTGAGGGAGAGGATCGTGCGCGCCGAGCCGGTGTCAAACAACACCTCGATGTCGTGGCCGTTGACAGACGCGTTTCCCATGAGGTGCGGCTGCCTCTGCGAAGTCCAATGCAGATCGACTTCGCCGACCGGCTGCGTCGTGGCCCAGTAGGCCAGGTCCTCATCGCCACAATGCTCCGGCTTGACGAAGCGCAGCACGCCGTCCGCGAAGTCGAACTCCACGTCCATGATCCGGAACAGATTCTGTCCCAACAGCCCGGCGATGCCGCCCTGGAAATCGTTGTCACCGACCAGGAACTGAGCGTCATGAGCGGTGATGCCGGCCACGGTGAAGGTTTTGGCGGTCGCGATTTTGGGGACGAACGAGCCGCCAACCCCATTGACGTAGGCGTACGGCGGCGCATAGCCCAGCGGCAGCTTGAATTGCGCCGCCGCGGCGGGCGAGATGAAGTCGAAGAAACTGCCGGTGTCCACCATGAATCGAGCTTCGACGCCGTTGATTTCCGTGGAGATGACCGGCCGCAGGTTTTCCATCTTGACGGCCAGCGGCGGGCTCATCGTGAGCTTGCAGCGGCTGGCCGCGCCGGCCGTCGCCCTCGACAGGCAGATCGCCAGCAGAAGCGAAATCCAACCGAGCCTGCGAAGGGATGCCAGAGCCATTCGGCGCTGCCTCATCAGGGTGTGAGCCCCATGCCCGCAAAAAGTCGGGCGACGCCGCTGTCGAGCTTCCGGGCCGCGGCGAGATCCGCCTCGCCTTTTGCCTGCTCCCCGAGACGCAACTCCGCGAGACCGCGGCCGTAGAGCGAGGTGGACATTCTGGAGTTGCGCTCGAGCGCGGAGTCGTAATCGCGAATGGCATCCTTCGCTCGGCCGAGGCGCAGGTAGACCAGTGCCCGGCTGTCGAGGACGTCCGGGTCCGTCCAGGTTTCCAGCGGCGCGCGAATGCGACTTTCAGTCGTCTGCGGCGCATACGGTCTGAGCGCGAGCGCGCGGTCGCAATCCTCGAGCGCCCCGTGCAGATCGCGGTCGCCCATCGCCCGCAGCCAGCAGCGTTCGTTCAATCCCTCAGCCTGGTCATTCTCGAGGGGGTGGTGCTCGAGCCATTGCTCGACCTGATCGATGCCGGCGGCGTAGTTACCGACCCTGCTATATAGGTCAGCGAGTGTCAGGCGCAGGTTCGCAGCCGGCGCGGCCAGTTGTCTCACCGTGTCGAGATCGGACTCGATCTCGGCCTGCGTCGCCGCCGAGTCGGCGTCGGGCTGCGACCACAACAACTCCGCGCGCGCCAGGTGTGCGTCGATGTCACCTGGCTGCAGAGTGACGGCGGCGTCGAAATCCTGCAGAGCGGATTTGAGCTGACGCTCCTGCGCATAAATCACGCCACGATCGTAGTGAGCGTCCGCATCGCGCGGGGCGAGCTCACACGCCTGCGTCAGGTCCGCGAGCGCGAGAGCGAACTCCCGCCTCGACGCGTAGGCCATGCCGCGACGTCTGAACCCATCGGCGTCGGTGGGCGCGTCGGCGTCCGCCGTCATCGCGGGCTTTGCCGCGCCGGCAGGTGCCGGTGGCACATTCAAGTTGAATACCGGGCCGCCGTTGTAGGTGAAGTAGAGCCTGCGCTGGCTGTAGGCGACATAGATGCGGTGCGAGAGGAAGAAATCCTCACCGAGCAACATGTCCCAGGCCTCGAGTCCGCGCTCGGGCGCCACATCCCCGATCAGCAGGTGTGTATGCTCGATCTTCTCATCGCCGATCTGAAAAGTCTCGACCGGGGCGGACCACATCCTGACGGGTCCGTTGCCGATCCCGGTCCCCACACCGAGGAACGTCACGCCGGCACTGCGCGTCGTAATCCCCGCGCGCTTCGCCGCATCGAGAGACAGGATGGATCGGGGCGCGCCGGTATCGAATAAAACCGTGATGCGATGGCCCTTGAGAGTACCGATTTCGCGGAGGGTTGCGCCACCTCCCGACGGTCCGTTTCGGGCATAGAGGGCATGGGATGCGCCGCTGAAGGTCTGGATTTCAGCCTACCCGGCGAGACGCAGGGGCTGAGA
>JBOIAQ010000031.1:0-41200 GCA_050739115.1 Steroidobacteraceae bacterium | reverse complement strand
CCTAAGCGCTGGCGGGAAATCGCGCCGCTCAGGTATCGCGAGGTCGGCGGACAGACGCATCTGCAGTTCGTGACCGATTCCAAAGGGCATATCCGCTACTGGATCTCGGATGACTTCCTGCCCGTCATGGTCTTTCAGAAGGTGCACGGCCTCAGCCAGAAGGGCGACATCGAATGGATGGCGTCGGTGTTCATCATCGTGCTCATCCTGACGGTTGCCATCTGGTTCGGCGGCTGGATATTGCGCCGGCGGTTCAACAGGCCGCTTCTCCTTACGGCGCGCGAGCAGCAGTTGCGGTTGGCTTCGCGGGTGGGCGTGCTCGTGATGCTCGCCACTCTGGCGGCATGGGCCGCGGTGTTCGCTGTGCTGCTCAACAGCATCAGCGGCGGCATCACCGGCGTGCTGAGTCTCGCCTACATCCTCGGGGCGCTGAGCGTGCTCGGGGCGCTCGCGGTCCTCGCGGAAGCGGGCAGACGGATGCTGCGCGGACCGGGGGGCTGGCTGGTTCGCGCCGGGGAAGGGCTGCTCGCGCTGTGCGCGCTCTACGGGCTATGGGCGATCTTCGCCTTCGGCCTCGCCAGCTTCAGCTTTCACTTCTGAGCCCCGAGGCGCACGCGCATGAGAGTCAAAAGCGCGGTGTTGATGCTGCTCGCCCTCATCGTCCCGGCGTTCGCGCTTGCCGGCGCACCCGCGGCCACCGTTGAACCCGCCGCCGGCCCGGCACCGCCGAGCGTCGGGCCGCCGCAGCTCACCGCGACGGATCTCGACGGCTTCCTCGGCGGCATGGTGCCCTACGCCATCTCTCAGGCCAACATCGCCGGCGCCTCCGTTGCCGTGGTCGCCAACGGCCAGCTCCTTTTCGCCCAGGGCTACGGTTTCGCCGACATGAAATCGCGCCGGCCCGTGATTGCCGATCAGACGCTCTTTCGCGCCGGTTCGGTATCGAAGCTGTTCACCTGGACGGCGGTGATGCAGCTCGTGCAGGCAGGCAAGCTCGATCTCGATCGCAACATCAACGACTACCTCGATTTCAAGATCCCGGAGCGTTACGGCAGACCCGTCACGCTGCGCGATGTCATGACGCATTCGACCGGGTTCGAGGACACGGTCACGGACCTCTTCGTCAACAAGCCGAGCCAGCTCTTTCCGCTGCGGCAATACCTCATCCGTCACATGCCGCCGCTCATCCATCCGCCGGGGCAGGTGGTCGCCTACTCCAACTACGCGGCGACGCTCGCCGGCTACATCGTGCAGCGCGTCTCGGGCGAGCCGTACGAGGAGTACATCGAGCGCCACATCCTGCAGCCGCTCGGCATGGACCATTCGACGTTCGAACAGCCGCTGCCACTGAATCTGCAACCCTTCATGGCGAGCGGGTACATGCAGGCCTCCGACAAGAGCACGGTCCCCTTCGAGCTCGTCGAAGCCGCGCCCGCCGGTGCGCTCACCACCGATGTCACGGACCTCGCGAAATTCATGCTGGCACAGCTCGATGGCGGCAGCTACGACGGGGCGCAGATCCTGACTTCCGCCACGCTGCAGGAGATGCATACGCCGCAGGGCCGGCCGCTTCCTGGGATGAATGGCATGGACCTGGGCTTCTACGACGAGAACCGCAACGGCCTGCGCATCATCGGCCATGGCGGCGATACCGGCGCCTTCCATTCCGACCTGCACCTGCTGCTCGACAAGGGTGTGGGCCTCGTCATCATGATGAACAGCACCGGCAATGCCGGCGCGGCGGAGGCCGTACGCGTCGCGATCTTCCGCAGCTTTCTCGACCGCTACTTTCCTTACACACCGCCCAAGGAAGCGACGATGTCCGACCCCGGCAAGGATGCCGCGCGCGTGGCAGGCTTTTATGCCTCGAGCCGGCACACGGTGCTGCGCATCCTGAATGCCATCAGCCAGTCCTCGGTCGCTGCTCAGCCGAGCGGCCAGATCGAGGAGAGCGAGCTCACCCACTTGAGCGGCGTGCCGAAGCGCTGGCGCGAAGTGGGACCTCTCATGTGGCGGGAGGTGGGCGGACAGGCGCACCTGAAGTTCGTCGCCGCCAAGACGGGTGCCATCGAGTACTGGGTCTCCGACGATACGATTCCGGTCGACATCAATCTGCGCGTCCACGGGTTGGGGCAGAGCTCGCTCCTGAAGCGCCTCGGCGGCCTTTTCCTCGTGGTCATGCTGCTCACCGTGGGGATCTGGGCCGGCGGCGCCATCGTTCGTCGCCGATTCCAGCGTCCGCTACCGCTGCCGCCACTCAAATCGGCGCTGCGGCTCGCCTCGCGCCTCGGTGCCGTGATCTATCTGCTGCTCATCGTCGGATGGGTGGCGTTCTTCGCGAGTCTCACCAGTCTCGTTGCTCTGGTGGGCGGCGAGCTGTTGGGCCGCTTCATCCCGCTCTACGTGCTCGGGGTGCTCGCGATCCTGGGCAGCCTCGCGATGATCGCCAACGCCGGCTTACGGCTGCGGATGGGGCCCGGTGGAGTTCTCGCGCGCTGCGGCGAGCTCATCCTCGGGCTCGCGGGCATTTATGGCATCTGGGGAGTCATTCATCTTGGCCTCGCGAGCTTTACCGTTTCCTTCTGACAACGTGCGTCCGGGGCTGCTTGTAGTCGCGGCGGCGCTCGCTTTGATCGTGGTCGCGCCGCTCGCCGGCGCGGCACAGAGCGCGCCGACCGAGACTCCGCCGCCGCCGCATCTCGATCAGTACGTGGCGCGCGCCATGCAGGGTTTCGGCGCTCCCGGCCTCTCGCTCGCCATCGTTGAGAACGGCAAGACCGTTATCGCCAAGGGTTACGGCGTGCGCAGCATCGCGACCCGAGCGCCGGTCACGGCCGACACCGCCTTCCCCATCGGCTCGGAGACCAAGGCATTCACCTCGGCCGCGTTGGCGATCCTGGTCGATGAAGGCAAGCTCAAATGGAGCGACCGGGTGGTGGACAAGCTGCCGGGTTTCAGGATGTACGATCCCTATGCGACGGAGCACATGACCATTCGTGATCTCCTGACGCATCGCAGCGGATTGGGATTGGGGGAGGGAGATCTGATGATCATCCCGAATACCACCCGCAGCCGGACCGACGTCGTTCACGCGTTGCGGTACCTCAAGCCCCGGACCGGCTTTCGCGAAGTGTTCGCCTACGACAACATTCTTTACATCGTCGCCGGCCAGCTGGTGCAGGCGGTCTCGGGCGAGACCTGGGAGCATTTCGTCGAGCAGCATCTCTTCGGGCCGCTCGCAATGACCGATTCGCGGACGAACTACGACCCTCGCGCGCCGAATGCCGTGGCGCTGCAGGCGCGCACGGACGGGCCGATTCGGGGCATGGGCCGCGAGCGAATCCTGAAGCACCCGTTGGATCCGAAGGCCGCCGCGCCCTGCGGCGCGATCAACGCGAGCGCGATCGACATGGCCAAATGGATGGCGATGTGGGAAGAGGGCGGCAAGCTTCCCGATGGACGGCAGCTCCTCAGCGCCGCGGCGGTGCAGGAGCTCTGGAGCCCCGTCGTCGTCGTGCCGGCGGACGCCTTCGGTGCGGTCTCGCCGCTGCTCGCGGGACCGAGCTTCCAGGATTATGCGCTCGGCTGGTTCGTGGAAGATGACTATGGCCATACGGTGGTCGAGCACACCGGCGCGGTCTTCGGTGCGCTCGCCGCGCTCTATTTCATCCCGGACAAACACGTCGCGTTCTCGGTGATCATCAACTCCGAGGACGCCGGCACGAGGCGCGCGGTGGTCGATTATCTGCTCGCCTACTATCTCGGCCAGCCGCAGCAGGATTGGGTGGACCAGCTCGTGAAGCTGCGCAAGGAGCTCATCGGCCAGACGCTCGCGAAGCTGAAGCAGCTGCCGCAGCAATACCGGCCGAACGACCGATCCTCGCTCCCCATGGCGCGCTATGCGGGCACGTATGCCGATCCTTGGTACGGCCCGATGACGATCTCGGTACGCCCCGGCAATGAGCTCTGGATCGACTTCGACCGCACGCCAAACATGGACGGTCCGCTCGAGCACGTCGCCGACGACACCTTCCGTGCTCACTGGACCGATCGGGGCATCGAAGACGCCTATGTCACTTTCAGGGTGGATGACGGCCGCACCACCGCCATTGCGATGAAGCCGGTATCACCGCTCGCGGATTTTAGTTTCGATTACCGGGACCTTCATTTTCGTCCCGCTGCTTACGGCTCACCGGCGACGTAGCCGAAGGTTCAAATTGAAAACGGGGAGAATGGTCATGTTCAGGTCACGCGTTTCATCGCCCCTCTTGCTCGCTCTGGCGTCCACCTACATGGTGGGCCAGGCGGCGCGGGCCGACGACACATCCAATCAGCCGCAGACGGCGGCGACGCTGCAGGAAGTCGTCGTCACGGCGCAGAAGCGCCGGGAAAAAGTGCTCGATGTGCCGATGGCGGTCACCGCAATCACGAGCGATACCCTACAATCGATGCACCTCGTGGACTTCGCGGACCTCGAGACCCAGGTGCCCGGCCTCTCGGTCGAGCTGGAAGCCCCGGGGCTCGACCGCCTCACCCTTCGCGGCGAGAACGTGGGCGGCGTCGGCTCGACGGTAACGACCTACATCGACGACGTTCCGTTCGGCTCGAGCAACGCGCTCGCGGACGGCGCGCTCGCCGCCGGCGATTTCGACACCTGGGATCTCGAGCGCATCGAGGTGCTGCGCGGGCCGCAGGGGACCTTGTACGGTGCCGGCAGTGAAGGCGGCCTGCTCAAGTACGTGACCAACCCGCCCGACCCGTCGAAATTCTCGAGCGCGTTCGAGCTCGGCGACGAGGACGTCGCGCACGGCCAGAATAGTCCTTCCTTCAAGGCCATGGTCAATCTGCCGGTCACAGGCGCCGCCGCACTGCGTCTCGACGGCTTCTACACCAAAATACCCGGCTACATCGATGATCCGCAGCTCGGCGAGAGCGATGTCAATCGCGGCTACCGCGAGGGCGGTCGCGCATCGTTCCTGGTGAACGTGAGCGATGATCTCTCGATCCGGTTGACGGCCTTCGGCCAGACGCTGCATACCGACGGCTCGCCGGACATCGACGTGGTTGGCGCCGCCGGCACTCCGTTCACTCCGCCCGCGGACCCGCTGCAGCCGGTCGACGGCAATTACGATCAGCACCGCTTCATCAGCGAGCCCTCGACGTTCAAATACGAGATTTATAGCGGCAAGATCGACTGGAACCTGGGCTGGGGCGCCCTGACTGCGGTCACGAGCTACGGCACGACCGCCGAGGACACGTTCACCGATCTGACTTCGAGCGAGCTCTCTCAGGGAACGGAAGTCAGCTTCGGCATGCTGGCGGACAGCGTGCTGCCTCCCGGCACGAACGCCGGGGTCGCCGAGACCTCAGATATCAACGTGAAGAAATTCACCGAGGAGGTGCGGCTCGCCTCCGCGACGGGGCAGGCGCTCGAGTGGCAGCTCGGTGCTTTCTACACGCATGAATCTTCGACCCTCGCTGAGACGCTGCCCTCGTTCATCATCCCTAGCCAGGCATCTACGGGACTGCCCTCGCTCGAGAATGCGAATCTCGATGCGCTCTATCGCGAATGGTCCGGCTTCGGGCAGATCACCTACCATTTCAATCCGGCGTTCGACCTGACGCTCGGCGGCCGCTGGTCGGAGAATAAGCAGTCGGAGAACGAGTTGCTCGGCGGGCTGCTGGTGAATCCCGCGCAGATGACCGGCGGGGCCTCGACCGGTACCGACGTGCTCTACTCGGTCGCACCGCGCTGGCACCTGAGCAAGGACACCATGGCTTACGTGCGCGTAGCGAGCGGTTATCGCCCTGGCGGCCCGAACGCACTGCCCGCGATCGCGCCCGTCGGCGTTGCGAGCAGCTACCAAGCCGATTCGACCGTCAACTATGAGATCGGGATCAAGTCCCTCCAGCTCGATAACCGCCTGTCGCTCGATGTGGATGCGTTCCTGGTTCAGTGGAAGAAGATCCAGCTGTTCGAGCTCGTCCAGGATATCGGCATCAACGCCAACGGCGGCACGGCGACCAGCAAGGGCCTGGAGTGGAGCCTCGGACTCACGCCCGTCGACGGCCTCACCTTCACGCTGGCCGGCGCCTACGTCGATGCCTACCTCACCTCGGATGCGACGGAGGCCGGGGGCCTAAGTGGCGATCCGCTGCCGTACGCGCCGAAGTGGAGCAACTCGCTCGATGCGGACTACACCTGGAAGGTGTTCGCCGACTACAATGCCTTCGCCGGCGCGACCTGGAGCTACATCGGATCGCGTGCATCCGATTTCGGCACGACCACCAACGTGGTGAACGGCGCCATCGTGTTCGAGCCCAATCCCCGCGCCGACCTCGGTGGCTACAACACCCTCGACGTGCGTGCCGGCCTCGACAATGGCCGCTGGAGGTTCGAGCTCTACTGCAAGAACCTCGCCGATACGCGCGGGCTTACGTATTACGCGAACGGCGGCACGCCGAACTTCGGCGGTGCGATCGGGATCCAGCAGCCGCGCACGATCGGTGTAACCATCGATCTGCACCTCTGACCGCCATCTCAACGTAGCCGCGCAGAGGTTCGGCATCGGATGACCGATGCTCTCGGCAGGGCCGGCGCCCCGGGGGTTGGTCAACGGGCGAGCCGCAGGATAGACTGCGGCTGCGTCTGCTCGCCCGGGAGGCCGTGATGTTCAGAAGCTTCGTTCTTGGCGTGGTGCTGACGATCGTCGCGATCGTCGTGGCGGTTTACCTCATCATCACCACCGGTACCATCTCAGCCGGTGCCGATTCCGGGCCTCTGCCCTTTGAGCGCTGGGCGAGCCGAGCCTCGCTCCACGCGGCACTCAACAAGGGGGCGCCCAAGCAGCAGAACCCCGTGGCGCTCAACGATCAGAACCTGATCGCGGGAATTCAGCTCTACGCCCAGCATTGCGCCATCTGTCACGGGACCTCGCAGGGCGATGCGTCGGCCTCTGGTGTGGCCAAAGGCGAATATCCGCGGCCGCCGCAGCTGGCGACCGACGGGGTAGAGGACGATCCGGAGGGCGTCACGTACTGGAAGCTCGACCATGGTATTCGCTGGACGGGAATGCCGTCGTGGAAGGACACCTTGAGTGACCAGCAGATGTGGACCCTCGCTCTCTTCCTCAAGCATATGGATAAGCTTTCGCCGGCAGCCCAGCAGGTGTGGCAGCAGGTGACGAACGCGCTCCCCGCGTCGCCCTCCGCGACTTCGCCAGCCGCAACTCCGCCAGCCGCGAATCCGCCTCCACCATCGTCTTGATCTTCCCCACGGACCGGGCGATCGGTCGTCCGGCGGAAGGAATTTCGCGACAGGAGGAATGCGAGGCGGGCTGCGCCGGCAGGGCGCGGACGTTACAGTCGGGCTCCGGTCCTCATCCCACGGCAAAGCCCGCGACTGCGGCTGACGGCCTTCGCGGGCCGGTGGCGGCGTCGCTAGCCGCGGCCTCCGGGTGCTGGAGCAGGCGGGGGCAGGGTCTTGAGTCGTTCAGTAGGGTGTTGGAACGCATGAAATCGACAATGTCCGTGCCGACAAACGAACTTGCCGGTCGGCCGCATTCTGTCTTCCCACTTCTTGATGCTGCGTGAGATCTTTGCGGCACGCGCACCTGAGAGACTGCGCACGTAGCGATTATTCAGCGGATCCCAGGGGCTGTGGAAGCGGTCCAGCTCGGCGATGGCCTCGCTGCGGCTCTTGTCTTGCACGAGCACCCGATAGGCCGCCGCAATGATCCCGGTCCGATCAACCCCGGCGCGGCAGCTCACGAAGACGGGCTTTGGAGCCTTGGCGATGATTGCCAGTACGTACGCCACGTGCTCATCGAGGTGATAGTGAGTCACGACGTCCACCGCGATGAAATCCTTCACGTGATAATAGATCACCGAGCGCGCGATCCTCGGGTCGAGCTTGGCCTGCCGGAAGGCGGGTCGCATGTTGAGCTGCAGACTCACGACGGTCCTGACGCCGTGCTGCACCAGCCAGGCAGCATCCGCCCGACCCGGACTCGCGCCCCGCCAGAGCACGCCCGGCGTGACGACGCAGAAATTGTGCAGCGGCGATCCGAGATCGTTCGCGCAGGCGCCCGGGGGCGTATGCCTCGAGAAGTAGACACAGCCGCAAAGGAGCAAGGGGAGCAGGCAGAGAAAGCGCAAGCGTTGCATATCCGCACCGGCGCAAAAATTGGACCCATGCCATCATCGCGTCTCATCGTACGATCCCACCGCATCCCATGAGCTACATACGCTGTCTGCGCGGCCTACGGTCCGGCCAGGAATATCCGGCCGATCGGCTGATGAATCTGGACCCTCTCGATCAGCGGCCGGTGGAGATCGTGCTCGATCTAAAGCGCCTCAAGCGCGAGCAGCCGCAGCTGGCCTGGTACCATCCGGAGCGGCGCGATCTGTGGCGCTTCGGCGCGCTGCTGCCGCTCGACATCGCGAATCCCAAAGATCGGGAGCACATCGTGACTCTCGGCGAAGGCCACACGCCATTGCGCGAGTATCCGGATCACCCGCTCGCGCGCCGGATCGGTTTCAGGCTGCAGGTCAAGGACGAGGGCAAGGCGGAGCCGGGCTACGGCGCCAACCCCACGCAATCCTTCAAGGATCGCGGCATGACGATGGCGGTATCGATGGCGCGGCGTTTCGGCCTCACGAAGCTCGTGGTGCCGACCCAGGGCAACGCGGGTGACTCGCTGGTCGAGTACGCGCTCGCCGCCGGCCTCGACGCCGCGGTGATCATGCCCAAGGACACCCCGATGCCCATCCAGGGCCGGGTCGCCGCGCTCGCATGGCGCCGCACGGGCGTCGAGTTGGAGTTGGTCGAAGGCACCATCCGGGAAGCGGGCGCGCTGATGCGCGAGCGCTATCTTCCTCGCGGCTACTTCAATGTCGCAACCTTCCAGGAGCCGGGCTGGCGGATCGACGGCAAGAAGACGCTCGGCCTGGAGCTGGCCGAGCCCGCACCGGGCGAGACGCGCTGGCGCATACCCGATGCGATCGTCTACCCGACAGGCGGCGGCACCGGAGTGCTCGGGATGTGGAAGGCGTTCGAGGAGCTGCAGGCGTTGGGCCTGATCGGCTCGGAGCGCCCGCGGATGATCTGCGTGCAAGCGAGCGCGACCGCGCCCATCGTCGATGCGTGGTCGCGGGGCAATGACGACACCAAAGGCGCGGCAGCGGGCAAAACGCTGTGCTTCGGGCTCAACGTTCCCGGCGGGGTCGGCCATTACAAGGTGCTCGAGATCATCCGCGCGAGTGACGGCTGTGCCGTCGCGGTGAATGAAGCTGAGGTCGAGCGGGCCCTTGCGGCCGTCTGGCGCGAGAAACACTGGTGGATGTCTCCGGAAGGGGCCGCCTGCCTGGCGGCGCTCGAGCCGCTCGCCGAGAGGGGGGCGCTGCGGCCGGGCGAGCGTGTGGTCGTCGTCAACACCGGCTCGCTGGAGAAATATCTGCCGGAGCTGCGGCACCTGCTGTGAGGCCGCCTCGTGCAACATTCAGAGGTCGGTGATCATGGGCTGCTGCGCGCAGTCTCACGCTGGCAGCTCGTCGGCCTCGCCATCAACGATGTGGTCGGCAGCGGCATCTATCTGCTGCCGGCCGCGGCGGCGGCGCTCCTCGGCGCTGCCAGCGTATGGGCGGTGGTGCTGGCCGGCCTCGCGGCGGCGCTGCTGGTGTTGTGCTTCGCGGAGGCTTCGAGCCACTTCGATCAGCCGGGGGGCGCTTACCTCTACACCCGTGAGGCGTTCGGGCGCTTCGTCGGCTTCGAAGTCGGCTGGATGACCTGGCTATCGCGGGTCGCCGCGCTGGCCTCGTTTGCGACCGGCCTGGTGCAGGCACTGACTTTGTTCTGGCCGAGGGCCGAAAGCGGCTGGGGACGCGCCGCCATCATCTGCGGACTGATCCTGCCGCTCGCGGCGATCAACGTACGGGGCGTGAGTGCCGGTGCGCGCACGGCCGTGGTCCTGGTCATCGCCAAGATGTTGCCGCTGCTTTTCTTCATCGCGGTCGGGGCGTGGTTCGTGGACGGTTCGCACCTCGCGATCTTCCAGGCGCCCCGCGGTGGTGCGCTCGGGCAGGCTGCGCTGCTGCTGCTGTTCGCTTACGGCGGGTTCGAGAACACGCCGGTCGCGGCCGGCGAATATCACAATCCGCGCCGCAACGTTCCGTTCGCGCTCCTCTCGATGATTCTCCTCGTCACGCTGCTTTACGGCGCGGTGCAGTGGGTGGCGCTCGGAACTCTGCCGGGGCTCGCGCGCTCGCTTTCGCCCCTGGCCGACGCCGCGCAACGGTTTGCCGGCCCTGCGGGTGCGTGGCTGCTGACCTTGGGAGCGATACTGTCGATCGCCGGTATCGCCAGCAATACGATGTTGACTGGACCGCGCTATCTATATGCGCTCGCCTCCGACGGTTACGGCCCCCGATGGCTCGCGTGGGTGCATCCGCTGTACCGCACCCCTGCGGTCGCGATCGTGGTGCAGGCCGTGATCGCGTTCGCGCTGGCGATGTCGGGCTCGTTCGTCGAGCTCGCGAGCCTCTCGGTGATCGCCCGGGTAGCGACCTATATCGGCACCGCCGCCGCCGTACCGATATTGCGCCGGCGCCTGTCGGATCGTGCGGCCATGCGTCTGCCGCTCGGCCCGACCATTCCGATCGCGGCGCTGCTCGTGGCGATGGTGTTGCTGGGCAGTGCCACGGCGGCAAGCCTGTTGGGCGTCGCGGGTGCGTTGCTCGCGGGTGGCATTATCTACGGCTTTCGCCGTGCGGATGCGGCTTCATTGGGACCCTTGGTGAGGTAACGGGCAGATGCCCGCGAATCCATCCGTCATCGAATGGCTCCTGGATTCGGATCCGTCGATTCGCTGGCTCATTCAACACCACGATCTGCGTGCTCGAGGCGTTGCTCGAGTACGAGCGGGCGGGCGGGGCCCCGTGGACCCGTTTCGCCTTCCCCACGTGGTGGCATTACGATGTGCTGCGGGGCCTTGATTATCTGCGCCGGGCTGACGTCGCGCCTGACGAGCGCGTCGCCGAGGCCATCGATCTGGTCGCCTCGAAGCGCGATGAGCACGGCTACTGGCCGCTCGAGACCCGATATCCGGGCAGGATGCCGGTCGAGACGCACGAGGGCGAGGGGCGAGCGAACCGGTGGAATACCTTACGAGCGTTACGCGTGTTGGATTGGTATTGCGAGGGAGACTCAGCATGAGCGCCGCGATCATCCGCCTGGACAGTCCAGGCTCGTGGGAAGCCTGCGGACCGGCACCGGAGCGCATTCTGCAGGGCCGTCCCGAGCATCGCGCATGGAATGCATTCACGGATGCAAGCGGGCAGTTCTTCTGCGGCCGCTGGTCCTCCAGCCCCGGCACATGGCAGGTGCGGTACACGGAGAATGAGCTCTGCGTCCTCACCGCGGGGCGCGTGACCATCGAGAGCGCCGCCGGCGAGCGCCAGTCCTTCGCCGCGGGCGATGCGTTCGTCGTGCCGGCAGGGTTCGAGGGGACCTGGACCGTGGATGAGGAATGCGTCAAGTTTTACGCGATTTTCGAGCCGCAGGGGTAATCGGACCTATGCAGATTCGCCATGGGTTTCGCTCGCGCCTCGCGAGCGGACTGATCGTCGCCGCAGTGCTTGGCGCATCGCCGGCATTCGCGCGCGCACTTACGGTTGAAAGCCCTCGCGTCAAGGTCGCATTCGATGACACCGGGGCCTACCAGGTCCACTGCCGCAACACCCGCTGGTCGCTCGACGGCAAGCTCAGTGAGAAACCCACGCTCATTACGAGGAGGTCCGGAGCGGACCAGCTCGGTTCCTGGCGCGAAGTGGATGCGCAGACAGGTTTCGAGGTGGCGGCGATCCGCGTGTATGAGAGCCGCCCGGTCGTCCTCTTTCGCGACCAGCGGCTCCGGCCGGGCAGAAACGCCGATGTTTTTCCGAGCTTCGAGGCGCTGCCCTCGGGGCTCATGAAGCTCGGCTATCGGGTCGACACCTTTGCGCCCTATGAGTTTGGCAGCCTCGGCGCCGAGGGTCCGTGGGTGCTCTTCGACCAGCAGCGCAAGACCCTGGTGCTTGCGCCGGCGGATCACTTCCTCGTCGCGGACATGCATGATGCGCCGGGAAAAGTGGATGCCGGTGGAATCGACCCGACGATCGCGGCGCTGCCCGCGGGCTTTCGGCACCGCACGCTCTTGGTGCTGGGAAAAGGCATCGGGGCCACGTTGGATGCGTGGGGTCAGGCGCTGCAGGTCCTCAACGGCAAGAAGCCCGTGTCCAGCGAGGCCGATGTGATGCTCCGCAAGTTCGGCTACTGGACCGACAACGGCGCCGCCTACTACTACCACTTCGTACCGAGCCTCGGGTACGAGGCCACGCTGCTCGCGGTGCGCGATGCGTACCAGAAGCTCGGCGTGCCTGCGGCCTACATGGAGCTCGACAGCTGGTGGTATCCCAAGGAGGAAGGCAACAGCCTGGCCGCCATGGCGGTGAACGGCGAGACGGTGTACCGTGCGAATCCGCAGGTCTTCCCCCACGGCCTGCGCGCCTTCCACGAGCAGCTTGGCCTGCCATTCGTCGTGCACGCGCGTTGGGTCGCCGCGGACAGTCCCTATCGGCGCGAGTACCGGATGTCACGCAATGTGGTGCTGTCGCCGTCGTTCTGGAGCGGCACGGCGAGCTACCTGCGCGACAGCGGTGTGACGGTGTACGAGCAGGACTGGCTGAATGACAATGCGCGCCCGGCCAGCAACCTGATCGACCCGCAGCAGTTCCTCGGCAACATGGCGCACGCGATGGGGAGGGACGGGGTAGCCGTTGAGTACTGCATGGAGCTGCCCGGGTATCTTCTCGCGAGTACGCGGTATCAGGATGTCGAGGCCGCGCGCGTGGCCGGCGATCGGCTCGAGCCCTCGAAATGGACCGACTTTCTCTACGGCTCGGCGCTGGCGCATGCGGTGGGTTTGTGGCCGTGGAGCGATGTCTTCCTGAGCAAGGAGTTGCCGGAGCTGATCCTATCGACGCTATCGGCGGGACCAGTTGGCGTGGGCGATGCCTTGGGACAGATCGATGCCTCCAATCTCGAGCGGGCGATGCGCGCCGACTCGGTCCTGTTGAAACCGGATGTACCGGCGCAGCCCATCGATGCGGTGTACGTATCCGACGCTAAGAGCTCGAAGACGCCGATGATTGCCGCGACGCGCAGCGGCGATGAGGTGGAGGTATTCGCCTACCCGCGCGCGCAGGGTGAGTGGGAGGCGAGCGTCTCATTGCGGGAGCTGGGTCTCTCCGGGCCCGCTTACGAGTGGGATTGGGTGCGGCAGACGGGCAGGCGGATTGCCGTTGGCGGGTCGTTCCGGATGAGCTTTCGGGACGGATGGGCGTATGCCGTGGTGACGCCGATCGGCAGCGATCACATCGGCCTGCTGGGAGATACCGGCAAGATCGTGCCGCTCGCAAGCGAACGCTTTCCTCAGGTCACGAATGCGCGCTATGCGCGCGTCGTGGTTTCCTATGCCGTCGGCGAGGATGCGATAACACTGACAGGATACGCGGCGGATCGCCTGACCGTGCGGGCGATCCGCGGCAGCGTTGGCGCGCTCGGTTACGCCGAAGCGACGCATCTCTTCCACGTGACCGTGCGCCCCTCAGGTGAGGGCGGCGCGCGCAGCGCGCAGCTCGTGATCCGTGATTAGCCAGAGTCGGGGGAAAATCAATTGCAAGCCAAGATGAGACCGCCAGTCCTTGCCGTACTCCTCCTCGCCGCCGTGGGCGCCGGCGCGCTGCCCTGTGCCGCGCGAGCGCCGAGCACCCGCGACATTGCCCGGTGGGAGCGCGAGGCAAGGAGCGTCACGATCTACCGCGACAACTGGGGTATCGCCCACGTGTACGGCAAGACCGACGCGGACGCGGTGTTTGGCATGGAGTACGCACAGGCGCAGGACGACTTCAACCGGGTCGAGACCAACTACTTCGATATGCTCGGCTGGCGATCGGAGACCGAGGGCGCGGCCTCGATCTACCTCGACCTGCGCCGGCAGCTGTTCGTGGATCCGAAAGTGCTCCGGGCGGAATACGCGCAAAGCCCGCCGTGGCTGAGGAAACTCATGGTCGGCTTCGCCGACGGCCTCAACTACTACCTCTACACCCATCCCGAGGTGAAGCCGCGGGTCATCGCGCATTTTGAGCCCTGGATGGCGCTCGCTTTCAGCGACGGCAGCATCGGCGACGACATCGAGCAGGGGGTGAACGTTCCGCGGCTCGCCGCCTTCTACGGTAGGCAACCGGCCTCATCCGCGCAAACTGCGAGCGCCACATTGCCGCCGCCCGAGCCGCAGGGCTCGAACGGTATCGCCATTTCCCCGTCCATCGCTTTGGACCATCACGCGCTGCTATGGATCAATCCGCACACCTCATTCTATTTCCGCTCCGAGCTGCAGATGGTGAGCGATCAGGGACTCGATGCGTACGGCGCCGTCACCTGGGGCCAGTTCTTCATCTATCAAGGATTCAACGCCACGGCCGGCTGGATGCACACCTCGAGCGGAGTGCGCAACATCTCCTGGTTCCTCGAGACCGTTGCCCGAAAGGACGGCCGCTATTACTACCGCTACGGCGACCGGGAGCTGCCGGTGAGGACGCGGCGCATCGTCATACACTACAAGACGCCGCATGGCATGGCCGAAAAGGTGTTCACCGTCTATTACACGCAGCACGGGCCGGTGATCGCGCGGATCGGTGACAAGTGGGAGAGCGTCAACCTGATGCAGCAACCCATACGCGCACTCATCCAGGATTTCACCCGCACCAAGGCCAAGGATTATGCGCAGTTTCGCAAGACCATGCAGCTGCATACCAACTCCTCGAACAACACCATCTTCGCCGACGCCGAGGGCAACATCGCCTACTGGCACTCGGACTGGATCCCGCGGCGCAGCGACGCCTTCGATTGGGGTAAGCCGGTCGAGGGCAGCAACCCGGCCACCGCCTTCCATGGCCTGTTGACCCTTGCCGAGACTCCCCACCTGCTCAATCCGCCGAATGGCTGGCTCTACAACTCCAACAACTGGCCCTGGTCCGCGGCGGGACCCTACAGCCCGAAGCGGCAGGACTTTCCGCGCTACGTCGAGCGCGGCACGGAGGAGACGCCGCGCGGCCACCATGCCCTCAGAGTGCTCACCGGGGGCAGGGACTGGACCATGGCGTCATTGACCGCGGCGGCCTTCGACAGCTATCTGCCGGCATTTGCGACCATGATTCCGGTGCTGTTGAAGGCCTATGACGCCACACCCGGCTCCGATCCGCTCAAGGTGCGGCTCGCCAGGCAAATGGCCGTGCTGCGCGTCTGGAATTACCGCTGGGGTGTCAATTCCGTCGCGACCTCCCTCGCCGTGTTCTGGGGCACGGACATCTTCGCGCACGTTGCGACGCGCGCCCGCGCGCTCGGCATCTCGCCTGAGGATTACATAGTGCAGCGTGCGACCCGCCAGGAGCTCCTGACCTCGCTCGCCGCGGCGGCGGACCGGTTGACTGCGGATTTCGGCAGCTGGGAAACCCCCTGGGGCCACATCAACCGCTTCCAGCGGATCAACGACCATATCCAGCCGAGCTTCGATGACTCCAAGCCGAGCATTCCCGTGCCCTTTACCTCCTCGCTCTGGGGCTCGCTCGCCGCCTTCGGTGCGCACGCCTATCCCAATACCAAGAAGTGGTATGGGGATGTCGGTAACAGCTTCATCGCGGTGGTGGAGTTCGGCCCCAAGGTGCGCGCCTGGGCCATTACCGCCGGGGGCGAGAGTGGCCATCCGGATTCGCCGCACTTCGACGACGAGGCAACCCAGTACGCCATGGGTATGCTGCGGACGGTGTACTACTACAAGTCGCAGCTTACCGGCCACATCGAACGGCAATACCATCCGGGTCATGAAATGACTCGTCAGTAGGCGGCACCCCGTCTCATTCAGGGCCCGGCGAGGCAGCGCTCTGCCGTGTTTCCAGGTCGATTTGCTCGCGCAACACTCACCGAACTTCGCTTCATCGACGAGTGTCGAAGCTCACGCTCTCGCCTGCGATGCCGTGTAGTGGTATGCGGGAACGTCATGCTTCCATCGCCCGGTTGCGCGATTTACTCTACAACCCCTCGTCATCCTCAGCCAGCCGGAGTCGCACGGAATGAGATCGCACATTGGCACTACCGGAGAGATCGAGCTGCGCCCCGGCTACCCCGTCGCGCTCGGGATGATCCTGGTAGTACTCAGCTTTGCGACCTCGCTCGGCTACTCCCATTTTCTGTTGCAACCGGTTGATGAGCAGGCGCTCGCCCTCACGGAGAATGCGATCCCGAGCCTTGAGCACCTGGCGAACATGCGGGTGGAGTTGGGGCGCTTCGGCAAAATGGTGCGCGATCACGTGGCGGCAGAGGATTCAAAGCTCGATCTAACGACGCCGGCAATCGACAAGGCCCGAGAGCGCATCGAGTCCGAGTTTCACCTCTACCGCGATTTACCCACCTCATCCGCCGAGGCTCGGTGGGTGCCGATCGTCGATCAGCGGCTCGCGCAACTGAAACGTGCTACCGATCGCATCAAAGGCAGCAGCGGCATTCAAAGCGGACGTGAGGCCCTGCAGAAGCTGTTTGAGCCCGCGCTCGAACAGACCGATGCGGCAACGGATGCGCTACAGCACCTGAACGAGGCGGAGGCGCGCGAGAGCGCCACTCGAATTCTCGAGACACGCCGGCAAGCGACGCTCATGGCCACGCTGCTGGGAAGCGCGAGCCTCGCCATCGCTTTCCTCGCGACGCTGCTGGTGTTGCGCGTCCTGCGGAGCCGCACTCGGATCGCGCAGCAGTACCTACACATGCAGACCGAGCGCAATGCCGAGCTCGATGCGTTCGCCGGGCGGGTCGCGCACGACTTGAGAGATCCGCTCAGTGCGATTGCTTTACAGGTATCGGTGGTTACGCACCGGCAGCGATTCGAGCCGGAGTTGGTGCCACACTTCCATGCCGTTGAACGCCAGCTGCAGCGCACGAACCAAGTCATCGAGGCGCTGCTCGAGTTCGCTCGGGCTGGCGCGGCTCCAGTCTCGGAGGCGCGGGCCAATCTCACTGAAGTGCTGAATACCGTGCTCGCGGGCATACGGCCGCGGCTCGAGGCAATCGAGGTGGAGCTGACGGTCGCTGCGGCGCCGGCGCTCGAGGTCGCGTGTACGCCTGGAGCGCTCAGCTCCGTGCTGTCGAATCTCGTCGGCAATGCCGCCAAGTTCGTCATCGAAGGCTCGCAGGTGCCGCGACGTATAGCGGTGCGGATCAGGGAAGAGGCCTCTGCGGCGCACGTGGAGGTCGAGGACAACGGCCCCGGAATACCATTGGAAGCCGAAGAGCGCATCTTCGAGCCCTTCCGACGCCTGCAGGGCACGCGGCAACCTGGTTTCGGACTCGGGCTCGCGACGGTGAAGAAAATCGTGGAGGCGTACCACGGCCGGCTGGGCGTGCGCTCCAACCTCAGCAAGGGCAGCGTGTTCTGGTTCGAGTTGCCGAAAGCCCTGCACTGATGTCGTTTCGAGGCGGCGTTCACGGCGCATTGATTTCGACGACGCTCGTGTTCCCCGCCGCCACCGCCCGCCGGGCACGGGAACATCGGGGCATCCTTCAATCAGCGGGTGGGCAATGCCGCCGCCGCCCTGATCTTTTTCGAGAACGAGCTTCGCTAGGGGTCGGAGCATGGAGCACGTTACGTGCCCAGCGCATCGCCGCGATGAGGGTGAAGCTGGCATCCCTTCCAGAGCCTTGACTTATGCATTGAGACGACTATAAGAGCGACAGGGAATCAAAAAGAGTAACCCGCGACCTTTCCCATCTTTCGCTTTGACCCGGTGAGCTCGGGGCGTATGCGCCTGCGGCAGCGCGTCCGTTGCAACCAACAACAACGTCTCGCTGGAGACCTCCATGCAAACGTACTCCGTAGGTCTTGCCCGCCGCGGCTGGTGCGCAGCGCTCGCGCTCATTGCGCTCGTCCTGCTGCCTGCGCTTGCGCAGGCGAACCCTCCTCTCACGCCATTGCCCCACGCCATTGGTCATCCACTCGGCATGTCCAACGCGCTTGCCGCTCAGGCTGCGCCCGCGGGGTCGGGCGGCCGGGGCGGCTCGGGAGGATCGACCGGCACCTGGACGCCGCTTACCAATCAGATGACTTTCTTCGACGGCGCTGGCAACCCGATCCTCCTCAGCGATGGCACCGTGCTCGTACAGGACGCGGGCTACAACGATTGGTATCGGCTCACCCCGGATCAGCACGGCAGCTACGTGAACGGCACGTGGTCGCCGATCGCCCTTGCGCCCTACAACCCTCTTTACCACTCCACTGAGGTACTGCCCGACGGTCGGATGGTCATCGAGGGTGGCGAGTATCTATGCATCAACTACGGCCTGCCGACGGCCAACTGCATTCCGACCTGGAGCAACCTCGGCGCCATCTACGACCCGGTCGCCAACGCCTGGACCTCGATTGCCCCGCCGAGTGGCTGGACGACGATCGGCGACGCCCAGAGTGTCATACTCCCCGATGGCACCTACATGCAGGCCAACTGCTGCACGACGCAGTCGGCGCTCCTCGACCCTCGGACTTTGACCTGGACCCCGACCGGAGCCGGCAAGTACGATGTGAATGACGAGGAGGGCTGGACGCTGCTCCCCAACGGCCAGGTGCTGGCCGTTGATGCATATGTGTTTGACTGGATGGCGAACGGAACCAACTCCGAACTTTATAATCCCTGGAGCGGCATGTGGTCCAGTGCCGGCAGCACGATCGTACAACTGTGGGATTCCGCTGCGGCCTGCGGCGGAGAGAGTGTTGCATCGTTCGAGCTCGGTCCCGGCGTGCTCCGGCCCGACGGGACGGTGTTCTACATGGGCGCGAATTCGTGCGGCCCGGGCAACAACGCCGTTTACGATAGCTATCGAAGGACGTGGCGCGCGGCCCCGCCGTTTCCCGACAACTATGATGTCGCCGATGGGCCTGCGTCGCTGGAGCCCAACGGCAACGTGCTGGTCATGGCGAGCCCGGGGATCTACCAGACGCCGTCAGCCTTCTTTGAATGGGATGGGCACAAGCTGAGTTCCGCACCGGCGACGCCGAATGCGCCGAACGATTCCTCGTATTACGGCAACATGCTCTTATTGCCGACGGGGCAGATCCTGCTCACGGATTTCTCGAACGACATCGAGATTTACACGCCAGTCGGCGGGCCAGAGCACAGCTGGAGACCGATCGTGGTGTTCATACCGCCGGTGGTGAGTCCCGGCGGCTCCTATCCGCTCGCCGGGATTCGCCTGAGCGGCATGTCGCAGGGTGCGGCTTATGGAGATGATGTGCAGGCCAACACCAACTTCCCGGTTGTGCGCATCACTAACCTTGAAACCCGCCACGTTTTCTACAGTCGGACTCACGGTTTCCGCGTAGCAGTCGCCTCCAATAACATCTCCTGGACCCAGTTCGACGTGCCTGCGGGTCAGGAGCCTGGCCTGAGCCAACTGCAGGTCGTGGCGAGCGGCATTGCCTCGGATCCCGTGACGGTGTGGGTAACGGGCGGCAGGCAACACTGAACGCGGCGGCGGGTCGCGCGACGAGGGAAATTCGCGCGGCCTGCCTCCGTCCCCAGTCGATCCGGGCAGGCATCTTGCCGAGCAGCTTAAAAGCGGCCGTCCGTGCTCACAAGCAATTCGCCTCCCACAGGAACATGATGCCCGCCATGTGGTGACGGTGGGAAACGCTCTGCATCCTTCCGCGGCGAGGCTGGCACACGCCGGTTCGTGAACAGGCTCGTTCCTTTCACGACAAGGTCGCCGCCGCGGCGAGCACCGCCACGACCAAAGCGCCAAGCACGTAGACCGCGTACCCGGTGACCTTGCCGTGGTGCATGCGCGCCACGAATCCCGCCGTTGCCCGCGCCGCAGCGAGGAGTGGACCGACAAGCAGACGATCCACGACGTGGATGCGGACTTCATGATGCGCGCGGCCGGTGAGGAAGGCACCCTGACGTTCCTCTTGCCGCGCGACTTGCGGGTCGAACACCGCATGGAACAACACCCGCACCGGCGCCGCGAAGACGGTCGCGGTATAGGTCATTTCGGGCCGCAGCCGCACGATCCCGCCGTTCCACGGCAGGCGCCGCGAGACCCGGCGATGACGGCGCACGCCGCGCGCTACGACCCACACGACCAGCAGCATGAGCACGAGCACCACGAAGGTCAGCGCCGTGGACATCGCATACACGACCGGCGCATGGGCGCCGTCCGAATGCAGCACCACCAGGCCGCGCAACGGCAACAGGCCGCGTCCGAGCTGCGCGCCGATCTGGCTAAGATCGTGCACGACGCCGGCGGCAAGCCCGCTGCCGTTGCCGAAGAAGGCCGGCACCAGGGCGTCGGTGGCGTCCGCGCCGATCAGCGGCGCGGAAATGCGCCCCAGCACCGGGATCACGCCCGTCGCCCACACGCCCAATCCCAGGCAGGCGATCGCCAAGACCGTCATCGGCGCGGTCACGCTCGCGGGCATACGCGACAAGGCCGATGCTTCGCGCGAGCGCGGCAGACCGAGCACCGTGGTGGAGGCGAGCATCGCAAAACAGGTGACGGCCAGGCCGGCGGTCAAGGCCAGCAAAGCGCCGCAGACCGCAAATACAATGCGTACGGGGACAGGACTGACTTCGACCACGCGCAACAGCGATTGCAACGTCAGCCACTCGCTGACGAAGCCGTTGAAAGGCGGCAGCGCCGCAATCGCGAAACACCCGAGCACGAACATCGTGCCGAACAGCGGCACCCGTCTCAGCAGGCCACCCAGGCGGTTCAGATCGTCATGGTCGACTGAGTTGCCGATGCCGCCCGCGCCGATGAACAGCAACGTCTTGTACGTCGAGTGGTTGAGCATGTGGTATAGGCCCGCGATCAGCGCCAGCCCGGCCAGCGTCGGGCGTTGCATGGCCGCGAACGCGAAGCCGGCACCTAGCGCAGCCACCACGATGCCGAGGTTCTCGATCGAGCTGTGGGTCAGGAGCCGGGTCATGTTGCTGTCTGCGAGCGCATACATGATCCCCAGCACGGCGGTCAGCGCGCCGACGACGAGGACCACCAGCGCCAGCCACAACGTGTGGCTGGCGAGCGGGCCGTCGACGATCCACAGCGTGAAGACGCCGAGATTCAGGGTGGCGCCGGAGAAAATCGCCAGCACGCCGCGCGGCGCGGCCGCATAGCCGTCGCTCATCCAGGCGTTCACCGGCACGATGCCGGTCTTGACACCGAAACCGAAGAACGTCAACAGGAAGCCCGCCCAAGCCACGCCCGGAGCAAACCGTGGCGCCGCCGCGCCGATGCCGGCCAGCGAGGTCGTTCCGGCCGCCGCCGCCAAGATCAGCAATCCGGCGAGGGCCGACAGGGCGCCTGCCTCCGAAAAGGCCAATGTCAGCAAGCCAGCACGCATTTCGATCCGGGTGGCGCGCCCCAGAAATACCAGCATGGCGAGCGCGAGCGACATGATTTCCCACCCGAACAGCAGGCTCACGATCCCTGCGGCCAGCAGCACCGTGAGCATGGCCGCGAACAACACCGTGGCGCAGACCAGCACCAACCGGGCACGCTGCGGCAACCGGTGCAGGGTGTCGCGCACGAGAAACGGAGCCGAACATGCGTATACCGCAGCGGAGATCAACAGGAAGTACGCGCGCAGCGGATCGAGCGCGAAGCCGAACCCGGACAGGATAGCCAGATCGCCGGGCATCGCGGCTTGTGTTACACCGTCGGCAATCGCGCCGATGCTTCCGATCAGCACCAGCAACGCGGCGGCCCAACTGCCGGCCAGGAATCCCGCCGCGCGCCATTTCGAGGCGGGAGCAAGCGATACGCCAAGCGCGAACGCGAGAGCCAGAAAAGCCCAGGCAATATCGTTCATGGGAGATAGAGAATCCTGACGACGAGCATCACGATGGCCAAAGCGGCAAGCACGTAAGCCGCGTAGGTGGTCACCCTGCCTTGGTGAAGCTTGGCAAGGCGAGTGGCAACACGGAGTGCAGCTTCCACGACCGGGCGGATGAACAAGCGATCCACGACCTGCACGCGGACTTCACGTTGCGCGCGGCCGGTGAGGAAGGCACCCTGACGGTCCTCTTGCCGCGCGACTTGCGGATCGAACACCGCATGGAACAACACCCGCACCGGCGCTGCGAAGACGGTCGCGGTATAGGTCATTTCGGGCCGCAGCCGCACGATCCCGCCGTTCCACGGCAGGCGCCGCGAGACCCGGCGATGACGGCGCAGGCCGCGCGCTACGACCCACACGACCAGCAGCATGAGCACGAGCACCACGAAGGTCAGCGCCGTGGACATCGCATACACGACCGGCGCATGGGCGCCGTCCGAATGCAGCACCACCAGGCCGCGCAACGGCAACAGGCCGCGTCCGAGCTGCGCGCCGATCTGGCTAAGATCGTGCACGACGCCGGCGGCAAGCCCGCTGCCCTTGCCGAAGAAGGCCGGCACCAGGGCGTTGGTGGGATCCGCGCCGGTCAGCGGCGCGGAAACTCGACCCAGCACCGGGATCACGCCCGTCGCCCACACGGCCAGCCCGAAGCACACGAGCGTCAGCAGGACCATGGGAAACCCCACACTACGCGGCGCGCGACGTGCGGCAGCCGCCTCGCGCGAGCGCGGCAGGCCCAGCAATGCGGTCGCCGCGATCATCGCGAAACAGGTGACGGCCAGGCCCGCGGTCAGGGCCAACGCGGCACCCGCGAGCGCGAATACGATGCGCACCGGAACCGGGCCGATCTCGACCACACGCAACAGCGACTGCAGCAGCATCCATTCGCTCACGAATCCGTTCAAAGGCGGCAGTGCCGCGATCGCAAACGTGCCGACGACGAACAGGGTTCCCAGCAGCGGCAGGCGGCGCAGCAGGCCGCCCATGCGATCGAGATCGTGGGTGCCGGCGGCGGCATCGATGCCGCCTGCGCCGAGAAACAGCAGCGCCTTGTACGCCGAGTGATTGATCATGTGATACAGGCCTGCCACCAGCGCGAGACCCCCGAGCACCGGATGGCCAAGGGCAGAAAACGTGAAGCCGGCGCCGAATCCGGCCGTGGCGATGCCTATGTTCTCGATCGAGCTCTGCGCGAGCACCCGCTTCAGATTGCGCTCAGTGAGCGCATACATGATGCCCGTCAGGGCCGTGGCCGCGCCCGTGGCGAGAATCATCAGGCCAAGGCGCGGATCGGTGCGCGCGAGCGGCGCATCGAGCCGCAGGAACGCGTACAGCCCCAGGTTCAGCGTCGCAGCGGATAGAATCGGCGAGATCGATCGCGGCGCCGCGCCGTGCGCGTCGGGCAGCCACAAGTTGAGCGGCACCACGCCCGCCTTCATGCCGAAGCCGAAGAATGTCAACACGCAGCCCGCGGTGACGATGGCCGGCGACAGCACGGGTGCGGCACTGGCGATTCCATCGAGGCTCGGGCTGCGCGCCGCGAGCGATAGGATCAACAGCCCGGCAAGCCCGGCAAGGGAGCCCGCTTCGGACAGCGCCATGGTGAGCAGGCCCGCGGCAACCGGCTCATCCCGGCGGGTCTCGAAGCCAACCAGTGCCCAGATGGCGAGTGCGGCAATTTCCCAGGCGACGACAAAGGACACCACACTGGCCGCCGTAAACAGCCCAATCATGGCAATGAGTGTCAGTGTCACGAACGCGGCGAACGCGCCGCGCCGCGATCGCGACCATTCCATGCTGTCGCGCAGTTGAAACGGCAGTGCGGCGGCGAACACCGCCACGGTGACGAGCAGGAACAGTCCCGCGAGTGGCGTCAGCTTGAAGTCGAAGGGGCCGATCAATGGCAAGGCAAGTTCGCCCAGCGGGTAGCTCGTACCGCGCGCGAGCGCAACGGCTGCAACCCATGCCACCACCGCGCAGCCGGCGGTGAACAGCGCCCAAGTGCAGCCGATGGCGGCACGGCGCGGCAGCGTCCAGGCGGCCAGGACACCGGCCGCCAACAGTACAAACGCGGCGGCGAATTCCGTCACGACGCGACCACCGGCGGGCGTGCGGTGACCTGTCCTGCGGCCGCGAGCAATCCATGAATGATGGCCAGTGGCGGCGGCGGACAGCCGGGGACGATGAAATCGACTGGGATGACCTCGCCTACGCCTCCGGCGCAGGTAAAGCTCTTACCGAAAATTCCGCCGTCGATCGCGTCGTCGCCGATGGCCACCACCCGCTTTGGCGTCGCCATCGCCTCGTACGCCTTGCGCAGCGGCTCGCGCATGGCTTCAGTGACGGGGCCGGCGACCAGCAACACGTCGGCATCGCGCGGCGTTGCGGTGATGAAAATACCGAAACGATGCAAGTTGTACGGCGGCGCATCGATCAGACGCACCTCGCTGATGCAGGCGCCATCGGCGCCCGCATCGACGAAGCGCACGTGCACCGAATGCCGGAATCGCGGCGGCAGCGGGCCTTGGGAGTTCGGGGTTCGGGCGGACCATGCGAAATCGCCGCGTCGTTCAGTGGTCTCACCGGCCAGACCATCGAGCCGTCCCGGGATCGTGCCCGGCGGGATTTCAGCGCGGCGGGGCCAGCGGGTGGTGCGGATGCCGCGCAGCAGGCTGGTAAGGGTCCAGTTGGCCATCAGCGATCACTCTCCGCGATCGACAAGCCGAAGCTCGCCATGACGATGTGGAAATCCTGGAACGCCGCGCCCTCGAGCGCGCGATGAAACGCGTGCCAGTTGCGAAACCCCGGCGGCGCGATGCGCCAGCGCCGGATGCGCCCCGTATCGTCGATGCGCAGCCAATGAAACGTACCGCCTGCCGGAGCCTCGACCCAGCCCAGCGCCCCGCCCGGCAGGGTCGGACACTCGGTCGCTACGGGACCTTCGGGCAGCGCCGCGAGCAACGATTCGATCAATATGGTGCTGGCCCGGATCTCGGCGAAATAAATCCTGAGGCGCGCGTATCCGTCTCCCTCGATCTCGAGCGGCACGTCGGGCGGATGGTCGACGTAGGCGCCGTAGGGAAGTGCGCGCCGCAGGTCGACGCGGCGTGCGGAAGCACGCGCCACCGGCCCCACGACGCCGTACAATTCGGCGACTTCAGGGCGCAAGGTCCCCATCTCCTCGATACGGTCGAGATAGCTCGAGGTGTGCACGAACAACCGCTCGAGCCTGACGAACTCTCTGGCCGCGTGGGTGATGCCGTCGCGCAGGGTTGCGAGCGCCGAGGCGCCGGGATCCCACGCGAGCCCGCCGGGCGCACACAACCCGAAGAGGTAACGGTGCCCGCAGACCTGCCCCGTCAGTCGCAGCATGCGCTCCTGGATTTCCTGGGACATCGACTTGCCTACCGCAAGCGATGTCGAGCCCGCAAGCTCCGCGATGGTCGCCGCGTGGTAGCGGATCCGTTCCAGCTCGGCGAACACCGTGCGCAGCATGCGTGCCCGTGGCGGCACCGCGCAGTGCGCGATTTTCTCCAGTGCCTGGCAATACGCGAAGGCGTGGGCGAAGGCCGAGCTGCCACTGAAACGTTCGGCCAGCAGGAGGCCTCGATCCGGCATCTGGCCTTCGGCGATCTTTTCGACGCCGCGGTATTTGTAGAACAGGCGCGTCTGGGCTTCGTAGATCTGTTCGCCCGGGGTTTCCAGCAACCACAATCCCGCTTCGTTGTAGTCGGCCCAGATCGGCCCAACCGGGAACACGATCGCTCCATCCTGATGCAACACCCGGCGTGGTTGCCAGTCCGTGCCGATGCCCGGCTTCACCACGCGCTGGCGGGGGTCGAAGTCCTGCCGCATGGGCGTCACATCTTCAGGCCACACGGCGTCGTGCAGCACGAAATCACCGAGAAACGGGTGATCGGCGAAACGGATGCCGAAGAGGTCCTCCGCCTCGCGTTCGTGCCAGTCGGCCGCATGCACGCGGTCGCTGATGGTGGGCAACGCCGTGTCCGCCGACGCGTGTACCCGGATGACAACGATCGTCCCATCTTGCGGGTGATAGAAAAAATAACGGAGGACCCAGTCGCCGGGAGTTGCGTCTGACTCCACGACCAGCGTGGCAAATTCGCAGCCGCATGCCGCGACCAGTGAGGCGGCGGCCAAGTCCGGCAGCGACTCGGGCGCAGGCCGCACCTCGATCCAGTCACCCGTGTCCTCGACGGGTGCACCGCCGCTCAAATCCCGAAGCCGGGCGAGCCATTCGGGGCGCGCGCTCACGGCGCACCTCCCAGAAGCGCAGCGGCGTGATCAATCAGCACGTGGAGCGGCGGCGGCAGGTAAAACCCAAACACGAGCATCGGTACGAACCCGATCGCGAGCGCCGCGACGCTCGTC
Source organism: Steroidobacteraceae bacterium (assembly GCA_050739115.1). Classification (GTDB taxonomy): domain Bacteria; phylum Pseudomonadota; class Gammaproteobacteria; order Steroidobacterales; family Steroidobacteraceae; genus 13-2-20CM-66-19. The sequence goes on along the minus strand of JBOIAQ010000031.1, from coordinate 14,837 downwards.
GCCGGCAGTCGTGTACGCGGAGCATCCTCAGGCTCACCGAACACGATCCGCCCCACCTGGTAAAGGATCGCGATGAAGGCCAGTACCAGCAACGCCGTGAGGATGCTGGTGGCGGCATACTCGCCGGCGCCAAACCCGACGGACAGGATCTTGAATTCCGATATGAAGATCGCGAACGGCGGCGCCCCTGCGATCGCCAGCGAACCCAGCAGCAGTGCCCAGCCGGCCAACGGGTTACGGCTGATCAGGCCGCGCACCGCCTTGATCTCCTGGGTGCCGAACACGATGGTGGCGATGCCCGCCGCATAGAAACAAAACGACTTGGTGAACGCGTGCGCGAAAAACTGATACACGGTCCCGAGCTGATCCGCGGCTGCGCCCAGTCCGCAGGCGGCGAGGATTACACCCATGTGTTCGATCGTGGAATACGCGAACAGGCGCTTGAAATCATGTACCTGCAGCAGCAGGAAAGCCGCCACAGCCACGCTCAACAGCCCCGCCACGAGATACCAGTTTTCGGGATCGGGTATCCCGGGGTTGCGGAGCAGCGCCGGATGAATCCTGAGCAACATATAGAGCGCGCCGCTCGTTTCGACGCCCGAAAGCAGCGCGCAGATCGACGCCGGCGCCTGGCTGTGCGCGTCCGGGAGCCAGGTATGCAACGGCACCAGTCCCGTCTTGGTGCCGAACCCGACCAACCACAGCGCGAAACTGACCAGCAACACCGCTGGCGGAATCTGCGGCGCCGCCGCGACCAATCCGGCCCAGCTGACCGGTTGACCGGTGCGGTGAATCCCGTAGTACAACACCAGCACGCCGAACAACGCGATCATGGCGCCCACGCTGGTGAGCGCGACGTATTTCCAGGCCGCTTCGAGCGCGGCGGTGCGATCGTCGTAGGCCACCAGGAACGCCGAGAAGATGGTGGTGAGCTCGATGGCGATCCAGATGACCGCGAGGTTCGACACCAGCGGCACTGCCAGCATCGAGATCAGAAACAGGTTGTAAAGCGGCCAGTAGGCGCGGTAACGGGGCGGCGGCGCGCCTTCATGCTCCGCATAGTGCGCGTGCAGGTAGCCGATGGAATACAGCGCGGCCGTGACGCCCACGAAGGCGATCAGCAGCAGGTACAACGCGGAAAATGCGTCGAGCGACAGTCCGCCCGAGGCTCCCTCGAGCAAACCCGCATGGTTGACCTGCAGCGCGGCCCGCGCGGAAAGTACCAGCACGGCGACCGTGGCAGCCAGTGTTACCCATGAAGCGGCACGCCGGCTCACCACGGCGACCAGCGCTGCAATCGCGGGGATGATGAGGATCCACGCCAGCATCATTGCAGCTCCTTCAAGTCCGCCAGCAGGCCGACACGGGTCATGCCGGTCGTCCGGTGGATGTTGCGGATGAGCAGGCCGATCACCAGTGCCGCAATCGGCACGTCCACCGCCGCCGCAATTTCTGCGATGACCGACAGCTCGTTGACGATGGAGATGGATGCGAAGAACGCGCCGCTTTCCATGATCAGGATGCCCATCAGCTGTGCCACGGCCTCCCGCCGCACCGCGACGGTGAAGGCGCCGAAGAACACAGCTATCAGACCGGTCGGAAGGTTCATCGCGGCGAACGGCCGGTCCGGGATGGCGTGCACCAGCGGAGCGGCGGCGATCCAGGCGACCAGCACCAACACGGCAGCCACCAGCACCGACACCGGGATGGTCAGGACCTGATCCACTTCGCGGCGCTCGTAAATCTCGCTGCCTGCCGACCAGCGCAGCACCAGCGGCACGGCGACGACCTTGGTGCTGAAGGTGATCGCCGCCACCCAGAACAGATGCGGACTGCCGAGCGCCACGCCGATCAGCACCGCCGAGGCGGTCAGCGCGGTCGCGTGCAGCATGAACAGATACAGCGTGCCCAGCATCTGCCGGGTGACGATCGCGGCCAGGCCGAATATCACGAACAGCGCGGCGATGAATCCGTTGATCGCGAGTGCGGTTGTCATCAGCCGATCCCCACCAGTCGCACGCCCATTGCAAACAGCGCGATCACCAATGCGGACGCCAGGAATTCGCTGATGCGAAACAGCCGAAGCTTGGCGAGCGTGGTTTCGATCACGGCGAGCACCGCGAGGAACAGGAACATCTTGCCGAGCACCTTGGGGATGGCCCAAAAGACATCGCCCCAATGAGGGGTGGCGGCCAGGCCCCACGGCGTGATCACGACATTGAGGAACACGATCAGCACCGCCATGAACTTCATCGTGCCGCCCCACTTCATGAGCGCCGCGCCGGTGCCCGAATACTCGAGATTCTTCGAGTGGCCGATCATCGCGGTCTCGGCTTTTCCAGACGCATTGTCCACGGGCAGCCGGCCTTCGTCAGCGAGCACCAGCATCAGGAAGGCCACGATCACCAGCAAGTGCGCAGGCTGCAACATCGCCGCCCACGAAGCCGCCCAGCTTGCATTCACCTCGTAGGGGATGGTCGCGTCCGCCACGTAGGACAGCGCGAAAAACACCAGCATGAACACCGGCTCGGCCAGGAACCCCACCATGCGCGTGCGGCTGGCGCCCACCGCGCCGTACGCGTTGGCAGTATCCACCGCCGCCAGCACCACGAAGAACCCACTGGCCGCGAACAGAAAGCCCACGGCGATCATGTCGCCCGCAAAGGCGAAGAACAGCGGATAAGTCGTGAGCGCCGGAATCAACGTCACCACGAAAATCGGCATCACGAACTGGATCAGCGGCGCGAATCGGAACAGCCAGGTGCTTTCTTCGGAAACGACTTCGTCCTTGCCGAACAGCTTCCAGATGTCGCGGTAGGGCTGGAAAATGCTCGGACCATGCTTGCCTTGGATGATCTCCTCGAAGCGTTCGAGCACACCTTCGATCAGCGGCGCGAACACCAGCAGAAACGCGATCTGGATGAGGTTGATGACCAGGTAGCGCACGATCGGTGACATGTGCTCAACCATCGTTGCCGGTGACGCCGAACTCAATGGGCAGTTCAGCGTAGAAAATGACGAGCTTTCCCGCGTCGGCTAGCTGCAACAGTTCATAAAGCAGGATGCCGTGATGGCGGCGATTCTCGTGCACGCAGAAATGCAGGCGCGAGCCTTGGGTGCGGGTGGTCATGTCCATGCCTTCACAACGTTTTGCACACAAAAACGCCGAGAAGACTCATACCCAGCGTACCGAACAGACGCAAACCGACGATGCCAAGCATCATACGAAGTATACCCCGCTCTCGGTGCGATAACATCAGGTCGCGCACGAAAAATGCAGTGTTTGGTTTTGTCTTCACCGCAGCTGTGTCTGCCGCGGATGCGACAGAGCACATCCGGACGATGTGTGTTTCGAGTGGCACGCCGTTCGAACGATAGCGCGACGGGCGCGGCGCAAAACCGCCTGCTGGCGTCCGGCACGCCAATGCGAGCGCGAGGACATCGCGCTTGTAGCGCACGGGTACGCCGAGCAGCGTGCAACACATGACCCCTGAATACAGCGCGTCGATACGGGCTCTCGAGGAGCGCCGGGTCATCGGCGTCCGCCGCGGCGAGTGCTTTGCGCGTTCTCGATGACTCGTCCGATACGATCACTGCGGCGCCTCCCTGCCGCAATTGCAGTGCGGCAATGCTGAGGAAGGCCACACGCCGAGGGCTGCGGTCGGAGACCACCCGGTCCTTGTGGAAGGGCTTCCAGAGATCGCGGTAGGGCTGCGAGCCGCAAGAGGAACAGCACCACCAGCACCTGCAACCCATTGGCGAGAATGCGTGGCGGCATGGTCGCGCCTCATCCTGAGGACCTAGGGCCACACGCGAAGCAGGATGCCATCGTCGCCACCTCCGAGCTAGATAAGCCGCGCAGCCCACGCGGAGCCGGGACGGTCGAGGAGGGTGTGCGTAGCTCACCACCCACCCCGTTCGTCGGATCCGACGAGCGCGGTAGGCGTCATCAGCCTTGCGGCGGTTCTAGGAGGAAGCCATCTCCTTGCCCGGTAGCGTAGCCAATGGCTTGCGCGGAGGCAAGATTTGGCCGTGCGGCGCATGCTCGTGGTGTCGCGGAGCTCGAGCGCCTCGCGCTCTCCGGTCGAGGCCCCTGAGGGCACGGACGCGGCCGCAACGGTACCGTCGTCCAGTTGCACAAAAGTCCGTAGTGTCGGCATGCCACGGGAATCGAGGATCTTCATGGCGCGAATCGAGTTGATGGATCGAATCGTGTCAGCATCTCATCTCAAACGGTTGATCTAATGAGGAACTTAGCGCCGTGATTCCGCGTTCGGGCGCTGCATCAATTCCGGCACCAGGAGCGCCAGCGTCTGAAGCCCGCGGTAAGTGAATTCGAGGTTGGGCAGTGCCATCGAAGCGTGAGCAAAGCCGCCGTTGGTAGTCTGGCAGCTGAGCGTGAAATCAATGACTTCTTGGCTGTGCCGGACGGCAAGAGCGAGAATTTCGCAGCAGCGGGCGCCCGCGTAGGCCACATCGAGGCTCGTCACCGCCGAATGCGGCGTCATGAGAAATCCGACCGGGGGCTGCTGGAGCGCTTCGATGAACGCGGCCATTTCCTCGGGTGGGCGAAGCCCTAAGAGCGAGCCGACGCTGAGGACGACACACGAGTCCCAGAGATTGCTGCGAACACCGAAGCCCCCGCGCTTCATGAGGTCAGCCACGAACCCGGAAACTTGCGCGTAGCGACTCTCCGATCCGTCATCCGATGCGCCTGATCCGGGGTTTTCCTTGTCGCGCCGCGCCGCGCTGCCGAGGGACGTCGGGGCGAATCGCTGCTGGAGCCGGATCGTCTTACGGACGCTCTCGAGCCAACCACTCGTGTCTACGGAGCGCCCTGCCTCGGGTACGGTAATCGAGAGGTTTCGGATGGCCGCGAGCTTCTCTTCGCTGATCCGGGAGGCGAGACCAAGGTGATCGAGCGTGAAGGAGCAGAAGTAAAGGTATGTGAGACCAAAGATCCGTGCTTGAGACACGAACTCGGCCGTCTTGCGCGCGTTCGGGACCTCGATACCGAAGAGCCTCAAAGCGGCGACGGAGTAATAGGTATCTCCCAGGTTTGGCTCATCGATGCCGCCATAGCGGTAGAAGCAGAACCCGCCCGAGGGCGATTGGCGGGTGCGGATGTAGGCCGCTGCGCGCGTCACTGCATCGCTGCATCTCGAGATCAGACTCGTTGGCGGGGCTGCTGACATGCTACTGACTTACTGGAGTCAAAGCATTCGCCCACTGATGGCGGATCGGCGGTATCAGGATTGATGACGCCGAGAAGTGCAGGGGTATACGCATAAAACAGGCGTCCCTTTTCTCGATGTAACAGGTCGAGGAGCTTTCGGGCCTCCTCCTGCGTCACGATGAACTCCACCTCCACGGTGAGTGTGCCGGCAAGCTCGAAGAAGCACGCTTCGTGCAGCATATGGTGCCGACCGAACCGGCCATCGCCTTGAAGGCGGAGCCACCGCGAATACTGAGCTTATTGCCCTGCTCGAGGAGCCATTCCCAGACGAGTTGCCTATGATGACGGTGGTCCTCGTGCACGTAGAATCTGAGAAAGGTTCCTTGCATAACCCTACCGCGAAAACGTTCGGGCACCGTGTCGAATCAGGATGACGTGGGTCATGGGTCGCGACCACCTCTGCCCACCGGGGCGAGCAATATCTGCCAGACATCGTTTTTGCGAGCACGGAACGAGGCAGCGCTGACGCTCAGATAGAAACGCCACATCCTGAAGAAGCGTGCATCACGACCAGTATGCAATTGCGGCCAGCGCTTTTCGAAGTTCGCGCGCCATGCGAGCAGGGTGCGGTCGTAGTGCGTGCCCAGTCGTTGCCATCCTTCGATGACGAATAATCCATCGATAGCATCGACGATTTGACGTTGTGAAGGGAGCATGGAGTTCGGAAAGATGTATTTCTCGATCCAGGGATCGGTGCGGTTCGTCGATTGCATGGTCCCGATCGTATGCAACAGAAACCGACCGTCGGGCCGCAGCGCGCGGCGCAAGGTTTCCATATAGATGCGGTAATTCTTTACCCCAACGTGCTCGAACATGCCGATGGAGTAAGCGTGATCGAAAGCGCCAGATAGGTCGCGATAGTCCTGAAGTAGTATGGTGATGGGCAGACCCTCGCAGCTCTCGCGCGCATAGGTCACCTGATTCTGAGATACCGTGATACCGACACCGGAGACTTGGTAACGCTCGGCGGCGAGCCGGAGTGCACCGCCCCAACCGCAGCCGACGTCCAGCACACGTTGCCCGTGTTGCAGGCCGAGCTTGCTAAAGATGAGTTCGAGCTTGGCGTCTTGCGCGGCCTCGAGCGTCGTGGCTGAGTGCCAGTAGCCGCAGCTATAGATCATCCGCCGATCCAGCATGCACTTGTACAAGTCGTTACCGAGGTCGTAGTGCCGCTCTGCGACCTGGAACGCTCGGGAGCGGCGCTGTAGATTGAACAATACCGCCGAGCAGTACGCGGCGAGATCACGGTAGGTCCAGACCCGCTCATCGAGCCTCGCCATCAGTAGCCGATAGATCAGGCCGTCCAAGTCTTCGACCGTCCACCAGCCGTCCATATAGGTCTCGCCGAGTCCCAGCGATCCCTGGACGAGCACTCGCGCATAAAAGTCGTCGTTGAGCACGCGCGGATCACACGGTCCACCGCCGTTGATTTTCACCTGGCACTCGGACAGCCACTGTTCGATCGTCCGCTTGGGTCCTCTCGAGGACCTGGTCTGCCAGCTGGAACTTCGGCGCAAAGGGACAAGTTGTGCGTTAGGGGCAGTTGAAGCGATCTCGCTCTCACCGCCACCGGCGGTGCCGATCGAGATAGCAACTTGCTGCTGGTCAGGTTGCTCAGGGGTCTTCGCGCGCATGGACGCCACTCCTCACAAGACAGGTTCGACGGATCACGGACTTCCAGGGCGCGACGTACCCGAAGGCACAACGGCTGCGAGAGGAGCCGATGCGTCGGTACATCATCGCCTGAGACTTCGGTGCGGTGTAGGCGTCATCAGCCACGAGGCGGTTTGTCAGGGGAGGAGGCCATCTCCCAATGAAAGTACTCAGGCGGCAGGTTGAGTGGAGTGAGATAGGCATCGGCACGGCGGCCCAGTAGCCGCTGGCGGGAAGACCGGCAGAATGCGGAATCGCCGTGAAGCCGTGCCGGCCGCTGAGGAGCGCATCCCAAAATGCATCAACACCTGAGGCGATGTTCGCAGGTTAGGCAGTTTTTCTGTCTCGGTCATCTAACTCTCCGGTAAAAGTGTGAGCGCGCAAAGTAGGTAGCGCACACGCCAGTACGCGCGCACTGAACGAGTCACGCGAAGATGCGGATAACGGGGAAGGTACGGGGTGCGGGCGCCGCCGCGCCCAAGCCCTGTCATGCGGGCTGGGCTGAGTCCAGCTCGTCATCGTTGCCGCCAATCTTCTCGCTCTTGCGGGACCAGGATTGGTAGGCACCATCAGCCGAGGGCGGTTACAGGGAGAGTGCCATCTCCCGGTGAACGACTATACGCAGATAACTCGGTGTCGACAAGATGCTTCACCGTGCCGAAAGTTGACGAGCCTGTCCAGCTCCCGTAATCTTGCCAATGACGCGGATGGGGTCCCCCCCGAACTGCCTTCAAAGCTGATGACTCCTGCCGTGTGCGTCATTGCGCAAAGCGGGAGCTGTTACCCGCCTCGCGACGGGTGTGCGACAGTCTATGAACATCGGCTCTCTCGCGATTTCGCCTGCGATCACCGACCGAAAGCCATCAATAGTGCTGTTACGGTTGAGCGCGATCGCCTCTAAGCGCCCCGTACGCCACACGAATCCTACCGGTCACCCGACGCCTGTATTTTGGCGCTCTGCCCAAGCGATGGGCGTCGCAGGGAAGACGGACGTTCTGCCGCGCGGCAGGGCAATCATCCGCATCAATCGAGACGCAACCACCTAAGGGGCTCCATCATGAACAACAGATCGGTGTCGACGGCAACTATCGGATTTATGTGTTTGGCCTTGGCCGGCTGGATGATCTCCATGCCGACAGCCGGATGGTTCGAGAAGGTCTACGCCCACGGTCTCGCCACCATCACGACCCTGGCGATCCTATTGGTGATCATGGGCATTCTCGCCTTCGTGCACGGGCGTACCCTGGACTGCATCATTTTCTTCGGCGGTGCCGGGCTTTTCTGGAGTGCTCATCTTTACGGCATGGCGGGCGCGCAGGGCGGCGCAGCCGAACCGGGTAGCTATGGTGGCTGGTACTTTTTCGTGTGGACGCTCTTTTTCGCCTGGGTGTGGTTGGGCTCATTCAAAGCGGAGCTGCAGCGGATGCTGTTTTTGCTCGGCCTGTGGCTGACATTGCTCGCGCTCGCCATCGGCGCGTGGACGGGGATCCACGGGTTCACTCTCGCGGGCGGCTACCTGGGACTTATCACCTCGATTCTCGCGGCCATCACTTCCGCCGTTGAGATCATCGGGCATGGTCGCGGTTGGCAGCCCAATGAGGACGGCCGCGCAGCGGCTCATAATCGCCCGGTTGCTGTGGAGAAGTAGCGTGCGAGCGGATTTAGGCATGGAATAGCCGCTCGTCTCGAGGAACTCTCGCGACCGACGCCACCTCTTCGCACACCCCCCCGCGAACCGGCGTGGCGCGAGAGCCCCTCGACCACCGGGCGCGGGGGGCGCATCGAATTCGGCCACCTGAGCACGGACCGTTGGGAGCCGTTGCACCGAGCGAGTCAGCCGCGCACGGACACTTGGCGAGCACCGGCCAGGAAGGCCAGTGCCCGCTGTGCCGCTCGCTCCTCTTCCTCAGTGAGCAGGGCTCTGCGAATTCCGTCTCGTTTGAGCACGTAGCGCTGCATGTCCTCGGCGAGCCGCTCGGCCGCCGCCCCTTGCCGGCGCAGCAACGCGCCGATCAGGTCTCGGGATGAACTCGGCACTTGCCCGCTGGAGGAAGCTTCCGACACATATCCGGTGAGCCACCGTAGATGCGGCAGGCACACGGTGGGCAGCGCCGCCACGGCGGGCACGCCTCTCAGGAGGCCTTCAGTCACTCGAAGCTCGACGCTGCGCTGGATGGAACAGAGCTCACAGCTCGGCATGAACAAGGGCTCTGCGGCGCCGAGCGAGGCTCCATAGCCGTCGCTTTCGGCCGCGGCCGCTGCGAGTGTGCCGGCCGCTCGGTTCATGAGCGGTGTCAAGGCCAGGCAGATATCCCTGTCGGCCGCCATCGAGGCGTAGAGTCGCAGATGCGGTTCGCAGAGCCCTCGCGCGGCGGCGAGGCTTTCGCGTGTCTCAGCATTGGTTGCCAAGTGGTGCTGGTACTTGCGGAGGAATTCATAGAGCGCACTGTGGACGCGGGCGCAGAGGAGACACTCTTCCATCCTGGCATCCCGAATGGAGGGGGGCGGCGGCTGCGCGGCATCCGCACTTCCGTGCCACCGCTCACGCAGTTGGGCAAGGCGAAGCTGCAGCGCACCGTCACCCGTCGAGCCTTCGCGATCGATCAAGCTGGCGATTCGGTCGCAGAGACCGGCGATGAAAAGCCGCTGCTTGTCCTCGAGCAGAAACCGGATCAGCTCGGTGCGCAGCCCGCCCACGCCGCTCGCCGCCAACGCCGCATCCTCGCTCGCGAGGCTCGCCGTGAGCCCGTCGCGTGCCGATGTCGAGAAGATCCACAACCGCCCTGAGGAGACGATCTGCTCGAGACGCTCGCGGGCGAACGCCAGTACCTGTGCACGCTCGGCCGGCGGCACGAGATCCTGCTTGTTCAGTACGAGAAAGATGGGCCGGCCGGTTTCGGCGAATGTGCGCAGCGCCCGCACCTCATCATCCGTGAGCGGACCATCAAAGCCCGAGACAACGATCACCGCGTCCGCTTCCGGAAAGTATGACTCGGTCGTTCGGCTGTTCTCCCGAATGGCGGAACCCAGCCCCGGGCTGTCGACGAAATGGAAGCCGCGGCGCAGAATCTCCACGGGCAGCGCCACGTGCGCGATACGAATTCGGCGCGCGTTGCCCGGATTGCCGCGCTCCGTGATGTAGTCGGCGAGCGCTTCCATCGGAATGTCGATGGGGAGGCCACCCTGTTCGCGCTCGAGTTGTACCCGCTCGGGCCTGCCGTAGACGACGCTCGTTATGACGGAGGTGAGCGGGAGGATGCCGGTCGGCAGCCGATCCAAGCCCAGGATCGCGTTCATGAGCGAGGTCTTGCCGCGACTGAAGCGGCCGGCCACGAGCAGGACGAACCGGTCTTCGGCGAGTCGGGTGAAAAGATCGCCGATCTCATCTCTGCCGAATGGAGTCTGAGCGGAACCGCGGGTCGCCGCGCGTTGGCTTGAAATGACTCGCAGGACTTCGGCCAACTCGAACTTCGCCGCTTCGTACTCGCGTAGCGCTCCGGGTGATTGATCGTGTATCACACAAGACCCTCGCGCCTCGTAAAAAGGCCCTGGCCCTGTCACATTGACGGCCTTCGCCGCGGCTCGTAGACTGCAGTTGGGGATGGAGTCCCCCCGCAACTGCCTGCAAAGCTGATGACTCCTGCCGCGTCCTTTGGTGCGCACGGTGAAGATGTCTTCATCTGTGCGATGGGTAGGTTATGCTCACAGCAGGCGGACAAGCCACCGAAACCTCGAGTATCGTCCTCAAGAACGTCGAATGCGTCGTGGGCGGGCGGCGCATCTTCCATGGGCTCAACTTGGCGGTGGCTCGCGGCCGCATCACGGCCATCATGGGCCCGAGTGGCACGGGCAAGACGACACTCTTGCGGCTCATCACGGGGCAGGTGAGGCCCGAGCGTGGCGAGATCCTGGTGGATGGTGAAGATGTCGCGCAATTCCGAGCGCGTGATCTTTATCGAATGCGGCTCAACATGGGAGTGCTGTTCCAGGAGGGAGCGCTCTTTACCGATCTCGACGCGTTCGAAAACGTTGCGTTTCCGCTGCGGCAGCACACGGATTTGCCGGAGGGGTTGCTCCGAACCGTCGTGCTGATGAAGCTGCACGCCGTGGGATTGCGCGGCGCTGCCCGGCTCATGCCAGCCGAGCTTTCGGGCGGGATGGCGCGCCGGGTGGCACTCGCGCGCGCGATGGCGCTCGAGCCACGCATATTGCTTTGCGATGAGCCGTTCGTCGGCCTCGATCCCATCTCCACTGGCGTAGTGCTGCGTCTCCTGAAAGGCCTCAATGAGGGTCTCGGCATGACCACGGTGGTCGTGTCGCACGATGTCGCCGAAGTCGAGGCGATCGCGGACATGAGTTGTATTCTCGCGAATGGAGTCATCGCGGCTTCCGGCCGGCCGGCGGAGCTGCGCGGGAATAGTTCCGAGGTCGTACGGCAGTTCATTAACGGGCTGCCTGAGGGGCCCGTGGCTTTTCACTATCCGGCACCGGATTACCTGGCGCAGCTCCTGGAGTAGGGCAGTGGAGCAGCACGGTTCCTGTCTACGGGTCGAGCGAACACCAAGAAGGACTTCCCAATCCGAATGCTTCGGGAGGCTAGAAGAATGGTCAAGTTGCTTCTCGTGCGTCACGGGCATGTCGAAGGTATTCAACCGGAGCGCTTCAGAGGCCGGACGGACGTTGCGCTGACTCCGGAGGGGCGGCAGCAGGCGGCGGCGACGGCCCGCTGCATCGCATCGCGCTGGCATCCCGCGATGATCTACACGAGCCCGCTGCAGCGCTGCATCCAGACCGCCTCGGAGATTGCCGGAGCTTGCGACGCCGAGTTGGTCGTGGAGGAGGATCTGAACGACCTCGACTACGGCAGCTGGCAGTGGCACCTGCATACCGAGGTGCGCGCCAGGTGGCCTGAGCTCTTCGACCGCTGGCTGACGGCGCCGCATCTGGTGAGGTTCCCCGAGGGCGAGTCGCTTCAGGACCTGCTCGCCCGCGCCGCGAACGTCGTACGCATGGCGCTCGAGCGCCATCCGGTCGAGACCGTGGTCCTCGTGAGCCACGATAGTCTCATTCGGGCGCTGCTGCTGCAGCTGCTCGACCAGCCTGTCTCGGCTTACTGGCGGCTCTCGCCCGCACCGTGCTCGATCAGCGAGGCTGATATGCTCGGCTATGGCGCGCGGATCATCGGCCTCAACGAGACTTATCATCTGGGGAGAGAATCGTCATGATCCGGTGGAGCCGGGTGAGGAGAGCCGCGATCTCTCGCCGCGCCGATTCGAGTTGCGTGCCCCTTGCGGCGACCTGCTCGGCGCTGCGCCCGCGAAGAGCGACGCCACCCTCGATGGCACCCTCGATACCGGCGACCGTGGCGTCGATCTGACGCAGCATTTGTCGCTGCGCGTCCTGCACGCTCTTCTTCAGCCGCTCATCGAGATCGTGGCGGATCCTGCCCGCCTGCACCTCGATGAGCTCAACGGCTGTTGTCTTAGCTCGCTTGGCAATGAGCGGCGCGGCGATCAGCCGCGGCAGCATCAATACCGCGGACGTCGAGAGAATCTTGAGGCTCGTGGGCTCGTACCAGAATTTGTAGTAAAGGCCCGATTCGGCACTCCAGCGCGGCTCGGTATCCGCGCGATCGAAATCGATGCAGAAGAGCTCACTCGAGCGGCGCATGAGCTCGTCCACGCTCTGCTGCAAGCTCGCCCAGAAGCGGGCGCAAAGCCGCTGGAAGGCATGCGAGATCTCGACATCTTCCTGCGCGAGCCAGTCATCGTAGGCGGCGCGTATCGCGGCAATCTTGCGCTCCGCGAGCGCCGCCTGCAGTTTGCGGGACGGTAGCCCGGCCAGCTCCCCGACCCAGCGGTCGATCGCCGCGCGGATCTCGGCCTTCTGGGCGCGCTTGAACTGCTCGAGCTTAGGTTCGATGTTCTGTTTGAGGAGCGCCCGAGCATCCGCCTCGAGGAGTACGCTGTAGTCCGCTCTGGCTCGCTCGGCGCGCTCCTTCTCCTCTCGAAAGAGGGCGAGGTTCGCTTCGATGTGATCGAGAGGCTCGATCAGCGCCTTCGACTCGAGATCGAGCGCAAAGCGCGCTTGCGTGAGCAGCCGCTCGAGACCCCGGCCGAGGGAGCGCAGCCAAGAGTCAGTCTTCTCCTGCGCCATGAAGTTGCGCAACGCGCGCTCGAATTCCGGAAAGCCGCTGCGGGAGAGAGATTCGGCGTCGTTGCCCATTTTGGCTTCCAGGGCGAGCCTCGCCGACACTGGAAAGACCGGCACGTCATCGCTCCCCAATGCCTCGCGGACCGCATGCACGGAGAACGCGAGTGACTCGTTGAGCTCATCCGGGCGGAGATAGTCCGTCTTGTTGAGCAGGCAGAAGATCTTCCCTGCATAGCGGCGGATGTCGCGTAGGAAGTCGAGCTCCGCGCGGCTGACCGGCTGGTCGACCGAGGCGATGAAGAGCACCGCATCGGCCTGAGGAAGATACCTGCGGGTCTCGTCCGTGTTGTGCTCGTACACCGAAGCAATCCCTGGCGTGTCGACAAGCCTCACGCCGTCCGCGAGCCAGGGCGAGGGGTGCTCGATCACGACACGCTCGACAGACTTCATGTTGCCTGGGTTACCGCGCTCGGTGACGTATTCAGCAAGCTCGGTGATCTCGATCGGACGTTTCTCTCCATAGCGCAGTGCAGCATACGCTGCGGGCACTCGGCCCGACTGAATGACCGTGATGACCGAGGTGAGCGGCACGACTCCGGCAGGCACCAGAGGCTCGCCGAGAAGGGCGTTGATGACGGTGCTCTTGCCTCGCTTGAACTGCCCTGCGGCAACGAGATTGAAGACCTGCTCCGAGAGCTTCTGCGAGAGCCACTGGCATGTTGCGGTATCGATTCCGGGGAGGTCGGCCGCAGCCCGCAAGCAAGCCTCGATCTCGACTCGCCGCAAATCGGGAGAGGCCGTCGATTGCGGGGGGAGTCCGCACTCGGATGCAAGCGTGTTGCTCATGGCAACTCTCCGAGCTGCCGCTCGAGCCGGGTTCGAGAGATGATTCCTCTGAGCAGCCCCGGGGTCGACTCATTGCTCGCCTCGAGCACGAAGAGATAGGGGGAGCCGGTGCTGCGGAAGATATCGAGCACATGGTCGATGCGCGTGGACTGGAGCCGGTGCCAGGCGATGGTGGTCCACTCTCCGCAAGGAGTCAGGATCTCGCGAACGGATACTTCCTCACGCCGGCGGGCGGGTGGGCCCTCGAGATACCGTTGGGTCCGCTCACCTTGAAGGTCGTAGGAAGTGACGAGGCCGACCACCGTGTCGTCTTCGCCGAGGACAATGAGGGCCCTCACGCCGCGGCGGAACATCTCATCCAAGGCGTCGTCAAGCCCACAGTCGGCGCCGATGGTAAAAGCCGGGCTTTCAGCGAAGTCCGTCATCACGCGCATCGCGGGGTCGCTCCGCCTGATGAGGTGATGCCCCGGCGCGGATCGAAGGGAATGTGGGGCGAATACCGCGGCACCGCTTTGCAGGCGGTAGGAGGGAGGGACCGCAATCGCGGCTCGGAGTCGCAGGCGCGTGGCCGCAGGGGCCCTTTGCGACGGCACTGTACCGTTCATAAAAAAACTCCTTCCCCCGCGCACCACAGCGCGGCGTCAGGAGTCATCAGGTAACCAAACCGTTGGCGGGGGACTCCATCCCCGGTGGGCTGAAGATGAGCTTAATTCAGGCTCTGAGGCGGGTCAACCCGCGAATCTCGTTGACGTTCTCAATGTGTGAGGCTAGTGTATTTGCTGTCCGTGCAGGGGATGGGGTTCCCCTCTTAAAAACGCTGCAAGAGCTGATGACCTGTCTATTCCACACATCTTGAGACGGTAGTTTCGTCTCTGGAGTCAGATGATCGGGGTAAGCTACTTCGATGTCGGTTTTTGATCCATCGGGAAGCGATAAAGCTTTCGACAAG
>JBOIAQ010000030.1:0-41446 GCA_050739115.1 Steroidobacteraceae bacterium | reverse complement strand
GAAATATGCTCCCACCGTCGCCTAACCCATACCCAGCAGAAGATGGGCGGCAGCGTAGGATCAAATCGCTACGTTGTCAAGCGCCCGTTCACAGCAGCGGGAGCGGACGGGGGTGAGCAGTTACGACACCCGAATAAAAGAATGCATAGTTCAGAAGCCATGAGATTCTCTTCGCTCGTCGAGCGTATCAGCCGTGATGGCGCCGATGCCTGGGTCACGCATTATCACGCGCTCGCCGCGCGCGGCCGCGGCGAGGACGTCATCCTGCTGAGTGTGGGCGATCCTGATCTCGAGCCGCCTGCCGCAGTCATCGAGCGGGTCATCGAAGGGTTGCGCGCCGGTGATATCCACTACACTCCGGCATCCGGTCGCCCGGCACTCCTGGAGGCGATCGCCAGCGCACATAGCGCGCGCACCGGACAGATCGTCTCGGGTGAGAACGTCGTGTACCTCGCGGGTGTGCAGAATGCGCTCTTCGTGGCTTCGATGTGCGTCGCCGGACCTGGTGATGAGGTCATCACCTTTGATCCCATGTATGCGACCTATCCGGCGACGATCGAGGTGTCGGGCGCGCGAATGATCAGGGCGCCGACCGGCGCGGGGTTTCGTCCGGACATCGGCGAGCTCGAGTCCCGCATCACCGCTCGCACCCGCGCCATCTTCTGGGCCACTCCCGCCAATCCGAGCGGCGTGATCATCAATCAGGACGAGTTGGACGCCATCGCGGCGATCGCCCGCCGGCATGATCTGTGGCTGATCTCGGATGAGGTCTATGCGGGACTGGCCCCGGGCGGGCGCATTCCGAGCCTTGCCGCAACGCTCCCCGAGCGCGTGGTGACCTTGAGCAGCCTCTCGAAGTCGCACGGCTTGCCAGGGCTGCGCGCCGGATGGCTGGTCGGGCCACGCGAGCTCGCCGCGCATGCGCAGGCGCTCGTCATGTGCATGCTGTTCGGCTTGCCGGGATTCATACAGGAGGCCGTCATCACGGCACTAGCCGTGGCGCCGCAAGCCGAGCAGCGGATTCGCGAGTTCTGTGCCACCCAGCGCGAGCGGATGTTGGCGGGCCTCGAAGGCATTCCGGGCATCCGACCCACGGTGCCGGATGCCGGCATGTTCATGTTGGTCGATGTCTCGGACACCGGGCTCTCGGGATCGGAATTCATGCGCGCGCTCTACGAGCGCGAGCGCGTTTCGGTGATGGACGGGGCGGCATTCGGCAAGCGGACCAGCCGCTTCGTGCGCATCTGCTTCGCGACCGAGGATGCGACGATCGATCGAGCGTGCGCGCGGATCCGTCGCTTTTGCGAGCAAGCGCTGCCGCGTTGAGCCTGAAGCCGCCTCTGCGTGAGCCGATTGGCATTCTCCTCCTCACTCCATCGGATCTTTGGCGCGCCGCCTTCGATCCCGAGCGGTCGACTGTCATCATGCAGCCGCAGAGCCCGGGGGCCGGCACCGGTTCCTCATGACCTATCGTCAGCGGCGCCCGCGCGGCAATCCGGCGACGGAACGCGGTTGGCGTTGTGTCGTGGCGGCGAGCGAGGATGGGATTCATTTCAAGGTAGCAGCTTTACTTCAGCTACGTGCACCCGGCCGACAATCGCTGGCGCATCGATGTGATCGAGGCGATCCCTACCGCATGCGTGTCGGGCCGGCGGTGTGCCTCTTCGCCAGCTTTGCATCCGCGAAGACACTGACTCCGGGAGCGCGCGCGCAGGCGCACGCCACCGTCGACATCTACAACACGGGAGGGACCACCCACCCGACCGGCCTCGCGGTAGGACTCGAGGGTCGCAGCTTTGAATGGCAGGGACCGGTGTCGCTGCGCTTTCCGCTCGTGTGGGCCGCCGGCGCCGGAACCGTGTTCGAATTGTTCGCCGGGTTCGGCTTCATTGCTTTGGTCCTAACTGCCAGATGGCTCCCGGAGACAACAGGGTGGGGCCTCGAGAGGATCGAACTGGAGCAGTTGGCCGAGAATGAATGTGAGGCGTGACAAACATTGTTACACGGGTGCGGCAGGTCTATACTCCAAGTAGCTCGCGCAGTCTCGTCCTTCGGGAGACCAGCCATGTGTACTCGACTCATCGCGCTCGCTGCCATCCTCGGTATTGCCGCTCTCGCGGCCTCACCCCTCGCCAACGCTTCCGGTGAAACCACGGGCGGAGGCGGCGTAAGCGCCGGCTCAGGAGGTTCAGCGGGCGGCGGTGGTGCGCACGGTGGCGGTGGTGGCGGTGCAGGGGGTGGGCACTTCGGCGGAGGGGGCAGGATTGGCGGCGGTTTCAGAGGCGGCAGCGTCGGTATGAGCGTACGCGGCTTCGGAGGCGGTTTCAGGGCCGGCGGATATGTCGGTGGAGCCGGTTCCGCCGCTCGCGGAAGCTTAGTGAGCCATGGGTTCTACGCTCCCGAACGCGGTTACGGCATGGTGGGCTCTGCAGCGGGCGGTTTCAGCCATATTGGGGCCGTGCCGCGCGGCGATCACGCGGTAGCGAGCTTTGCGGCGCTGGGGCCGCGATTCGGAAGTGCCGCCAGGGCCGCGCAGTTCGCGCCTCGATTCGCGAGTGCCACTCGGGCGGAGCACTTCGCACCCCGATTCGCCAGTGCCGCCAGGGCCGCGCAGTTCGCCAGGATTCCGCGCGTAGCGGCGCGACTGGCTCCGGTTCGTCCGGGCCATCACCCGCCCCCATCGAAGCGTCCGACCGTGATGAAGCATCACGTCAAGCCGGTCAACAACAATACGAGCTGCGAGGACTCCTGGTGCGGGCAAGCGGTGGTCGAACCGTTCTGCCTCAGCCCGACACCCGAGCAGCTCAGCAACTCGAACCACGTACTCGGCCCCTACGACTGCCCTGAGCCTCTCAGGGAATCGCTCAGGATGAGGGCACGCTGACGTTTGAAGAGTCCGTGCAGCACGGATGAGCGCCCGACCTCTTCTTCTCGGCGCGCTCGTCAGCTTCCTCGCGTGCTCCTGCTCGGTCCCTACGCCCCGGGCGCCGGCACGCCCACTCCAAGCGAGCGACTTCGAGGCCGCCATCGCCCGGTTGCAGCGGGCGGATCCCGCCTCACCGGCGGTGCTCAGCACCAAGCTCGCCTTTGCTCGGTTTCTTCTGAGCAAAACCGCGGGCTCGTGCGCGCAGCGCCTCAATCTCGCACAGGAACAGCTCGGTAGCGTCGGCGCCAGTCCCGAAACGCACGTCATGTTTCCCGAGGGCTGGGCGCTCGTGGCGGACCTCGAGTATCAGCAGCATCTCGGCCGCGCGGCCTGCGGTAGCGCTGCAGCCCGCCGGGACGAGTTGCTGGCCGCGTTCGAGGCGGCGCGCCGCGCGGTCAAGCTTTACCGCAACCAGTTTGAATACCACTCGATGGTCATCATGCAGTTCGACGCCGCCGACACTCTGCGTCGGCTGGGCGAGGACGCGGCGGCCCTTGCGGCCCTCGAGGAGGCTCTGCGGATGGACCGGGAGTACGGATTCGAGGAGGACGCGCGGGAGAACTATAAACTGCTTCTCACCTGGCGCGGTGAGCCTGCGGGTACCGGCCAGGTTGCTCGCCTCATGGCGGGCTTCCCGAAGCGCCGGGCAACCTTGAGGTTCGGTTGGCACGCGAGCGATGCGCGGATTACGCTTGAGTTGAGCCGCGTATCACTCGATGGAGGTCAGATCGCACACAGCCGTGCGGCAGCGGCTTTCGAGCGGCGCACCGCGGCCAGGCGGGCGGGCGGCTGGAGCGTTACCTATGCGCACCGCCTGGCGGGCTATCAGCCGGGAGTCTGGTCCTCTGAGCCGGGCGCACAGAGGCTCCATCTGGTGTTCCCTCCCGCCCCGCTTCCCGCGGTCAACTTCACGGTGAGTGCCAAGGGAGAGTTCGTCGGGGTGACGAATGCAAAGGGGTTCGCGACTCGGCTCACCGCTTGGACGGACAAGCTCATTCGCGCCAGTGCGCCCGTCGGTGATGGGGCGCGAGACGCCGTGGCAGATGTCGCGGGAACAACCGCGGTGGATTTCTCACCCGGGATGCTCGAGGCCGACGCCGCCCAGAACTATCAGCTCGAGACCGCCATGTGGGTGGGAGCGACCCTCGAGCAGGGCATGTGGTATGAGATCTCCGCCCCGATGTTTCTTCCCGGGATGTCCGAATTCGTGATCGAGCAGCGGATCGATTTCGCTTTCACACGCGATGTGCCCTGTATCGCCGGCGCGGCGGACAGGAAGTGCGTCGAGATCGTGATTCGGGCAACGCCCGACCCGAAGGCGCTCAGCCACGTGCTCGATGACTTAGGTGGCGCCCCTCCCAACAATCTCTTCGTGGACTATTTCGTCTCGACCGAAGCTCGCATCGTCACCGACCCCGCGACACTCCTGCCCTACGCTCGCGAGGAGCGGGTGTACTGGTACGCCTCGATGGGTAATACCACGGACGATGCGATCCTGGAATCGGATCATCTCCTCTCCATGACGCGGTACGCTCGACGATAGCTCGGCGCTTGACTCCAGGCGCGGCGCCTTCACATCATGGAGCATGATCCGATGGCTTCGGCTCTGGCGGCTGGTGGCGGGCGATCTGCGTCTGCTCTGGTTCGCGCTGCGGCATCCCCGCCGTCCCTTCTGGCTTTGGCCGGTCGCGGTGCTGCTCGCGCTCTATGCGCTGGATCCGGTCAATTTCGCCGTGCCCTTCGCCGGCCTGATCGACGATCTCGTTCTCGTCCCCCTCCTCGTGCACCTCGTCGTGAGACTCCTACCGACCGAGATCAAGGTCGGGTACGCCGCTGCCTCACTCCTTCGCTAGAATCTCAGCCGCATCGCGGGGGTCTACGATGATCTTCGAGCAACTCTCGGCCGGTGGCTGCAAGTCCTATCTCGTGGGCTGCGCGGAGACCTGCGCGGCGGCCTTGATCGATCCCGAAATCAACCTCATCGACCGTTATCTCGGCCTCGCGGCACGCAATGGGCTGCGCATCCACTATCTGATCGACACGCACACGCATGCCGATCACTTTTCGGCAACCCGCACATTGTCGCGGCAGTTGAGCGCACCGGTGGCGATGCATCGCATGAGCCCCGCCCCGTTCGTGGACTTGCGGCTCGATGATGGCGACATGCTCCTCGTCGGGAAGTTGCGGCTGCAAGTGCTGCACACGCCGGGGCACACGCGCGATTCGATGTGCCTGCGGGTCGAGGACCGGATATGCACGGGCGACACGCTCCTCATCGGGGCTACGGGTCGCACCGATCTTCCCAGCGGCGATCCGGATGCGCTCCATGACAGCCTCTTCAACCATCTGCTGCGGCTCGATCCGGCGCTGCTCGTGTTTCCGGCGCATGATTACAGAGGTCGGGCGCACTCGACGATCGCGGAGGAGATCGCGACGAATCAGCGGCTGCAGCTCCGCGAGCGCGCGCAGTTCTGCGAAATGATGCGTAATCTCAATCTCGGCATGCCCTCGCATCTGACCGAAGCGTTGCGCTCCAACATGAACGGCGCGAAGACGGTCTCGCAAATGCTGGCCGAAGCCGCGGCCGCCGTTCCGTTCATGTCGCTCACGGAGTTGAAGACGCGGGTCGAGAATGGCGCCCCCGAGTTGATCGTCCTCGATGTGCGTGAGCGCGAGGCCTACGAGGAGGGCCATGTTCCCGGGGCAAAGCCGCTGCCGCGCGGCCAGCTCGAGTTGCGCGTCAATCAGGACCTGCCGGACCCGACGCGGCGAATCGTCGTCTATTGCGAATTGGGCCGCATATCGACGCTCGCGACCGCAACGCTGCGCGAGCTCGGATTTCAGCGCGCGGCGGCGCTGGATGGCGGTATCAAGGCGTGGCGTGAGGCCGGCTTTCCGCTGACGGCGGGTCGCGAGCCCTGATGACTTACCGGTGGCGGACGGCTGTCACCCGGTGATTGGTCGGATGCGGCGGAATCTGACGATGCGCAAGGGCCCCTGGGGCGTAGAATGCCGGGGCGCGGCCCGCTCGCGCCTCGCTGTCGGCGTGGTCCGCCGCGGGTCGGCGTACTTGCAAGATCAATTCTCCCAACGTCCAATCGGAGGACGTCATGGCTAAATTCCTGGTGCAGGCAACCTACAGCGCTGAGGGTCTCAGAGGATTGCAGAGGGAGAAGGCCTCGGGAAGACGGGAAGCCGTCACGCGCACCGTGGAGGCGCTCGGTGGAAAAGTCGAAAGCCTATATTTCTCGCTGGGCGATTACGATGTGCTGCTCACCATCGATGTGCCAGACATCGTGACAGGAACCGCGCTTGCCGTGGCCGTCTCGGCCTCCGGCCTGGTCAGATCGCGAACGACTCCACTGCTGAGCGTCGAGGAAGTCGACCGCGCCTTATCGATGGCGGTTGAATACCGGCCGCCGCGCGCCTAGGAGCGAGCGCACCCGACCGGTTGGTGCGAGGCGAGGAGCACCGAGCCGCTCCTCGCCAGGGACGATTTTGTATTACTTCAGGAATAACGGGCAACAAGCTGAAAGATAAGGAGATCGACTGGGTGACTGCCGCGGTCCGGCTCGACTCGCAGGGCTGCGTGGTCCTGCCGGGTCTGCTCTGCCCCGCGGTGTGCCGCGAGCTCGCCGGGCTCTACGCCGACGACAGCCGCTTCCGCAGTCGCATCATCATGAGCCGTCACGGCTTCGGTCGAGGCGAGTACAAGTACTTCGCCTACCCCCTGCCCTCTCCCGTCGGTGAGCTGCGCGCGGCGCTCTATCCGCACCTCGCCCGCATCGCCAACGAATGGAGCCGGCGCCTCGGCGGCGAGCAGCGCTTTCCGGCGACGCTCGCGGCCTTCCTCGCCCGCTGCCATGCCGCGGGCCAAGTGAAGCCGACACCGCTTCTGCTGCAGTACGGCCCGGAGGACTACAACTGCCTGCACCAGGATCTCTATGGCGAATGGGTGTTTCCGCTGCAATTGACCGTGTTGCTCTCGCAGCCGGGGCGGGACTTCACCGGCGGGGAATTCGTGCTCACCGAGCAGCGCCCGCGCATGCAATCGCGCGCGGAGGTGGTGCCGTTACAGCAGGGCGATGCGGTCGTCTTCGCGGTGCACCACCGGCCGGTTCGTGGCACGCGCGGCGAGTATCGCGTGAATCTCCGCCACGGCGTCAGTCGCGTGCGTTCGGGCCGGCGACACACGCTGGGTGTGATCTTCCACGACGCGAGCTGATCTCAACACTACTCAGCCGCACGCGATCGCAGCGCCTATAACAGTTACGTGCGGCTCGATGGCGAGCTTCCGGCCGGGTGTGGCGGGAGTTCCGGCACGGCCGGTCCGCATCGGCGTGCTGGCGATCGTGCGCGGTGGCGCGTGGGCGGGGCGCCCGCCGAGCTTACGTCCCAGGGAACAAACGTCCGCCTCCGCCGTTGACTTGGCGGAGGTCAGCCCTGGTTGTCTGGAAGGTATTCGCAGCGTGTCTGCTGGCGGCAATCTGCACCTGCGGAGCGCGCACTGCACGGGCCCAAACCCCCTCACCGATGCAGGAGTGGCAGTACTCGGGCGGGATCGCGCTCGAGAATCTCTTTGCGCCGAAAATCCAGAAATGGGACGTCATCGCCGGCATTGCCACCTCGACCAAGCCCGCCTATAGCGGGGCGAGCCAGTACGAGGTCGCGGCCGGGCCCGCCCTCAACATCCGCTATCGGAACCGCGCCTTTCTCTCGACGGGCGAGGGGCTCGGCGCCAACGTCCTGGTCGGCAAACACTATCGCGTCTCGCTCGGGGTGGGACTCGATCTCGGCCGGCAGATGTCGTCGCACTACGCGACCCTGCACGGCCTCGGAGACATTCCCCGGGCACCGTTTTTCAAGCTGGCGGGCACCTACGTCATCTCGAAGCGGCTGCCCATTCTTCTCCGGGGCGATATCCGCAAGATTGCAGGGGGCGCCGCCGGGCTCGTGGGCGATCTTTCGATCTATTCGCCCCTTCCGGGAAGCTCACGCCAGCTCGTGATGTTTGCCGGCCCGTCGGTCACGATCGCCGACGGGAAGCACCTGCAGACCCTCTACGGCATCAGTCCACGCCAGGCGCTGGCGGCCGGCGATCCGCAATTCGCCGCGCACGGCGGACTGCAGGCGGCCGGGCTCGGCTTCAGCGCCACCGGCTTCTTCACCCCTCACTGGCTTGCCAACATGGATTTCGCCGTGAGCGAGCTCTTGGGGAGCGCCGGCCGCAGCCCGCTGGTCGAGCGCAGGACCCAGGCCACAGTCGCCCTCTCGGTCGCGTACCGGTGGTAGCGTCGTCCGGCGGCGCCGGGCTGGCCCTACGCCCTATCGATAGACCGCGCCGCCGCTGCCCGCGAGGGGCTTCGCGCAGATCCGCGGTGTGGCGGTTCCTGACCGCGCTTGCGAGGATCTGCCGATTCGACACCAGGCCGCGGTAGTAGGCATCACTTAGACTCCCGTCGGGAGTAATGTAGGTCGCGCCGGCGGAAATTCCGCCATAAAGCCCCTTGGCTCCGCTCCACATCACGATGTCGGCATTGGGGTGGGCGGTGACGATCGACTGCTCGCCCGAGTATTTGATGACGGTGAGTCCGGTGTTGGCGCCCAGCTGCCAGGTGCTCGTGTTGTCTCTGAACCTGTCGGCCGCATTGTCGGTCATTAACACCATGGCGATCGGTCCCGCCTCGCCGCCGGCCTGCAGCCCTATGCTCGCGCCGCCGTCCCGGGCTCGGCCTGCATCCGATTGACGGCGACCGTGGCGCCGTTGACCTCGCTCTGCGCCTGCCGCGCCTCATCGGCCGTGCCGGTGATCGTGGCGGGTGTCGCGCACAGCCGTAGAGCAAGCAGGAGGTGACGCTGAGAATCGTCAAGAAAGACGAGTGAGTGCGGCAGCGCACGATGCCATCCCCTTTTTTCCCGGATCTGATGGGTAGCCAATGCCGGCGGCCGTCCGCGGTTCCCGCGGCCGCGGGTCGCTCAGGTCGAGCCCCGGTCGCCGTAGCGGCTCACGGCCCAGCTCTGTTGCCAACAGCCGACGGAAAACTATTTTCAACATCAAGCTGTCGACCTAACGCGTTCACGCTGCGTTCATTCACGTGGTGCTCGTTCACGTTGCGTTCATTTAGCTTTCATTCAGGTAACGGAGGTCCGGTCCGGCACGGATCGTGCGTGCCCTCCGGGTGTGTGTGGTTTCCTGCGGGTACTCAGCGTGGAAAAATTCCGGAGCATCGAGCATCTCAAGGCGCAGTTGACTGTGGTTCGCTGGCATCTGGATGCTGCGGCTCTTGGGAACGGGGAGAAGAAGCGACGCCATTTGGATGGCGCAAGTCTCACGTATCAGGGCGCGTTGGAGTTGCTCGCGCAACTGACACTCGCTGACGATGAGCGGGCCGCGCTCGTCAACGAGCTCGAGCAGTTGAAGGAGCGTCTGCGTGCGGTCGGTCAGGCCGTGTAGCGCGCCTTGCTCCTCGGGGATGGTCGACGGTGACCATCCGTGGCGGGTCACGAGCGTGTTGCATGTTATGAAGCGTGCCGACGGTCTATCCGTGTGCGCGAGGTCAGCCAATCCGAGACGCCCTGCGCCGCCTCGCGGGCGAGGGCCAGGGCCGCGAGCAGACCCCAACCTTGCCGAGCGGAGCGAGCAGCGAATGCAGCGTCAGTTTCGGACCGGCCGAAGTTGATGCGTCGTGGAGGGAGCCCGTTCCCGGTGGCGCAGTCGTCCCGGGTCGGTGCCGGGACCAAATTTTGCGCCTCAACCCTAAATTGCTCAGGAGCTCGAGAATGTTGTACTACGCGGTCGTGTTTCTCATCATCGCCATCGTGGCCGGAATCCTCGGCTTCTGGGCTCTGGCCGCGACGGCCGCCTGGATCGCCAAGGTGATCTTCATCATTTTCATCATCCTGGCGCTGATCTCGTTCCTGCGCCGGGCATGACGAGGTTGAGAATCAGTGCGGCCGTGTCGGCTCCGCGGGGGAGCCCGGCCGCACTTCCGCGTGCTCGCCCGGCTGTCCCGGCTCACCATCGCTCGCCGCCGTGAGCCCGAAGAGCCGCTGCATGCGGCTTGCGGGTACGTCCCAGTATTCCGCCTCTTCCACCGTGACCTCGAGCAGCCCGAGGTCCGGGTCATCGAGACCGGAGGGGAACCAGGGCTTCAGGCGTTGCGTCCAGAGGTGCCGTGCCTTGTCCGCATCGCGCAGCATTCTTACCCGCCCGGAAATCGAGACGAAAGACTGACGCGACACGTCGGCGTAGCTCAGGTTGATGGTCCGGTGTTGGTCCATCTCGCCCACTTTTCGCGTCGAGAGATGGGTGAAGAACCAAAGGCGACCCTCCTCGTCCATCTCGAGCGTCAGGAGCGGCCGGCTGCGCAGCGTCCCCTCGCCCTCCTCGGTGGTGAGCATCGCGACTTCCGCGTCGGCGATGAGGTCAGCCAGTCGCGCGAGGCCGGGATCCTTTTGCGTGCGCTTCTTCATGGGGGTCAACGCCAGCAGTCTTCGTGCCCCCTTCAGGGGCCTGCGGCAGCGCGAACGTGAGCAGGTCGCGTCCGATCACCACCGATACGAACTGTTCGCCTGAGGCGGAGAAGGTGACTGGAGCGGCGTAAGTCGTTCCTCCCGTCCTCACGCTCCAGAGGGTCTTGCCTGTCTTGGCGTCCAGGGCGAAGAACTCGTTGTCGGCGGCGGCGAATACCAGACCTCCACGGGTGCTCAACAGGCCGGAGACGGTGAAATCACCGGTACGCTCAGGCTCGGGGTGCTCCCACACGAGCTTGCCGCTATAGGCGTCCACGGCCCGGACAGCCGTGCGGAACGTCGTCTCGGCGCTCGGTAGTGAATAGTGCGTCGGAAAGAACGTCATGCCTTCCTCCAGCACCGGAATGTAGGTGAGCCCGAGGTCCGGATCGTAACTGGGGGGCCACCAGTTGGTGGCGCCGTTGGCGCTCGGAAACACGACATGACCCTGGGCGCTGCGACTCACGGGCGCGAGGATCGGCTGACCCTCGGCGTCGAGTCCGTTCGCCCAGTTTTGCCGCACGAAGGGAACGCCGCGAACGAAAGCGCCGGTCAGCCGGTTCACCACGTAATAGAAGCCGTTGCGATTCGCCCAAAGGAGCCGCGGGGTCTGTTGCCCATCGACGGCGCGATCGGCGATCAACGGTACCTGGACCGCGTCCCAGTCGTGCGTGTCGCCGGGCGAGGATTGGAAATACCAAAGCAGTTTCCCGGTCGCGCCGCGAATCGCGAGCAGCGAATCCGAGTAGAGGTCCGCCCCTTCGCGCGTCGAGGCATCGAAATCCGGCCGCGCGCCGCCGACGCCCCAGTAGAGCACATCGCTCGTCGGGTCGTAGGAGCCGCTCATCCAGGGTCCGGCACCGCCCACGCGCCAGGAGTCACCCGCCCAGGTGTCATGTCCCGGGTGACCGGGCCCCGGAATCGTCTTGAAGCGCCAGCGCAGCTTGCCGGTCCTAACGTCGTAGGCGGCGAGGTATCCGCGCCCCTCGTTCGTCGGCGTCGTGACCCCGACCACCACCAGATGATGGAAGGCAAGGGGCGCCGCGCTGATCCACGTACCCGGATAAGGACCCACGCGCCGCTCCCAGAGCACCTTCCCCGTGGCCGTGGACAGCGCGGTGAGTGTCGAATTCCAGGTGGCGACGAACACCCGATGCCCGAGCAGCGCCACCCCACGGTTCTGTCCGACCGGGCCTTCCCCCTTGCCCGCGAGCTTGAAGGGGTGGTCGTGCTCCCAGAGCTTCACGCCGCTGAGCGCATCGAGCGCCATCACTTCACCGTCGGGTCCGGTCACATACATGATGCCGTCGCGCACGAGCGGCGAGCACTCGATCTTCCATCGATTGTCCGGGAAGGGATACAACCAACGCAGCGCCAGCTTCGAGACGTTGCCGCCGTTGACTTGCGTCAGCGTGCTGAAGCGGCTGGAGTTGTACGAGCCCCCATAAGTCAACCAGTCATCGCCCGCATAGCTGGTGCTCGCGAGCTTCGCGTACGGTACTTCGACCGCATCGAGCTTGCTCGCCACGCCGGCGGGAACCTGCGGAGTCACCGTCTGCGCACGCAAGGAGCGCACGTAGCTGACCAGCTCCCAAAGCTGCCGACGCTCGAGCCGATGGGGCGGCATTCCGGTTCCGGCCACCCCATAGCGGATGGTCCGGTACATCGCCCACGGCGTATCGCCGTGCGCGAGGGGGCGTCCCACCAGCGCCGGGGCGCTCGGACCTCCGGTGCCATTGGGCGCATGGCAGCCGGCGCAGTGCTCAGCATAAAGCGCGACCCCGGCGGCTTTCTCAGCTGCGCTCAGCGGTGGCACGATGATCACCGGGTATGGGTTTCGGGCGCCCTGCAGGCTGCTCAGCTGAATCTGGCCCGAACCGGGCATCATCATGGGAAGAAGGTCAGTGAGGCGAAGGTCGGGAATCTGCCCGGTCAGCTCGAGCGCGAGGACGCGCACTCGCCAGCGCAACGCGGGAAGCATCAACACCCCGGCGAGCGAGACCAGTACCGCCACGATCAGAATTCCGGCGAGCTTCCTGCGACGCCGACGAGGTGAGGAATTCCCCGAGACCACACCCGACTCCGTTCGGGCCTCAACGTCGATCGCCGGAGCCTGCACTGAGTCTCGCGTTTTGGTTTCGGGGCTCATCGATGTGAGCTCTTCCGTGTGGGCGCTCTTCAGCGTCTGTGGTGCGAGGAGATGAGCCGTGCCGCGGGCTTGCGTTCCTGTTCATGCGCGATGCGCACCGCCGACAGGATCTCTTCGTAGGCGGCATCGCGGCTGGGCTTGGAGCAAAGGCGTACCAGCACTTGTCGGCTCGCCTCGATGAGTTTCGTGCTGAGTCCCCTATCCGTGAGCGCGAGCACGAGACCATCCGCGAGGCCCGCGGCATCGGGTCGTGTCAGGATTGCGCACTCGGAGCTGAGAAGTTGATTGTGGACCAGGGTATCGGTCGCGACGACAGGCCGCTCGGAGGCGAGATAGGAAAGGAGCTTGCCGGGAGGATTGATACCCTGGATGCGCGGCGAGACCAACACGTCCGCCGCCGCGAGATAAGCCGGAATCTCGCTCTGAGGGCGCACGCGCTCGAAGATTACCCGATCGGCGATGCCGAGCCGCTCCGCCGCGACACGGAGCTCGGCGATCTCGGGATCGGTGCCGCCGACGAGCAGAAATCGCGCGCTCGGCACCGCCGCGAGCACTCTTGGAGCGGCCTCGATCAGCAGCTCGAGCGCCTGCAGTGCCACGAATGAGCCGGTATAGACGATGAGTTTTTCGTCCGCGCCGATTCCATGGCGGGCGCGGATCGCGGCGCGGTCGCGGCTGCTCGGCGCTTTTTCGGGCTCGAAATAATTGGTGAGCACGACGCAGAGCGCATCGGGCCAGGCGCTTCTCGCCGCGCGCGCCACCGCCGGCGAGATGGCAACCACGGCGCAGGCACCGCTCACGCACAGCCGCTCGATGTAGCGAAAGAGTGCCACCACCCATCTTCGGCGGCTGAACTTCCACTCCGTGATCTGCAGCGGCAGGCTCGAGTGCATGTCGTAAATGTAGGGGATGCGAAAGAGCGCTCCGGCCATGCGTGCGAGGAGCGCCCCTTCCTCGTGGGCATAGAGCGCGTCGTATCGCTCCCGCCAGAGCCGGGCGATCAGGTTCGCGAACAGGAGCGCATCCAGCCAGATCTTCCGTCCCGAGGGACCGGCGCGCAGCGTGCGGCAGAAGTGCGGCCCCCGAGCCCGGAACAGCCGGGCATTGAGCCCGGGCGGTGGCTCGCCGATCCCGTAGGTGAGGATGTCGACTTGGTGGCCCCGCGCGATGAGCTCGCGCGCACGGTGGTAGGCGCTGAGCGGTGTGCCTCGGGGTGCATAAAAGGCCTGCGGGACGATCTTGAGGATGCGCATGGAATTATCGGTGTGTGGGTCAGGTTGCGGAAACCGGCTCGCCCCCGGGCCGCCTTATACGCGCCAGTAACTCACGAGTGCCGCGCCGCTCGCCGCCAACACCTCGCGAAAGCGCGGCGAGAGCAGGAACTCGAGCTCGTTACAGCGGCGGTGGCTTCCGGGTTTACCCTCATCCGCCGCCGCCGTGCCCGGATGGCAGCAGATCTCGATGGGCGTCGGTGTCTCGAAGGGCCCGCGGCCGGATGGCGTAAGAGCGTGGCCCGCGAGCAGCTCCCGCAGGTCAACGGTGCGCAACGGCGAGCGCAGCCCGGCGCGTGCGAACACGCGCGCCGCATGCCGGGCGGCAATCTCGCGCGCCAGCATGGATGCGCCGCGTACCTTCCTGAGGCTTCCGAGCCGGGTAATTCTGACTCTCTCGATCTCAAACCGCGGCAACACGTTCGCAACCGCCGCGCAGACGATCGGCAGTTGGTGTAAGTGCTTGTGACCGTCGAGATGGGAAACTCTCACTCCGGTATCGCGCAGCATCACGATCTGCGCGGCGACTTCCGCCTCGAGCTGTGAGAGCGACAGCTTCCCCACGAGCGCGCGTGCGGCGAGTGCGTGTTTGCGCAGGAACTCTCCCTCGCCGTCCATGAGAGTCGCGCCGCGGGTGAGGGGTCTGCCTTCGCAGAGGTTGAGGTGAACGCCGAAGCTCGCCTGCTGCGTGAGCTTGGGCGCCCGGCGCAGCGCCTCCGCCGTCCCCGGCATATTGGCCATCACGGAGGTGCTCGTTACGACGCCGGCTTCGATCGCCTGGCAGATCCCCTGAGTGATCTCGATGGTTTCGCCGAAATCGTCCGCGTGGACGATGACGGGAAGATGAGCGCGGCGCTGGCGGGAGGGGGTGGTCTCCGCCGATATACGTGTTCCAAGTGGGTGCGCCGCCGACACATTCCTGGCCTTAGCAGAAAGCATTCCCATGGGCCGCCGGGGCCGGCGCGAGCGCGAGCTCCGGGGTGGCGGCCTCGGGCGCGCCGAGTGTGGCCTGCATATTGCGGGCACGCGCAATGCCACGCTGATGAATGCTATGCTCCAACAGTCGCACCTCCGGGAACCATTGAGACCTCGTCCGCCGCGGGTGGCACGCTCATGAGAACCATAGGGGTCATGGGGCGGCTCCTCGATCAGGGCGACGGGCTTGCTCTCTACGGTCGCTACCTGCTTCGGCATTTGCTGCTGCTCGATCGGGACTCCCGCTATGTGATCTTTCTCGCAAGCCCCGCCGCCCAAGACCTCTTCCGCGACCTGCCGAACGCCGAGCCGCACGTCGTTGCATCGCGCAGCCGACTGTTGTGGGACCAGGTGCTCATTCCGCATCTGGCCCGACGCCTCGAGGTCGACCTTCTCTTCAACCCGAAGTTCTCCCTGCCCTTGCTGTCGCGCATTCCGGGCGTCTTCATCGTCCAGAGCTGCGACTGGTACGTGAATCCCGGGAACTACCCCTGGTGGGACAACCTGTACATTCGGTTGATGCTGCCGCTCTACTGCCACAAGGCGGAAGCAGTGCTCGCGATCTCGCAAGCGGTGCTCGATGAGCTCGTCCAACACACCGGGTTCGACCTGCCCAGCGGGTGCATCACCCATGCCGGGGTGGGGCCGCTCTTCACGGCCGCGGCCGATCCGGCCGAGCTGCGGCGGTTTCGCGCCGACTACAACCTCCCCGAGCACTTCATTCTCACCGTGGCGCGGGTTCTGCACACCGGTCTCGGTCGTATGCGGGAATACCCGGGCGGCAACAACGAGCGCCTGGTGCGCGCTTACGGCCAGTACCGCCGGCGATCGGCCGATCCACTACCCCTCCTCGTGGCCGGCAAGCGGGTTCGGGAGTACTTGCGCGCCCGCGGCTTCACCGATGCCGAGCTCGAAGGCATTCAGTTCCTCGGTTTCGTTCCCAACGAGCGGCTGCATGCGGCTTATCAACTCGCCGACTGCTTCGTGCTCGCGACGCTCTGTGAGAGTTTCGGGCTGCCGATTCTCGAAGCGCTCGCCACCGGCTGTCCCGCCATCGTACCCAACACCGGCGCCGGACCGGAGGTGGCCGCCGGCGCCGCGCGGCTCGTCGATCCGCTCAGCGAGGAGGCGCTGACGGGCGCGCTCCTCGAGGTGACCGGCTCGGCGGCGCTGCGCGAGCGGATGCGCACCGCCGGCCTCGAGCGGGCCACGCGCTTCGGGTGGCCACAGGCCGCCAGGCGGGTGCTCGAGTCTTTCGACCGGGTTCTCGCCGCGCGCGCGCTGGAGGGTGGCGCCGCGGCGCCCAGACGATGACGGCGGCAGGGATCGAGGCTTCAGTCGAGGCGCCGTAGACACGGGTCCCCTGCGGCCTGCAGATGCCAGGATGCCACCGTATCGAACACGGCGAGCAGCTCGCGGGCACTTTTCTCCCAGCTGAACTCCTTGGCGCGCTCCAGGCCACGCGCGATCATCGCCGCCCGCAGCGCCGGGTCGCTGAGTGTGGTGCGCAGGCCAGCAGCAATCGCCTCGATGTCGTAGGGATCGACGAGGTAGCCTGCGCCGGCGAGCACCTCAGGCGGCGCGCAGGTATTCGCAGTCAGTATCGGACAGCCGCAGGCCATCGCCTCGACCAGTGGGATTCCGAATCCTTCGTACAGCGAGGGAAACGCAAACAGCTCCGCCAGGCGGTAGATGGCCGAGAGGTCGGCGTGCGCGACCCAGCCGAGGAACTGGATGCGCCGCTCGAGCCCGAGCTCGGCAACCTCGGAAAGCTCCTCGCGCGTGCTCCAGCGCTGCTCTCCGGCGATCACCAGCTGATGGGGAAACTCGCCCGCGATCGCCGCGAATGCGCGCAGCAGCCGCTTCACGTTCTTGCGCGACTCGATCTGTCCGACCCATAGCACGAACTTCTCGGGCAACCGGTAGCGCGCCCGTACCGTCGCCAGCCGCGCCTCATCCTCGATGAAATAGAACTGCCGTGGATCGATCGCGTTGTGCACCGGAAAAATCTTGTTGGGATCGGATTGCACGTAGCGCACCGCGTCTTCCTTCACCTTGTGGGAGACGGCGATGAAGGCATCCGCCCGCCGGCAGTACCACGGCACGAGCGCGCGGCAGTACAAGCGGTCATACCACTTGAAGTGACCGGGGATCGCGAACCATTCCGAGCCGTGCAGCACGAAAATCTTCTTCGCGGGGTGCAGCAGGGGCACGGTGAACTTCGGGTTGAAGATAATGTCAAGCTGCCGCTTGCGCGTGGCCCAGGGCACGGCCAGCTGATCCCAGAGGACCGTCCCGGGAACACTGCTCACCAGCTCCTCGACGTTGGGATAGGCGGCATAAGTGCCGAGGAGCCTCGGATTTTGATAGATGAGCACATACCGGTGCTGGGCTCCCAGGGTGAACAGCAGCGGCAGTAGCGTTTTGGTGTAGTGCTTGACGCCACCTTCGTGCTGCTCGTAATGCCGGAGCATGATCCCGATACGCATGCCTATCTCTGCGCGATTTCGCGGGCGCGGCCGATCAGATCAGCCTCTCGCGAGAAACGTGCCTTGACCTGGAAAGATGCTGCCCGGAGTGAGACCTGGGCGGTTGCTTGCCTTGGGCTGAGCAGAAACCGTTCCCGTCGCATCCCGGGGCGAACGCAGCCTGCGGCTTGACGGCGAAGGCCAGCTCGTCCGCCGATGGGAACCATCGCTGGCAGCACGACATTTACATTCGCGTGATGCTGCACCTTTACTGTGACCGGGGGCGCGCCCTTCGCGCGATCCCGCGAGCGGCTCTCATCGAGCTCGCCCGGTATACCGGCCCGCGAGTGCGCGAGCACCTCGAGCATTTCACGCCGGCGCCGGCCGCTCGGCGGCGGCGTGCGTCCTTCGACAGAATTCGCGCCGCGCGCCCGATCGCGGGGCGCGCCGCGGCGTTCCGACGCTAACGCCGGCAAGGGGGCGAGTATGTGCGGCATCTGCGGGTTCAACTGGACCGACGCGCATCTGATCGAGAGCATGAAGGCCCGCCTGGTGCACCGCGGGCCCGATGATCACGGCAGTTACGTTGCGGAGGGCATTTCGCTCGGTCATCGGCGCCTCAGCATCGTCGATCTGAGCGAGGCCGGACGGCAGCCACTGTGCAACGAGGACGGCACGGTGTGGGTCACGTTCAACGGGGAAATCTACAATCACCTCGAGCTCAGGGAACGGCTCGAGAAGCGCGGCCACCTCTTCCGCAGCCGCACCGACACCGAAGCGATCGTACACGCGTATGAGGAGTACGGGCTCGAGTTCGCGAGCCATCTCACGGGCATGTTCGCGTTAGCGATCTGGGACGCGCGCCGCCGGCGCCTGGTGCTTGCGCGCGATCGACTGGGACTGAAGCCCCTCTACTACACCCTCGAGCCGGGCAAAATCCGCTTTGCCTCGGAGATCAAGGCGTTGCTGGCCGATCCCAGTCTGCCGCGGGTGCTGAATCGGCAGGGCCTGTTTGATCTGCTCGGCTACGAGTTCGTACCGGCGCCGGCGACGCTTTTCGCGGGCGTGCACAAGCTCCTGCCCGGTTGCCTGCTCACTCTCGAGGCGGACGGTCGGGCCAGGCTGACCCGGTACTGGTCGCTCGAGCTGCGGGAAACCGAGTCGACCGAGGAGGCTCTGGTGGAGGTGCTGGAGCGCTCCTGCACCGAACACACCATGAGCGATGTGCCGATCGCCGCCTTCCTTTCAGGTGGCATCGACTCGAGCTCCATCGTGAGCATCCTCAGCCGCTCGCTCCCCGCGGGTCTTCAGACCTTCGCGCTCGGCTACCGCGAGGCTTCCTTCAGCGAGTTCGAGTACGCCCGAGCGGTCGCCGAGCATTTCCACACTCGCCATGCGGAGCTGTTGGTGCATCCTGTCGATGCGGCGGCGATCGAGCGCTCGGTGTGGCACCTCGATGAGCCGACCACCGACCCGTCGAACCTGCCCTTCATGCTGATCTGCGCCGAGGCGCGGCGCTACGTGAAGGTGTGCTTGAGTGGCGATGGCGGGGATGAGCTGCTCATGGGATACGATCGGTTCCGGGCGAGTCGGGCCAACGCCTGGCTGGAGAGAGTGCCGTTGCCGCTGCGCCAGTCCATCTATCGCGCCGTCATCGGGCAGCTTGCGGACAACGAGCGCAAAAAGGGCCTGCGGAACGTGCTCAAGCGCTTCCTGCAGGGCGCGCTGCTGAGTCGCGACGGCGAGCACATCCGCTGGCAGTACTTCGCCGATCCGACGCAGACAGCGGAGCTCCTCGAGCCGGATTTCCTGCACGGGCTCGACACGGACCCGTTCGCGCCCGTCAAGCGCTGGTCGTCGCAGGCGCCGCATCAGCGGGGCCCGCGAGAGCAGTACGTCGAGCTCAACACCGTGCTGCCGGACAGCGTGCTCATGAAGGTCGACAAGATGTCGATGGCGTGCGGCCTTGAGGTGCGTCCGCCCTTCCTCGATCATCGAGTCGTCGAGTTCTGTTACTCGCTGCCGACGAACCTTAAGCTCCGGGGGCTCACCACCAAGTGGCTGCTGAAGCAAGCGATGCGCGAGCGTCTGCCGCCCGGGATCGCCACGCGCGCCAAGCAGGGCTTCAGCATTCCGATGAAGAACTGGCTTCGGGGCGAGCTGCTCGAGCTCACGCGCGATGAGGTGTTCTCCTCACCGCTGATCGCGGAGCATTTGCGCATCCACACCCTGGAGCGGCTCTGGCGGGAGCACCAGGAGCGCCATCACAACCACAGCCACCTGTTTTGGGTGCTGCTCAATCTATCGCTCTGGGAGCGGCAGTTCCTCAGGCCCGCACGAGTGATGTCGCCGGAGCTACGCGCCCCCGCACTGCGGGCGGCCTCCTGATGCTGAGGGCATTCTTCCGATCCCCGTCCCTGCGGGCGGGGGCGACCATGGGGGTCGGCGGCGTGTGCTTCAGTATCGGAGGTCTGGTACTCGCCCGCGAGCTGCCGCGGCAAGAGTACGCACTCATCTCCCTGGTGTTCGGCATTGTTGCGGTGGCGGGCAACATCGCCCCCCTGGGTCTCGACAAGGTCGTGGGGCGCCGCGGGATCCGCCTCGATGCCCGGTGGAGGGGCGCGAGCTTCGGGGCTTGCCTGGTGACGGCGCTCGCGGCGGCCGCCGTCTCGAGCCTCGTGTATCACCTCCCGACTGCCCTGATGGTGAGCGTCGCACTGATCACACTTACCTTGGGGTTGGCTCAGGCGGTGGCGGCCCATTTCCAGGGCCAGCGGCAATTCGGCGTCGCGGTGTGGGTGCTTCAGCTCCTTAACGTGACGATCGCGCTCGTTGCGCTCGTCACGATCGCTTCGGGGCTCGATACCGCCGCCGAGGTCTGCGGTCTGATGAGCATTGTCGGGATCATTGCCGCGGCCGTTGTCTGGTGGCTCGTGAGGCGTGAGGGCGATGCGGGCGGGCGTCAGCTCTCACCGTGGAGCCTGCGCGGGGAAGCGCTGTCGCTTGCGACCGTGGAGGCGGGTGGGTCGATCTTCATCCAGCTCGAGCGGCTGTTCGTGGGGCCGACCGTGGGGATGCTCGAACTCGCCACGTACGGTGTCCTCGCGGCATTTGTCAGCTCGCCCTTTCGACTGATGCAGGCCGCGGTGCAATTCACCCTCATTCCGCGACTTCGCGAGGCACGCGATGCGCGCGCGCGCCGGGGGCTGATGCGGCATGAGGGCGCGCTGGTCGCTTTGCCCCTCGTGGTCGGATCCGCGGCCATCTGGCTGTTGGCGCCGCCACTCGCCCACTGGCTGCTCGCCGGCCGTTACGAGCTGCGCGAACCCCTGATCACGATCATGCTCATCTCCGGTTGGCTCAAACTCCTCAACGGGTTCCTGACCGCCCTGATCGTCTCCTGCGGCGAGGAGCGGCGCCTGGGGTTGCTCAGCGCGATCTGCTGGGGCTCGCTCGGTGTGAGCATCGCCGGCGCCTTCATCGCCGCTCCGTGGGGACTCTTCGGGGTGCTCTGCGGCATCGCGACGGGTTGGCTCGCGCGCTGTGTGCTCGCGTCGTGGCTCGCCTTGGACTGTCTCAAAGAGGTGCGGCCGTATCTGCCAGTGACGGCCGAGCCTAAGTAGGCTCGAGAGCCCGGCTCGAGACCGTAGACATCGAGCTCGCCCGAAATGCCGCTCGAGCCATACACGCCGCCCGTATTGTTGCCGCGCGTGCCGACATACACCCTGCCGTTGGCAACCGTGGGCACGGTGAACTTGACGGCATTGCCGGCGGCGTTGGGCCCCAAGAGCGGACTACTCCAGAGCTCGCGCAGGGTCAGCGCATCGTACGCGCGCAGCACCGTGGGACCGCAACCCTGAGATCCCGGTGTGCAATAACGGCGGTTGTCGAGAACCCACACGATGCCGTTCGCCTCGCCCGCGGCGGAAATTGCCGGGGTAGCCCCGGGGTAGCCGAAGGCCGGCGGCTCCGAAGCCGCCGCTTCGTAGGTGAGATGGCCGGTGAGCGGATCCAGTCGGTAGACCTTCAGCGGCTCGCCCGCGCCGGTCATATAGTAGCGATCATCCCAGAGCGCTCCCTCCCCGAAAATGAGACCGGGATAGGAGCCCGACACGTCCTTCTCGGTTCCCGTCCCGAGCATCTGCAGCGCCTTGGCATCGCCGTAGCCGCCGAGACGCTGGCGATCGATGACGAAAAGATCGCCGTCCTTTCCGACCGCCAGCGCGAGTCGCTCCGGGGAATTCGCTCCCGGGAGTTTCGCGAGCACCACGCCGCCCGAGCCAAAGTCATTGTTCTCGACGTCGTTGAAGTGCTGGTCGGAGGGCGTGAAATACTGCAGCACCTTGAGGTCGGGTGACAACTTCAGGAGCGAGTCGCCGTAATCATCGTTCGGCGGCTCTGGCGATGGCGCATCGAAACCGGCGTTGCCGGTAAGGACATACAGATTCCCGGCGCCGTCGGCAGCCGGAGCCGCGCCGCCCATCCAAATGCCGCCCTCCGTCGCATTCGGCGCGGCGTTGAAGGTGCACACCTGTTTGAAGGATGAGCCGCCGTACCGATATCCCATGAGCCAGCCGTAGAACGGCGTACCGTCCTCGTGCGAGCCGAACGCGACGTACACGGTGCCGTTCACCAGCGCGAGGCCGGCGCGCTGGTTCTCGGTACGCGGATCGAAAGCGACCCTGCGATCGCCATCGCCTACGTACGTTGCGCTGATCGTGATGGGAGAGCCCGTCCTTTCGGCGCCGGTCGCGAGGTCGATGGCATGTAGCCGCTCATGGAAGTGCAATCCGGCGGAATAGACGACCGACTTCGACACCACGTAGAGCGTGTCGGTTGTCGGATCGATCACGGGCGTGCCCGTGACACCCACCTCGGGTGTGATATCGCCATCGCCCTTGCCGACGAGATGCAGCTCCGCGCCGGCGGGAACGGTTGCCTCGCCGCCCTCACTGCCATGGTGACGGCCGATCAGGTCGGCCTTCCACAGCTCCCGGCAGGGGTTTGCGTCGGCATCGAAGGCGTAAAGACTGTCATGCGCCGTTGCGACGAATACGACGTTGCGCCATTGGCCCCCGACCCTAAGATGCGACGCCCACAAGGGCTGCGCATAGATCGCCCCATCGACCGCACAGGAGAAAAGTTTCCCGAAGTCGGCCGCGCGGACGTCGGTCGGAGTGAGAGCGTACTCCCGCTCGTTCGCCCCATCGCGATCGAGATCATCGTGATAGGTATACACACCGGCGAGGCCGGTGACGGCAACCCGGATCGAGCGGTTTTGCGCCGCGTAAGCGGCCCCGGGAGGATCGGTAATGCTCGTCGCAGTCACCGTGTAAAGGCCGGGCCCGCGGGGTGCGATGAAGCTGGCCGCCTGCCCGCTGCGGCTCGCGGCCGGCGCGACCGCGCCTCCGTGCGGCTTCACGCTCCAGTTGACTCCCGCAGGGTCATCGGTGAAGGCGGTGAGCCTGAGCCTCTGATCGCTCGTAACGGTCGCACGTCGGGGTTGGATTTCGATTTCTCCAACACCGGGTGGAACTTGGGCCGCGGATTGCATTGCATGAGAGGCCCCTGAGCTGTCGCCGCAGCTCGCGAGAGTCAAAGCCGCCACCGCCAGCGATACCCCGAGCAACATCGAAGAGGCGCGGCCGCGCTTCATTCTCATTCTGGTCGCTTCTTTGGCTCCGCGGCCGCGCTCGAAGCATGATACATGCCCGCACCGCGGGCGGTGCCGCTTGTCCACCCATCGCGGACGCATACCATGACTCGATTTTGCGGGCGTCTGTCTCAGAACGCAACGCGAGAGCGAGGCGCCGCAGCCGCCGGGACGCGTGAGCTTGCATCCCAGCTCGCGATGACCGCGCGGGCGCCTGCCGGAAGATCGGTCTTGGGATCGAAGCCGAGCGACTGTCGCGCCGCGCGAATGTCGAAGGCGTTGTCGTTCTCGAAGAAGGCGAGCGTGCGCCTCGAGATGGGGGGCTCCCTGCCGAGCACCCCGCTCACCCGTTCCGCCGCCCAACCCACCGTGAGTCCGAGCCACCGCGGCGCGTGAAGGACGGGGAGAGGAACTCCCAGCGCGCGCGCGAACTCGCACACCATTTCCTCCACCGTCATCCAACGCGGTCCGGCGATATTGAACGTGCGACCCGCGACCTCGGGTCCGGCCGCGGCGGCGAGCTCGAGGGCGGCGTTGAGATCATCGATGTAGATCGGATGCCGGAGGTTATGGCCACGGCCGATGAAGAAAAACTGCCGCTTGCGCAGCGATCCGATCAGCTTGCCGGTGCGCGGGCAGCCGACACCGTATACCCACGAGGGCCTCACGATGACGAGGTCGAGGCCGGCGCGCGCGG
Organism: Steroidobacteraceae bacterium; assembly: GCA_050739115.1. Classification (GTDB taxonomy): domain Bacteria; phylum Pseudomonadota; class Gammaproteobacteria; order Steroidobacterales; family Steroidobacteraceae; genus 13-2-20CM-66-19. Next base: position 17,795 of record JBOIAQ010000030.1, on the reverse strand, counting down.
CGCTGCGGTGAGCGGCCGCTTCGCCCGCGGCCTTGGTGCGCTCGTAGTCGTTCCCGGGGTTGAGCGGCGCGTCCTCGGCGGCGGGCGGCTGAGCCACGTGGCCGTACACCCCGACGCTGCTTACCTGCACGACCCGGCGCACGCCCGCGGCGGCGCTCAACTCGATGAGTTGCTCGAGAGCCTTGACGTTGACGGCTTCGAACTGCGCGGGTGTCGCATGCACGTCGAGGTGCACGCTCGCGAGGTTGAACACCGTGTCGATGCCTGCGAGCGCGGTGGCAAGGCCGCGCGGCTCGCAGATATCCTGCGTGCGAAAATCCACGCCGCTCCCCGCGGCGTGCGCCGGAGTATGCACGTCGATGGCCCTTACCTCGAAGCCGCGGCCGGCGAGATAAGGTGCGAAGTGCGAGCCGACGAACCCCGCCGCGCCGGTGACCAACACCCGAGGATTGACGGCGCGCATCATCGTCGCGCCGACACGGCGACCGCGTAGCCGCCACGTCCCGGAATCAGCTTATCGAGCAGCGAGAACAGGTACATGAAAGGATAAATGAGCGAGTACATGCGGTATTCCTTGCGCACCGCCTCGAGCTCCTTGCGAGAGGTGGGCGCGATCGTGCCTGCCATCACCGGGGGGTGCTCCTTCTTGCGCGCGAGCACCTTCACGTAGCCGAAGTTGATGACGAGCTCGGCGAGCTCGGTAAAGAAGCGCGAGTAGCCGCCGCTCGCCACCGGGCGCATGTCGACGGAGTGGAACATCTGCTCGAGCTCGCGAACGCGGTAGCCCTGCACCACATGACCGTAGGTGGCCGGCCCCATCCCGATGAGACGCTTGAGCAGGGCTACCGGCAGGCGTGTATCGCCATTGGGCGTGGTGATGATGGCGAGGCCGCCGGGCGCGAGCACGCGGCGGATCTCGCGGTTGATGCCGCTTAAGTCGGTGAAGTGCTCGTGCACGTCGATCACGATCACGACATCGAAGGCCGCATCGGCAAAGGGAAAGCGGTTGATGTCGACGTGCGCCACCGGATCGCCGAGGAATTCCGCCATCTCCTCGATCCCTTGGCTGTACACCTGGCCCCAGCTCCAGCGGCCGCCCGCGGCGCGGAAGTGATGATTCATCGCGCCGTTATTGTCATGTCCGGAGATGAGCAGGCATCGCTCGCCGGCGACGGACCCCATGAGCCGCATGAGGAGCTCGACCTTCTGGCGCTTCTTGAGCGACTTGGCGTACATCTGCAGCTGCCACGGCGTGCCGCTTTTCTGCGGAGCCGACGTTGAGTAGCGGCTTGCGGGAACGGGGCTGGTGGTCGTCATGTTGAAACTCCTGTGTCAGGCCGCCGCGGGCTCGAGGTCGCTCACGAGCGGGCCGTGAAAGGCGGCGAGCGCTCGGGCAGCTTCATCCACCTGGGCGCCGGTTTCCTTGGTGCTCCAGCGCAGCTCGCGCGCGAGCGCGGCCGCACAGGTGGTGAGCGCCGGCCGATCGAGCGCGTGGCTGAGGTAAAGCGGTGTCCGACGCATCACCGCATCGGTGAGGCGTACCGCCATCTCCGTGCGCGCCGCATAGGCGAGCTGCGCGAGCACCACGGGCAGATCGGGTACAACGCGCGCGCACAGAGCGGGATCGCCCTCCATGAGGGCGAGCACGTTGCGGTGCGCCGCGCCATAACATCGCTCGAGATGGGACAAGGTGGCGTGATCGAGAGCGGGAACGTTCCCGGGCCGGGCGAAAAATGTGCTCGCCCGTGGAGCGAGCCTGCGGGGGCGGCGGCGCGGCTCATCGGCGAGGCCTAACTTGCGGCAGGCGACCCTCACCGCCTGCGCCGCCACGGCCGGGGCGATCGTCCATTTGACGCCGACGATCGAGAGGAGCCCGGGAAGTCCCGCCGGCTCGTGATCGATGACCTGTGGGTCGCGCTGCAGCGCGACCTCGGCACCCGAGTGATCCTCCTCCTCGGGCAGGAGACCGGCGAAGACTCCGCGCACGTCGCTGCTTCGCAGCTGGTGCTTACCGAGTGCCGTGTTGAGATCGGCGAGGAAGGCGAGCACCTCCGCGCGCGTGATGTCGGTCGAGCGCGTGGCGGGGTCACAACGCAAGTGCCGCGTCCCGATGAGTGAATGTCCGTTCCAGGGCAGTATGAAATAGGTCGCATCGCTCCCGGAGCGGGTGCGCACCGTGAGTCCCACGCCATCCTGAAACGGCAGAGCGCGCGTCAGCAGGTTGAATGCCCGCGAGGGGCGGAACATCGCCGCCTGGGGTCGTCCCGCCCCGGCCGGAAGCCAGTCCTCCACCCCGGCACCGGCGGCGTTGATGACGGACCGCGCGCGCACTTCCATCTCACGGCCCGAGAGCTCATCCCGCGCATGCACGCCGCGGATCCGGGAGCGCTGCGCGAGCAGGCCCGTGGCGCGCACGTAGTTCACGAGGTCGGCGCCGGCATCCGCCGCCGCGCTCACGACCGAGAAGAGGAGCCGTTCGGTATCGAGGCACACCGCATCGTGCCAGACGGCCGCACCGTTTAAGTCATCGAGCTCGAGACCCGGGAGCGCCGCGCGGGCATCGCTCTTGCCGAGGAGGGCTCCGCGCGGCAGTCGCCGATCGGCGCGCACCCCCCGATTGCGGTCGGCGCTCAAGGCATCGTTGACCCAGAGCGCGGTGCGCAGCACGAGCGGACCGCGCAGGCCCTGTCCGTGAGTGGGCAGGATGAAGCGCAGCGGTCGCGCGAGATGCGGCGCCAGACGCAGCCACTCGCGCCGCTCGCGGACCGACTCCCGCAGGCGCCTCAAATCGAGTCGCTGCAGGTGCCGAAGTCCTCCATGGAGGGTCCGGAGACTATTGCTCGAGGTCGCGGCGCCGAAGTCGCGGGCGTCGATCAACGCCACTCTCAAGCCCCGCAGCGCCGCTTCCCAGGCTGCACAGGCACCATAGATGCCACCACCCACGACGAGGACGTCGTAGTGAATGGCCGTGAGCCGCGCGGCGTTACGCAGCATGCACCCGCGCTCCCGGCAGCTCGACCGCCGCCTTGAATCGCTCGCGCCACAGTTGAAACACCATGAGCGCCCAGAGCAGATGGCTGTGGTTGTGCGTGCCGCTCTCATGCTCGCGCATCAGTCTCTCCACGTAGCGCGCCTCGAAGAGTCCCTCCGGTGCGAGGCTCTCTCGACTCAGGAGCTCGTGCATGAGCGGATTCCATTCGCGCCGCAGCCAGTGCTTCATCGGCATGCTGAAGCCCTCTTTCCCCCGCCGCAGCACCTGCTGCGGCAGCGAGCGGGCGAAGGCGTGCTTCAGGATCCACTTGCGCTCTCCGCCCCGCACCTTGAGCCGTGAAGGAATGCTGAGCGCGAGATCCACCATTTCATTGTCGAGGTACGGTACCCGGGCCTCGAGCGAGCTCGCCATGCTCATCGCATCGACTTTCGCCAGGATGTCCTCGGGCAGGTAGAGCTTCAGGTCGCAGCGCATCTGCGCCTCGAGGCGATCGGCGGCGCTCTCCTCGAGCGCGGCGCGCACCAGCCCCTCGGCGGCGCCGGCGACCTGCGCACGAAAGTCGCTCGAGTAGAGCTGCCGGCGCTGCTCCTCGGAGAGGAACATCATCCAGCGAAGGTGCTGCCACGTGGGCGGCAGTCGCGCGCCCTCGAGAAAGCGGCGCAGCTCGTTGGCGAGCCCACGCTTGCCGCGACCGAGCGGCAGTCCCCGCGCGAGCCACTCCGCCGCCGCGCGCACCGGCGCCGGCTGCCAGTCAAGGAGCCGCGCGCTCAGGGAGTCGGCGCGATAGGTGTCATAGCCTCCGAAGAGCTCATCGCCCCCATCGCCCCCCAACGCGACCGTCACGTGCTGGCGCGCGATCCTCGCCACGAGCAGCGTCGGGAATACCGAGAAGTCGGCGATCGGTTGGTCGAGCTGGGAGATCACCTCGGGCAGCACGGCGAGGTAGTCGGGAGTCAGAATCTCCTCGTGATGTTGTGTGCCGCAATGCGCCGCGACCGCGCGCGCATGGGAGAGCTCGCTGTAGGTCGGATCGCCGAAGCCGATCGAGAAAGTGAGCGGCGGTGTCGGCGAGACCTCCTTCATGGCCGCGACGAGGATCGAGGAGTCGATGCCGCCGGAGAGGAAGGCGCCGAGCGGCACGTCGCTCGCGAGCTGTCGCCGCACCGCTGCCAGGAAGGTGTGGCGGACCCGTTCGGCGAGCTCCTCGGTCTCCGGCGCGGGCGCTTGCGCGCGGGCGGGCAGCGACCAGAAGCGGCCCTGATGGAGCTTCCCGCCGCTGAAGGTGAGCCAGGCGCCGGGCGGGAGCTTGCGCACGTCCTCGAGGAGGGTCGTGGGGCTCGCGGTGTATTCGAACGTCAGCAGCTGATCGAGCCCGAGGGGGTCGATGGTGCGCGCGGAGCCGCCGGCCGCGAGGATGCATTTGACCTCGGAACCGAACCAGAGATTGCCGCCGCGGACGCTGTAGTAAAGCGGCTTGATGCCCATCCGATCGCGAGCGAGGAGCAGGCGCTTGAGCTCGCGGTCCCAGAGCGCGATGGCGAACATGCCGTTCAGGCGCGGCAGGAAACCGACGCCATACTCCTCGTAGAGCCGCGGGATCACCTCGCTGTCGCCCGTGCCGCGAAACGTATGCCCCTTGGCCGCGAGCTCGCGGCGCAGCTCCTGGTAGTTGTAGATCTCGCCGTTGAAGACCACGTTCACGGTGCCGGCCTCGTTCGTGACCGGCTGATCGCCGGTGAGAAGATCCAGCACCGCGAGCCGCCGCATACCGAGCCCGATTCCCGCCTCGATGTGCACGCCCTCGCCGTCCGGTCCCCGGTGGCGCATCACATCGCACATCGCACCGATCAGCTCGCGCGGCGGGGCGGCTCCGCGAGTGACCAGTCCGGCGATTCCGCACATGGGGACGGCCTCAGGCGCGCAAGCGCTTGCGAAGCTGCATGCCGATCTGATTGCGCACGAAACGCCACGGCGGCTCCAGGGTGGCGAAGCGTTCGAGGGGTGTTCGAAGCTCGGTGAGCGCCCGCAGCAGGCTCTCGCCGGGTCGGCCCGGATCGAGCTCGATCGGGACTCGAAAACCCATGCGGCCCACCTTCTCGACGTCGTGCGGGAAGGGCAGCGGATCGGTGCCGGGTAGATCGCGCACCCCCAGCCGCTCGGCCTGCGCAAACTGCTGCGGATAGCCCCAGAAGACCGGGCGTCCGCCCTCATCGCCGAGAAAGAGCGTCGGCTTGCGGAATTCCTCGATGAGGGCATTGAGGAGCTGGCCGCGACGGAAGAACCATTTCCCGGGCCCCCAGGGAATCACCCGGGGCACCCCCAGGCTGTCGGTTTCCCGCAGGATCTCGCGGATCGGGCGGCCGTCGGCGAAACGGTGTGTCGTTCCGAGAACGAGCACTTCCAGGCCCTCCCGGCACGCCACCTGCCGACCCGCGATGATATGAAGCTGCCGCTCCCCGTCGCGGGCCACCACGCTGATGGGCTCTTCGGTAAGCGACACAGCCCAGCGTCGCAGTTGGAGGGCGGGGATCGGGCAGTCCGTGCGGCCACTGTCCGTCTGCGCGAGCGAGCGCAGCGCGCCGAAGCCGTCATCGGGGGCACACTCGGCGAGCAGCAGGAAATACGCTCGGCGCTGCGCCTGTGCCGGGGCGTTGCTTGCCGCGGTAAGATTCGTATGCGCGTTGCGCAGGAGCTCATCGGGGTCGTAGCACGGGTGCAGGTGCACGTGTGCATCGACGCAGGCAATGACGTGGGCCATAGATATGGTCGAGTTCAGCAATCTTCGGACCCGCTGAAGCCCAAGGACCGCCGCGCCCCCGTGCTGCCCGCGAGCGATGGAGTTGCCAGCCCGATACCGCATCGCCGATACTGGCCGCTGGAACTCCTGCGGAGGTGCTTAGTCGTGTCCCTTCCCAAGAACAAACCGGATTGCTCGCGCCGCACTTTCCTCGCGACCGCTGCTGTGGCGGCCTCGGCCGCCCTCGTTGGCTTGCGACCCCGCTCCGCCGCTGCGGCGGGTGAGAGTCTGCCGCATCTTTCCGAGAGCGACCCGCTCGCGAAGTCCCTCGGCTATCACTTGGATGCCAAGGACGTCGACAAGTCGAAGTTTCCGACCTACAAGGCCGGCGAGCGCTGCGGGAAGTGCCGCTTCTTCCAGGGTACCCCCGGACAGAAGTCCGGCTACGCCGGCTGCCAGATCTTCGCCGGCTACGCGGTGAATTCCGACGGCTGGTGCGCTTCGTTCAACGCCCGATAGCTGATTCCGGCCCGATCGCTGATTCCGCGCACATTCGGGGCGCTTACCCCTGAGGGGGCGCGCCCCTGCTTGTTTCCGCGCCTGGGGTTGCGGGCCCGCTGTCACGCCGGCGGGGAGCTGTCATATCCGCCCGTTATACTGACATTCCTCGTGCGCGCTCGCCTGTGCGCGCAGCGGGGTTACAATGGCGCCGCACCAAAAGATCCACGCTGCGCCAGGAGGTTTTCCATGTCACTGAGAATCGGCGATCAGGCCCCAGACTTCACGGCCGAGACGACGCAGGGACGAATCAACTTCCACCAGTGGATCGGCAATGGCTGGGCGATCCTCTTCTCGCATCCGAAGGATTTTACGCCGGTCTGCACCACCGAGCTTGGCTACATGGCGCGTCTGAAGCCGGAATTCGAGGCCCGCAATACCAAAATCGTCGGCTTGAGCGTCGACCCGGTGGATGAGCACAAGCGCTGGTCGAAGGACATCGAGGAGACTCAGGGTGCGCCGGTCTACTATCCGATGATCGGTGATCCCGAGCTCAAGGTCGCGAAACTCTACGACATGCTGCCGGCCGAGGCGACCGGTAGTGCCCCAGGGCGCACCCCGGCTGACAACGCCACCGTGCGCTCGGTGTTCATCATCGGCCCGGACAGGAAGATCAAGCTCATGCTCACGTATCCGATGAGCGTCGGCCGGAATTTCGACGAGGTGCTGCGCGCGCTCGATGCCATCCAGCTGAACGCGACGCACAACGTCGCGACACCGGTCAACTGGAAGCGGGGTGAGGATGTCATCATCCCGACCTCAATCCCGGATGCGGAGGCGAAGGCGAAGTTTCCCGCCGGTTGGAAGGCGCTGCGCCCGTACCTGAGACTTACGCCGCAGCCGAAGTAATCCGCGCCTCGCAGCCGAGGTCCGCAAGGCGGCCGGAGGCCGTTTTGCCGGTGGATTACGGTGCCCCGAATTCCTTCATCGGCGCCGTTCCCGTTCCCTTCGGGCCACAGCCCCGGGTCCATGACACCCTGCGGATGATCCCACTCGCATCGGTGTGGACCGTCACCGAGCAGCCGGCGAAGTTGTACTGATCGAACCGCCACGTGGCCGTGCGGCCCGCTCCCGCGGCGCTCAAGTCCCACGGGACGCTCCAGTGCATCTCGAGGTCGAGCAGGCGCTTGCCCACGTACCGGGTCGCGGTCTCGGAGGGGTAGTGCTTCGGTGCCGTGGCGCAGCCGGCCGTCAGAAGATCAGCCGCGAGCAGGACGAGCAATCCTGAGCGTATCCGCATGCGGTAAGCATGCCTGATTCGGTGCGACAAAACAGCCCGGATCGCTATTGCAGCAGGGCCTTCTGCGCCGCCCACGCCGTGAGGAACGCGAGCAGCACACTCGCCGCCAGCGCGAGCGCGGCCCGATGCTTCTCGCGATCGACGAGGCGCTTGCCATCGAGGGGCGCGATGAGAAAAGGCTCGCCGTGCCGGGTCTGACCGACGACGCTCACGCGCGCGTCCTTGGAGGCGAGATTCGCTTCGACCTGTGTGCGCGCGGCGGCACGCACCGCCTCCCACTCGGTCGCATCAAGCTGACCGTCATGGTTGCTGTCGAACCGCGCCAGCAGCGTCGCCTGATCCTGTTTCCAGGCGACGACGGTCTTGCCGACTTCCTGCTCGATCGACTCGATCGCGGAGTGCGAGCGCAATTCACCGAGCACGGTGACGTGCGCGCCCGGGGCGATCAGACGCTCGGTATAACGATAGTCACGATCCGAGTCGTACCAGGTCCTGTGCAGCGTCGGTGTCACATCCGCCCCCACGGGCCCCACCAGACACTCGCCATCCGCATCACGGAGAGCAAACGGCGCCACGCTGGCGGCGCGATCGACGACGTGCCAGGACCCACTCCGGCTGCCCGCGGCCGCGCGCTGGCGCTGCTCGATTTTGTAATCCCACCACACGCACGCGAGTTTCCCGAGCGGCGAGGTGATCGGTCCTTCGGCGGGCGGTCCCGCCGTGCCCTCGAGATGCACATAGCCCTGCGCCGCCGAGCGGATGTGCGCGAGCGGCGTATCCGCGGCGAAGCGATCGCGGCGCAGGCTGGTGAAGAAGTAATAAACGGCACAGGCCGTCCCGGCGGCGAGCAGCAGCGCGAGCCAGAGGAAACCGGGGGCGTAGCCGGCTGCGGTCACTTGGCGAACGCCAGCCCGACGTCGACATCCGTCGTCTGTGTGGCGTCGAACTTCAGCAGCCGCGCGGGCTCGAAATTGAACATTCCCGCGATGACCGCATCGGGGAACGTCTCGACGCGCACATTCTGCGCGTTGGCGGCGTCGTTGTAGATTTCGCGACGATCCGCGATCGCCGTCTCGAGGGCGCTGATGCGGGCCGCGAGATTGCGAAAGAGGCTGTCGGCCTTGAGCTCGGGATAACGCTCGGCCACCGCGTAGAGGTTGGCGAGACCGCTGCGCAAGGCGCCCTCCGCGGCGCTGACCGAGGCCACATCGCCGGAGCTGCGCGCCGTCTCCACCTGGGTCCGGGCCTGGGTCACCCGCTCGAGCGTTTCCCGCTCGTGCTGCATGTAGCGCTTGCAGACATCGATCAGCTTTGGTAGCTCATCGTGCCGCTGCACCAGCAGTACGTCGATGTTGGACCAGGCGAGCTTGACCTCGTTGCGAGTACGCACGAGACCGTTGTAGAGCGTGATGGCGTAGCCGATCACGAGGACGACGAGCAGAAGGAAGATGATCAAGCCGGTCATGACCCACTCCCGATCAGGCGCCGTGCGCCCGCAACCACGAGGCAGTGTCCCAGAGCAGCCCCTGAGGCCGCCATCGCCGGCGCTCAAACTGAGTACGCGTTACCAATCCGACCCGGGCGGAACGTGACGCGGCAAGCACTTTGCCGCTAAGATTCGCGCCCTACCGGCGCTGCTTGCGCGACTCACGACGACGCTAGAGGAACTATGCGACTTGAACGTCTCGGACTTCTGGGGCTGCTTTTTATCGTAGGCCTCTCGGGCGCGGCGCTCGCCGCCGGTGCGAGGGTGGAGGGTGATCCGTTGCACCCGAGCTGGTTCGATACTCGCGTGAGCCCGACGCAGAATTTCTTCGAGTTTGCGAACGGGGGTTGGCAGAAGCGCCATCCGATCCCCGCCGCCTACGCTACCTGGGGAACCTTCAACATCCTCCAGGTCCACAACGAGAAGATCATCCGCCAGATCATCGAGAACGCCGCCGGGGAACACGCCGCAGTCGGCAGCACCGAGCAGAAGGTCGGTGATTTCTACGCGAGCGGGATGGATACGCAGCTCATCGATCGTCTCGGCCTGGGTCCTCTATCACCCGAGCTCGACGGCATCGCTGCCGTCCGCAATCTCGCGGATCTGGAGCGCGAGGTGAGCCACCTGCAGATGATCGGCGTCGATGCGATGTTCGGCATCGGCGACATGCAGGACTTCAAGGATTCCAGCCAGGTCATCGGGGTCGCCGGCCAGGGGGGCCTCGGGCTGCCGGACCGGGACTACTATCTGAAGCAGGACCCCAAGTTCAAGCAGATCCGCGCCGAGTACCTCGCGCATGTGGCGCGGACGTTCGAGCTTCTCGGCGACGGCCAGCCGTTGGCAGCGCATGAGGCGGGAATCGTCATGGCGATCGAGACCCGTCTCGCGCAGGCTTCGATGTCGCGCGTGGAGGAGCGCAACCCCCGCGCCATCTACCATGTCATGAACCTGGTCGAGCTCGATCGGAGCACGCCGAACTTCTCCTGGAGCGACTACTTCCGTGAGATCGGCTACCCGCAGATCCGCAGCATCAACCTCGCCATGCCGAAGTTCTTCGGCGCCCTCGGCAGGAACCTGCGCAGTGTGCCGCTCGAGCAGTGGAAGACTTATCTGCGCTGGCGCCTGATCGACGCTTTCGCGCCGTATCTTTCCCTGCCCTTCGTGGATGAGGACTTCAGGATGCAGTCGGTGGTGACGGGGGCGAAGCAGCTGCTGCCCCGCTGGCAGCGGGTCGTGAATGCCGAGGACGATGCGCTCGGCTTCGCCATCGGCAAGCTCTATGTGGAAAAGGAGTTCCCGCCATCCTCCAAGGCGCAGGTACTCGCGATCCTGCACAACATCCGTGCGGCGCTGAAGAGCGATCTGGCGACACTGCCCTGGATGTCGCCCGCCACCCGCCAGGCGGCGCTCGCGAAGCTCGATCTCATGGGCGAGCGCATCGGCTACCCCGACAAGTGGCGCGACTACTCGTCGCTGCGCATCGACCGCGGGCCGTATGTGCTCAACGTCATGCGTGCCAACGAGTTCGAGCAGCGGCGGGAGTTGAACAAGATCGGCAAGCCCGTGGACCGGACCGAGTGGCAAATGACGCCGCAGACCGTGAATGCCTACTACTACCCGCCCCAGAACAACATCAACTTCCCGGCCGGCATCCTGCAGCCGCCCTTCTTCGATCCGAAGGCGCCGCCGGCGCTGAACTACGGTGCCCTCGGCTGGGTGATGGGTCATGAGATGACCCACGGCTTCGATGATCGGGGCGCGCAGTTCGACGGTCACGGGAACCTCAAGAACTGGTGGACGCCGCAGGATGCGAAGCGGTTCCACGCAGCCACCTCCTGCATCTCCAATCATTTCTCACGCTATACGGTGGACGGCGATCTGCACGTGCAAGGCAAGCTCGTGACCGGAGAGGAAACCGCCGATCTGGGGGGACTCACGCTCGCCTGGCGAGCCTTCCATGCCTCGAGCGCCTACCAGGACGCCAAGTCCATCGACGGCTTCACGCCCGATCAGCAGTTCTTCATCGGCGCGGCGCACGTGTGGGCGAGCAACATCCGCCCCGCCGAGGCCCGCCGCCGCGTCACGATCGACCCGCACGCGCCGGCCGTGTACCGTGTCAATGGCACGCTCGCGAACATGCCGCAGTTTCAGCAGGCGTTTCATGTACCGGCCGGCAGCCCCATGATCAACGCGGATCGGTGCGTGATCTGGTGATGCGATACGCCGCTGCGACGACCTCGCTCGGCGCAGTCATCGCGGTGCTCGCCCGGGCGCTCGCCGCTCAGTGGTTGACGATGGCCATGCAAAAGCCGTCGTAACCCTTGGCCCCCACCGTCTGAATGGAGGTCGCCGAGACACGCGGCTCGACCGCAATGTCCTCGTAAAGCCGGCGCACGGCCTGCACCATGGAATCCCGGGTCTTCGGGTCGACCACCTTGCCATCGCGCACGACGTTGTCGAACACCATGACGCTCCCGGGACGCGAGAGCGCGAGGCAGCCGCGGAAATAATCCGGATACCCTTCCTTGTCGGCGTCGATGAAGAAGAGATCGAACGGCCCGGAGAGCGAGCGCATCAGGTCGACCCCGCGACCCACCCGCACTTCCGCCACCTCCGCCAGGCCGGCGCGCACGAGGTTGGCGCGTGCGACGTCGGCGTGTTTGGCGCTGTATTCGAGGCTGATGAGCCGGCCGCCGGGCGGTAACGCCCGTGCCAGCCAGATGGCGCTGTAGCCGCCCAGCGTACCGATCTCGAGAATTCGCTTCGCCCCCATGGCGCGGGCGAGGAGATTCAGCAGCTTGCCCTGCGGGGCGCTGACGGCGATCTGCGGCAGCCCACCCGCCTGGCTCGCCTCGAGCGCGGAGTTGAGTGCGGCATCGGGCCGCACGACGAGCTCATTCAGGTAATCGTCCACGGCGGTCCAGGTCTTCTCGGTCATCGTTCGGGTGCTCCGATTTGCGGCTGACGACGGCCGCGAGCCGCGGCCGCTCCATTCTACGCAAACTCGGACCGACGATTCTCGGGACTGAGTCGAGTCGACCCCAGCAGCCGTGGCCTTTGACGTGGCGACATCGCGGGGGGCGATTACGCCTCAGGTCCGGGCCCGGTAGTCAAGGAGCGGAGCACCGAGGGCTTCAATTGCTCCTGATAGCGCAGCAGCAGGAAATTCACGGCATGATCGGGCTCAAACAGCAGCGGTTGGCGTTCGAGAAATGCTTCGCGCTGTGAGCGTTCCGTCGCCTCGATCGCGAAATGATGGGCGACGGCTGCCAGAGTGAGTGTGCGAACGTCCTCGAGCCACGGAAAGTCCTGAGCGGTCAAGGGAACTTCGCGGAGGATTCGCTGAGCCTCCTCGAACGAGCTTGCCTGTCGAGCCTGAATGACCGCAATCGCGATCCGGGCGTAGCCCATCGGAAAATTGGCGGACAGTCTCGCCAGACGCGTTTGCCTACAATGCAGGAGATCATCGAGCGCCGCATCGCGGCAGGCTTTCAGCTGCGCCTGCACTTGCTCGAGATCGTAGTCATGACAATCCTGCACGACGTAGCGGGTGACCGATTCAAGCTCGGCAAAGTCCCCGGACAGCATCGAAAAAGCGGCAAGATACGCCCAGGCCGTGCCGAAGAAGGGCAAACCCCGCACATAGAGAAAATGGTCATCCAGAACGCGAAGCTGCCGGTAAGCGTCGAAGAGCGGTCTGAGGAAAAGAAAACCGTCGGGATAGCGATCGAAAAGGTACGCGTATCGAGCCTGCGCCAGGGTGAATTGGCTGGAAATCTGCGGAAAGACGCAGGTCCGGAAGAGCTCGAACCCGGGATTCGCCTGACCCGTTCGAATGTATTGTTGTCCGAGGGAGAAACGGATTGACGATGAGTCTGGAAACTTGGCGTAGGCCTCGGTGAAACGATGCAGAGCTTCCTGCTCGCCCCCCGCCTGCAATGCACAGATACCGTAAGCATGCCACCACGCTTCCTGTTCGCTGGGTGAAAGGCCGGAATAGTCGAGCCTCCGCAGTTCGCTTTCGAGCTCGTGCGCGCGCCCGGCGCGGTGTAGATTGTTCGCAAGCTGGTCGACTCGGTTCATCTAATGCCCATGACAGCGCGAATAGCATCCTGCAGCTGCGGTCAACTGCAGGCGAGAACTGCGCAAGAGCCTGTTCGCATTTCTGTCTGCCATTGTTTGGCATGCCAGCGCCGTACCGGCAGCGTCTTCGGCGCTCAGGCTCGCTTCGCAAGCGAAGCAGTCACCGTAGTCGGTCAAAGCGCCGAGTACGTCCGCCGCGGAGACGAAGGCACGAGATCCACTTTCAGGTTCTGTCCCATCTGCGGTGCCACCGTCTACTACACCTTCGACGGTCATTCAGAGTTCGTGGCAATACCCGTTGGCGCATTCGCCGATCCTGCGTTTCCAGCCCCGACAGTCTCGGTCTACGAGGAGCGCATGCATTCCTGGGTCAACATGCCCGATGGGATTGCGCGCTTGGGATGAGCAGGCCCCTGTACCACGCCGTGCTAAGACCTCTGACCGTACAGCTTAGGGCGGTCCCGACCCAATGCGCCGGGCTGAGATGTCGCGGCCGGACTTGCTGAACACGAGGCCGGTGGTGGAACCGGATTCGTCGGTCACGAACGTGATCTGGGCATCGATGCCCTTGTAAAAGAACCGCATCTCGGTCTCAGGGTAGACAGCAACGGGGGCCCTGTCGGCCATCTGGACCAAAAGTCCGCCGTCGTGTCCGGAGATGGTCAGAACCAGGTCGGGTGCAAGCTCATATCGCCCGACGTACTTCGCGAGAATCTCCTGCGCGACCGGGATCGCCACTCGCGCGGGGCGGCGTAGCGCGGGGTCGGACTCGAGGCATGCCTCGGGCCTGTGCAGCCAACAGTTAGGACCGCGCTCATGTGCATCGCGCCGAAGACGGCAGACCGCCGCGGTGTCGCCGCTCGCGAAGGCCTGGGAGAGCGTGGTTTCCTCATCGACCGATCTCGCGCCCTCACAATGGAATATGCCGACAGGTGATGTGAACCGGGCGGTGTAACCTGTCTCGAGTCGGGTCACCAGGAGCATGGAGCCGCCTCCCAGGGCCGCCGTTCCCGGCAGCGGCACAGTCAACGGCAGCAGCAGGCGTCCGCCGATTGCCAATTGGTTCAGCCAAAGCGGCTCGACCCGGGTGCAACCGGCGTTGACGAAGATCGCATCGAAGGTGCCAAAGTGCCGGCGCGTGCCGTCGGCGGCGACGACCGTCACCGTCGAGTAGGGCTTCAGATTGAGCTCAGCCCGCGCCGCGAGTGCAGGATCGAGCTCGACGGCCACGGCCGCACCTTGCGGTCCGAGGGCATGGGCGGCCACTGCGGTGTAGTAGCCCACTCCGCAGCCGATGTGCAGGAAGCGCTCTCCCGCGGAAAGCTTCAGACTATCGAGAAACAGAAGCAAACCGAGTGGTTCGCCGTTGTTCAACCTTCGCGGCTCGTCCAGCGCCACCAGCACGTTCTCGTAGAGATGACGCGGGTCATTGTCGGGGGTGAGGCGGTATCCCTTGGTGATCTCGGCCGCTCGCATGACTTTCCAGGGGCCCGGTCCCATGAAGACCTCGCGCGGCACGGACGCAAGACCCGCGATGAGCCCGCTTGACTCGATGTTGCCCAGTCGCTCGATTTCCTTTGCGAAGCGCAGTCGCGCCTGCTCGATGTCATCCATCGTGACCTCCTGTGGCGGAGTTACGCATTCCAGTTCCGCCGGTTCGTGGAGCGTATTGATTACCGCGTCGCGACCGTGACGGTAATCATTCCCGGACACTTTCCGCAAGAGGTGTCCACTCCGGGCGCGTGTCGAGCGGCTCGGCGCCGAATTGCGCCGCTACAATTTGCCACGTGCGGCTTCTATGTGTACACTCGTGTGTAGGAGATCACACATGGCGACCAACCTGTCGATCGACCCCGCGCTTCTCGAGCGCGCTCTTGAAGTGAGTGGTGAGTCCACCAAAAAAGCTGCGGTGACCAAGGCTCTGGAGGAGTTCATCGCTCGGCGCCAACAAAGACGACTGCTGGATCTGATGGGCAAGCTCGAGTGGGACGACTCGTTTGACTACAAAACTGAGCGCTCGCGGCGATGACCGTGCTGGTAGACACGAGCGTATGGTCGCTAGCTTTGCGCCGCGATCGCCCAGCTGATGAGCCACATGTGGGCGCGTTGCAGGCGGGATTGAGCGGTGGCGAGTCGATCGTCACGACAGGATTGATTCTCCAGGAGCTTCTGCAGGGCTTCAGCGGACCTCGAGCCACGAGCGCGATCATCGAGCGCTTCTCGGCGTTACCGTTGCTGGTACCCAATCGACATGACCACATCGACGCTGCGGCCCTGCGCAATCGGTGCCGTCGCTCCGGGGTCCAACTCGGGACCATAGACTCACTGCTGGCGCAGCTGTGCATCCGACACGAGCTGACGATCCTCACCACCGACAATGATTTTGTGCTTGCCGCTCGACACTGCAAGCTAAAGGTTTGGCAAGCGGCAAACTAGCGCCGAATGACTCTGGGCTCGCAATGCGCACGCTCGGCAAAGTCCGGTCAACTGCAGACAGTCGTGGTTTCAACAGACCGCACATTTGAGTGGCCGCTTAAGTAGAAGACCTGCCGGACAGCGCTCGCACGCTTCTACATGGTAGTAAGCGTCGGCGTGTAGACCTCGTGCCCGAGGTCCTGGAGCCTGCGGCGCACGCGCTTCCAGCGCCAGCCGCCGAGCCAGGCACCATGGATCAACACGAAGGTGGACATACGGCCATACGGGATACCCCCTATACCGGCGCCGCTTCGAGAATCGACATGAAGCTCTCCGTCGGCACGACGCGCTCGAGGCGCCAGCCGCTCGCATCGAGGAGCCTCTCGTATTCACCGCTCGTGCGCTCCTGTCCGCTGCTCCACGCGAGCATGCTGAAGTGCAGGAACGCGGGCCATGCGGGCCGCGAGGCCTCCCGCACGGGCTGGGAGGTCTGCGGCAACAGCACCTCGATCAGCAGCAACTTGGCTCGCGTAGGGGCGGCGCTGCGCATCTTCCGCAGGATCGCAACCGCGTGCTCGTCATCCCAGTCGTGTATCACGTGCATGAGGAGGTAGGCGTCTGCGCGCGGCAGGGTATCCTTGAAGAAGTCACCGCCGACCCCGCTCATGCGGTTCCCCAGCCGGTCCCGCATCGGATCGACCACCGCGGGCTGATCGAAGAGCGTGCCCGTGGCGTCGGGCACGTTGTCGAGCACGGCCCGCAGCAGATGTCCCTGCCCGCCGCCGATGTCGGCGAACGATCGGAACCGTGAAAAATCGTAGGCCGCGAGCACGGTCGCAAGATCACCCCGGGCCTTGGATGCCATCGCCAGGTCGAAGACCTTCGCGAAATGCGGGTTGGCACTGAGCCATTCCCAGACACCGCCCGGCGCAAGGGCCTCGACTGCCGAACGCCCCGTTCGCAACGAATGATCGAGCGCTCCGAAGACAGGCCAGCTCGGTCCGAGGAGGCGGGTGTACCCCTGCAACGACTGCGGGTGATCGCTGCGCAGGAGGCGCGAGCGAACTGTGTGCCGGAATCGGCCTTCCCCCGCTTCCTCGAAGACGCCGAACGTGACGGCGTAGCGCATGACGCGACCGAGCGCGTCGGCGTTGACGCCGGCTCTCGCAGCCACCTCGGCGGCAGTCGCCGGGGCATCGTCGAGTGCATCGGCGATGCAGAAGTCCGCAATCAGTTGCGCACATCTCGCGATGCCCAACGCCTCGATGAGGCCGAGGAATCCGTTGAGCTCGCTTTGGGCGACCGGCGCGGTCAAAGACGAAGAGATTGGTTCCGGCATCGGAGACTCCAACGACAAACCTCGTATTTCGCGCAAGGAAGGCCAGCAGTTCACGGCAAAGGCGGTCCACGGTTTCACACCATGTCGGTCCAGTGCTCGTGATGCAGAGCGTGATGACTTTCTCTCAGTGATGGCGGTGAGTCAAGACCTCGGCGGTGACCGTAGGCGAGAGGGCTGATCGGAGCGAGGCGGGATTTTTCGCAAGTATCGGCATGATCTTCGTTTCTTACCGGTGTCCGGTGGCTTTTAAGTGCCTAATAGCCCGCCTCCTTGGTCAAAGGGGATAAGCCGCCGATGACCAGGACATGTGTGGCGCCGTGCGCTCGGGCCAATGCTATCGTCTCCAGCCTTCCGGTATGAATGTCAGCTTTGGGTCATCGGCTGCAGCTCGGTCATTGAACCGTCAATTTCCGCTCAGGGCACGAAGCGGTCCGCTGACGACGACCTGAACCTGACAGCGTGAGGTTTCGACAGGTTTGGAAGGCGGGCAGGATTTTACGTTGGAAGTCACTGAAAACGAAGCACATTCGCATTTGGTAGCCGTGTGGCTGGCCGGCGCCGCATCACTCAGAGAAGGCTGATAGGCCTCCGCGCGGGCGTCAGTGGTGGCGCCGGGAGGCCAACCCGCTAGAGCTTCCCGTCACCCCATGTCTCGCGATGTCCGGAATACCCGGTGGCTCGCATCGGCCAACATTACCCGTCGGTCAAATATGTGGTTTAAGATTTCCCGTAGCGGTCACTCATTCACATCTCCACAACATCTCGCCGCAAAGGAATGGCTCATGACGGCTCGTGGTTACCTAACCTCATGGATTCAAATCTTGAGAGTACCGATTTCGCGGAGGGTTGCGCCACCTCCCGACGGTCCGTTTCGGGCATAGAGGGCATGGGATGCGCCGCTGAAGGTCTGGATTTCAGCCTACCCGGCGAGACGCAGGGGCTGAG
>JBOIAQ010000029.1:0-42092 GCA_050739115.1 Steroidobacteraceae bacterium | reverse complement strand
GGCCAGCACCTCTCGAGGTAGTAGTCGAGGCTGTAGGGGCTCGGGCCGGAGTGGCTGTTAATCGTGATAAGGGCGATAAAGACCAGTACGTACACGATGCCCGTACCCATGTTGGCCACGCCGACCGCGTACGGCCCTCCGAAACCCTCGGCCGTGCTCCACACCAGGAGGCTGAACAAGGCACCCGCAAAATACAGGCTCTTGCGCGCGATGCCGAGCACTAGGGCGATGGCGAGTAGCGTTTCGATGATGCGGGTCAGCCAGATGAAGAGTCCCGCATGGGGTGTCACCACCGCAATCCAGATGTTGAACCAGAACGCGGACCAGGCAGGCTGACCTTGCGCGGCGTTGTGCAAGTAGCCGACGTAGTGATTGGCAAACTGGCCAGTCCACGTGAACCCAGCATTTACTACCCAGATGATGCCGAAGGCAACACGTAGGGCCGTTCGAGCCATCCCGCGCAAGGTTTTGGAATGCGGTGCTACATCCTGTGATTGTGACATTGAATGGTCTCTCGCCAAGTGGGCGTGCTATTGGGTAGCGGCAACACGAATCCAGCGCATTGTCGCCGATCTCTAGCGGGGTGACACGCATCATCGCTTGCCAGTTGCCTTGCGGGGCTGACGTACCCAAGAACGGACGGTCGTGACCCAATGCGCAGGTCGATCCAGGCCCGATGAATTCAGCGGGCAGGCGTCGGATAATCCTCCAGGGAGGAAACCGCGAAGGTGCGCTGATGCGGATCAGTCGAGGTGGTGGGTTATGGGGATTTGAGCGATCGCATCGCGGGGTGCGGCCGTGAGGGTGGCGGTGAATTCGGCGGCGATGGGGAAAGGACGGCGGTGTCGGATCGGTATGGTCTGCGGGATGACCGGTAGTGAGCGTCGTTGATGCGCCGTATCGGATGCGTAGCCAAAGGGGTTGATGCCAGCACAGTGGGTTGAGGTGCCGGTGACGGTGGTGCGTGGGATGGGCGAAGGGCACTCATAGTGGAGTGCTCCAGGCGGGTGGAGCACGGATGTGCTGAGCGCGGGTGAAGGTCTCGATGATCAACATCGGCGCGCCACAGTGCCGACACACGAACGTGGACCGAGAGGCGGAGCTGCGCGAACGCTTCGCGCGCTTCGGTCTGGAGCTGCACCCGGAGAAGACCCGCCTGATCGAGTTCGGTCGCTATGCGCGGCAGAATCGCTCGGGTCGCGGGGACGGGGGTGCACCGCAGACCTTCAACTTTCTCGGCTTCACGCATAGCTGCGGGAAGACGCGCAAGGGCGGGTTCACGGTGCTGCGGCAGACGATGCGTACACGCTGGCAGGCTAAGCTCAGAGCGGTGACAGCCGAGTTGCGCTCTCGCATGCACGAGCCCATCCCGACGGTCGGTGCCGCGGCCCGTGCTCGAGCGCTGGCTCCCGCCCACTCACATCTGCCACCCCTATCCCCTCGTGCGCCTGGGCGTCCTCACCCAAGGTGGGAGCCGGATGCGGTAATTACCGCTCGTCCGGATCTGTGGAGGAGGTGTTCAGCGATGGGCATTCCTACTCCGACTGGTCGAAGAGGGATTGAGCTCGTAGACGGTGCGCGGGGGTTGTGGTGCCCGAGGTCGGAGTCGAACCGACACGCTTTTAAGGGCGGCGGATTTTGAGTCCGCTGCGTCTACCAATTCCGCCACTCGGGCATGCGGGCGCAAGTATAGGGGGGAGGGGTGGTGGAATCCTACGGGTGCGACCTTTTGCCCGGCTCGCGCATCTAATCATTTCGTGAGCCGACTGGCCGACATTGCCATATCCGATGAGCTGATCGAGCTCGCGCGCAGCGGGGACGAGGCCGCTCAGGCGGCGATGTATCGCACGCTCGGACCGGGGGTGTTCGCGCTGATCCGGAGGCTGGTGAGCAACCGGGCGGTTGCCGAGGACCTGTTTCAGGACACCATGCTGGCACTCTTCCAGCGGCTCGGGGACTTCCGCGGTGAGGCGCCGCTTGGCGCCTGGTTGCGCCGGATCGCGGTCAGCCGCTGTCTCATGTACTTGCGCTCTCCGTGGCACCGGGCACGGCTGCAGTGGCAGCCTGGGGATGACCCCGATTCCCTGCGTACGACGCTGCTGCGCGTTACGCCGGCGATTTCCGTCGACGTGATCGACCTCGAGCGCGCACTCGCGAATCTGACGCCGATCGGGCGCGCGGTCGTCTGGCTGTTCGAGGTGGAGGGTTACTCGCACGAGGAGATTGCGCGGCTGTTTGGACGTTCCGTGAGCTTCTCGAAGTCACAGCTGGCACGCGCGCTCGCGCGACTGCGCCAGGGCCTGGCGTCGCAGGAGGAGCAAGAGGCATGCACATCCATCTAGTCGAGAAGATCATCGCTCGCCGTCTGCGCGCAGCGGCGGAGGACTCGGGCGATGTGCCGTATGACTGGCCTGAGTTTCAGCGCCGACGTCATCGCCCGACGCTCGCGCGCGGTCTCGAGCGCAACCGCCCTGCCGCCATCACGGTTGCAGCCGCGGCAGCTGCGCTGGTCGTGGGCTTTGCCATTGCGAGCCTGAGTCGCCACCGCGCCTCGACGTCCTTACCCACGGAATCTCCTGCGCGAGTCAACGTCCGCGCTGGTGCCCCATCTGCCGCGACATTCGATGGGCTCACGCAGCAGCGTACCCGCGAGCTCGAAGGGTGGCTCGCGGGTCTGCCGCGCGACCCGGCGGTCGTCAGGGTCGGCGCGCACGCGGCGGTGACCAGTCTTCAGGACCAGATTGCGACTTTGGATGAGTTGATGAGCGCCGAGCGGGTGGCGGGCGCGCAGCCGAGCAAGCTCGATGCGCTCGAGCGGCAGCGCGGGCAACTCGTCAGCTCGCTCGCCCAATTGCGATACGCGGAACTGCTGGCGTCGTCCACTCCATGAGCGCCGAAAGAGGCTTCACATGCATATCAGTCCCCGTTCGACCGTCCTGACACTGTGCCTTTCGTTGCTGGCGACTGTCGCGTTCGCGGACAACGGGCCGATGGCTCCTGCCGCCCCGCCTGCGCCATCCTCGCCGCCTGATCAGGCGGCGCCGGCAGCGGTTCCCAACCCTCCGAGCGTCGACGGCTCTGCGCTGCAGGCGCGTATGGATGCCGCGCAAACCCGCTTGGACGCGGCGCAACGGCGCGAAGAAATTGCGCAGCAGCGCGAGCAAGCCGCGCAGCAGCGGCAGGAGGCCATGCTGCAAGCACGTCTCGATGCGGCGCGTCAGCGCATGGAGGTGGCGGCCCAACAACTCGCGGCCCTGTCGGCGCAGATGTACGGGCCGATGATGCAGCGCTCGATCCTTGCCGGATCGCTGCACGCCCTGATCGGCGTGCAGCTCGAGCGCGCGAGCGGCGCGGCGGGAGTTCGCGTGCGCGAGGTCAGTCCGGGAGGACCGGCGGAGCGGGCGGGTGTCCGCAGGGGGGATCTGATAATCGCCGTGAACGGTACGAATGTTCGCGGCAGGCAACCCGCGCGGCGCGTGATCGAGCTGCTCCGCGGCGTCAAACCCGGCGACAAGGTCGGGCTGAGTGTGATGAGGGACGGCAAGACCCGCGACCTTACGATGACAGCTCGCCCGGATTGGTATGGGGTCTTCCTCGCACGCCAGTTGCCCGATATTCCCGTGCCGCCGGTACCGCCGCTGCCACCCGTCAAGGCGCTCGCCGCCTGGGGCGGCGCCCCGATGATCATCCGCGGTCCGGTGGCGGAAATGGAGCTTGCCAGGCTCACGCCGGAACTCGGCCGCTACTTTGGAACGGACGCGGGCGTACTGGTGGTGCGCGCCCCGCCCGACGGCGCTCTCGGCCTCAAGGACGGTGATGTCATCCTCTCGATCGGCGGGCGCAAACCGATCGACAGCTCCCACGTCATTCGCATCCTCGCCTCCTACGACCCCGGGGAGAAGGTCTCGATGGAAGTGATGCGAGCGCATCGCCGGATCTTGGTCGCTGCGACCTTGCCGGCGGCGTCCGCGATGAATTCCCGGGTGCTCATTATGCGCGGCAGCGCCATGCTCGGGCGGGGTCCCGTGGTCAGCCTGAGACGGGCGGATGGGGCGATCGATTAACATGTGCGCGTGTTGCGCACCGATTTCGCCTATGACTTGCCGCCCCGGCTGATCGCGCAGACCCCGCTTACGGAACGTTCCGCGGGGCGCATGCTCGTGCTCGAGCGCGACAGCGGGATCGTTACCGACCGCTGGGTGCGCGACCTGCCGGATTTCCTCGTCCCCGGCGACTTGCTGGTGCTCAACGACACCCGCGTGGTCGCCGCACGGGTCTTCGGCTCCAAGCCCTCGGGCGGGCGCGTCGAGATCCTTCTCGAGCGGCCCGTCGGTGAGCGTGAGGCGCTCGCGCAGCTGCGCGCGAGCCAGCCTGTGCGGGAGGGGCTGCAGATTTCGACTCCGGGCGGCTCCCTTGAGGTGCTCACACGCGAGCACGACCTGTGGCGCATTCGCCTGCCCGCACCGGCGCTCGATTTCTTCGAGCAATGGGGCGAGGTGCCGCTGCCTCCCTACATCCAGCGTCCGGCGACCGAGCTCGATCGGCAGCGATACCAGAGCATTTTTGCACGGGAGCGGGGCGCGGTCGCCGCGCCCACGGCAAGCCTGCATTTTGACGACCGGCTGATCGCCGAACTCGAGGCGCGGCAGGTGAGTCTTGCCTTCGTGACCTTGCACGTAGGCGCAGGGACATTCCAGCCGCTGCGGGCTGATGATGTCGAGTCACACGTGATGCACGCGGAGCGGGCCGCCGTCGGGATGGCGACCTGCGAGGCCATCATGCGGGCACGTGAGTCCGGGCGACGCGTCATCGCCGCTGGCACGACGGTCGTGAGAGCTTTGGAGTCAGCGGCGTCGAGCGTGGACACGCGGCAGGACTGCTCACCGGTATCCGCAGCCGCGGGAGCGCCGCGGCGCCTCGAGCCCTGGTCGGGAGAGACCAGACTCTTCATCAAACCCGGCTTCAGGTTCCGGGTGGTCGACGCGCTGCTCACGAATTTCCATCTTCCCGAGTCGACGCTGCTCATGCTCGTGTGCGCCTTCGCCGGCCGTGAGCGGGTACTTTCGGCCTACAGGCACGCGGTCGAGGCGGGCTACCGGTTCTTCAGCTATGGCGATGCGATGTTGTTGACGAACGGCATCAGCCCTTGAGACCCGCCTTCGAGCTCTTGGCGACCGATGGCGCGGCTCGCACCGGCAGGCTGACCACGCCACACGGAGTGGTGGCGACTCCAGCCTTCATGCCGGTGGGTACTTACGGCACGGTGAAGGCGATGACTCCCGAGGAGCTTTATGGCCTCGGCGCCGAGATCGTGCTCGGCAACACGTTTCACCTCATGCTGCGTCCCGGCATGCAGATCGTAGCCGCCCACGGCGGCCTGCATGAGTTCATGAGCTGGAGGCGGCCGATCCTGACCGACTCCGGCGGGTTCCAGGTCTTCAGCCTGAAGAGCCTGCGCCGGATTACCGAGGAGGGGGTGCGCTTCCGCTCACCGGTCGACGGCAGCGAGGTGCGGCTGACGCCCGAGGATTCCATGGAAGTGCAGCTCGGATTGCGCTCCGACATTGCCATGGCGCTCGATGACTGCACGCCACATCCGGCCACCGAGGGCGAGGCCCGCGAGTCGATGGAGCGCTCCATGCGCTGGGCGGCACGCAGCCATGCGCGCTATCACCGCGATGAGCCTCCAGGCGGTCTGTTCGGGATCGTGCAGGGTGGAATGCACGGCGCGCTGCGGCTGGCCTCGCTCGAAACCCTGCTGCGACTCGACTGGCCAGGTCTCGCGGTCGGTGGGCTCGCCGTGGGCGAGCCGGAAGAGGAGCGGCTGCGCATTCTCGAGACCGTGGCGCCCCACATGCCCGCCGACCGACCGCGATATCTCATGGGCGTGGGGCGGCCGGAGGACATCATCGCGGCGGTTCTGCGCGGCATGGATATGTTCGATTGCGTGATGCCGACGCGCCACGCCCGCAACGGGCACCTCTTCACCGCGACCGGAGTCATCAACATCCGCAATCGTGCGCATCAATCGGACTTAGGCCCCATCGACGCGGAATGCGACTGCTATACGTGCCGCCACTACACGCGCTCGTACCTGCGGCATCTCGATCGCTGCAACGAGATCCTCGGCTGCCGGCTGAACACCATTCACAACCTCGACTTTTACCTGCGCCTGATGCGCTCGCTCCGGCAGGCCATCGCCGAGGGGCGGGCGGCCGCCTTTGCCGCCGCCTATCTGGCGCGGCGGGCCGCGGCGGACGCTGTGGCATAATCCCGCCCTTTGCTCTCCGGGGGTGGCTCCGGAGAGGGACCTTCCGATTGGTGAGTACATGAATTCATTGATTCCCACGGCCTGGGCCCAAGGCGCAGCGGCGTCTCCGGTCAGCCAGATCCCATTCCTTCTGGTGATGGTGGCGATCTTCGCCATGTTCTATCTCGTGCTGTGGCGCCCGCAGCAGAAGAAGCAGAAGGAGCACCAGACGCTACTTTCGAAGCTCTCAGCCGGCGATGAGGTCGTGACCACCGGTGGGCTGCTGGGCAAGATCATCGAAGTCGGTGACAGCTTCGTCACCCTCGAGATCGCCGATGGGGTGCGCGTCAAGGTGCAGAAGTTCCAGGTGAGCGCCCTGATGCCGAAGGGCACGCGGAAGAGCGCCTGAGAAATGCTCGAATACGCCCGCTGGAAGTACATCCTCATCGCCGCGGTGCTGCTGGTGGCGCTGATCTTCGCGCTGCCCAACGTGTTCGGCTCGGCGCCCGCCCTGCAGCTCGCCCACAAGGACCATACGCCGGTCACGGCGGCCGACGAGACCTCG
This sequence comes from Steroidobacteraceae bacterium, assembly GCA_050739115.1. GTDB lineage: Bacteria > Pseudomonadota > Gammaproteobacteria > Steroidobacterales > Steroidobacteraceae > 13-2-20CM-66-19. Next base: position 35,277 of record JBOIAQ010000029.1, on the reverse strand, counting down.
ATCGAGAGCTACCTCGGGCAGCACGGCGTGAAGTTCGTGGAGGCCTACATCGAGAACGGCCGGCTGATGGTGCAGTTCGCCAACGTTGCGGACCAGCTCCAGGGGCGCGATGCGGTCGATGCGCTGCCCAAAAGCACCTATATCTCCGCGCTGTCGTTCGTGCCGCAAGCGCCGGCGATCTTCCGGGACGTGGGATTGAAGCCGATGCCGCTCGGCCTGGATCTGCGCGGCGGCCTGGATCTGCTGTATCAGGTGGACGTCAACAGCGCGATCGCACAGATGCTGCAGAGCTATTCGCAGGATGCCGGCCGGGCGCTCGCAGCGGCAAAGATTCCGGTCCGTAACATCACGTTTGCCGCAAGCAGCGGCAGCGCGATTCAGAACGCGATCCGCTTCACCCTCGCGCCGCAGGCGGATCTCAGCGCGGCGCAACAGGTGCTCTCGAGCCCGCTGCAGGGGCTCACCGTCACCACACAGAGCAGCCCCGATGGCCCGCAGCTCGTCGCGGTGATGACCCCGACGCAAATCACGCAACGCGTGAACTACGCGATCGAGCAGAACCTCACCACGCTGCGCAATCGCGTCAATCAGCTCGGCGTCTCCGAGCCGGTTGTCACGCGTCAGGGGCTCGATCGCATCGACGTGCAGCTGCCCGGCATCCAGGATCCGGCCGATGTGAAGAATCTGCTCGGCCAGTTTGCGACGCTCGAGTTCCGGATGAACGATACCCAGGCGAATCCGGTCGCGGCGGCGCAGAGCGGCGATGTGCCGCTTGGCGACAAGCTCTACACGAACACCGCGAGCGGCATGCCCCTGCTGCTCAAGCGCGAGGTGATCGCCACCGGCGATCAGCTCACCGACGCAACCGTCGGCCAGAGCCAGAACGGGGGGCCCGCGGTCAATGTGACGCTCGACAGCAAGGCCGGCGACAACATGCTGCGAACCACACGGCAGAACGTCGGCAAACCGATGGGCGTAGTCCTGATCGAGAAGCATCAGGAGACCTCGACCGTTGAGGGCAAGAAGGAAACGCACGAGGTCACCACCGAGCGGGTCATCAACGACGCCACCGTCCAAGGCGTGTTCGGCGACCGGTTCGAGATCACGGGCCTGACCATGGGTGAGGCGCGCGACCTCGCCATCCTCCTGCGCTCGGGGTCGCTCACCGCGCCGATTGCGCTCGTGTCCCAGAACGTGATCGGCCCCAGCCTCGGCGCGGAGAATATCCGGATGGGTGTTGCCGCCCTGGTCATCGGCATGGCGGGCGTGCTCATTTTCATGGTGATCTACTACAAGGTCTTCGGGCTGGTCGCCGACGCCGTGCTCATCGCCAATGTGGTGCTGCTGGCGGCCCTCCTTTCGATGATGCACGCCTCGCTGTCGCTGCCCGGTATCGCGGGCATCATCCTCACGGTGGGCATCGCGGTGGATGCCAACGTCCTCATCTATGAGCGCATCCGCGAGGAGCTGCGCAAGGGCGTGACGCCGCAGGCCGCCATCCGCGCGGGGTTCGAGAAGGCGTTCTCCGCCATCGCAGACTCCAATGTCACGACCATCATCGCCGGCCTGGTGCTCTGGGTGTTCGGCACCGGCGCAATCCGCGGTTTCGCCGTGGTGCTGACGCTCGGCATCATCACCTCCATGTTCACCTCGCTCATGGGCAGCCGCGCGCTCGTCACCCTCATGTACGGCCGCAAGCGCAAAGTCGCCCGGCTGCCCATCTAGTCAACTTTCGGCCGGCCGGCGCCGAACCTCAGGACTCTGTCGTGGAATTTTTCAGTCATCAAACCGACTTCAAGTTCATGGCCACACGGCACCTGTGGTATGGACTGTCGGCGATCCTCATGATCGCCTCCATCGTGATGCTCTTCACCCGCGGGTTGAATTTCGCCATCGACTTCACCGGTGGTGTGAGCGCGCAGGCCACCTTCCCGGTGACCGCGGACCTGGGTGCCGTGCGCCGGCGGCTCGTCGCCTCGGGCTTTCGCGACCCACAGGTACAGGAGCTCGGGTCCTCGCGCCAGATCGCGATCCGCCTGCCTCCGCTGCCGAAGACGACCTCTCAGGTGACGCTGCGCGATCAGCTCGAGGCGGTGCTCAAGTCGGTCAACCCGGGAGCCGCGCTGCAGCAGGTTTCCGTGGTCGGCCCGCAGGTGGGCAGTCAGCTCGAGACGAGCGCCGCCTGGGCGCTCGCGTTTACGCTGCTCCTCATCTTTATCTACATCGCCTTTCGCTTTCACACGTGGCGTCTGTCCTTGGGCGCGATCCTCGCGGTCATGCACGATCCGATCCTCGTGCTCGGGTGGTTCGCCGCCTCGCAGACCTTGTTCGATCTCGCCGTGGTCGCGGCCGTGCTCGCCGTCATCGGCTACTCGCTGAACGACACGGTGGTGGTGTTCGATCGGATTCGCGAGCGCTTCGAGAGCAACCGCCGTCTGCCGCCGGACGTGGTGCTCGATCAGTCGATCAACCAGACGCTCTCCCGAACCATCATGACCAAGGTCGTGACCTCGATCGTGGTGGTGGCGCTGCTCGTGCTGGGCGGCCCGGCCCTCAAGGGATTCTCCGAGGCACTCCTCATCGGCATCCTGGCCGGCACTTACTCATCGATCTACATCTCGAGCGCGATCGCGCTGGAGTGCGGGCTGACGGCAGAGCATATCTTTCCCACGGTCAAGAAGACCGCGGTCGATCATCTACCGTAGCCGTTCGACCGGGATCAGCTCGTCGCGGATGGGGCGGGCTGGGTGGCCCCGTTCCGCGCCCGCACCTTGCTGTGCTGATGGCCGTAGAACAGGTAGACCAGCGCGCCGATGAGGGTCCAGCCGACCAGCCGGATCCAGGTGGCGACGCCGAGGTTGACCATCATCGCCAGGCAGATCACGGCGCCTGCAATACAGGTGAACCAGGGCCACGGCGCCTTGAATGGCCGGGGCAGGTCGGGCCGCTTGTAACGCAGAACCAGTACGCCGATACAGACGGTGGCGAAGGCCGCGAGCGTACCGATCGACACCAGCTGGCCGAGAATGTCCACGGGAAGGAGTCCACCAATGATCGCGGCGGCGACGCCGGTGAGCACCGTGCCTACGGACGGGGTGCGGAAGTTCGGGTGCACCCGCCCGAAGAACTTCGGTAGCAGGCCGTCCTGCGACATGGCGAGGAAGATGCGGGCCTGTGCCAGGACCTGCACCAGCATGACCGAGGTCATGCCGGCGACGGCGCCGATATCCACCATGGCACTCAGCCAGCGCCGCGGCTCGTAGGTCGTGAGCGCCAGCGCGATGGGCGCCGGGACATCGAGCTTGGTATAGCTCACCATGCCGGTGAGAATTACCGAGACGATCACGTAAAGGACGGTGCAGATGACGAGGCTCGCGAGGATGCCGATCGGCATGTCCCGTTGCGGGTTCTTGGCTTCCTGCGCCGTGGTCGAGATGGCATCGAAACCGATGTAAGCGAAGAAGATGAGGCCGGCGGCGGCAAATATGCCGCTGATGCCGTAGACCCCCCAGTGGCCGGCGTTAGGCGGAATGAACGGGTGCCAATTGTGCGGCTGGATGTAGCCGATGCCAAGGAAGATGAACGTCAGCACGACTGCGATTTTGATGACCACGATGATCGAGTTGAACGCCGATGTCTGTTTGATTCCGACGTAGCAGATGGTGGCTAGCACGGCCACGATGACTACCGCGGGAACGTTGAGGATCGCCCCCGTGCGCACCACGTTGTAGCGGTCGACCGCCGCTTGGCCGAAAGGCGCGTGCGACAGCGCATACGGCAAGTGGATGCCATACATGTCGAGGAGATTCACCAAATATCCGGACCATCCCACCGAGACCGTTGCGACCGCGAACAGATACTCCAGGACGAGGTTCCAGCCGATGAACCAGGCGACCCCTTCGCCGAGGGTGGCATACGAGTAGGAATATGCGCTGCCCGTCACGGGAATCATGGCCGCGAACTCGGAGTAGCAAAGCCCCGCGAACGCGCAGCCGATACCGGCGATGATGAAGGAGAGGGCGAGGGCGGGTCCGGCGTAGTTGGCTGCCGCCGTTCCGGTCAGAACGAAAATCCCGGTGCCGATGGTCCCGCCGATACCGAGCAGGATGAGTGCCGTCGCCGAGAGACTCCGATTCAACTGCCGATGGCCCGACGCATCCGTTTCCTGGATTTCGGCGATCGACTTGGTCGCCAGAAGTTGGTTCATGTCGTGCGCAGCGCCTCCGGCACGTGCGGCGCGAAGAGCTCGAGCAACGCCGCATACACTTTGGGTGTGCCGGCGACCACGTCTCCGCCTTGGGCGTACTCGCTGCCCGTGAGCGTGCCGATGCGTCCACCGGCCTCCTGGATGAGCAGTGTTCCAGCCGCCGTGTCCCAGGGCGAGAGCCCGATTTCCCAGAACCCGTCGATCCTGCCGGCCGCGACATAGGCCAGATCCAGCGCCGCGGCACCGGGACGGCGCACGCCCGCAGTGCTTTGCATCACCGCCTTGAGCATCTCGAGATACGCATCGATGTAGCTCGCATTCGCGCGGAAAGGGAAGCCCGTGCCGATGAGGGCGCCCTCCAGAGCTCGTTGTTTGCTGACCCGCATGCGGTAGTTGTCGAGGTGCGCGCCACTGCCTCGCGTCGCGGTGAAGAGCTCCTGGCGCATGGGGTCGTAGACCACCGCGTGCTCGAGGCGGCCTTTCTGCTGGCAGGCGATCGAGACGGCGAAAGTCGGAAAGCCGTGCAGGAAGTTGGTCGTACCGTCGAGCGGGTCGATGATCCAGACGGTGTCGTTCTCGCCGCTGCGGCCGCTCTCCTCGGCGAGCACCGCGTGTTCCGGATAGTGGCGGCGGATGATGCCGATGATCTCCTGCTCCGCGGTGCGGTCGACCTCGCTCACGAAGTCGTTGCGCCCCTTGGAGGTGATGGTGAGCGATTCCAGCCGGTTGAGGCTGCGGACGATGACTTCGCCGGCGCGGCGCGCGGCGCGGATTGCGATATTGAGAAGCGGGTGCACGGCGCGTAGGGTAGCAGATCGCAAATGGACGCCTCCGACCTCCGTATCGTTCTCGTCGAGCCCTCGCACCCGGGCAACATCGGGGCCGTGGCCCGCGCGATGAAGAACATGGGGCTCGATCAGCTGGTGCTCGTCGCGCCGCGGCAGTTCCCGCACAGCGAGGCGATCGCGCGCGCCTCGGGCGGCGAGGACGTGCTCGGGCAGGCACGCGTCGTCGGGACGGTGGCGGAGGCCATCGCCGGGTGTGGCTTCATCGTGGCAACCACGTCCCGCATTCGGGACCAGTACTTTCGGGTCGCGGACGTGCGGGATGCCGCGCAGCGTGTGCTGACCGAGTCGCGGCGCGGTGCCGCGGCGGTGCTCTTCGGCTCGGAGCGCGCGGGCCTCTCGAACGCGCAGCTCGAGGCCGCCCACCTTCTGATCCGCATTCCGGCGAGCGACGCCTACCCCTCGCTCAACCTTGCCATGGCGGTGCAGATCGTTGCCTACGAGCTCCTGCGGGCCCGTGGTGTTGAAATCGACACCGCGCCTGCGGCCGGTCCGCTCGCCGACCCGTTGGAGATGGAGAAGCTGTATGAGCACCTCGCGCAAGTGTTGGAAGAGATCGATTTCCGCGACCGTACGCGGGGGGGCACTCACCTCATGGCGCGGCTGCGTCGGTTGCTGCAGCGCGCGGTGCTCGATCGCAACGAGGTCAACATCCTGCGCGGCATCCTGACGGCGGTGCAGAGCCGCCGGCGGCGGGCGGGCGAGCCGGCTCGAGAGGCGAGCGCCGCGGCCAGTGGCGCCGACGAGGCGTGAGCGTGGCCGATCCCATCTACCTCGATTATGCCGCGTCGACGCCGGTGGATCCTGCCGTGGCGGAGGCTATGGTTCGTTCCCTGACCGGAGCCGACGGCCTCGGCAATGCCTCTTCGGTCACGCATTCCCTTGGCCGGCGCGTGGCCGAGCGGATCGAGCGCGCACGCGCCGAGGTCGCGGCCCTCATCGGTGCCGGGCCGGAGGAAATCATCTTCACTTCCGGTGCCACGGAATCCAACAACCTGGCCATTCTTGGCGCCGCGCGCGCCAATGCGCACCGGGGCCGGCACCTCGTGAGTGCGCGCACCGAGCACAAGGCGGTGCTCGATCCGTTGCGGCGCCTGGAGAAGGAAGGCTTCACGGTCACCCGGCTTTCGCCTGACCGCACGGGACGGATCGATCCCGATGTGGTGGCGGCGGCGCTGCGTGCGGATACGATCCTGACATCGATCATGCTCGTCAACAACGAGATCGGGGTGATCCAGGATGTCGCCGCGATCGCCTCTCTCTGCCGAGCGCGTGGCGTCCTCATGCACAGCGACGCGGCGCAGGCGGCGGGCAAGATCCCGCTCGAAGTTCACGCCTCGCCGCTCGATTTCATGTCCATCACGGCGCATAAGCTCTACGGCCCGAAGGGCATTGGAGCGCTCTACGTGCGGCGCGACGCCAGGGCTCATCTGCAGCCGATCGTCTTCGGGGGCGGCCAGGAGAAGGGGCTGCGGCCCGGCACTCTGCCGACCCACCAGATCGTCGGTTTCGGGGTTGCTTGCGGCCTCGCTCGCCGTGGGCTGCCCGCCGAGCACGCGCGGCTCGCCGGCATGAGAGAGCGTCTGTGGCGGGGACTTGCGCTGCTGGGCGGCGTGCACGCGAACGGAGAGGGCGTGCCCGCTGTGCCCGGAATCCTCAACGTGTCGTTTGCGGGGGTCGAGGGAGAGAGCCTGGTCAGCGGGCTTCGCGAGCTGGCGCTCTCGACCGGCTCGGCGTGCAATTCGGCCTCCGCCGAGCCTTCGTATGTGCTGCGCGCCCTCGGCCGGGACACGCAGCTGGCGCAGAGCTCGCTGCGGTTGAGCTTCGGACGCTTCAGCGCCCCGGAGCACATCGATGTCGCCGTGGCTGCCATACGCCGGGAGGTCGTCCGGCTGCGCGGGCTCTCGCCCGCGTCAGAGGTCCTTGGCGGGCCCGCCGAGGGGTCGGCGGAGCGCAAAATTGTCTCGCCATTGAGCGTCACCGAGGCCGTCGGGGAGGGCGGGGGACCGGGGCAGGAGGTCTGGATCCGCTTCAGGCTTCAGGTGCGGGAGGGTGTCGTGACGAGCGCACTGTTCAAGGCCTACGGCTGTCCCCATACTCTTGCGGTTACCGCCTGGGTGACCGAGCGGCTGCGTGGCCGGGGCCGCGCCGATCTCGCGCCGGGGACCCCGGCCGAATGGGCCGAAACGCTGGCCGTGCCGGCCGAGAAACTCGGGCGGCTCCTGGTTGTCCAAGATGCACTCGCGGACTGTGCCCGGCACTGGCCCGAGCCGGGGTAAGATTGAACTCCATGGCCATCTCGCTGACCGAATCCGCCGCCGACCGTATCAAGAGCTTCCTCGCCTCCCGCGGGCATGGCGTCGGGCTCCGGCTCGGTGTGCGCAAGACCGGCTGCTCCGGTTTCGCCTATGTCGTCAACTACGCCGATGAGGTCCAGGCCGGAGAACTGGTATTCGAGGATCGCGGCGTGAAGGTTTGCGTCGATCCGGAGAGCTTGTCGCTGATCGACGGTACCACCGTGGATTTCGTCAAGCAGGGTCTCAACGAGGCGTTCCGTTTCCGCAATCCGAACGTCAAGGGGGAATGCGGCTGCGGGGAGAGTTTCTCGGTTTAGCGGCCAGCCTTTTTGCCGGGGGGGTGATCTACAGGGTAAACTGCTGGGCTTTGTTTCCAGGCCAGTTCCCGAAAGGACCCAGAATGGTGCTCGAGCGCACCCTGTCCATCGTCAAGCCCGACGGCGTCAGCCGCAATCTCATCGGCGAGGTATATCGCCGCTTCGAGAAGGCAAACCTCACGATCATTGCCGCGCGCATGCTGCGTCTATCCGAGCGCGAGGCCGAGGGATTCTACGCCGTTCATCGGCAGCGACCCTTCTACAGGGATCTGGTGCGCTACATGACCTCGGGTCCGGTCGTGGTGCAGGTGCTCGAGGGCGCGAACGCCATCGCGCGTAATCGCGAGATCATGGGCGCCACCGATCCGAAGAAGGCGGCTCCCGGCACCATCCGCGCCGACCTCGCGCTCAGCATCGAGCAGAATGTGGTTCACGGCTCTGACGCGCCCGATACCGCGGCGCGGGAGATCGCGTATTTCTTCAGCACCACGGAGCTACATCCCCGCGGCTGAGTCCGCCCGAGCCCTCCTATGAGTTCCACCGACACGAGCGCGACGAATCTGCTGGGCCTGCCGCGCCCCGCGCTCGAGGCGTTCGTGGCGCAGCTCGGTGGCAAACCTTTCCGCGCGCGCCAGCTCATGAATTGGGTGTACAAGCGCGGCGAGTCCTCGTTCGAGCGCATGACCGACCTCGCCAAGGATTTCCGCGCGCAGCTTGCGGCGAGTTCGTGCATCCGCGCGCCGGAGATCGTGACGGCTCAGCAGTCCGCCGACGGCACGCGCAAGTGGCTGCTGCGCGCCGACGCCTCGCAGGCCTTCGAGATGGTGTTCATTCCGGAGTCGGACCGCGGCACGCTCTGCATCTCCTCTCAGGTCGGGTGCGCGCTCGACTGCTCGTTCTGCTCGACGGCGCAGCAGGGCTTCAACCGCAATCTGAGCACCGCCGAGATCGTGGGCCAGGTCTGGCTCGCCAACCGTGAGCTTGCCGGCTCGTTCGATCATGACGCTGCGCGGGAGCGCATCATCACCAACGTGGTGCTGATGGGCATGGGCGAGCCGCTCGCCAACTTCCGCAACGTCGTACCGGCGCTTGACATCTTCCTCGACGACTTCGGCTTCGATCTCTCGCGCCGGCGCGTGACGTTGTCGACCTCGGGCCTGGTGCCGCAGATCTACAAGCTCGCGGAGCGCAGCAACGTGGCGCTCGCCGTCTCGCTTCACGCGCCCGATGACGAGCTGCGCAACGAGCTCGTTCCCATCAATCGCAAGCATCCGATCGCGGAGCTGCTCGAGGCCTGCTGGCACTACATCGACGAGCAAAACGGCCGCAGCGTCACCTTCGAGTACGTGCTGCTCGCCGGAGTCAACGACGCACCCACCCAGGCGGGCGCCCTCGCCAGGCTCCTCGCACGCCATCCGGCGAAAGTGAATCTCATTCCGTTCAATCCCTTTCCGGGCACGCGCTATGACCGCTCGCCGCCCGAGACGGTGCAGCGCTTTCGCGATGAGCTCATTCGCCGGGGCGTGCTTGCGACGGTCCGGCGCACGCGCGGCGATGACATCGATGCGGCCTGCGGACAGCTCGCCGGGCGCGTGATCGATCGCACGACCGTGCGGCTCGGCAGCCGGACCTTCGGACTGGCGGTGCAACCATGAATCCCCGTCTTTGCGTCGGTGTCATTTCCGCAGCGTTGCTCGCCGTCCTCGCTGGCTGTGCGAATCACCAGGCGGTGGAGCGACGCCACGACGCCGCGGTCTACAACACCGAGCTCGGCATCGCCTTCATGCGCCGCGGCCAGCTGGCGATTGCGCAGACCACGCTCGATAGCGCGCTGAAGGAGAATCCCGACGATCCGGACGTGCACGGCGCGCGCGCACTGCTTTTCGACCGGTTGGGTGATTCCAAGCAGGCGGACCGGGAGTTTCGCGCGGCGATACGGCTCGCGCCGAAGAATCCCGACTTCCAGAACAACTACGCGGTCTATCTCTGCAGCCATGGCCGGATCGACGAAGGAGTCGAGACCTTCATCAGCGCCGCGCGCAATCCGCTCTACATGACACCGGAGCTCGCATACGACAACGCCGGCGTCTGCCTGCGCGTCGCGCATCGGGATGTCGCGGCGGCGCAAATGTTCCGTGACGCGCTCACGATTCGACCCAACTTCCCGCAGGCGTTGTGGGAGATTGCGGATCTCGACTTCTCCCAGGGCAGGCTCGCGCAGGCGCGCCAGGAGATCGATGCCTTTCTCGCCTCCAACCAGGAGACTCCGGATCTGCTGCTGCTCGCCGTGAAGGTGACCCGCGCGCAGAAGGACCCGCTCGATGCGGAGCTCTACGCCCGCCGACTGCAGCTCGATTTTCCCGATTCGGCCCAGGCGCGCGCGTTGGCCGATCTCGGGCACAACCCGGGCTGAGCGACATGTCCGAAGGCATCGGCGCGCGGCTGCGCAGCGCCCGTGAGCGCAGCCGCCTCACGATCCTGCAGGCGGCGGAAAGACTGCACCTCGATCCCGATGTCCTCGAGGCGCTCGAGGCCGAGAACTTCGCCGCACTCGGCGCGCCGGTCTACGTCAAGGGGCATTTGCGCCATTACGCGGAGCTCGTCGGCGAGTCGGCGGAGGCGCTGTTTGGTCTTTATTCGCAGGGGACGCGCGTTCCGCAACCGGATCTGACGCGCATTCCCAAGGCGGCGCCGGATGATGCCGGCAGGTTCATCGCCCCCGCCGTGGTCGTGGTGATCCTCTTCGCGGCGGCGGGCGCGGTCTGGTGGGGGTTGTCGCTCACACGCCGGTACGGGAGCATCGCTGTCGCGAGCCCGGTGGTGCCGGGTGCGCCGGGCGGCCCCGAAGAGGCGGGCGCCGGCGTGGCATTGCGCGGGCCGGCTGGCCTGACGCCGGGGACGGTCAGTGGCACGACTCCGGCTGGAGGGCTAGGCGCCGTCGCCTCGCGATCGCCGGCGAAGCCGCTGCCGGCGTCGGCTATAGTCCCCTCGGGAAGCGCCGCCAGGGTGCCACAGGGTCAAGTCCAAGCCGCGCTCACCTATTCGGCGGACAGCTGGACCGAGGTCTACGACGCCACCGGCCGGCGGCTGCTCTACGGCCTGTCCACCGGGCCTGCGACGCGCAGGATCGAGGGGGTCGCACCGCTCAGTGTCGTTTTGGGGGACGCCAGTGGCGTCACCCTCGAGGTGGCGGGCCGGCCGGCGTCGATTGGGCGCTTCGTACGCTCCGATCACATCGCGCGCTTCATGATTGCCGCCGATGGACGCGTGCTCGCGGCGCCACGAAAGACGGGAGGTTGAGTTGACGGTCGAAGTCCAGCCGGTTCGCGGAATGAACGACGTGCTGCCCGCGGAGATCGGCGCCTGGCACCGCTTGGAGTCTTGCGCGCGCGAGTTGCTCGCGTCCTACGGGTACGAGGAGATCCGGGTGCCCATCGTGGAGCACACCGCGCTCTTCAAGCGCGCGATCGGCGAATACACCGACGTGGTCGAGAAGGAGATGTACACCTTCACCGACCAGGGCGGCGAGAGCCTCACCCTGCGCCCGGAGGCGACCGCCGGCGTCATGCGCGCACTCATCTCGAACGGCATGCTACGGGGTCATCGGCACAAGCTCTGGTGCTTGGGACCCATGTTCCGCCACGAGAAGCCGCAGAAAGGCCGCTACCGACAGTTCAACCAGATCAATGTCGAGGCGGTCGGTCTTCCCGGGCCTGATGTCGATGCCGAGCTGATCGCCCTCAACGCCCGCCTCTGGCGCCGACTCGGCATCGAGCGGGTGCGGCTCGAGGTCAATTCCCTCGGTACGCCGGAGGCGCGCCGCGCCTACCGGGAGAAGCTCAGCGGATACTTCCGCGCGCACGAGCGCGCGCTCGATGCCGACAGCCGGCGGCGGCTCGAGGGCAACCCGCTGCGCATCTTCGACAGCAAGAATCCCGAGATGCGCGAGATCGTTGCGGGCGCGCCGCTTCTCACCGATCATCTCGACCCGGCGTCGCGCGAGCACTTCGATGCGCTCTGCGCTTCGCTGCAGGCCGTCGGCATCCCTTTTCGGATCAACCCGCGGCTGGTCCGGGGACTCGACTACTACAGCCGAACGGTGTTCGAGTGGATCACCGACGCACTGGGCGCCCAGGATGCCGTCTGCTCCGGCGGCCGGTACGATGGGCTCATCGCCCAGCTCGGTGGGGAGCCGACGGCGGGAGTCGGCTTCGCGATGGGGATGGAGCGGGTCGTCGAGCTGCTCGTGCAGACCGGGCGCGTGCCGGCTGCGGGTGTGGCGGATGTGTACCTGATGGTCAGTGGAGCGCGCGCCACGGCCGCCGGTCTCGCGCTCGTCGAGCGCCTGCGTGACGAGTTGCCGGCGCGGCGTGTCGATCTCAATCTGGGCGGCGGTAATTTCAAGGCGCAATTCCGCCGTGCCGATCGCAGCGGCGCAGCGCTCGCCGTCATCCTGGGCGATGACGAGCTGTCGCGCGGTGTCGCAGCGGTGAAACCTTTGCGCCATGAGGCGGGTCAGAGCGAGTGCCCGCTGCCTGAGCTAGCCGCGGCCATCGAAGCGGCACTCGCCGGCGCCGCGGCGCCGGCAAAATAACTCCTCGAGGAGGGGTGGTGGACGACTATTTACTGAGCGAACGAGAGCAGTGGGACGCACTGAAGCGCTGGTTGCGTGAGAACGGACCGTCTATCGGGGCCGGCATCGCCATCGCCGCCCTGGGGCTCGGTGGCTATCGCTGGTGGCAAACCCATGCGAACGGCCGGGATCTTGCGGCCGGCGCCCTGTACGTGCAGATGGAGAATGCCTTCGCGCAGGGGAATTCGACTCAGGCGTTCATTCTCCTTGGCGATCTGGAGCGTCAGTACTCTTCTTCGCCGTATGCGGATCAGGCGAGGCTCGCCTCCGCCGGGGCCTTCGTCCGGGATGACGAGCTCGAGCGGGCGGCGGATGAGCTGCGCACCGTCATGCAGCATTCACCCGATTCCATCCTGAAGCTCATTGCGAGGCTGCGCCTCGCGCGCGTCCAGATCGCGCAGCACCAGGCCTCGGACGCGCTTGCGACCCTGAATGGCGCCAATCCCGGCGGCCTCGCGCCGCTCTACGCCGAGACGCGTGGCGATGCCTACTATGCAATGGGCGACAAGGTCGCCGCGCTGGCGCAGTACCGCCAGGCTCAGGCGGGCGAGGCGATGGGAGAAACCGACTCCGAGATGCTCGGTCTGAAGATCTCCGACCTCGCCGCCGATGCGGCCACACACGGCTCGAGTGCGAACGTCCCTGGCGCTGCCGTAAAACCCGCCGCGAGTGGGACCTCCGGGAAACCATGAGAGCTGCCTTGCAAACCAACACCTCGCGATCGATGCGCTGCTGCACCGTGCTGGCGGCGGCGGCCCTGTCTCTTCTGGCCGCCTGCTCCAAGAAAACGCCGGATCAGCCCGCCAAGCTCGCTCCGATCAAGACGACACTGTCGGTGCAACGCGTCTGGAGCGCGAGCGTGGAGAGCGGCTGGTTCGGCCACCGCGCCATCGAGCGGTTGCGCCTCGGGCTCGGCCTTGCCGCCGACGGCGATCGCGTGTTCGCCTCCGGTCATCGCGGCGAGGTTGCGGCGTTCGATGTCGCGACCGGCCACACACTCTGGCGCACCAACACGCGGCTGCCGCTCGGAGGCGGACCGGCGGTTCGCGGCAACCTGGTGGTCGTGGGCGCGACCGACGGTCACGTGATCGCGCTCAATGCCGCCGATGGCAAGCCGCTCTGGACGGTGTCGATCAACGGGGCGGTGATCGCGCCGCCGGCCATTTCCGACAACGTGATCGCGGTGCGCTCCGTGGACGGCAAGCTGCGCGGCCTGTCGCCGACCGATGGCCACGAGATCTGGGAAGCGGGACAGGATGTGCCGTCGCTGTCGCTGCGTGGCACCTCGAGCCCCGCGATCGTGGGCAATCTCATCATTTGTGGCTTCGATAACGGCAAGGTGCTCGCGGTGAGTGCCCGTGACGGCTCGCAGGTCTGGCTGGCGACGGTCTCGGAGCCCCATGGCCGCACGGAGATCCAGAAGCTGGCGGACGTGGACGGACCGGTGGCTGTTGCCGACAAGGACGTCTACGCGGTGGGTTATCACGGAAAGGTCACCATGCTGGCGCTCGAGAACGGCCAGACCTGGTGGTCGCACAAGGCATCGAGCTCCCGTGGATTGGCGCTCGGTAGTGATGCGGTCTACATGTCGACCGCCGACGGGCAAGTCGTCGCCCTGAATCGCAGCAACGGTGCCGTCATCTGGCGCCAGACCGCGCTGCGCTACCGCGGTCTCACGGCGGTGGCGGTGAGCGATGACGCCGTGATCACGGCCGACTTTCAGGGATACGTGCACTTCCTCGACAAGCACACCGGCGCATTCATCGCCAGAGTGCGCAGCGGCCGCCTGCGTGTGAGCAACCCGCCCATCGTCGTAGGGAACGAGGTGGTGGTCATCAACAACGGCGGCCGCATCAGCGCGTACCGGATGTCGCCCCTCACATGATTGCAGCAGCAGCGCCATGCTGCCCATCGTCGCTCTCGTAGGCCGACCCAACGTCGGCAAGTCGACCCTGTTCAACGTGCTTACCGGCACGCGCGATGCCATCGTCGCGGACGTGCCGGGATTGACCCGTGATCGACAATACGGCTTTGGCCGGGTGGGACCCGTGCCGTTCGTGGTGATCGACACCGGCGGCCTCATCGAGAATCCGAAGGGTATCGAGGCGCAGATGCGCGCGCAGACCGAGCGAGCCGTGGCCGAGGCCGATCGGTTGGTTCTGTTGGTCGATGGGCGGGCGGGTCTCACGTCCCAGGACGAGTTCGTTGCGCGCGAGATCCGCAGGTCCGGTAAACCGACGACGCTCGCCGTCAACAAGTCGGAGGGACTGGACCTCGACCTCGTCGCGGCCGACTTTCACGCGCTGGGACTCGGAGAGCCGCGCGGCATCGCGGCGAGTCACGGGCAGGGGTGCGAGGAGCTGATGGCGCAGGCTCTCGCCGGTTTCGTGGCGCAGTCGGCCGAGTCTGCGCTGGATCCGGACGCCATTCGCATCGCCATCATCGGCCGGCCGAATGTCGGCAAGTCGACGCTCGTCAACCGTCTCATCGGCGAGGAGCGGGTGATCGCGAGCGATGAGCCGGGCACTACCCGGGACAGCATCCTGGTGCCGTTCGAGCGCGACGCTAGGAGGTTCCAACTCATCGATACCGCCGGCATGCGTCGCCGCGCCAGGGTGGAGGATGAGATCGAGCGCGCCAGCGTCGCGAAGACCCTGCAGGCCATCGACGAGGCGCACGTCGTGATCCTCGTCGTCGATGCGCACGACACGGTATCGGAGCAGGACGCGAGCGTGCTCGGTGTCGCGTTGCAGCGCGGTCGCGCGCTCATCGTCGCGATCAACAAGTGGGACGGAATCCCGAAGGAGCAGCGCGAGGAGATTCACCGGCAGCTCTCGCTGAAGCTCGACTTCGTGCCTTTCGCGCCCCTGCACTTCATCTCCGCCCGCCATGGCACGGGAGTCGGCGAGCTCATGCACTCGACCGTGCGGGCCTACGAGGCGGCGATGCGGGAAATGCCGACCCGGCAGCTGACACGATCTCTGGAGCACGCGCTGACGGTGCACCAGCCGCCGCTCGTTCGCGGGCGGCGCATCAAGCTGCGTTACGCCCATCAGGGCGGCCGGAATCCGCCGCGAATCGTCATTCATGGAAATCAAACCGCGTCCGTTCCGGATGCCTACACGCGCTACCTGATGAACATGTTTCGCAAGACGTTCGATCTGTTCGCGACGCCGGTGGTCATCGAGTACCGCACGGATGCGAACCCGTACGACAGGTCGCGAAGGATCCGTCGCGGGTCTCGGCCAAAGGCGCGTTGATCTTGTCGTCCAGGCGCTGCCCGGCGCTGTTCGTCAGCGCACCCGCCTCGGGCCAGGGCAAGACGACCGTGACCGCGGCGTTGGCGCGCCATCACGCCTCCCGTGGCCGCGCGGTCCAGGTATTCAAGAGCGGTCCCGATTTTCTCGATCCCATGATCCTCGAGCGTGCGAGCGGAGGGCCCGTTTATCAGCTCGACCTGTGGATGGGGGGCGAGAGCCATTGCCGCAAGCTCCTTTACGATGCTGCCGGTGTTGCCGACCTCATCCTCATCGAAGGCGTCATGGGTCTTTATGATGGGGCGCCGAGCAGCGCCGACCTCGCGAGACTCTTCGGAATACCCGTGCTGGCGGTCATCGACGCCGGCGCGATGGCGCAGACCTTCGGCGCGATCGCCCATGGGCTTGCGCACTACTCGCCCACTCTCGCTTTCCATGGAGCGTTGGCCAACCGCGTGGCTGGGCCGGGGCACTCAGAGCTTGCGAGGCAGGGGATGCCCGAGGGCCTGCGTTTCATGGGGGGCATTACCCAGGACGCCGCCTTCGAGCTGCCGGACCGGCATCTGGGGCTGGTTCAGGCGGAGGAGGTCGCGGACCTCGACCACCGCCTGTCCGCACTGGCCTCGACACTCGAGAATACCGAGCTGGATGACATCCCGCCGGAGGTCGAGCTGACGGCTCCCGATGAGGAGGCGCAGGCACTGGAGCGCCCGTTGGCGGGTGTGCGCATCGGAGTCGCGCGCGATCAGGCGTTTTCCTTTCTCTATCGCGCGAATCTCGATCAGCTGCGGGCCTTGGGGGCGGAGCTGGTGTTCTTCTCACCGCTGGCGGCGACCGATCTGCCACCCGTTGACAGCGTCTATCTGCCCGGCGGCTATCCGGAGCTGCACCTCGAGCGCTTGAGCGCGAATCGCGGCATGGCCGAGGCGCTCAAGAGGCACGTGGCTTCGGGGAAGCCCGCGTACGCCGAGTGCGGTGGCATGCTGTATCTATTGGAGTCCTTGCGGGACGCTCAGGGTAAGCGCGCGAAGCTCGCCGCCGTCCTACCCGGGCATGCGCTCATGCACGCGCGGCTGCAGAGCCTCGGCTATCACACGGCACCGTTACCCGGCGGTACAGTGCGCGGCCATAGCTTCCACCATTCCACTGTGGAGACACCACTCGCTCCTGCGGCTCACACCGAACGGGCGCAATCCGGTGCGGCCGGAGAAGCGATATACCGCTACGAGCGGCTGGTGGCGAGCTATTTTCACGGCTACTTTCCCTCGAGTCCGCGGGCGGTGGCGCAGCTTTTCAAGCCCTGATACACGGGCCTACTGCCCCGGCGCGCGGGCGGCACCGGCCTTCTGGGGCAAGGAGGCGGGCGCTCTGGTGCGTCGCAGGACGCCTGCGTAGTAGAGCACGTAATAGCCGACGAGCGCCCCGAACACGGCCTGCGTGAAGGGACTGTGTTGGAAAGAAGTAACGAGGCCCTGCCCGGCCGTCGTCGCGGGAATCAAGCCGTTGTAGATTTCAAGGAATCGGTACAACACCCGGCCGACGAAGAGCGCGGCGACCGCGAGGCCGATGTAAGTATGCGGCGTGTAGAAGCGCCCCTCCGAGGTCACCTCGAATTTCGTGTATCTGAGCCCAAACAAACCGAGCACCGCGCCACAGGCGATTCCGGCCAGCAGCGCTCCGAGCACATCGACATCGTGGGCGATCAGAACCAGGGCGCCGATGAACACGGTAGCGAGCGTCAATATGCCGATCCTGAACCACATGAATCCGTCCTGGACGCGTTGACGGCCGAATGAGCGCCGCATGCGACGATAGAGACGCCACACCACGAGCGCGACGATGATATAGGGTAGGACGAGTCGCGGATCCATTGTTACCTCGGTCCGAACGGGACGAGCATGGGCACTCTGCAGCGGTAGTCGTCATAGGCGCCCGGATCGAGCTCCTGGCCAAGCCACCGTTTCTCGAGTCGCGCCTTCATCCAAAGGGCCGCCGTGACGAGCAGCGCGCCGAGCACTCCCACTATCGTACCTTTCGCCACCGCCGTCGCATAGGACCGCTCCACAGTGTGCCCAGATGGATGCGCGCCCACCCGCTGTAGGCGAGAGCCCGAGGGCGAGGAAAGCGGTGCAGACCCGCGCCTCATCGAGCGTCACGAGCCAGAGGCGCATCGGTCCGTGATACGATGAGCACGAGGCGATACCCGAGCTCGCCCTTGATACCAACACGGCGCTCAGACCTGGCGCTCCAACCAGCGGCGGCAAACCATGAGATCCAGAAGGCCGCCAACAGCGTGATGATCACAATCCCGGGTCGCCACATGGCCTGCTATGTTTCTTCAGTTGCCATGGCTTCACCCCAATTCGCCATCGCGGCAAGTGCCGCGAGTGCCACACGCGTCTGCTGCACGCATTGCGGTCCGACTTTCGCGAGCAACGCCGCATCGACGCGCTCCCGCGCCGCCGCTTGCGTTAGGGCGGCTGCCTGCCCGCGGTCAGTCAGCGTCACGATGAGCCTCCGGCGGTCCCGCTCGTCGACAGCTCGTGCCAGGTAGCCACGGTTGACCAGCGTGTCTACGAGCTGGCCCGCGGCCTGCTTCGAGATTCTCAGGTCCCGAATGAGCGCGGCCAGAGGAACGTCGCCTGCTCCGAGCGCAAGGCCGCCGATGACATGGAGTCCGTTCTTGGGCAGATCAGCGTAGCCGGCCTCCTCGAGAGCACGGCGCATGGCAGCGCCGTAGGCGCTGCGCGCATGGCGCAGCAGGGCAGGCAAGGGGATAGCAGCGAGCTTGGTGTCGAGCTCGGTCACAGCCCGCAACGTAAACCAGGGGGAGCTGAAAGTCAATAAACAGTACTGTCTTATATATGGACTTAATGCATGAATGACAAATATACTTGCTGTAAAACTCATATTCGATAAAGTATATGTTTCATGCCAAAGCATACCCCTGCACTGAATGCTCTTCCGCCCGCCGCAGCTCAAGCGCTTCGCGGCCTGGGGGAGAATCTGGCGATTGCCCGACTGAGGCGTCGGGAGTCTCAGCGCGAATGGGCCGGCCGCCTCGGATGCTCGGTGCCCACGCTGATCCGGCTCGAGCGGGGCGACCCTGGTGTTGGCATCGGACTTTACGCGACGGCGCTGTGGCTCATCGGCAGGGTGAGTGGCTTACCGGCACTGGCGGCACCCGCAGAGGATCGCGGTGCGCTCGAGGGTGATGTTCGCGAAGCGCTCGAACGGCGCGCCGCCCGCTCTGCCGCCTCGTCCCGAGCGCGCCTTGCCCGAGGACGACGGGAGACGGGCGAATGAGCGCTTCGAGCGCAGTGGACTCGAGCGGTTCAGACTACCGCCCCGTCGATCGGCTGTACCTCTGGTCGCTGCGCGAGCCGGCCCGGCCCGTCCCCGTCGGCGAGCTGAATCTGGTGCGCTCGACTCAGGGCGTCTCGCTCCGATACTTTGCCGACTGGCTGCAGCATGGGTTTGAGCTCAGTGAGGACCTGCCGCTCATCGAGCAGGAGTTTCTGCCGCTCGAGAGAAATACGGCGGCGGGCGCCGTGGACGATGCGCGGCCCGACCGTTGGGGCGAGCGTGTCATCCGGTTCATCGACAAGCCCGCGCGGCTCTCGCTGCTCGAGTACCTCTATTTCGCGGGCGACGACCGTTTCGGCGCGCTGGGAGTCTCGAGCTCCCCCGACCGCTATCTGCCACGGCGCCTCGGGCCGCTGCCGACGCTGCCGGAGGCCGATCAGATCCACGAACTTGTCCGCAGAGTCCGGGATAACGAGCCGATCCCGTCCGAGCTGCGAAGGCTCGTCTCGCCGGGCGCCACCATGGGCGGCGCGCGACCCAAGGCGCTGCTCACCATGGGCGGCGAGCAATGGGTCATCAAGTTCTCGGACGGCGAGGCCGCAGACACCCCTTTGATCGAACACGCGACCATGACTCTTGCGCGTCAGGCGAAGATACGCAGCGCCCCCACGATGGCAGTGCGCCTGACGGTCGGACACGCGGTCGCAATCAGGCGCTTCGATCGTGCCGGCGCCGGCCGTCGCCACTGCCTGTCGGCGGCAGTCGCACTGCGCGCCGCCGCTGAGCAATTCGGCTATCCGGAGCTCGCGCAGCTGTTGCGGCGCAAAGGCGTCGCGCAGGGGAACAAGTACGTGGACGACATGCATGAGCTCTTTCGCCGCATGGTATTCAACATACTGATCGACAACACGGACGATCACGAGAAGAACCACGCACTCATGATGACCGAGCGGCAACAATACGAGCTGGCCCCCGCATTCGACGTGCTGCCCTCAGGTCAGGCCCTGGGCTTCCAACAGATGCGCGTCGGCGAGCAGGCGGCCGATTCCACACTCGCCAATGCCCTGTCGATGTCGCCTCTGTTCGCACTCAAGAAGGATGAGGCGGCGAGCGAACTGCGTGCAGTCGCCGCGGTTACGAGCCGATGGAAGGAGCACTTTGCCGGCTGCGGTGTCACTCCAGGGGACATCGAATCCTATGCCGCGCAGATCGATCGGCCGTTCCTGCGGGAGCAACGGGAGGCGGCGAGGAGATGAGCATGTCGGTGCAGGATATGGTGGGCTGGATCGCGACCGCGGTGTTCGTGGCGTCGTATTTCTTCGCCAGGCCCGCGATGTTGCGCGCTCTGCAGATGCTGGGCGCGGTGCTGTGGATGGTCTTCGGGGTGCTGATCGCTTCCAAGCCGGTGATCGCCTGCAACGTGCTGGTGTTCGCGGCGGCGGCCTGGACGCTCGTGCACAAGCGCGGCCCCGACCGTGCTGCATCGTCGGCGCCGTGAAATCGAGTCAACGCCTCGTCACAGGTGCCGGCAACGGCTCTCCAGCGTTCGCCTGAGAGGCTCGCCACAATCCCGGATGCGAGGGCTTGCCGGGCGGCACCGGGAGCGAATACGCTCCGCGCCGTAACGCTGCCTTCGACGCTCCCGGCATGAACGCTCCCCCGCTGCCAAACCGCCTCAATCGATTCTTCCTCTATTTCGGGCGACAGTTTCCCTGGGGCTGTCTGGGACTGCTCGCCTTCCCGGTGCTGGGGCGGGCGATCTTCGCCTCGATCGCCTTTGCGACCAAGCAGCTCACCGACACGGTGCTCAATCTGCACGGGCCGCTGCGCGATGCCGGCCCGGCGTTGACCGGCCCGTTCACCCTCTTTGCCGCGCTGGTGGCCGCGCGCTTCGTCTGCGACGCGGCCACCTGGTTCTGCTCCTATCACACGCGTTCGCCCATGCTGATTCGCATCAAGGAGCAGGTGTTCGCCTACGCACAGCGCCTGTCACCCGCGTACTTCGACAGCACGCTGACGGGGAAGATTGCGCATCGCGCGGTCATGCTGCCCGACCAGATGCTGATGCTGTTCGACATGACCGTGTTCGACTTCGTTCCGGGCGCAATGTTCTTCGTCTTCGTCGCGGCATATTTCTACATTGCCAGTCCGATATTCTGCGCCGCGGCCGGGCTCGGTATCGCCATCTATTTCACCGGAAGCCTCCTCCTCGGGCGCGAATGCGCCAGGCGCGCGGCGGCGAACAACGAGACACGCGCGAGCGTGACCGGCCGGGTCGTCGACGTCATTACCAACGTCCGCAACGTTTTCTACTTCGCCAACCAGGACCTCGAGGACCATGAGCTGACCCGATACACGGGCGAGGAGCGGGACCGGCGCATGGCGCTTTATCGCTCGGTGGTGCGCCTGCGCTGCTCGCAGTACGTCATGGATATTCTCATGTGGCTCGGATTCGTGGGCGGCGCGCTCTACGGCTGGGTGCACGGCCGCATGACCGCGGGAGACTTCGTCATGGTGACGACGCTCACCGGCTCCCTCCTGCAGACGGCTTACAACCTTGGCCAGCGCATACCGGATTTTTACGACCAGCTCGGCTCTGCGCGGGAGAGCATCGAGACGCTCATCGTGCCGGCGACGATCAAAGACCGGCCGGGCGCGGGATCGCTCGCCGTCACGCATGGCGCCATCCGGTTCGATTGCATCGCCTTCGCTTATGACCCTCGCGGGCGCGGCCGCGGTGCGCGCAACATCGTCCATGACTTCGAGCTTTTTATCCCGGCGGGCCAGCGGGTGGGACTCATCGGTCCGAGCGGCGCCGGCAAGACCACGCTGATGGGCCTCCTGATGCGCATGCACGATGTAACAGCCGGCGCCATCCGGATCGATGGCCGTGACGTTCGCGAAGTGACCCAGGAGAGCCTGCGGGCGGCCATCGGCCTCATTCCGCAGGATACGAACCTCTTCCACCGCAGCCTGCTCGAGAACATCCGTTACGGGCGGCCGGATGCGACCGGCGCGCAGGTGATCGAGGCCGCCCAGCGCGCGCACGCACACGAGTTCATCGTCGAGCTGGAGCACGGATACGACACGCTGGTCGGCGAGCGCGGCATCAAGATCTCCGGCGGCCAGCGACAGCGGATCGCGATCGCGCGGGCCATCCTGCGCGATGCGCCCATCCTGCTTCTCGATGAGGCAACGAGCGCGCTCGACAGCCACAGCGAGCAGATGATCCAGCAGGCCATGAAGGAGGCGATGGCTGGCAAGACGGTGATTGCCATCGCGCACCGCCTGAGCACGGTCATGGACATGGATCGGTTGATCGTACTCGACCGCGGCGTGATCGTCGCGGACGGCTCGCATGCCGAGCTGCTGCTACAGGGTGGCCTTTACGCGGAGCTCTGGCGCAAGCAGTCGGGCGGATTCAATCCGGTCGCGCGCCAGGAGGAGACCGAGAATGCCGCGGAGGAGGCGCTTGCCCCGGGGGAGGAACTTGCCGAGGCTGGCCTGATGCGCTCGTCCCCCGCGGCCTGAGACGATACAGGCCGATCACGCCAAGCCCCGGCGCCTCAGCAGATGTAGATGTCCGTCGGGATCGTGGATCAGCTCATCCCGATCCGCCGCCCACACGATCCGCGTCGCCGCGATGTCATTGGCCTGCAGCCGCGGTGCGGGCCGACCGGGCGGCTTGCGGTAGGCGAGTAACTCGAGGTGGGGTGGCGCTTGGCGCGGCAGCATCGGAAGGACATCCACTTCGACACCCGGGAGAGCATCGAGGGCCATCTGCGTGGGGCCGCGATTGAGCGTCGGTCCCCGCACCGACAGACCCAGTGCCTCATAGAAGCGACGGCTCGCGGAGGCATCGGAAACGCTGATGGCCGAGTGATCGATGCCGAGCAGGCCAGTGCCTCGCCAGCGACCGGCGCTTTGCGGCGGAAATTGCAGCAGCTCGAGCGGGTGTCCCTCCGGATCGCGGAATTTGACGGCGGCGGCGACTCCCGTCGATGGCGGCAACCTCACGGGGCCGTCGGTGGAGATCGGGATCGCCCCCAGCGCCGCCACGCGCGCCCAGGCGGCTGCGGCATCGTCCGTCACGATCGCCAGGTGCTGGAAGCAGAGATCGGCAGCGCTCGACTCGGCCGGATAGGGCCGACCCGGTGCATCGAAGCTCTCGAGGTCGAGCTGCTGTTCGCCGAGGCGAAGCGCCAGTCGGGTGCCGCCGCCCTCGAGACCCAGGAGTCTCATCTCCTCACGATCAATGGGCTCGCCGTCAGCGGCGGCGAAGCCGAGCTCCCGGTAGAAGCGCGCGAGCCCTACGACATTCGCGCTGGTGAGTCGGAACGCGCTGATCGCCGATACCTGCATGGTCACGGCCGAACGCAACCGCGCACATTGGTGTAGATCGCCAGCAACTCGTGCGAGGCGCACAAGAAGAGGCGTGAGCGGTTGCGGCCGCCGAAGGCGAGATTGGAGATCAGGCTCGGGGTGCGGATCTTGCCGAGCAGCTTTCCTTCGGGACTGATGCAGTGCACGCCATCGGCGGCGCTCGACCAGAGGTCGCCTTCCTCATCGACGCGCAGTCCGTCGGCAAACCCCGGCGTGATCTTGTAAAACGCCTCCCCGCCCGAGAGGCGCCCGTCTCCGCGCACCGCGAAGCGGCGGATGTACTGACGGGGCTCGCGATCGAGCGGGTGGCCGCTTTCGGCGACATAGAGCAAGTGCTCGTCGGGCGAGAATGCAAGCCCGTTGGGTCCATCGAAATCATCGGCGACGATGGCGAGGTCGCCCGTGGCAGGGTCGAGACGATACAGCGCCGGCGGCAGCTCGCTCGACTGTTTGCCGCCCTCGTAATCGGTGTTGATGCCGTAAAGTGGATCGCTGAACCAGATCGTCCCGTCGGACTTGCACACGATGTCGTTGGGGGAATTCAGGCGCTTGCCGCGATAACGGCTGGCGAGCACCGTGATCGTGCCGTCGAGCTCCGTGCGCGTGATGCATCGGTCATGCTGCGAGCAGCCGAGCAGCCGACCCTGCCGATCGCGTGCATGCCCATTGGCGAAGCCCGCCGGCCGGCGAAACACAGTGACTCCGCCATGCTCGCTCCAGCGCAGGATCCGATCGTTCGGGATGTCGCTGACATAGAGGCAGTCGTGATCGGCGAACCACACCGGACCTTCGAGCCAGCGGTATCCTTCGCCTAACTTTTCGAGCGGCGCATTGGGCAACACCATCGCGCGGAATCGATCGTCATGGATCTCGAAGTCGGACACGCGATTTATCTGACGTGACAGGGCGCGCGCGACCGGTCGATGTGCAACTGCACGGTCATGAGTACCGCGGGCTCATCGCCTATCGTCCCGGAGCGGTGCCCCTTCCTGCCCTCGTGCTCGCTGCAGTCCTGGTCTTCGCCCAAGGAAAATTCCCCGGGTCCCTGCTCGATGTGAGTGCCGTCCATGCTCTCGATCCACCAGCGGCCCGAGAGCACCACGATCCACTGCGGTGCCGGGTTCTCGTGCCACTCGCCGACCCAACCCACGGGTTGGACGGTGAAGACGACGGTGGACGGATGTGTTCCCTGCTTGTCGTTCCACTGCGGGTCGGCCGGACCGACGCCCTTGAGCTCATAATTCGTGAGATGGCAGCGCCGCTGGTGGCTCACTCCCTCGGCATCCACCCACAGATGCCAGTAGGGCACGGACGGCTTGGGTCCCGGATCGCTCATCGGCGGGCGAATGCTGCGTAGGGATGGCTCGAGGCCAACGGGTGGGCGAGGAACGGCCACAGGCCCGAGCCGTTGCTACCGACCACGATCAGGAGAAACCCTGCGCCGAGAGAGAAATTCTTGAGGAAATCCCAGAAGAGCCCGCGTGCCTTGCTGTCGCCGCCCGCCCAGAAATCGCCGGGCTGCCAGAACCGCTTGTAGAGGACCGCGGTCGCCGCGCAATAGGCCGCCAACACCAGCGCGGCGAGCCGGTCGGCGACGCCGGTGACGACTCCGAGCGACATGATTACCTCGATGGCAAGCCCGCAAATGAGCACGAGGCGGGCGAGGGCGCGTGGCTTGAACACCTCTTGCGCCTGTTTGACGGCTCCCTCGAATCCGAGGACTTTATCGAGCGCGCTGAAAGGCAGGAAGAGCATTACGAGGACGCAGCGCACGCTGAGCGCCACGATCGCAGCCGTGCTCATTTCAGTCGCTCCGCGATCCGGTCGGCAACGCGCAGCGCGTTGGCGATGATGGTGAGCGTCGGGTTCACGGCGCCGATCGCGGGAAAGAAGCTCGCATCGGCCAGATAGAGGTTGTCGAGCTCGTGCGCCTTGCACTCGAGATCGAGCACCGAGGTTGTCGGATCGGTGCCGAAACGCGCGGTTCCGGCCTGGTGAGCCGTGCCGCCGAGCGGAATGTTCTTCCCGAGGTAGAGCGAGCGATGGAGAAGAATCGCATTATGGCCGGCGCGGTTCAGGACCTGTTTGAGCTTGCGCTCGAGGCGAGGGAGCGCCTCGGGGTTGGTCGGGACCAGATCCAGATGCACCTTGCCGTCCTCATAGTAGATCCGGTTCTCGGGATGCGGCAGGTCTTCCGCCTGCAGCCAGAAGTCCATCGAGTGGCGCGCCATCTCCTCGAACGGCATCTCCGGCAGCCATTCGAGCCATTGCGGCAACGATTCGCCGCGGATCTGGTCGGAGTGGCTGCTGGCGCACATCTGCACCAGGCCGAGCGGATGCTCCCAGTCGTCGCTGCGGAAGTAGTAATCGCTGAATGCGAGTGTCTTCTGAAAGACGGTGTCGTTGGCTTCGGGCATGACGGCCATCAGCACGCTCATGTTGTGGCGCATGTAGTTCCGTCCGAGCTGATCCGATCCATTGGCGAGCCCGCGGGGATGCGTCTCATTGGCCGAGCGCAGGAGCAACAGCGCCGAGGAGAGCGCACCGCAGGCCACGACCACGATGTCGGCGGAATAGCGCTCCTCCCGACCCTCACGCGTGACGTGGACGGTATCGACGGTGCGGCCGGAGCCATCGGTGCCCAGCCTCGATACGTAGGCATTGGTCAGCAGCGTGACGTTCGGATGGCGGGCCAGCATCGGATCGATGCAGACGACCTGAGCGTCGGCCTTGCCGTTGAGCAGGCAGGGAAAGCCGTCGAAGAAGCTGCAGCGCATGCAGACGCTGGTCGACGTCGGTTTGCCGTCCCGCTCATCCAGCAGGATCCCGAGCGGCAGGTGGAAGGGGTGCAGTCCGAGACCCCGCAGCTCATCGGCGAGCCGGGCGATCTTCGGCTCATGGCTCACTGGCGGGTGCGGATAGGGCGCGCTCGCCCACGGCTCGAGCGGATCCTCGGCGCGCTCTCCGTGAACGTGAAACAAGCGCTCCGCTTGCGTGTAGTAGGGCTCGAATACGTCGTAGCCCACGGGCCAGGCCGGCGACAGGCCGCCCGCATGCACCACCTCGCCGAAGTCACGCTCGCGCAGGCGAAAGAGCGCCGCCCCGTACACCTTGGAATTGCCGCCGACGTAGTAATGGAGCGCGGGGCTGAAGGTATCCCCAGCCGAGTTCGTCCAGGTCTCATGCGCCTGGTACGCGCCCTCGACGAAGACCGCCTGCGAATTCCAGTTCTTTTCGCTGCGCGGCAGATAGTCGCCACGCTCCAGGATGAGGATACGCTTGCCGGTCGGTGCCAGGCGGTGGGCGAGCGATGCGCCTCCCGGCCCGCTGCCGATCACGATGAGGTCATAGCGATCCGAGCTCAAATTTCCCGCTCCGCTTGTGTTCCGGAAAGATGATACCGCATGCGGCAAGCGGCGTGCCGGCCTGAAGCGTCGGATCACGCCCAGCGGAGTGTGGGTACGGCCAGCGGAGAATGAAGCAGCTCCCGGCGGCTACCCAAGCAATGCTCGGTTGGAATTGATTCATCCGCCGCATGGTACGCCTGGACACCGACGACCCGAGGTGTTTATCCGACAGTCGACACTGCCGCGAGTTGACCCCCCCGATGCCTTCGAGAGATGATCCATGATGTCATTGGACAGCTCACCGGGATCATATGAATAACCCACGAACGACGTTACAGGCGTGGTCGCCGGAAATACGCAGCGTGCTGCGCATCGTGGCGGCGCTGCTGTTCGTGCAGCACGGCTGCGCGAAGCTGCTGCATGTACCGTATCAGCCGATGTTCGCTCATCTGAAGCCGATGCAATTGCTCTGGATTCAGGGAGTGATTGAGCTCTTCGGCGGCGGTCTCCTGACCCTCGGGTTGTTCAGCCGCCCGGTCGCCTTCATCCTCTCGGGCGATATGGCGGTGGCGTTCTTCATTGCGCACTTCCCGAGGAGCTGGTCGCCGCTTGTCAATGGCGGTGGCCTCGCGGTGCTGTTTTCCTTTACGTTTCTGTACCTGTGGGTGGCAGGGCCGGGTCCGTGGAGCCTGGATGCGCTGCTACATAGGGGGAAGCGCGAATCTACGATGTGACGGCACTCGCTCCATCGGTGAAGCCCGCAATCATGAGGCCTCGCTATCTGCTCGCCCTCTTGCTCGTGGCGCCGTGCCTCGCATTTGCTCAGCAGCCCGGGCGTACCTATCTCAACTCACCGCTGGCGCAGCGGCGTCAGTTGCCGTTCAGCAGTGGTGTACTCGTTGCGAATACATTGTACATAGCCGGTACGACCGGGGTCGATCCGAGCACCAAGGGCAGTGTTTCCGCGGTCGAGGAAGCGCGTCTGGTCATGAACCAGGTAAAAAGCGTCGTCGAGCAATCGGGCATGACCATGGACGACATCGTCTCCGTCCAGGTCTTCTGCACCGACCTACGTGACTACGCTGCATTCAACGGCGTGTATAAAACGTACTTCCACGGTCACTATCCGGCGCGCACCTTCATCGGTGTCGCCAGTCTGCTCTTCGGTGCGCGATACGAGGTCAACGGCATCGCGGTGCGCCGGGCGAAGCCGGTCAGGTGATCGCGACTACTCCCACTCTATCGTCGCCGGCGGCTTACCGGAGATGTCATAGACGACACGGGAGATGCCGGCGACCTCGTTGACGATCCGGCGGGAGACGTGCTCGAGGAACTCGTAGGGCAGGCGGGCCCAGTGGGCGGTCATGAAGTCCACGGTCTCGACCGCGCGCAGGGCGACCACGTAGTCATAACGGCGTCCATCGCCCATAACTCCGACCGACCGCACGGGCAGGAACACGGCGAACGCCTGGCTGGTCCGGTCGTAAAGATCATGATTGCGCAGCTCGTCGATGAAGATCGCATCGGCGCGGCGGAGCAGGTCGGCATACTCCTTGCGCACCTCACCTAAGATCCGCACGCCGAGGCCCGGGCCGGGAAAGGGATGGCGGTAGACCATCTCGCGCGGCAACCCGAGCTCGACGCCGAGACGGCGGACCTCGTCCTTGAACAGCTCACGCAGCGGCTCCACCAGCTTCAGATGCATCTTCTCGGGCAATCCGCCGACGTTGTGGTGCGATTTGATGACGTGCGCCTTGCCGGTGCGCGCGCCGGCGGACTCGATGACGTCGGGGTAGATCGTGCCCTGGGCGAGAAAGCCGACGCCGCTCAACTTGCGAGCCTCCTCATCGAACACCTCGACGAACGTGCGTCCGATGATCTTGCGCTTGGCCTCCGGATCATCGACTCCGGCGAGGGCCGCGAGGAAGCGCGCTTCCGCATCCACCCTGATGAGGCGCACCCCGAGATGCTCGGCGAAGGTGGCCATGACCTGGTCGCCCTCACCCAGGCGCAGCAGTCCGTGATCGACGAAAACGCACACGAGCTGATCGCCGATCGCGCGCTGCAGCAGGGCCGCGACCACCGAGGAGTCGACTCCGCCGGACAATCCCAACAGCACCTTGCCGCCGCCCACCTGAGCGCGCACGCGCTCGATCGCGTTCTCGATGATGTTGCCGGTGCTCCAGAGCGCGCTGCAGCCGCAGATCTCGCGCACGAAGCGCTCGAGGAGACGCGCGCCTTGGGCAGTGTGGGTAACTTCCGGATGGAACTGGACGCCGTAGAGCCGTCGACGCTCATCCGCCATCGCCGCGAACGGAATCGAAGCGGTCGAGGCGCTGACGCTGAAGCCTTCGGGCAGCGTGCCCACCCGATCGCCGTGGCTCATCCAGACATCGAGGACGGGCCGGCCGGCGGCGTCGCGGCGGTCCTCGAGGTGATCGAGCAGTCGGCTTGCGCCGGTCACGGTCACTTCGGCATAGCCGAACTCCCGCTCCGTCGAAGCCACCACGCGTCCACCGAGCTGCTGCGCCATGGTCTGCATGCCGTAGCAGATGCCGAGCACGGGAACACCCAGGGTGAACGCCGCCGCGGGCGCTTGCGGCGGGTGGGTGTCGGTCACCGATTCCGGGCCGCCCGAGAGGATCACCCCTTGCGGCTGGAACGCGCGGACTTCCGCGTCAGTGATGTCCCAGGGATGGATCTCACAGTAAACGCCGAGCTCGCGTACGCGACGCGCGATGAGCTGCGTGTACTGCGCGCCAAAATCGAGGATCAGGACGCGCTGGGCGTGGATGTCCGCGTGCATAGCGGGTTCGACCTCTGAGACGCGCACGCTGGAATTCTCCAGGAAACGCTCCTACGACCCCCGGTAGTTGGGCGACTCTTTCGTGATCGCAACGTCGTGCACGTGGCTCTCGCGGACACCGGCGTTGGTGACGCGCACGAACACCGGACGCGTGCGCAGCTCCGTGATGTTGCGGCTGCCGGTGTAGCCCATCGCGGCCCTCAAACCCCCGGCAAGCTGTTGCAGGATGGCGACCACGCTGCCTTTGTAGGGCACGCGACCTTCGACCCCTTCGGGGACGAGCTTCTCGAGCTCGGTCGCGGCGTCCTGGAAATAACGGTCGGCGGACCCGTGGCGCTCGGCCATGGCGCCGAGGGAGCCCATGCCACGGTAGGATTTGTAGGAGGCTCCCTGGTAGAGCTCCACTTCACCGGGAGATTCCTCCGTTCCGGCAAAGAGGCTGCCGATCATGACCGCGTGCGCGCCGGCGGCGATCGCCTTGGCGATATCCCCGGAGAAGCGGATGCCGCCGTCGGAAATGACCGGCACATCACTGTTACGCAGCGCCTCCGCCACGTTCGCCACCGCGGAAATCTGCGGTACCCCGACGCCGGCGACGATGCGCGTCGTGCAGATCGAGCCGGGTCCGATGCCGACCTTGACGGCATCGGCGCCCGCGGCCACAAGGGCGAGCGCGGCCTCGCTCGTCGCGATGTTGCCCGCGATGACTTGGCTGTCGGCCCATTGAGATTTGATGCGTTCGACCATCGCGATCACGCCGCGGGAGTGGCCGTGCGCGGTGTCGACGACCACCAGGTCAACTCCCGACTCGCGCAGGGCAGCGACGCGATCCATGGTGTCCGGAGTGGTGCCGACCGCGGCACCCACGCGCAGTCTTCCGGTCTCATCCTTGCAGGCGCGCGGGAATTCCGTCGCCTTCTGGAAGTCCTTCACCGTGATCATGCCGGTGAGCTCGTGATCGCCGTTGACGACGAGCACCTTCTCGATGCGGTGCTTGTGCAGCAGCGCCAGCACCTCCTCTTTCGGCGCGGTTTCGCGCACGGTGATCAGCCGATCCTTCGGCGTCATGACCGAGGAGACTGGGGCGTCGAGCTTCTTCTCGAAGCGCAGGTCGCGGTGTGTGACGATACCGACGGCTCTCGTGCCGACGACGACCGGCACGCCGGAGATACCCCGCGAGCGCGTCAGGTCCAGCACCTCGCGTATCGTCGTATTGGGGGAGACGGTGATCGGGTCCTTGATGATGCCGCTTTCGAATTTCTTCACGCGGCCAACCTCGCGCGCCTGCGCCTCGACCGACATGCTCTTGTGAACGATGCCGATGCCGCCTTCTTGGGCGATGGTGATGGCGAGGCGGGCCTCGGTCACCGTGTCCATGGCGGCCGAGAGCAGCGGCAGGTTGAGCCCGATCCGGCGGGTGACGCGGGTCCCCAGGTCCACTTCTCGGGGGAGCACCTCCGAATAGGCCGGGACGAGGAGGACGTCGTCGAAGGTGAGGGCTTCTTCGAGGATTCGCATAGCTAATTCTACGCACGAAGGACGCCGCGGTAAACCTCGTGCTATGGTCATCGGCCATGCCCGCCAGCCTCTTCCCAGGGACCGAGCCCGACAGCGCTCCTGGCCGCAACATCTACACGGTCTCGCGCCTCAATAAAGAGGTGCGAACGCTTCTCGAGCGTGGCCTCGGGGTACTCTGGGTCGAAGGGGAGCTGTCGAACTTCTCTCAGCCCTCCTCGGGTCACTGGTATTTCTCCCTGAAGGACCGCGAGGCCCAAGTGCGCTGCGCGATGTTCAGGCTGAAGAACGCGGCGCTGGGATTTACGCCCAAGGCGGGCCAGCAGGTGATCGCACGCGGCCGGGTCAGCCTGTACGAGGCTCGCGGCGAATACCAGCTCATCGTCGACCATCTGGAGGAAGCCGGTCTCGGCGCACTGCAGCGCGAGTTCGAGCGGTTGAAGGCGAAGCTCGCCGCCGAGGGCTTGTTTGCGAGCGAGCGCAAGCGCAGCCTGCCGCGCTTTCCGCGCCGCATCGGGATCATCACTTCCCCGACGGGCGCGGCGGTCCGGGATGTCCTCAACATCCTCGCGCGGCGCTTTCCGCCGGCCGCGGTGCTGGTGTATCCAACGGCGGTGCAGGGCGCGGCCGCAGCGCCCGCCATCGTCCAGGCGCTGCAGTTGGCCTCCTCGCGCGCGGACTGTGACGTGCTGATCCTCGCGCGCGGTGGTGGCTCGCTCGAGGATTTGTGGGCTTTCAACGACGAGCGGGTGGCGCGAGCCATCTGTGCGTGCGCGGTTCCGGTGGTCGCCGGCATCGGTCACGAGATCGACTTCACCATTGCGGACTTCGCGGCGGATGTTCGCGCGCCGACCCCATCCGGAGCCGCGGAGCTCGTCGCCCCGGACAGAATGGAATGCCTGCAGGCTTTGTCACGAATGGCGGCGCGCATGAACAGTTGCATGCGACGCGAGCTGCGGGTCGTTTCGAGTCGGTTTGCCAACGTCGGCGCGCGCCTCAAGCAGGCGCATCCGGGCACGCGTCTCGTCCATCAGGTGCAGCGTCTCGATGACCTCGAGCAGCGGCTCACGGGCGCTGCGCATGCGGTGCTGCACACGCGCCGACATCGGCTGAATGACGCATTCACGACTCTCATTCAGCATTCACCCGAGCGTGTCTTGCGCGATTATCATCGCCGCCAGGAAGGGCTGGATTCGCGGCTTCGCCGCGCCGTGAGTGAGTACCTGTCGAGCTGCTCGCATCGGGTGGATCTGGCGCAGAGGACGCTCAAAGCCGCGGGCCCGCAGGCCACACTGGCGCGCGGCTTTGCGGTCGTCACTCGCGCGGATGGGACGTTGGTCACTGACGCCGGCTCGGTGGCTCCCGGGGAGGAGATCAAGGCGCGTCTGGCCAGCGGGAGCCTGCGCGCCCGGGTGACGGGGTCGCAGGACTCCTGACGGGGACGCTTCGTGCCGGGCGATACTGATTTCATGCGCCTTGCGTTGGAGCGCGCCGCCGTCGCGCGGGCGTCCGGGGAGGTTCCGGTCGGCGCGGTATTGGTAAGCGGCGAGCGCGTGATTGCCGGCGGCGCGAACCATCCGATCGCATCGCACGACCCCACCGCGCATGCTGAGATCGAGGCGCTGCGATCCGGTGGACGGGCGCTCGGCAGCTATCGCCTGACCGATACGACTTTGTATGTGACCCTGGAGCCGTGCCCGATGTGCGCGATGGCGATCGTGTATGCGCGCGTGCGCAGGCTGGTGTTCGGCGCGTGGGATCCGCGCGCAGGAGCGGCGGGCAGCGTGACCAACATCTTCACCCTGCGTGGCCTCAATCACCGGGTCGATGTGTTCGGGGGTGTGCTGATGGAGGAGTGTGCGAACCTTCTCAGAGACTTCTTCCGCGAGCGCCGCGGCTGAGGGTCAACCGCCGCCGCCGGCATTGCTGCCGGCCGCCGCTGGCGCGGCGTCAGCGATCGTCGTGTGCGGCAGGCCGCCCTCGGGCTGCCATTCGAGAAGCTGCATGAATCGGCGCACGTGCTCGACGTACTCCACCGGCTGCCATCCTTGAGCGTAGCCGCACTTGGCGCGCATGAACCAGCGCGGCTCGGCAAGCTTCGGTAGCTGCTGGCTGACCTGCGCCCAGGAATCCGGGTTTTTGCCGAGCCTCTGGGCGATGATCCGTGCATCCTCCACGTGGCCAAAGCCGACGTTGTAAGCCGCGACCGTGAACCAGGTGCGGTCAGGCTCGGGGATGTGTGTCGGAACCATGCTGCGCACTTCGGCAAGATAGCGCGCCCCGGCGAAGATGCTGTCCCGGGCGTTGGTGCGATCCCGGTCCCGGATCCCCATCGCCGCCGCCGTGTTGGAAGTCAGCATCATGACGCCCGCGGCGCCGTTCGGCGAGGTGGCTTGAGGATCCCAGTGCGATTCCTGGAAGCCGATGGCGGCGAGCAGCCGCCAGTCGAGTCCGTACTTGGCGGCGGCCTGCTGGAACCACGCGCGGTAAAGCGGCAGGCGCTGCGTCAGGGAGACCTGAAAGAGTCGCAGCTCCTCGTAATGGAACGAGCTCGCATCTCCCGACTCCTTCTGCATGAGGCTCGCGAGCTCGCCGGCGCCCATCATGCTCTGGAAGAAGTCATTGACCGCGTGGACGAGGTCGGCTCCGCCCCGCCGCACGATCCACTGCACCGGACGCTTCTCGGGCAGGGTGAAGCCCACTTTGATGTCCGGATACAGATGATGGGCGTAGGAGTACGTCCGTGCATCGACGATGGCGTAGCGCGCCTGCCCGGAGTCCACATCCTCGAGCGGATCCGCGGCGCTCGGCGCCGTCTCCACCCATGAGAGGTGGGGAGCCAGAATCTCCCGCATGCGCGCGAGCAGCCGCTCCTGGGGACTTCCCGCCCTTACGGCGAGCTTCGCCGTCTCGAGCTGCAGCGTGTCGCGCGGCCGGGTTTCATCGCGGCGGTAGACCACGAGCTGCGGGATCTCGGCGTAGGGGGCCGTGGCTTCCCCCACCTGGGACCAGTCGGGGGTGGCGGTGATCTGTGCCGCCGCGATATCCGCACGCCCGGCGGCGAGCTCCGAGCGCATGGCGGCTTCGTTCGCCACCGCGTAAATCTTGAGCCGCACCCCGAGCTCGTCGGCGAAGCGGCTGGCGAGGTCGTACTCCAGCCCCTCGGGCCCCTGAGCGCCCAGGTAGTAGCAGGTCGGCAGGTTCAAAGTCACCACCCGCAGCTCCCCGCGAGCGCGGATTTGCTGCAGGGCGGATGGAGAGGGGGCCTTCGAGCAACTGGCCAGCAGCAGGGCGGCCGCCAATGCCACCAGTGCCTTCCCTTGGGCAGGCCGGAGATACCTACGGTCGCCTTTCAGCGTCAATGCAAATCCCCATTGGCTCAAACGCTTAGGTATAGAATACCAGTTCGCGGCCCCGGGTTCCCGTCGCATGGCGCTGACACGCGAGCATTCACCATAATTCGGCCTTTTCGAGGGATTTTGGGCAGAGACGGAGAGGTACCGAAGCGGTCATAACGGCGCCGACTCGAAATCGGATGGTCGGGTAAAACCGGCACGTGGGTTCGAATCCCACCCTCTCCGCCATTTGACGTTCCAGGGCGTTCCGCAGAGTTCCACAGAAGATCATTTCTCGGCTGTAACGTCCGTTTATTCAACTGTTTACGTTCCACTGACGTCTAGTCCAGTTCCTTGACAGCCAATGCACGTTGGGGGTAATTTGGGGGTAAGCCCGAAGTGTGGGGCAAGATTTACCCCCAATTCGACATAATATTTACCCCCAGACGAGTTTCCCTTGGATCGTGCTTACAGAACTGGCACTTCGAGGGGCAAGGCCCGCAGACAAGCCGCAAAAGCTCTTCGATGGGCGAGGCCTCTATTTACTCATCAGCACGGCCGGCGCGAGAGTCTGGCGACTCAAGTACCGCTTTGAGGGCCGGGAGAAGGTCCTCGATCTGGGGGACTACCCCGAAGTCTCGCTGAAAAGGGCGCGAGAGCGGCGTGAGGAGGCGCGGCGACTTATTGCCGATGGCGTTGATCCCGCTCTGACGGGTGGCCAGTACGGGGCGGGCGACGCCCGGACGACCGAGGCCCCCGGCCGCACCTTCGAGACGGCCGCACGGGAATGGTGGGCCGCTCGCTGGCAGGCGGAGCGCTGGGACGAAGGGTATGCGGTACAGATCCTCCGGCAATTCGAGCGCGACGTTTTCCGGATCAAGGTGACTCGGGGCTTGCCGCCGGACCAAAGAGCGCTACATCCCCTGCTTCAGAGGCCCGTTGGGGATTGGTCGTTCGATGCGCTTACGCCCCCCGATGTCCTGGAGATCTGCAGGAATGTCGAGGCCCGCGGTTCTCTTGATACCGCCC
>JBOIAQ010000028.1:0-43807 GCA_050739115.1 Steroidobacteraceae bacterium | reverse complement strand
GGGCACTACCGCCAGGGACGGCCGTTGGCACGGCCTCGGGCGCAGCCGCGAGCGCCCGCGCGGGATCGCGCGGGCCGGGGGCACTACCGCCAGGGACGGCCGTTGGCACGGCCTCGGGCGCAGCCGCGAGCGCCCGCGCGGGATCGCGCGGGCCGGGGGCACTACCGCCAGGGACGGCCATTGGCACGGCCTCGCCGCGCTCGATGACCTGCGGCACGGCTGCAGTCGGAGCCGCGGCGGCGCCTGGCGCAGGCGGCGGGGCTGAGCGCTCGAGTGTCAGATCACAGTCGCCCTCGGCCCATTCGAACACCTGTCTGATCGCCTCCTCGGGCGCTTCTCCGGGGAGCTCGAGCGACCAGGCGAGATAGCAGTCCTGCGGGTTGACGTCGGCGAGCGGCGGCAGCGTCTGCGCATCGACCTGCGCGGTGAGCTCACCGAGCTCGGCGAGCTCGCGCAGCATGCGCAGCGGGTCGTTGCCGCGCGCCAGCAGCTCACGGAACGGGTGAAAATGGATGCGCCAGGGAGGACCTGTCGGGGCCGTGCCAGCGACCCTCGCGGGAGGGCGAGCCGACTCAGGTGAACTGCCTGCCGCGTCGCTCTTCTTTGCAATCGCCACTTCCAGATCAAATTGCAGATCCGAAACGCACTGCCCATCGATCGGCTGTTTGGCCTGCACGGCGCGCAGCATGGCGCGCATGACGTCCACCGACTTCAACAGCAGATCGGATAGCGATACGGTGACCGGCATCGTCCCGCTGCGCAGCTCATCGAGCAGCGTCTCGAGGCTGTGGGTGAAGGAGGCGATCTCGCTGAAACCGAAGGTGGCGCTCCCGCCCTTGATGGAATGCGCCACGCGGAATATGGTGTTGATCAGTTCCGGCTCGGGTGCGCCGACGTCGAGTTTCAGCAGCGCCGCCTCCATGGTGTCGAGCGCCTCGAAGCTCTCCTCGAAGAAGGCGCCGTGAAACTGTGTCAGATCCACGGTCATCGGCCGTCCTCGGCGGGAAGCTCGAGCATGCCGCGCAGCCCGAAAAGGGTGGCCGCGGCATCGAGGACTGGCGCCCGCCCGCGCCATTCGATGCGGCGACCGGCGGCGCGCCGATCGCGCACGAAAGCGGCAAGGAGCTGCACTCCCGCGGTGTCGATGCGCCGCAGGGACCCGACGTGCAAGCTGACCGATCGCGGCTCCTGCAGCAGACGCAGGAGTGCCGTCTTGAGGGAATCCGCTTCGGCCACGGTGCATTCCGCGGCGAGCGACAGCGCTGGAGTATCCGCAGGGGCCGGAGCGGCCGGCTTGCGGACCGCAGCCGCTCGGCGCCCCGTGGCGCGGCGCGGCGCGGGGCGACGCGAGCGCTTCCCTACCGGGGGCTTTCGCTTGCGGGTTTTCATAATCTGGTCAGGGGTTCGAGGCGTGACTGCCGGCACAGCGCCGATATCGGCGCCTGTGACGCGGCTCTTGAGGGAGGGACTACGAAACTTGACGCAGTTCCGGAGCCTGAGGTCCGTGCAGGCGTCTGACGAGCTCCGCCTCGGCGAGGGTCAGTCCGCAGCCCGACATCAGCTCCTCGCGGCTCGCGCCGCCGCGCGCCAGGCGAATCGCAATCTGGTAGCCAGGGGAGGGCGCCTGAGAAGGGGCGGCTGCGACCGGGCGGTCGAGGCGCTCACCGAGCTTCGCTATCGAGTTTCGCGTCGCATCGAGACGCGCCTCGAGCTCCGCGAGGCGCTGCAGCACGAGCTGTGTCTGCGAGAGCACCTCGGCAGTCTGCCGGCGTGTCGCGCGCCGCCAGGCCGTGAAGCTGATGGCGGCGATCAGGAACGAGAAGACCAGGAAAACGGCGCGCCCCGCGATGAGCAGGAATTCTATGGACGGCAGATTCATGCGCGGCGACTCCTGTGATGCAGGTCACGTGGCGCGCTGACCGCGTCGGATTTCCGGCGCGCCGGCGCGTGTCAGGAGTTATCTTGCAGGATCCGTGCCATTGGCCGCGAGCGAATTGTTCGGCAAACCGGTAGGATCGGATGACGTGCCGGGAGCCGTGGAGAGTATTACGACGGTCACGCGGCGGTTGGCATTACGGCCCTCGGCCGTGGTATTGCTCGCGACCGGATGCTGATCGCCGAAGCCGACCACGGCCAACCGGTTGCGCGCGAGGCCGCGGTCGGCGAGCACGTGCACGACGCTGCCGGCGCGGGCGGCCGAGAGCTCCCAGTTCGAATAGAACTGGAAGGTTCTGATCGGCACGTCATCGGTGAATCCCTCGACCCGGACGGGGTTGGGGAAACGCGCGAGCACGTCGGCGAGGCGACGGATGATGTCCACGGCGCTCGGCGCGAGCCGAGCGCTGCCGCTCGGGAAGAGTATGTCGGTGCGGATCTCGACCTCGATCCAAGATTGCTTGCGCCTGACGACCACCAGGTTCTTCTTCACGAGTCCCGACATCGCCTTCACGACTTCGTCGGCGACCTTCGTCAGCATGAGGGCGGCCGCCCGGGCCTGCGCGGCCCGCGCGGCGTCGGCGGGACGCGCGAGCCCGGTCGCCGCCTTGACGCCGCTCTCATTGCCGGGTGGAAGCACGTCATCGTGATAGGACATGTTCGGGATCGGAGTCGCGATGCCGAGCGGCACGGGCGCGAGGAGCGAGCGAGGCTGACCCTTCAGCGTTGCCTGCTGCACGATGCTGACATGAATATCGGCTCCGGAGCCGACGCGCTTGTGCCCGACCTCGATCGGCTCGAGCGCGCGCGGCGCGCCGCGAAACGCCGCGTAGAGGGAGTCCGAGAGCACGCGGTACTTGCCTGCGTTCACCGAGGATATCGAGTACATCACCACGAAAAACGCGAGCAGCAGCGTCAACAGGTCGCCATAGGGGATCGCCCAGCGCTCGTGGTTCTCGTGCTCCTCCTCGTGTTTCTTCCTGCGGCGCATGGCGGGCTCCTAGTGCAGGTAACCCTGCAGTTTCGCTTCGATCGCGCGCGGATTCTCCCCCTGCGCGATGCTCATCATGCCGTCGATGATCATCTCGCGCAGCTGGCTCTGGCGATGAACGATGCCTTTGAGCTTGCCGGCGACCGGCAGGAAGAAGAGGTTGGCGAGGCTGATGCCGTAGATCGTGGCAGTGAACGCCGAGGCGATTCCGGCGCCGAGCTTGGCGGGATCGGTCAGGTTCTGCAGTACGGCCATCAGGCCCAGCACCGCGCCGATGATGCCGAGAGTCGGCGAGTAGATGCCGGCGCCCTCGAACATCTTCGCGGCCGTGATATCGGCATGCTCGCGCATGTTGAGCTCGACGTACATGGCGCTGCTGATCGCCTCGGGCTCGCTGCCGTCCACCACGAGCTGGAGCGCTTTCTGCACGAATGCGTCCGACTCGCGCGCGATCAACGGCTCGAGACCCAGGAGACCCTGTTTGCGCGCGGTGTTGCTCCAGTCGACGATCTTGGTGATGAGCTGTTGGCCGTCGCGCGACGGCGGCCGCACGATCCACGGAAAGATTCTGAGCGCATGCTTCATCACCGGCAGCGGTGTCTGGATGCAGGTCGCGGCGATCGTGCCGACGCCCACCACCATGAACGCCTCGAAGGAGATGAGCGCCATCAGGCCCGCGCCGCGCAGCACAGCGCCCAATAGCACGGCGTTGGCGGCGAGCACCAGTCCGATGATGCTCAGAATATCCATCGCGACCCCTTACATGCCGAGGCCCGACAGGAGCTCATCGACGTCTGTCTGGCGTGCGGCTACATCTCCTCGCGTCACTCCCGGCACCACCGGTCCGTGGCCCTTGTCCGGGTTCTCACCGAGCGTCGCGTGCTCGACCACATCTTCCGAGAGTTTGGTCAGGCGGGCGAGCGCTTCCTCGAGCTCCTCGACGAGCTTGATCACGCCGCGGATGATCTGCCCGGTCAGGTCCTGATAGCCCTGCGCGAGGAGCACGTCGGCAAGGTTTCTGCGGATCTGCTCCGAATCGGCGCGGACGGCGGGCAGAAACGCTTCGAGCGCCCGCACCGCCGGCAGGAAGGCGTCGATGGCGCGGACGGCGCTCTCGAAACCGCCGCCGCCCGATGAGCGCTCACGATAGGTCCGCAGCGACTCGATGAGGGCGCCCGCCTCGCGGGCGCTGCGCTCGGCGAGCGGCCCGGACTGCTCGACGAGGTCGAGCGTACGATGGGCGGCCTCGTCGGTCATCTTGATGACGTGCCCGAGGCGTGTCTTCGCATCCGGAATCTCGTTCTCGGCGAAGTCCGCGAGACGCGACTCGATGCTGAAGCGCTCGAGCGCATTCTGCAGATCGCCCGTGAGCCTGCGGATCTCGGTGAGCGTCTGCGGCTCGCGCATGCGCACGATGTGATCGACGGCCGTGAAGAACGCCGTCTCGTCACCGCCAAGAAGCGCTTCCGACAGCGCCTCGACGCAGGCGCCGTACTCGAGTTTCAACACCTGGAAATTCGACATGGCCGCCTCACTTGCCCGCGCCGAGAATCTTGTCGAGCTTCTCCCTCAGAGTCTCGGCGGTGAATGGCTTGATCACATAGCCGTTCACACCCGCCTGCGCCGCCTCGATGATCTGCTCGCGCTTGGCTTCCGCGGTCAGCATGAGGACGGGCATCTTGGCGAGCTTGGCGTCGGTGCGCACCGCCTTGATCAGCTCGAGCCCGGGCATGCCCGGCATGTTCCAGTCGGTGATGAGAAAGTCGATGCCACCCGCCTGCAGCATCGGCAGCGCGGTCTTGCCATCGTCGGCCTCGGCGACGTTCGCGTAGCCGAGATCGTGCAGCAGATTCTTGATGATGCGCCGCATGGTCGAGAAGTCATCGACCACCAGGAATTTTAGATCTTTGCTCACTGCCTGCCTCGTCTCGTTGCATCCGCGCCGGCCGCGCCATCACGCCAGTCCGACAGCCGCGCCTTGAGCCGCACGAGCGCCTGCCCGTGGAGCTGACAAGCGCGCGATTCGGTCACCTTCAGCACCGCGCCGATCTCCTTGAGGTTCAGTCCATCGCTGTAATACAGCGACATCACCAGCTTCTCCCGCTCCGGCAGCCCGTCGATGGCCTTCGCGAGCGCCTCGCGGAAACCCTCCTCCGCAGTCTCCTGGAAGGGGTCCGCCGCGTCCTCGGCCGCCGCCGCGGTCGTGTCGTCGAGCGTCGCCAGGCGACAGCTCGCCGCGTCCTGCACGATCGCGTGATACTCCTCGAGAGGCACGCCCAGCCGGCTCGCGATCTCCGTATCCCGCGCGTCGCGTCCCGTGTGTCGCTCGATCTCCTGCACCGCCGCCGCCACCGCGCGCGCCTTGCGATGCACCGAGCGCGGCGCCCAGTCGAGTTTGCGCAGCGCATCGATCATTGCGCCGCGAATGCGGATGCCGGCATACGTTGCGAAGCTCGCGCCGCGATTAGGCGCATAGTTCGACGCCGCTTCCAGCAATCCCAGCATTCCCGCCTGCATCAGATCGGTGACCTCCACCGAGGGCGGCAGCCGGCCGACCATGTGGTAGGCGATCCGCTTAACCAGTTCCGCGTGCCGCGACACCAGCTCGCGCGCCTCGTCCGCCGCGCCACGTCCGTGGTATGCGTTCGCCGCATTCATGGCACTACTTCCAGCCGCGCGGCGTTCCGTCGCACCAGCCGCTCCACGAAGAACTCGATGTTCCCCCGGGGACCGGGTGGCACTGGCCATGTATCGGCCGCGGTCGCAAGTTTCTTGAATGCCCGGGCCGCCGCGCTCGCCGGATAGGCGTCGAGCACCGGGCGCTGCTCGCGCACGGAGCGGCGCAGGTATTCGTCCTCCGGAATCTCGCCGGCGAATTCGAGCAGGACGTCGAGGAATCGCGCCGTGACGCGCTCGAAGCGGCGAAAGAGCTCGAGTCCGCCACCCGGTTCGCGAATCCGGTTGACGAGCACGCGGAAGCGCCCGACCCCGTGATTGCGACTCAGGACCTTGACGAGCGCATAGGCGTCGGTTAGCGACGCCGGCTCGTCGCAGATGACGACGACGATGTGTTGGGACGCCTGTGAGAACTGGAGCACACCCTGGGCGATCCCCGCCGCGGTGTCGACGATCAGGACATCAAGCCGGGCCGCTAGAGCGCTGAAGGCGCGCACCAGCCCGAGGTGCTCGGCGGCGCCCATGCTGGCGAGGTCGGCGGCGCCGGAGGCGGCGGGCACGACGTGAAAGCCCTGCGGCGCCTCGACGATCACCTCATCCAGGGTACGCTCACCGCAGAGCACGTGCGCCAGCGTGTAGCGCGGCGAGAGGCCGAGGAAGACATCGGCGTTGGCGAGACCGAGGTCACCGTCGAGCAGCACCACGCGCCGACCCGCGGCGGCGAGCGCCGTGGCGAGGTTCACCGACACGCTCGTCTTGCCGACGCCGCCTTTGCCGCCCGTAACGGCGATCACCTGTACGGGTCGGCCGAGCGATTCGAGCTTGGAGTTGTTGAGAAGACTCAGCTCAACCATTTGACAACCTTCCAAATCGATGCCGCAGCAGATCTTCGTCGGCGGTTGCGCCCGTCGCGTGGGCAAGCCTGACCGCCTGGGACACCAGTTCCAGGGATCGCGCCGGCCTGAGGTCCTCCGGCACGCGCTGGCCGTCGCTCGTATAGGCAAGCGGCAGCCGCGCGCGGATGAGCACCGAGAGCGCGCCGCCGAGGCTTGCCGCCTCGTCCAACTTGGTGAGCAGACACGAGGCTGGATTGGCAGGGCGGAAGCGTTGCACCGCCTCCTCCAGCGCGCCGGCCTGCGTGCTCGCCGCGAGCACGAGCGCGGTCTCCAGCCTCGAGGCGCAGTTGGCCAGTACCGCGAGCCGCGCGGCGAGCTGCGCATCGCGCAGGCTCGAGCCGGGAGTGTCGATGAGCACCAGCCGGTGGTGTTCGAGGCGGGAGATCAACTCCGGCAGCGCCTCGAATCGCTCCGGAACGTGGACCGGAACGCCCAGAAGCTGTCCCAGGGCCTGCATCTGATCCTGAGCTCCGATGCGCACGTTGTCGCAGGCGACGAGCGCCAGGTCCTTCGTGCCGTGGCGCAGTATCCAACGCACCGCCAATTTCGCGAGCACGGTCGTCTTGCCGACGCCCGTGGCTCCTACGAAGGCAACACGTCCGCCGGTCTCGAGCCAGCGGTCGCCGGTCACGAGGAGATATTGGGAGAGTCCCGCGATCGCGAATCGGCGCCCCTGCGTGAGGTCGATCCGCCCATCGAGCTGGCCGACGATGTGATCGGCGAGGTCCCGGGCAATACCGATCTCGCTCAACTCGCGCAGCAGCTCCGCGTGCACGGGCGCGCGGCGCGTGCGGTCGTTCCACGCGAGTTGCGCGAGTTGGGTCTCGAGCATGCGGCGCAGGCTCTGTAGCTCCCTGCCCATGGCCTCCGTGGGGGCCTGGGGCTGCAACATGGGTGCTGGAACGGTGATGCTAGTGCGCGCGGTGGAGGACGCCCCGAGAGAGGCCGTGTCAATGGCCGTCCCTGGCGGCAGGGCACTCTCTGAGACCCGCCCCGACGAAGCCGGAAGCGTTTCTGGGAAACGCCCGGACATCGTGTCCGGGCGCTCGCTGCCTTCGGCAGCTCGCCCTCCCGAGTCGGCGCGCTCACGGCTCTGCAGCGGCGTGGCCGCCTCCAGACTGCCGGCATCGAAGTCGACGGCCGCGGTGATTTCGACCCCGTGCGCAGTGCGGCGCGAGGAGAGGATCACCGCCTCCTCGCCCAGCTGCTCGCGGATCGAGCGCAGCGCATGGCGGGTGTCGGGCGCCGTATGTCGTACGATCTTCATTACCATTACCTTCCGACCGCGGTGACGACGCGGACCTTGCGGTTATCGGGGATCTCATTCCAGGCGAGCACGTGGAGGTTGGGCATCGCGGCGCGCAGGAAGCGCGCCATTTGCGCGCGCAGCGGCGGCGGTACGAGCAGCACCGGGGCCTCGCCCGAGGCCTCCTGGCGCCGGCTCGCCTCGGCGACGCGCTGTTGCAGCCGCTCCGCCAGCCCCGGCTCCAGACCGGGGCTCGTGGAGTTGGCGGCCAAGGAGCCCGAGAGCAGCCGCTCGAGCTCCGCTTCGAGGGTGATGACGGGCAGCTCGGCGGAAATGCCGGCGATCTCCTGCACGATCTGTCGACCGAGAGCGACGCGGACGCTTGCCAACAGCACCGCCGGGTCTTGCGAGCGCGGCGCGTGTTCCGCCAGGGTTTCGATGATGGTGCGTATATTGCGGACGGGAATGCGTTCGGCGAGCAGGCTCTGCAGTACGCGCACCACGGCCGACAGCGGCAGAACGCGTGGCACCAGATCCTCCACGAGCTTTGGTGCGCTCTTCGCGAGTCCGTTGAGCAGCTGCTGCACTTCCTCGTGGCCCAGGACCTCGTTGGCGTGCGACTGGATCACGAACGAGAGATGGGTGGCGATGACGGTGCTCGGGTCGACCACGGTGTAACCGAGCGCCTGCGCGTGATCGCGGCTCG
This sequence comes from Steroidobacteraceae bacterium, assembly GCA_050739115.1. Lineage (GTDB taxonomy): Bacteria > Pseudomonadota > Gammaproteobacteria > Steroidobacterales > Steroidobacteraceae > 13-2-20CM-66-19. Next base: position 35,357 of record JBOIAQ010000028.1, on the reverse strand, counting down.
CCGCCTCGATCCACACGGCCTCCATGCCGAAAGCCGGGTCGCGCGTGGCGATGCCCTGCAGGGGACCGAACACCCGCCCCGCGTTGATTGCGAGCTCCTTGTCGGGATAGATGACACTCTCGCCCACTGGCACGCCGCTCAGATTGATCCGGTAGATGTTGGGTGCCAGATCGAGGTTGTCGCGGATATGCACGGCAGGGATCAGGAAACCGAGCTCCTGCGAGAGTTTGCGTCGCACCCCGCGCACTCGCGCGAGCAGATCACCGCTTTGGCGCTTGTCCACGAGCGAGACCAGCCGATAGCCGACCTCGAGACCGACGAGGTCCACCGGACGAACGTCCTCCCATGTGAGCTCGCGGGTCTCCGGCACCTGCGGCGCGGGTTTCGGCGCCGCGGATGCGACCGCCTCCGCCGCAAGTCGGCGCCTGATGATGTAGGCGGTCGCGCCGCAGAGCGCCGCGACGAGCAGGAAGGCGACGTTGGGCATTCCCGGGATGAGCCCCATCAGGCCGAGTAGACCCGCGGCCACGCCGAGCGCCTTGGGATTGCCGAAGAGCTGCCGGCGCAGCTCCCCCCCCATATCCTGCGAGCGCGACATGCGGGTCACGATGAGCGCGACCGCGGTCGAGAGCAGCAGCGCCGGGATCTGCGCGACCAGGCCGTCGCCGATCGTGAGTAGGGTATAGGTGTGGGCGGCATCGGTGAGCGCCATCCCATGGCCGATCGTACCGATTGCGAGGCCACCGATGATGTTGATGAGCAGAATCAGTATGCCGGCGATGGCATCGCCGCGGATGAACTTGCTCGAGCCGTCCATCGCGCCGTAGAAATCGGCCTCGGCGCGGACCTCGGCGCGGCGTGTGCGCGCCTCGTCCTGGGTGATGAGGCCCGCGTTGAGGTCGGCATCGATCGCCATCTGCTTGCCGGGCATGGCATCGAGGGTGAAGCGCGCGCTGACCTCGGAGATGCGTCCCGCGCCTTTGGTGACCACCACAAAGTTGATGATGGTGAGGATGATGAAGACGACGACGCCGACCGCGAAATTGCCGCCGACCACGAACTCGCCGAAGGACTGGATCACATGGCCGGCCGCCTGCGGTCCGCTGTATCCGTGCAGCAGCACGACACGCGTCGATGCGACGTTGAGGGCGAGGCGAAGCAGCGTCGCAAGCAGCAGGACCGTCGGGAAGACGCCGAACTCGATGGGCCGCGCCACATAGAACACCGCCATCACGATGACGATCGAGAGCGCGATGTTGAAAGTGAAGAGTATATCGAGCGCCAGCGGCGGCAGCGGCAGGATCACCATTGCGAGCACGGCGAGGACGCCCGCCGGCACGCCGATGCCGGCGCGCAGCATGTCCCGCCATGCCGGCAGGTTGGAGCTCGATGTGGTCGTGACGGCGGTCATGGATCAGTGCCGGCGGACATCGATGCCGGGTCGATGGCGGGAGGCTCCGGCGGACGGGCTCCGGTAGTGCGCGCCGCCTTGAGCTGGTAGATGTAGGTGAGGACCTGGGCGACGGCCACGTACAGTGTCGCCGGGATCTCGCTGCCGATCTCGACGCTCTGATAGAGCGCGCGCGCCAGCGGCGGCGCCTCGAAGATCGGCACGGAGTGCTCGGTCGCGATCTCGCGGATGCGGGTGGCGACGAGGTCCATGCCCTTGGCGACGAGCAGAGGTGCGCGCATGCGCCTCTCGTCATAACGCAGCGCCACGGCGAAGTGAGTCGGGTTGACGACGATCACATCGGCTTTGGGCACCTCGTGCATCATCCGGCGCCGGGCGATCTCGCGCTGCGTGCGACGAATGCGGAATCTGACTTCGGGCGCACCCTCGCTTTCCTTCAGTTCCTCGCGGATCTCCTCCCGCGTCATGCTGAGCCTGTGCGAGTACTGCCAGAGCTGCCAGGGCACATCGACCGCCGCGATCAGAGCAAGTCCGCCGGAAACGGCGAGCAAGGCGTCCGAGGCGAGATTCACCGCCTGCGCGATCCCCACGGGGAGGGGCGCGGCGCCGAGCGCGAGCAGCTGCGGCGATTGCTTGCGCAGCACCGCGATGGCAACGACCGCGACGACCAGGAACTTCGCGAAGGCTTTGCCGAGCTCGACGATGCCGCGAGCCGAGAAGAACCGGCCGAAGCCGGCGATGGGATCGAGTCGTGTGACGTCGGGCGCCAGCGCCGCGAAGCTCAGGTTCCAACCGCCGATGGCGAGTGGCGCCACGAGCGCCGCGAGCAGCGTGAGCCCGAGGACCGGTGCGCAGGCGATCAGGGCGCGCAGCAGCTCCGCGCCCGCCGTCGACAACGCGATGCCAGGATCGAGCGCCGCGGCAGGACTGATGCCGAGCGAGGATTGCATGATCCCATAAAGCGCGGCGCCCACGGTGCCGCCGAGGAGGTGCAGGCTGCCGGCCCCCACCAGCAGCACCGCGGCGGCGCTGAGCTCGGGCGAGCGGGGAACCTGACCTTCCTGCCGCGCCTTCTCCAGGCGCTTGGCCGTCGGCTTTTCGCCGCGTTCCTTGTCGTCGTTCTCGGCCATCGTCTCAGGCTCCGCTCAGATGACCGAGGAAGGCGAGCGTCGTGCCGAGCAGCCGGATGAAGCTCGTCTCGAGCGTCGGCAGGCCGGCGACGAGCGCGATGAGTCCGAGCACCAGAGCCACCGGCAGTCCGACGGAGAAGATGTTGAGCGTCGGGGCGGCGCGGCTGACCACGCCGAAGGCGAGGTTGGTGACGAGGAGCGCCGTCACACCGGGCAGCGATATCGCGAGCGCCCCGGAGAACAGCTGCGAGCCCCAGGTCACGATGGACCAGAGACCCGAGGGGCCGAAGCCGCTTGTGCCGACGGGCAGGGTGTGGAAGCCGTCGACGAGAACGCGGATGAGCGCGAGATGGCCGTCCAGCACCAGGAAAAGAAGGGTCACCAGAATGGTGTAGAGCTGTCCGAGTGCCGGAGTGCTGGCGCCGTTCATCGGGTCCAGGTTGAAGGCGAGCGACAGGCCCATGCTGTTGGCGAGCACCTCACCGGCCATGGTTACCGCCTCGAAGAGAATCTGCAGGCTGAAGCCGAGCGCCGCTCCGATGATCACCTGCTGTACCGTGATGGCGACGCCCGCGGCGGACAGCGGCCTCACATCGGGAACCGACACCAGTGGTGATACGAGCAGCGCCACCGCGCCCGCAAGAACGATCCGGATGCGGATCGGCACCGCGGCGGCGCCGAATGCCGGCGCCACCATGAAACAGGAGCCGATGCGCACGAACGGCCAGAAGAGCCCTGCGAGCCAGTCGTACAGTTGTGTTGCGTTCAGGGTGATCATGAGGTCGGCGCGGGCTCAATTGATGAGACCTGGAATGCTCACGATGAGATCGTGGGTGTAGTCGACGAGAGTCTTCAACATCCACGGACCTGTGATGGCGAGAGTCAGTGCGAGCGCGAGGAGCTTCGGAATGAACGACAGCGTCATCTCGTTGATCGAGGTGGCGGCCTGGAAGGCGCCGATCACGATGCCCGTGAGCAGGGCGGCGAGCAGCAGCGGCGCGGCGAGGGCGAGGGTCAGCTCGAGGGCGCGGGTGCCGAGGGTCATCACGGTGTCCGGAGTCATGACGTGCCGGCCTCAGTGGTAGAAGCTCGAGGCCAATGTGCCCATGACGAGCGTCCAGCCGTCGACGAGCACGAACAGCATCAGTTTGAAGGGCAGCGAGATCAGCACCGGCGAGACCATCATCATGCCCATGGACATGAGCACGCTCGCCACCACCAGGTCGATGATCACGAACGGAATGAACAGCAGGAATCCAATGATGAAAGAGGTCTTCAGCTCGCTCGTGACGAACGCCGGCACGAGCACGCTGAGCGGCACGTCGAGCGGCTTCGCGTAGCCCTTGTCGCCCGCGATGTGTACGAAGGTGGCGATGTCGTTCTCGCGCGTCTGGTGGAGCATGAACTCCTTCAACGGCATCTCGGCGCGCGATAGCGCCGTCGAGGCGTCGAGCGTACCGGCTGCATACGGCTGGTAGGCGACCTGGTTGATTTGATTGATGACCGGCGACATGACGAAGAACGTCAGAAAGAGCGCGAGTCCGAGCAGTATCTGGTTGGAAGGCGTCTGACCCGCGCCGAGTGCCTGGCGCAGGATGCCGAGCACGATGATGATGCGGGTGAAGGCGGTCATCATGAGCAGGATCGCCGGCAACAGCGTGATCGCGGTCATGAACGCGAGCACCTGCAGCGTCAGGGTGTACGTCTGCCCCCCCCCTCCCGCGTTCTGCACGTTGAAGGCGGGAATGCCCGGGGTGGCGAAGGCCGTCGCCGGCAGGAGCGTCAGCAACACGAGAGCGATCGTGGGCAGCCGCTTCACTTTCCGAGGCTCCGTTTGAGAAGGGAGCGGAATGACGGCCGCGTATCGGGCGCGGAGGGCGGTGCCGGTGTCGCGCCCGGGGAGATCTCGACCGGCTCGCGCAGCACGTGCAGCGCGCTCACACGCCCCGGCGCGACACCGACCAGGATCTGCTCCGTACCGAGCCTGATGAGCACCGCCCGCTCCTTCGGGCCGAGCGGCATGTCCGCGAGCACTTCGACCGCGCTGCCGACCCGACTGCCGAAGCCGCGCACCCGACGCGCGAGCCACGCGACCGCGAAGATCGCCGCGAGCACCGCGAGAAGCGCCAGCGTCACCGAGGCGACTCCGCCGACCCCGACCGGCGCGGATGCACCCGAGCCGGCCGCGAACAGCCGCGCGCCAATCAGGGTGGGAGCCGCCGCGACCGCGGCATGCGCTGCGGTGGACAATTGGCTCATCTCAACTTGCGCAGCCGCTCTGCGGGGCTGATGACGTCCGTCAGGCGGATTCCGAACCGCTCATTCACAACGACCACCTCACCGTGAGCGACCAGCGTGCCGTTGACGAAGACATCGAGTGGCTCGCCGGCTGCGCGTTCGAGCTCGACCACCGAGCCCTGATTGAGCTGCAGGAGGTTGCGAATGGGAATGCGTGTGCGCCCGACTTCCATGGAGAGCGTCACGGGCACATCGAGGATGACCTCGAGGTTGACGTCGCGGTTGGCGCCCGGCGTGCCGTCTTCGGTGAGCTCCTCGAGCTCGGCGGGGCGTGCCTCGGCAGGGTTGGCAGACATGGGGATGACCTCGATGGCTCTCGTGATGTACCGGATCTATTTGCCGGATCTATTTGCCCGGGGGCGCCGCGGATTCGGCGGCGGCCAGGCGGGGTTGGGCACCCGCCGTACCGCGGCGGATGCGTTCATGAATCTTCACCGCCTGGCGGCCGCGTGAGGTGCCGAGGCCACCTCGGAGCACCGGCACCTCTTCGGCGAGAACCGTCACTTTGCCGTTGAAGTCGCACGGCAGCACGTCACCGGGCTTCAGGTTCAGCAGCGCTGCGAGCGTGACGGTGGAGCGCCCGAGAATCGTCGTCAGCTCTATTTCCGCATCCTCCATCTCCTCGCGCAGGCAGACCATCCAGCGCTCGTCCTTCTCGACGCGATCGCTGGCGACGCCCGCATCCAGCACGTCGCGCAGTGGTTCGATCATGGCGTAGGGCATGGTCACGTGCAGATTGCCGCCCGCGCCGTCGAGCTCGATGTGAAAGCTCGTGACGACCACGATCTCCGAGGGCGACACGATGTTGGCGAAATGGGGATTGATCTCGGAGTTCAGATATTCGATGTCGATGGCGGCAACGTGCGACCACGCATCGCGCAGATCGGCGAAGACGCTGCGCAGCACGATGTGAATGATGCGTTGCTCGGTGGCGGTGAACTCGCGCCCTTCGATCTTGGTGAGCCGCCCGGTACCGCCGAAGAAGTTGTCCACCACCGCGAACACCAGCTTGGGGTCGAGGACGACGAGCGCCGTGCCGCGCAAAGGGTTGATCCTGATGAGGTTGAGACTGGTTGGTACGTGCAGCGTGTGAACGTATTCGCTGAACTTCTTGATTTCCACCGCGCCGACCGAGATCTCCGGTGAACGTCGCAGGAGGTTGTACAGACTGACGCGGTTCTGCCGGGCGAAACGCTCGTTGATCATCTCGAGCGTGCGCATCCGCCCGCGCACGATCCGCATCTGGTTGTTGAAATCGAATTCCCGGACTTCCCCCGAGACCGGAGGCGCTTCGGTGCTGACAGCTCCCGTATCGACGCCGTGGATCAGCGCGTCGATCTCGGCCTGATCGAGAATCTTCTCTTGGCTCATGATGACCCCGAGTGGCGCGCGGCTACTGCATCACGAAACTGGTGAAGTACACCGCCTCGGCACTGCTCGGATCGCCGCCTGCCTGCGCCAGGTCCTTGCGGATGGCGGCGAGCGTGTCCGCCCGCAGCTGCTGCTTGCCCGCCGGGCTGGCGAGCATCGAGTACTTCTGATTGGCGAGGAGGATCAGCAGGTCGTTGCGCACCACCGGATCGTTGTTCTTCAACAGCTCGAGCGTCTTCGGATCGCGTGACATGACTTCCACCGATACCTGCAGGAAGCGCACGGCCTGGTCGGCCTGAAAGTTGACGACGAACGGCGGGTCGAGCGGCAGATAGAGCGGAGGTCCCGAGGGCTTCTTCGCGGCGGTCCGGAAGTGGCTCGCGGAGCCGCCGAGGGAGTGTCTCAGCACGAGCGTGGCACCGAGCCCGACGACGAGCAGCGCCGCGGCGATGCCGACGATCAGCCAGGGAAAGCCGCGCTTGCCCGGGGCGGCGACTGCGGCGCCGGCCGCGGTTGCGGCGGGGACGGGTGCATCGGACATCGCTCTGTCATCTCCTGGGCGTCGCGCGGCGTACGCGTCTGTTGGTTCGTTGCCTCAGGTGCAACGGTCATGCCACGGGCGTCGAAGCGCGCCTAAGTAGCGGACCGGCAAGGGTTTTGTCGCGGAATCGGAGTGTGAGGCGCGTCGCAGTCAGGCGGGGGCGACGGTTTATTGACGAATCAGACGTACGTGTCGACGAGACCGCAGCCGCCGGCGATCGAGGCCTGGCTCGCGGCACCGTCGGAATCGACTGTGGCGACGCTCGTCGTCGCCGCCGGCCGCTGTCGGGTTTGGCCGCGGGGCGGCTCCCGCGAGACGCCGGCGTCTGCCAGGGTGAGCCCCTGGCTCGCGAAGAGCTGACGAAGCTGCGGTAGCGATTGCTGCAGCGCTGTGCGCGTGTCGGGCTGCGCGGCGCCGAACCAGACGCTCGCCTGGCCGTCGTGCACGGAGATGGTTACCTGCAGCGGACCAAGGTGCTCGGGTGAGAGCCGCAGAGAGGCGGACTCGACCCCCTGACCGGCCATCCAGGTGAGTTTGGCGCCAAGCTCGTCCGTCCATGCGCTGGAGCCGACCGATGAGCTCAGTGCCATTGCAGTGGGATCGGGTTTCGCGTGCTGTACTGCAACCGCGGACCCTGCCGCGAGCGGCAGGCTCGTGAGCGCCGTCGCAGCCGCATTCGTTGCCGCCGTGGGCGACGCGGCCGGGGCCGGGTCAGGCGTCGAGGCGGAAGGGGAGGCCGCGCTTTTCGGATCGGTCGCGGAATTTTGGGCGAGCAGGGTGTCGAGCGCGGCAGACGCGTTGCTGCCGGCACCGATGTCGCCTGCCTGCGAGGTGCCGCTCGTGGCCGTTGCGGCGGCGGTTGCTGTGACGACGGCCGGAACGCCGAGCAGTGCACCGGCCAGCGCATTCTGGAGGAGTGCCAGAGCGGTCGAGACCGGGTCAGCGCCCGAATGCTTCGCCGGAGGCTCGCTCGAGTCACCCGCGCGTCGGCCGGTCGCGTTGCTGGATGGGATGTTGGGCGTCGCCGCGTTCTCCGCCTGACCGGCCTGACCGGCCTGACCCGCCGGAGTTGCAGCGAGTGACTGAGCGAGCGCGGCGGAGAAATTGGTGGCTGCGGCTGCCGTTTGTGCCGTGCCTTGGGGCACGGGCGCCGAAGGTACGACGGCCGCTCCGCGTCCCGGTCTTGCCGGCGTCGCCCCGGGCCGATCGGACTCGGAATCGGCCGTCGGATTACCCGACTTGGCGGAGCCGGACCGGTCAGAGGGTTTGGAGTTGGGTGGATCCGAATTGGCTGCGGCCGAGCGAGCCGAGGTGGCAGAGCCGTCGGATGCGGGCTGCGCCGTCTGTAACGCAGAAGCGTTTGCCCTTGCGAGGCCGCCATCAGCCGTGCCGGAGCTTGCTGAGGGCGAGCTCGCGGGCGCTGGCGCCGCAGCGCATCCCGAAGCGGATGAGGCCGCTGCGGCGGGCGGCGGCATTCGGGTCAGGGTGAGCACGGCCTCAGCTGCCATGGCCGATCGTCCTGCGGGACCAAACCTGCAGCGAGCGCTCGTCGGCTTCTTTCTGCTCGATCTTCTCCGCGGCCGCCCGCTCCTCGGCCTGCCAGTGCGTTGCGAGGTTGCCGACGGCAGCCGCGCGCCGCGCCGCATTGCGCCAATTCTCGAGCTCGGCGTTCCGCCTCAGTCGGGTCTGCGCGAGGATCTGCGTCTGATGCCGCAGCGCCTCTTCGAGGCGGCCGAGGAACACCTGGTACTCGCGCACGCCCGCTCCGTTCATGCCGGACTCGGCGCGGCGGGCAAAATCCCGCACGTAGGCGGCCCGGTAGGCTTCGAGCTCCTCGAGCTTCGTTTGCGCCGCACGCACCTCCTTGTCGCAGTCAGCGAGAGCCTCCGCCTTGCGCCGCTCGAGGTCGTCGACGGCGCGCCGCACCATGCCGATCCGTTCAGTCTTTTTCATTTCTCTTTTCCGGACTCCGAAAGCGTCTCGTCGAGAGCGCCGATGCTCGCCGCGAGGTTGACCCGCTCACGCATATCCTGCTGCAGGAAGCGCTGCATGCGCGGCCAGAGCGCGAGCGCCTGATCCACACGCGGATCGCTGCCCCGTTGATAGGCCCCGATGGCGATGAGATCGCGGTGTTGCTGATAAGTCGAGAGCACATGGCGGAACTGCCTCGCCGCTGCAACGTGCTTGTTCGAGGCGATCTCATGCATCGCGCGGCTGATCGAGGCTTCGACGTCGATCGCCGGATAGTGGCCGCTCTCGGCTATCCGGCGCGACAGGACGATATGACCGTCGAGAATGGCGCGGGCGGCGTCCGCGATCGGATCGTTCTGGTCGTCGCCTTCGGTGAGCACCGTGTAGAACGCGGTGATCGAGCCGGCACCCGTCGCGCCGTTGCCGGCACGCTCGACGAGCTGCGGCAGGCGCGCAAACACCGAAGGGGGGTAGCCCTTCGTGGCCGGCGCCTCGCCGATCGCGAGGGCGATCTCGCGCTGCGCCTGCGCGAAGCGCGTCAGCGAATCCATCAGCAGCAGCACGCTCGCACCCTGGTCGCGGAAGTATTCCGCGACGGCGGTGGCGAGCCACGCACCGTGCAGGCGCATGAGCGGGGTATGATCCGCCGGCGTCGCGACCACCACGGCGCGGGAGCGATCCTGTGGACCCAGAATGCGGTCGACGAACTCCTTCACCTCGCGGCCGCGCTCGCCGATCAGCCCGACGACGATCACATCCGCACTGGTGTAGCGGGCCATCATGCCGAGGAGCACGCTCTTGCCGACACCGCTGCCGGCAAAGAGACCCACGCGCTGACCGCGACCGATGGTCAGGAGAGAGTTGATCGAGCGGATGCCGACATCAAGCGGCTCGCTGATGGGATGTCGCGAGAGCGGGTTGATCGGCCGGCCCGTCAGGCGCACCGAGGCGCGGCAGGAGAGGGGGCCGAGGCCGTCGAGCGGCTGAGCGCCGCCGTCGATGATGCGCCCGAGCAGCTCGGGACCAACTCGCGCGGTCCCCGCGCGCTGGCGGGGAATGACGCGCGCGTTGGGCCCGAGGCCGTGCGCATCGCCCGAGGGCATCAGGTACAGCCGATCGCCGGCAAAACCGACCACTTCCGTCGCCGTCCGCGAGCCGTCGCCGGCGATCACATCACAGTAATCGCCCACCGAGGCCTGGCAACCGGCAGCCTCGAGCGTCAGTCCGACCATCCGGGTGAGGGAGCCCTCGAGCGGCGGCGGTTCGGTTTCCTGCACCGAGCGACAACGGCGCTGCAGGCCCTCGCGCCAGATCGCCGCGCGCCCGAGCTCGGATGTGCTCACGGCCCCTCCCGCGACGCCGTCCGGTCATCCCCGAGCGCGCTCGCGGCAATGGCGGCGATGCGGCTCTCGAGCCTCGCGTCGATGCGCGAGGACTCGCTGTGAACGATACAACCGCCGCGTGACAGAGTGGGATCCTCGACTAAAGTCCAGGCGCGCTCGTTCGTGGGCGCGGTCAGATGCTCTCGCACCGTGGCGGCGTCTTCCGGATGCAGATGCACGCGCACCTCGCGCGCGCTGGCGGGAAGCAAGGCCAGCGATTCGCGCAGGATGGCGATTACCTGCGCGGGCTCGATTCGCAGCTCGCGCCGGGCAAGCTGCTTGCCGATCGCGAGCGCGAGCCTGGCGAGCTCGCTCTCGATATCCGCATCGAGTTGCTCGAGCGGGCGGGCGAGAAGTTGCAGCGTCTCATCGAGTCGCTTCACACGCTCCTCGAGCACCGCGAGGCGCGCGCTCGTCTCGGCGCGCGCACGCGCCATGCCGGCTTCGTAGCCGCGCGCCTCGGCTTGTTTCGATACGAGCCGTGCCGACTCCTCGGCGGCGCTCGCGCGACGGTCCCCGCGCGATTGCCCGATGATGGGACCCTCGACCTCCGGCAGTCGCCAGCGCTCGATCGTGGCCGTGCTTGCCTGGGGGTGGCGGCGCGATTCAGACATATTCCTCGCCCTTGCCGCCGATGGCGATGGTGCCGGCCTCGGCAAGCTTGCGGGCGATCTGCAGGATCTCCTTCTGCGCGCCTTCGACCTCGGAGACCCGCACCGGGCCCTTGGCTTCGAGATCATCGCGCAGCATTTCGGCGGCGCGCTGCGACATGTTCTTGAAGATCTTCTCCTTCAGAGTCTGATCGGCGCCCTTCATGGCGAGGAGCAGCCGCTCCGCCGGCACCTGACGCAGCAGCTCCTGCATGCTGCGGTCGTCGATATCGAGCAGGTTGTCGAATACGAACACCAGGTCGAGGATGCGGGCGGCGAGCGCCTCGTCAGTCTTCTCGATCTGCTCCATGAGCGCGCTCTCCTGGCTCGGCTCCATGAGGTTGATGATGTTGGCGGCCGCCTTGGCGCCGCCCAGTGTCGAGGTCTTGCCGGCGGATCTGCCGGCGAACTGCTTCTCCATGATGTCGTCGAGCTCGGTGAGAGCGCTCGGTTGCACGCCATCGAGCGTGGCGATGCGCGCCACCACGTCCGGGCGGACGGCGGCCGGCAAATTCCCCAGGATCTCCGCCGCCTGGTCGGCATCGAGGTAGGCGAGCACGATGGCGATGATCTGCGGGTGCTCGAGCCGGATAAGCTCGGCCACGGCGCGCGCATCCATCCATTTCAGCGCCTCCAAGCCTTTGCTCGAGCGCCCGATGTTGATGCGGTCGATGATGCTCGCGGCCTTGTCCTGCCCGAGGGCATCGACCAGCACCCTGCGCAGGAACTCATCCGCGCCGACACCGACCGAGGTCTGACTCTCGACCGTCAGGGCGAAGTCGGAGATGATGCCGTGCACTTCCTCGCGCGAGACGTGGGAAAGCTTGGCCATCGCGCTGCCGATGCGCTGTACCTCCCTCGCGCCCATGTGCTTGAGCACCTGCGCCGCCTCGCTCTCCCCGAGGCTCAGCAGCAAAATGGCGGCGCGCTCGGTGCCGCTGCGGTTGGCTTCGCGCCGCTCGGTGCGCTCACTCATCCTTGCCCACCCAGCCACGGACCACTTGCGCGACTCGCTTCGGATCCTGATTCACCAGCGTGCGTGCCTGCGTGAGCTGTTGCTCGTGCGTCAGCGCCGTCGCGGCTGCGTCCTTGCCGGAAGGAAGTGCCGCTGCGGCGGCGCCGCCGGGCGCCGCCGCGAGGGCTTGGCCGCCGGAAGCCGAGGGGGCGGCGAGCCGCATCGGCGTGATGAGGGTTCTTACGAGCGGGCGCAGCACCGAGAGGACCAGCACGAGCACGACCACGAGCCCGGCGAGGATGCGCAGCAGACTCCAGACGAACGGGCTCTGCCACAGCGGTGGTGACTGGAAGGTGCCGTCGGCCGCGGCCGGAGTGCTGACGGTATCCAGCGACTCATTCACGACACTGACACTGTCGCCCCGCGAAGCGTCGAATCCCACGGCGTCCTTCACCAGCTGAGTGACGCGTGCCAAGTCCTGTGCGCTGAGCGGTACTTTCTTCTGTTTGCCATCGGATCCTGTGACGGTGCGATCGCCGATCAACACCGCTACGGTCAGCCGTCGAACGGTGCCGGCGGGCTGGTGGGAGTAGTCGAGCGTGCGGTCGATCTCGTAATTGCGGGTGACGTCGCTCGAGGTCGTATCACCACCCCCCAGGGCGCCGACCGTGCCGCCGACGGGTTTGGTCGCGGGTTGCGGTGAGGTGTCGGCGGGCGTGGCCGTCGCGCCGTTGGCGGGCGCGGCATTTTGGGCGCCCGCACCCGATGCAGCCGCACCGTTCTGGCCCGCCGTGGCAGTCGATTTCGGCGCCGAGGGCGCCATGATTACCCCTGGCGTGGGTGGCTCATTGGAGAGGGATCCGGGCACGCCGCCGGTGCCGGGACCGCCCGCGCTCTGCTGCGAAAGGTGCTCGCTGCGGACGATCTGGCTGTTGGGGGCGTATAGCTCTTTCGCCTGCTCGCTCGTGCCCATGTTCAGCTCGGCGACGACCTGCGCATGAACCAGTCCGGGGCCGACGAGAGGGGTAAGGAGGGCTTCTATGCGTCGCGCGTAATCGGTCTCCATCCGATGGACCATGTCGTACTCTCGCTCGTCGATGGCGTAGGGATCATGGCCGTTGGGCGCGGACAGCAGCCGCCCCTGCTGGTCGACGACAGTGACCTCGGTGGGGGAGAGATTGGGCACGCTCGAGGCGACCAGGTTGACGATGGCCTGGACCTGCTCGGCCCCGAGGCTCGCTCCCGACTTCAACTCGACGAAGACCGACGCGCTCGCCGTGCGATTGTCGCTGACGAACACGGACTGGCGTGGCTCGGCCAGGTTGACCCTTGCCCCGGCGACCGGCTGCAGACTCGCTATGGTGCGCGCCAGCTCCATCTCCAACGCATGCTGATAGCGTACGTCCTCCATGAACTGGCTGACACCGAAGCCGGAGCTCTTCTCGAGCGCGGCAAAGCTGTCGTTGTCCGTGAGACCCTGGCCGGCGAGCTTCAAGCGCGCTTCGTCCAGGCGCTCAGCGGGAACCTCTATGCCGTTCGCCCCGCCGTCGAGCCTGTAGGGTATCTGCGCCGCATCGAGCGCCTGCGCGATCTGCGCCTCGTCCTGCGGCGAGAGATTTGCAGAAAGCAGGCTGTACGTCGGGCCGCGCGACCACAGCACGATCCATACGCCGGCGGCAACTGCGGCCGCGATGCCAACGAGCAGCAGAAGCGGCCGCAGACTCGCGGGCAGCGCCGCAACGTTGGCAGAAAGATTCGGGAGAGTGGCGGGGTCGGCAGCCATGGTGTCGTGTTATGTCAGGCTCGTTACATCTGCATGTTCATGATGTCCTGGTAGGCGCTGATGAGGCGATTGCGCACCTCGGTCAGAGCCCGGAAGGACACGCTCGCCTTCTCCATCTGCACCATCACCTGCGGCAGCTCGACGCCCGGCGCGCCGCGCGCGAAAGCGTCGGCGAGCGTCGTTGCGCGCTGCTCGCTCTGGTTGACTTGATCGATTCCCTGACGCATGAGGGCGGCGAATTCGCTCGGTCCGCCGGCGGGGGTCACCGAGGGCGCCGTTGCGCCGGGGCGCAGCTGCGTCGAGAGCGAGCGGATCTGGGCGAGAACTTGGTCGATTTCCAACTGGCTCATGATCGCCTCCTCAAGTTGCCGGCACGTCGACGCCCGCTTCACGAAGCCGCGCGAGCTTGTAGCGAAGCGTGCGTGGACTGATGCCGAGGCGCTCGGCCGCTTCGCGCCGACTCCCCTGGCTGCGCAGCGCATCGAGGATGAGGTCGCGCTCGGCCTGCACGAGCGAGCCGGCGAGCGAGCGAAGCGAGGAGTCGCGGGCGCTCGGGGGTGTACCGCTGCCGGCCCCCACCGCCTGGGCCGCATCATTGGCGAGCTCGAACTGAATGTGCTCCGGACGGATCACCGGCCCATTGACGAGGATGAGCGCGCGCTGCAGCAGGTTGTCGAGCTCGCGTACGTTGCCCGGCCAGCCATAAGTCAGCAGCAGATGGGCCGCTTCGGCGCTGAGCGCCGGAATGGGCTTGCCAGGGCGGCAGCGTGCCGTCAGGAGCTGCATGGCGAGCGGCAGTATGTCGTCGCGGCGAAGTCGCAGCGGTGCGATCGCGAGCGGGAAGACGTTGAGACGATAATAGAGATCCTCACGGAAGCGGCCCGCGCCCACTTCCTCACGCAGCCGACGGTTCGTGGTGGCGAGGACGCGCACATCGAGGCTGACGGGCATGCGGCCGCCAAGCCGCTCGACTTCCCGCTCCTGTAGCACGCGCAGCAGCTTCGCCTGCAGACCGAGCGGCATCTCGGTCACCTCATCGAGCAGCAGCGTGCCGCCCTGGGCCTGCTCGAACTTGCCCGCGTGCGCGGCATGCGCGCCCGTGAAGCTCCCACGCTCGTAGCCGAAGAGCATCGCTTCCAACATGCTCTCGGGAATGGCGGCGCAGTTGACGGCGACGAACGCCCGGCCGGCGCGGGGTGAACGGCGGTGGATATAGCGCGCCAGGACCTCCTTGCCGGTGCCGGAGTCGCCGACCACGAGCACCGTACAGTCACTCAGCGCGACCCGGCGCGCGAGTTCCACGAGACGCCGGGAGCTCGGCGCGCACGCAACCGGATCGGACTCCGCGCGCCGCGCGCAGGGCTCATCGCCGGCGATGCACTCGGATGCGCTCTCGACAGTCTCGGACATCTAACCTCCCACTACCGGGCCGCTTCTTCGAGGGAGGGTGCAAAAGGTGTGCCGGGCGCCAGGGGGCGAAAAGCGTGAACGGAGTCACGTTGGCGGCAGCGATCCGCCGCGCAGGCGTCAAACTTCCGTCGCGGCCTCTATGCCGAGTTTGCGCAGCTTCTCGACGAGGGTGGTGCGGCGCAGGTTGAGGAGGCGAGCGGCCTGCGCGACGATGCCGTTGGCGCGCTCGAACGCCTGTTGCACGAGAGCGCGCTCGATGGACAGCAGGTGCGCCCGAAGATCGAGACCCGCTTCCGGCAGGGTGGTCCGTGTGCTGGAAGCCGCCGTCGGGCTCGGGGCGCTCACCTGATCGCCGTCGAGGGCGCCCGTCTCGAGAAGGACGAGGGTCTGTTCCTCATCGAGGAGGTCGTCGGGGCTGGCTTTGGTCGCGTCCGGGCGCTCGCCGCTGTCGCGGTCTGCCCAAACCCAGTCCTGCGGCGGACGATATTTCGGTGGCAGATCTGCGAGTTCCACGGTGCGGCCGGCCGCGATGATCGACAGCCGCTCGATGAGATTGCCGAGCTCGCGCACGTTGCCCGTCCACGAGTACAGCGCCAGCGCCGCCAGGGTCCGCGGCGCGAGTTGCACCTTGGCGCGACCGCCCGATACGTTCTGCGCCACGAAGTCCCGCACGAGCAGCGGCAGATCCTCGACACGCCTGCGCAGCGGTGGCATGTCGATGGGAAATACGTTCAGGCGGTGAAAGAGGTCTTCGCGGAAGCTGCCGCGGCTCATCGACTCCTCGAGGTTGCGATGCGTCGCCGCGATGATGCGCACGTTGCATCGCATGGGCACGTGGTTGCCCACACGCTCGAAAGCACGCTCCTGCAGCACTCGCAGCAGCTTCACCTGCATCGAGGGGCTCATATCGCCGATCTCATCGAGAAAGAGTGTGCCACCCTCGGCGATCTCGAACCGGCCCTTGCGGGCGGCGATCGCGCCCGTGAAGGATCCCTTCTCGTGTCCGAAGAGCTCCGACTCGAGGAGTTCGGCCGGGATGGCGCCGCAGTTGACCGCGACGAACGGACGGTTGCGGCGCGGACTCAGGTCGTGGATGGCGTGCGCGGCGACTTCCTTGCCGGTACCGGACTCGCCGAGGATGAGAACGGTCGAATCGTGCGCCGCCACCTGGTGGATGAGGGCGATGGCTTCGCGTATCGCAGCAGAGTTGCCCGTCGGAAGCCGCGCGGCGGTGTTTGCGAAAGTCGCTACGTCAGATAGCGCGCTCTCGTCTCTGCCCGGTGCGAGGCCCGAGAAACATGGCGCTGCCGACATTTCGACTCCCGCGTGATCATCATCATGCTCTTCTTGCGCGGCGCATGTTGCGCACCAGCGCGAGCTCGAGCTGTGATGTGCCTCCCGGTTGTTTACAGCTGGCGACAGCCTCGCTCCCGCTCCGTGACCGCATTCACAGTCAGTGCTACTCGGTGCGCAATGCGCGAACGGTACGCGCGCCTGCGATCTGGCGCCGGTGGCGGCGGAAGGCGAGCTTCTCGATCAGATCGGCAACGGGCTCGCCGAGGGGGAGGAATCGTGCCTTGACGTTGCCGTCCGGTGTGACGTTCGTCACGCGCCCCGGGAGTCGGAGCGGCTGGGCGAGGCAGTCGTGCAGATACACTTCGAGCACACCCTGGGTGCCCGCCTCCGGCAGGGGAGGCGCGCCGCGCCAGACCGCTCCGAGCGCATTGAAGTGGACGGATGCGGGAGCGGGGCGCGGTCGGTTGGCGGCGAGGATCTGGCCGACGAGATCAAGAAGGAGGTTCATCTTGCGCTCGAGCCGCATGAGCTCGGCGGCGTAGGGGTTGTTCTCGTCCGTCTTCTCGACCGGGCCGTGCTCTTCCATGGCGTCCCACGTCTGTAGCACCTGCAGGTTGCGATCGGCGAGTCCGGCGGCGATGTCGAGGTCCGGCGGTCCCGGGGACGTGCGCCACAGCACGGGGAGTACGTCCTGGAAGGCGAGCCCCTCGTAGAGAACAACCGTGTCGGCGCCGTCGAACATGTCTGGTTATCGGCGCGGGGCTACTGTCCTTTAATTGGCCCGAAAATGCACATTTTCACGTTCTCTCCCCGTCGCGGCGGCGCCTCCGAGCCCTGACCGCGATTTTACCTATTTCGTGACGGCGGTCCCCTGCGCACCGGGGGGCCTCACCGACAATGTCGCGCGTGAGCGTCTGTCTTAATGCAAAGCCGCCAGTGTTCCAGCCGCCCCCCGCCAGGGGGGCAGGCGCCGGGTACATCCATGTTCTAGGGATCCTCTTTATTATATCACTGCTGTGTCCGATGGCCGCCTCCGGCGCCAATGCGCAGCCGTCCGTCATCTTCTTCTACGGCGCACACCCTCCGCTCGAGGTGCTGCGCGATTTCGACTGGGTCGTGATCCAGCCGGACGCTCTGGCGCGACCGGAAATGCTCGCCTCAGCTCACACCAGGGTCTTCGGCTACCTGTCGCTCGGCGAGGTTGCGAAAGATTCCGCGACCGCGCGGGCGCTGCCGGCGCAATGCCGTCTCGGTGAGAACCGTCTTTGGAATACCTGGATCGTCGATCAGGCCCAACCTGCCTGTCGCTCGTTCTACCTCGACCATGTGTTCAAGCCGCTGCGTGCGCAAGGCTATCGCAACTTCTTCTTCGACACGCTCGACAGCTACCGGCTTGTCCTCAGCTCATCCGTCGAACGCGCGGCCTACCGTAACGGATTGATTGCGCTGATCGATGCCATGCATGGAGACAACCCCGGCGGACGCTTCCTGCTCAACCGCGGCTTCGAGTTGCTCGATGCGCTTAAAGGCCAGGGCGTCATCGGGGTGGCCGCGGAATCGCTCTACCGGAGTTGGGATCCCCGGACTCGCCAATACGTCGCCGTCGAGCGCTCCGCGACCCAGCAGCTGCTCGCTCAGCTCCAACGCGCGCGAACCATGGGACTGACGGCCATCGCCATCGACTACCTGCCGTCCGCCGCACGCCTCCAAGCCGAGCGCCTCGCCGAACGCATCGCGAGCCACGGTCTTGTGCCCTATGTGAGCACTGCGGCGCTCGACATCGTCGGCGTGAGCACCATCGCGCCGCTGCCGCGGCAAGTGCTCGTGCTCTACGACGACTCGGCCAGTGCCCTGATCAGCGACGTCAACCGCTATGCGGCCATGCCGCTCAACCACCTCGGGTACGCCACGCACGGAATCGATGTCAACCGCGATGAGCTTCCCGCAGGTCCGCTCACCGGCCAGGTGGCCGGGATCGTCGCCTGGTTTCATTCGGATGATTTTCCCCGATCCGCGCAAACGTGGCGCTGGCTGCGTGCCCAGATCAAGGCCGGCGTGCCGGTCGCGATCCTGGGCGCATTCGGCATGCCCCTGAGCGCCGGCAACCTCGCGCCGCTCGGTCTGCGCCTCGGCGAGCAGCCACCCGCCGGTCTCGACGCGGCCCGCATCGCGCATCTCGATCGCGATTACTTCGGCTTGGAAACTCCGGCACTGCCCAGTGCGCCGGACTTCCGCCCAATTCAACTCGCGGGGCAGGGCAGCGCGCTTCTCGATGTCGATGTCGCGGGCGGCACGGAAGTCGCTGCCGCCATCACGCCGTGGGGCGGTTATGTGCTCGATCCCTACGTACTGCGGAGCCTCCCTCAGGGCGATCTGTCCGAGGGAGAGGGTCAGGCTGCTTGGATTCTCGATCCGTTCCGTTTCTTTCGCGCGGCGTTGCATCTGCCGCAGGTTCCGGTCTACGACTACACGACGACCAGTGGCCGCCGACTGTTGTTCGCGCTCATCGATGGCGACGGTTTTGCTTCCGGTTCCTGGATTGGCGGCTTCCGCGGTCAGCCCGCGGCCGAGGTGATCCTCCAGCAGGTGCTCGAGCGCTTCCGTTTGCCGGTGACGGCTTCGGTGATCGCCTCCGAATTCATCGTGCCCGGTCTGAACCCGCCGGCTGAAGTCGCCGAGCTGCGGCCGCTCGCCCGCCGCATCTTCAGCCTGCCTTGGGTCCAGATCGGCACCCACACCTACTCCCACCCATTCGACTGGCCGGCGCTCGAGCGCGATCCCGGCCTGTCCGCGGGGCTGCACATCGAAACGCAGCCGGGTGCGGCCGCTGGCCACGTGGTCCGCTACCGCCCGGCTCCTGGGCTCAAATACGGCTATAACCTGCCGGTGCCGGGCTATCGCTTCAGCCCCGAGATGGAAGTCAGCGGCTCGGCGGACATCATCAACCGCGTGCTGGCCCCACCCGGCAAACGGGTACGCGTCATCCAGTGGTCGGGCGACACCGCCCCCGGCGCCAAGGTGCTCGGGATCGCCTATCAAGACGGGCTCGAGAACATCAATGGCATCAACAGCACCATCACCCAAGCGCACCCTTCGCTCACCAACGTCGTGCCGCTCGGCCTCTGGCAGGGATCGTATTTCCAGGTCTACTCGCCGATCGCCGACGAGGACGAATACACCCATCTCTGGCAGCCGCCGTACTGCGGCTTCAGCCAGGTGATTCAGACGATGCAGATGACCGATCGGCCGCGTCGGCTGGCGGCGATGGAGATCTATTATCACTACTACTCGGGCTCGCGGCCCTGCGCTCTCAACGAGCTCCTGCAGGTCTACCGCTGGGCCGAGCGACAATCGGCGGTGCCGGTGTTCGCCTCCACGTACAGCCGCATTGCCGTGGCATTCGAGTCCGCCGGCCTGGCGCGCGCCGGCGATGGGTTTCTCGCCCGCGGCTACGATCTGGACCGGGAGTTGCGCATTCCTGCCGCGCTCGGCTATCCCGACCTCGAACGCTCGCGCAACGTGGCCGGTTACGATGACTTCGACGGCAGGCGCTACATTCACCTCGGTCCGGGCGGGGAGGCGCAACTGTATCTGCAAGCCGCTCCTTCGCGACAACCCTATTTGAAAAGCGCCAACGGCCTGATCGAGGCGTTGACGCGCAAGCCCGAAACGCTCGCCCTGACCCTCGAGGCAGAGGTGCCCCTGGCGTTTACGCTCGGCAACGTGACTCGCTGCCGGACCCGGATCGATGGCCGCGAACGCCCTGGCAAGGCGGATGGCAGCGGCGACGTGCGCTTCGAGCTTAGGCAGCATCGGGCGCAGATCGACGTCACCTGTGGGGCATGAGCCATGGGATCGCTCACCCCGCTCGAGCTGACGGCTTCCCTTGGCGCATACGCCGCCACCGAGCGGCGTGCGCGTACGCACCAGGAGCCGCCGCGCGAGCGGTTCGCCCCACTGTGGCTGCGGGCAAGCCTGATTCTCGCCACTGTGGTGACGATGGCGCTGCTTTATCCGAAGTCCTACATCGAAAATAGCCTCCGCCAACAGTCACAACCGAGTGCCACGACGCTTGCCTATCTGCGTCTCATGGTGTCGGCGCAGCCCTCGGCCCTCGACGCTCGCATCCTCTTGGCGCAGCAAGCGCTTACCGCAGGCGACCTTCCCCTGGCGCGCGAGGCGCTTGCGCCCTGGCTACATCGGGCGATATCGGCGCTGCCGCTACCCGTGGCCCTGCTGCGGCTGCGCCTGTCGTCGGCGGAACTCGATGCGACGCCACCGTCCACCCCCCGCCATGCCGAAGTTGCCGGGATCTACCTCCGTGAGGTGCTGCTGTTGGCGCCGCGCATGGACTCAGCGGAGCTGCTGCCGGTCGCCCGCGTCATCGCCGCACAGGGACAGTACCGGATCGCCGCCGACCTGTATCAACGCATCATCGCACAGAGCGCGGATGCGGCCGCGCGTCTCGAGGCGTTCCACCGCGGGATCGAGGCGCTGCTCGCCGCCGGTCAGCCTAACGAGGCGCTCGCGTTCGCGCAGCGCGAACTGACTCTCGTGCCGACCTCAGCCGCGCTCTGGCGAGAGATGACCCAACTCGCGCTGACGGCGGATGCGCCCGAACTGGCCGCCCGCTATGCGCGCCGGCTCACTGGGCTCAAAGCGCCGTGAGCGCGCCCGGCGGGTTACCATGCCGACAGATACTCCTGTACGCGACTCTGGTGCTGTTAGCGTGTGGGCGATTGCAACACCCGGCCTGCGCCGCCGCCGCCCCCGCGGCGTCCGCCGACTCTGTTCGCGCCCAGGATTGGGATCTCGCCTGGCGGGCCTTCATCGGTGCCGGCAAGCTCGAGGATGCCTACGCGCTGTCCCGAAAGGCGGTCAAGGCACGGCCGCACTCGCGCCTATGGCTCGCTCGTCTGGCCGAGGTCGCGCGCTGGAACAACCATCCGCAAGTCGCGCTTGCGGCGCTCTGCCGGCTCGCACTCGACCTGCACGAGACGAGCCAACTGCAACCGGCCCTCGACCTGGCCATCGGACTCGGGGCCGACGACCGAGCCATCGAGTTGCTGCGCGAGCTCATCCGCTTGGGTTCCGCCACGCCCGCGCAACGACAGATGCTGAGCGGTCTGTATGAGGACGCCGGTGAGCCCCTACAAGCCATTCGCGAGCTGCAGCGGGAGTTCGCGCGCCGTCCCGCGCCGCAGCTATTGTGGGAGCAGGCCGTGATCTATCGCACGGTGGGTGATCCCAAGGGCGAGCTCGCGACTTTGGAGCGCTACCGCAAGCGCTTCGGCCCGGGCCCGCAGGTCATGCTCGCGATCGCCACGATCGAGTATGTCCAGGGAAACCTGTCGAAGGCCCTCGACACCCTGCTCGTGGCTTACTCTCGCGCCCGCCCCACCGACACCGTGTACTGGCAGACGCTGAGCGGCCTGGCGTGGCTCCTCGAGCGCTACCCACTGGCCGCACGCGCCGCGCAGGTGTTGATCGACACCGACAAGGCCGATGTGTCGATTTATCAACGGGTGGTGTACGCGGAACAATACCGCCGTCCTGAAAGGGCGTTCGCGATCGCCGAACGGGGCTGGACTCAGATGCACGCGCCCTCGCTGTTCATGTCCATGCTCGGTGTCGCTTCAGCGCAGCAGCCCGCGACGCCCTGGCTCACCCGCGCCTTCGCCCTGCTGACGCCCGCGCAGGCGGTGGCGTTCGCGAATGAGCCCTTTTATTGGACGAGCCTCGCCGAGTTGCGCGCCGGTGAGCGGCGTGGTCGCGCGGCGCTCGCCGCGTACCGCCGGGCGCTGCGCCTGCGCCCGAGCGACGACAGCCTGCTCGCCGGCTATCTCTGGCTGCTCATCGACAGCGGTGACCTGACACCGATCGCATCGAGACTGGACTGGCTGGGCGCCCGGGTCGGCGAGGCGCCCCAATTGTGGCCGCCGCTCGCCGCCGCCTACGAGGCGCTTGGGCAGCCCGAGCGCGCCCTTGTTTGGATGCAGGCGCAGTGGCCGACCCGCAAGAACGACCCACTGTGGCTCATCGACTATGCCAACACGTTGGAGGAGACAGATCGCCCCGAGATGGCGTGGCAGCTACGCCGGCGGGCCTACGATCTGCTGGTTCGCGACGCCGCGCCGAGCGGCCGGCAGTCCGAGCGACGCCTGCGCGCCCTCGCTCGGCTCGCCACCGCGCTCGCCCCCGGTGATCCCGCACGAGGCCTCATCGAGAGGCTTGCCCGACGGCCCGATTCGCCGGAGGCCCGCTTGACGGTGTTGGCCTGGATGCTGAGTGGGCGGGCTTATCCCCTGGCGCGCTGGTGGAGTCTTCGTGCCTTCCTGCGCCATCCGCCGCCTGACTGGGCGCAACTCGCGCAGGCCGAGGCGGCACACGATGGGCCGGCCATCGCCCGCCTGCTCGGGCGCCGCAACGCGCGTCTGTCGGATCGCGAACGGGTGGCCGCGGCCACGGAGCTGGGCTGGAATGCACGGGCTGTCAGTCTGGCCTACCGGGGGCTCGAGCGCGAGCCGTACGATGCGCCCCTGCGGGAGCAGCTCGGGACGCTGGCCCTCCCTCGCGCCGACACGCTCGGCGCTGCGGCCAAGGTCATGCAGTGGAGCGGACTCCTGTCGGAAGACGTGAGCCTGGAGGCAGGCTCGTGGGTGTTGCCGCGGGACCGACTCGATCTGCGGCTCGATACTGACCGACAGCGTATCGTCGATCGCACCCAACTCGCGTTCGCGCCGTCGCTGAGCCGTTCGGCGGTGCTCGCCTGGCGACATCCGACCGGGCTCGGCAGCCTGACATTCGATCTCGGCGCCGGCAGAAATCTCGCAGCCTGGTCCCGCTTCGGTCTGGGTTGGCACAGGAGCTGGAGCGGCAGTCTGGAGACCACGTTGAGCGCCACCGCGGGCGCCCGTCCGCTCGATACCGCGGCGCTCAGTGTCGCGGGACTCGAGGATCGCGTCGACGCCGGCGCGAGTGCCCGGTTGACGGTTCACACCGCCGGGCAGATCGAGCTCCAGGCGGGACGGCTGCGGGCGCAGGGCGGCGGCGCTCTGGGGACCGTTCAGCGATTCTCTCTCGAGGGGGATTACCAGCCGTGGCTCTCGCCGCCGGAGTTCACCCTGGATGCCTCGTTGAGCGGCGCTCATTACGAGCGCGCCGGCCAACTGCCCGCTCAGTTGCTGCCGCTCGTGCCGGCTGGGCAGAGGACAGCCGTGGCGTTCTTCGTTCCCGTGAGCTTCGTTCAAGCCTGTGGCGGCGGGCACGTCAACCTGGGGTACGAAACCGCATATACCCCGCAGCTGCGGCCCTACGCGGGCGCCGACCTGTGCACCAACAGCGTGAGCGGCCGGGGCTATGATCTGACTGCCGGCATCGCCACCGCGGTGTCCGGTGCCGACCATCTGTCGCTCAGCCTCGATCTCGAGAACAACGTCGGTACGCACAGCGGCCGCACGACCGAGGCGCTGCTGCGCTATCGCCACTACTTCACTCCCATGTATTGAACGAGCTGACCATGAAACGCGTATTGCAACCGATCATCTGGACCTGCCTCGTGCTCGCCGCCCTCGGCGTTGCCGGCTGCGCCACCACTCAGTTCAACAGCGCGCCCTCGCCGCATCCGGACGTGCAGGCGCTCTGGTGCGTGCTGCCGCCGAGCAATAACACCTCGACACCCTATGCCGGCGAACGCGTGCAGCAACAGCTGGCCGCCCTGCTCGGCGCGCAGGGGTTGACGCACGTCCTGCTCGCGCCCGCTCCCGGCGCAAGCGGTCCGCTGCCCATCGACAACGGCGCCGCCGGCGAGGGGCCGGCGCTCGAGTGGGCGCGACACCACGAAGCGCGCTACGCCCTGGAGGGCAGCGTCGATGAGTGGGACTACAAGGTGGGGCTCGATGGCCAGCCGGCGGTCGGCATCACCCTGCGCCTGCTCGACCTCGAATCCGGACAGATCATCTGGAGCGGCGCGGCCTCGGGCAGCGGCGGCAGCCGCGAAGGGCTGGCGGCACTTTCCGAGCGGACGCTCGCCGGGCTCCTCAAGCGCCTCCTCACCTGACATGGGACCAAGAACCTAGGAACATGTCGGACTTGCACGCTCATCTTCGCACAGGCGGCCGGAGTCGCGCCTCCGGACGCCGGCAACGAAGGCACGGTCCGCAAAACGGCCGCAGGCCAGTTTTGCCGATCAACTAGGACCATTGCCGAGCATGGACGACAGCAGCGACAAACGCCACGCCATCATCCTCTGGGCGGAAGTGGTGGTGCTGCCGCTCGCCGGGCTGACGCTCGCCGTGTTGCTCTTTCGCGCGAGACCGTTCACGGTCTCGCCCTATCCCTGGCTCTGGCTGATCCCCTTGCTGCTCGGACTGCGCCACGGCTTGGCGCCCGCCGTGCTCGCCACCCTCGTGCTGGCGGTCGGCGGCATCGCCGTGCATCTGCTCGGCATCAGCGCCGAGCGGATGCCGCTCATCCAACTCGCGGGCGGGGCGCTCGCCGCCTTGAGCGCCGGGCAATACAGCTCGCGTTGGCGGGAACAGCTCAAAGCCGCACAGGCGCGCACCGACTACGCCGAGCAGCGCCTCGAATCGTTGACCCGGGCGTTTTTCATCACCCGACTGTCGCACGATCGTCTGGAAGAGGCCCTCATCGCTCAACCCGTGACGCTGCGCGGCGCCCTGGAAGCGCTGCGCGGACTCAGCGCCGACGCCCAGGGCGGCATCCCCGCCGCGGCCGCCAATGCATTGCTGCAGCTGCTGGCGCAGTACTGCCGATTCGAGGCCGCCGCGCTGCACCTGTATCACGACGGCGGACTCGACGACGAGCCGCTCGCCGCCTTCGGTTGGCGCACCCAACTCGCGCGCACCGACCCCCTGCTCGTCTATGCCCTGGAACACGAACAGACCGCCTACCACAGCGTCGACCAGCTTGCCGAGCTCGAGCGCGGCGGCTGCTATCGCGCTGTCTTTCCGGTGATCGACTCCGCCGGCGAAGCGCTGGGTGTGCTCGTCGTGCGCGATCTGCCGCTGCTCGCCCTCACCGAGGAAAACCTCGCCGCCGCCGCTGCCATGCTGCAATATTTCGCCGATGAGAGTTGGGCGGCGGCGCAGAGCGCGGACCTGCGCCGCTCGCTCCCGTACTGCCCGGATGTATTCGCTCACGAGCTCATCAAGTTGCAGCGTCTGCACGTGCGCAGCGGCGTCCGTTCCACTCTGGTCTTGCTGCGTGCCCGCAGGGATGGCGCGGAAGTATCGGTGCTCGATGCGCTTTATGCCGCGCGCCGCGGTCTTGACGTCTATTGGCGCGAGCCTTATGGCTCAATGACGGCCGGCATGCTCATTCTGCTGCCGCTCGCCGGTCCGGCCACCACCAGGGGCTTTTTGGAGCGTCTCGAGAGTGTTCTGCGTGCGCACGGCATGGAGGGTGGGCTCGAAACGGCCGGTTTCAGCATCATGCAGGTCCCGGTTGACGGCCGGCCGCCGCTTGCGATCTTGCGCGAATGCGGCATCGAGGTCGATCAGCCGCTGAATGTTACGCTCTCCGGTGAACGCGACCTGGAGGTCACGTCATGAGGCTCGATCTCCTCACCCCGCTCAGTGACTGGCTGCAGCCGGCCGCGACGCCCGCTGCGGCCTCGATGGTGTTGGCTCTGCTGCTCGCCAACCTCGCACTCAGCGCAGTGCTCGCGGTGCTGGCGCAACGCCTGCTGCCGCCTCGTCTGCGCGGCCACGCGTTGCGCGACGTTCTCGCACTTGCCGCCGTGGGAAGTCTCATCCCGCTGGTCGGGCCGCTGCTCGTGCTCGCCATCGGCGTCGCGTATCCGCATCTCGAGAAAGAGCCCCGGCCGCTACAGCCGAACGTAGTGCCGCAAGCGACGTACTCGGCCGAAGTACGCGGGCACTTCAGCCGCTTCGGCGCCGGTGGCGCGCTGGCCCGCCTGCGCGCCGCGGCCCCGGGCAGTGAGCAGGGGTCGCGCGCCTTGCTCGCGATCGCCGCCCGTCGCGGCCGGGCGACCACGGATTTGCTCAGCGAAGCGCTGAGTCATCGCGATGAAACTCTGCGTCTGCTCGCCCACAACCTGCTGGCGCGCCGCGAGGATTCGATCGTCGCGCTCATGAGCCGCCTGGAAGAGCACCGCCGCGCACACGGTTCGGGCTCCGCTCCCACCACGCTCGATCTCGCGGAGCTGCATCTCGAATACCTGTACCTCGGCATCGTCAGCGGGAGCCTCCGACAGATGCGCCTCGAGGCGGCGCAGGGGCTCATCGAGGCGCTCGGCGAACCCGCGGCGGAGGCGCCCTGGCGCGCCCGCCTGCTGCTCGCGCGTGCGCGCCTCAACCAACAGCGGCTGCCCCCGGCACCGGAGGCCGATGTCACGCGGGACTACGAGCTGGCAAGCGCCGCCGGCGCCGCGCCGGCGCGCGTGCTGCCCTGGGTGCTCGAGAGCGCGTGGCGCGAGCGGGACTACTCGGGCCTGCGGCGCCTTCTCGAGCGGCACCGGCTGTACCGCCACGTTCCACTCATCGGTCCGGTGGCGGCGCTTTGGGGGCGTGCGCTCGATGTCTGAAGCCCGAACGACCGAGTGTGACGTCGCCTTGCTGCTCGAGGGCACCTATCCCTACATCAAGGGCGGCGTGTCGAGCTGGGTACATCAGCTCGTCAGCCGCTTGCCGCAGTGGCGGTTCGCCGCCGTATTCCTCGGCTCGCGCGCGCAGGACTACGGCGCTCTGCAGTACACGCTGCCCGAGAACCTCGTGGCCTTGCAGACGGTGTACCTGTTCGAGGAAACCGAGCGCCCGCCGGTCAAAGTGCCGAAGCTCCCGGCCGAGACCATCGGGCTCTATCGACGCCTGCACGAGTCGCTGCGCGCGGGGAAAGCCGAGGTACTCGACTTCAGCGCCCATCTGGAGGCCGGGGACCCACTCAGCGAAGAGTCGTTCCTGCATGGCGAGCCCGCCTGGCGCTACATCACCGAGGCCTACGAGGCCAATGCCACCGAGCCTTCCTTCGTCGATTATTTCTGGACCGTGCGCAACCTGCATCGCCCGATTTGGACACTGACCCGCGCCAGCCGGCAGCTGCCGCGCGCACGCTTGTTTCTCAGCCCCTCGACCGGGTTCGCCGGCCTCCTCGGTGTGCTCGGCGCGCAGGCCCAGGAGCGACCCCTCGTGCTCATGGAGCACGGAATCTACACCAAGGAGCGACGCATCGATCTGATGAACGCCGCCTGGATCAACGACAGGCGCAACTCCCTCGAACACGACGCGACCGAAATCAGCCATTTGCGCGAGCTCTGGATCCATTTCTTCGAGATCCTCGGCAGGTTGGTATACCGCCATGCCGACCCCATCGTCAGCCTGTTCGAAGCAGCGCGGCGGCAGCAGATCCGCGACGGGGCCGATCCCGAGCGCACGCGCATCATTCCCAACGGCGTCGATGTCGAGCGGCTCGCCCGCCTGCGCCGCCCCGCCGATGTGCCGCCGCCGCCAGTCATGTGCCTGCTCGGCCGCGTGGTGCCGATCAAGGACATCAAGACCTTCATCCGCGCTGCCCACACCTTGCGGCAGCGTCTGGCCGACGTCGAGGCCTGGATCGTCGGCCCCGAGGATGAGGATCCCGAATACGGCCGCGAGTGCCGTGAGCTCGCGCAGGCCCTGGGCCTTGGCGATGCGCTGCGCTTCTTCGGCTTCCGGCGCATCGATGAGATCCTGCCCGGCGTCGGCGTGTTGGTGCTCAGCTCCATCAGCGAGGGGCTGCCCTTGTCGGTGCTCGAAGGATTCGCCGCGGGTCTGCCCTGCGTCACCACCAACGTCGGGGCCTGCAGGGAGCTCGTGTACGGCCGCGGCGACGAAGACCGCGCTCTCGGGGCGGCCGGAGCGGTGGTCGGGTTGGCCGACTACGATGCGTTGGCGGACCGCTGCGGCGCGCTGCTCGCCTACCCGGCGGTGTACGCGCGCGCAGCCCGGGCCGCGATCCAACGGGTGGAACGCTATTACGACCAGAACCGGATGATCGAGGCGTTCGATCGCCTCATCGCCGAGCGGATCGCTGGCGAGGCCGCGCGCTGATGGCCGGCATCGGCTTCGAATTGCGCCGATTGAGCCGTAGCAAGACTTACTTCGGTCTGCTGCGCGCCTATCTCTACGCGGGCATCATCGGCTCAGGACCCTGGGTGCTGTCGATCCTGGCGATTCTGATCCTCGGGGTTCTGAGTCTCGGGGCAACCGCGCCCGCGAGTCAGGTCGGCGATTTTCAGATCAGCGTCACCTGGTTGATCGCGCTCAGTCTCATCTACTCCGGCGGCACGCAGCTCGCCTACACCCGCTACGTGGCCGATCGCCTGTTCGAGCGTGAAAGCGCCCGCGTGCTGCCGAATCTGTTCGGCATCCTGCTGATCACGGGGTTGCCGCTGCTGCTCGCCTCGATCCCGCTTTCGCTGTGGCTGCTGCCCGACACGAGCCCGGCCTATCGGCTGCTGATGATCGTGAGCCTGAATCTCCTCAACCTGGTGTGGGTGCTCACGGTGCTGCTCTCGGGGCTGAAGCAATACCGCTGGCTGTTGCTCCTTTACTTCCTGGGCTACGGCGGTTCGGACGCGTTCGGGTTCGCCCTGGGCCGCGCGGGCTTCGGCACCGAGGGCCTGTTGTTCGGTTTCGTCATCGGCCAGGCAGTGATCCTCATGGGCTCGCTCGCCCTGATATGGCGGGAGTATCCGCCCAAGCGGGTGATCGAATTCGACTTCCTGCGCCCAGGAAGACTGCATCTGTGGCTGCTGCCGACCGGCCTCTTGTTCAACGCCGGCGTCTGGGCCGACAAGCTGCTGTTCTGGCTCTCAGCCGGTCCGGGGCAACGCGTGATCGGCGATCTGCACGCCTCGATGATCTATGACAAGCCGATTTTTCTTTCCTACTTCACGCTGATCCCGGGAATGGCGGTGTTCCTGCTGCGCATGGAAGTCGACTTCGTGCACGCCTATGAGCACTACTACGGCGCCGTGCGCGACGGCGGCGCGCTCTCCGCCATCCGCGCCTATCGCACGGAAATGGTCGTCACCGCCCGCGAGGGCATATACGACATCATCAAGGTCCAGGGCTTTACGCTGCTCGCCCTCATTGCGCTCGGTCCGTCGCTGCTCGCCGTGTTCCGCATCCCGACACTGTATTTTCCCTTGCTGGCCATCGACTCGGTGGGCGTCGGCCTGCAGCTGCTGGTGATGGCGGGGCTCAACATTCTGTTCTATCTGGATCGACTACGGACCACCGCCGCGATCAGCGCCACCATGCTGCTCGGCAATCTCGGTTTCAGCTACCTGAGTCTGTTGCTCGGTCCGTTTTATTACGGATACGGCTTCGTCCTGGCCATGCTGGTGCCCGCGGTGCTCGTCCTCGCCGTCATCGACCGGGCCATGGACAGGCTGAACTACACGACTTTCATGCTTCGATGAGCGCGCCGAAGACGAGTGCGCCGCTCAACCGGCGTTGCTCAACGGCGTGATGTTGGTCTGGGTCTCATCCAGGAAGAACCGACGGACCAACATGGCCTGCTGCAGCTTGCCCTTGCGCACGTAGGCCTCGTAGAGGAGGTCTTTCATCACCTCGAGTGCGATACCCGCTTCATAGCCGTCGAGCAGCGGAATGTTAGGCCGCGGGTCGGAAGCGGTGCCGAAGAGCATGCTTTTCAGCCTGCCGAAGGTCTCGGTGGAGAGGGCCGCGAGCTCGCGCACCTCGTTGAGCTCGTCGAAGAGACGGAGCTTTCCGGTCTCGCCGAGGTCTGCGAACACCGCTTGCGCGGTGCGGCGGCACATCGAAGCGAAGGCGTTGTAGGCGCCGCTCGAGAAGCAGGTCAGGGCCTCCTTGAAGAGCAGCTCCACTTCCTCGGGCAGATAGGTGAAGGAGAACTTTTCCCGTGCGCGCTCGACCTCGACGAACTGCGGGGAGAGCTCGATCCGGCTCGCGGCGTAGATACGCACGGAGAAGCGCAGGAAGATCGGCGCATGGCAGGAATCGCAGCGGTAGACGATACCGACCTGCGACGGGCGGTAGGTTTGCAGCTCCTCGAAGCGCGGCACCGCGCTGACGGTGATGTGGGCGACGACCTGGCAATGCGGGCACGTCAACGCCAGGGTCTTCTCCTGGCTGTTGATCAGGCGGCTGTCCGAATCGATGTGAATGGACATGGTGCTCGAGACCGGGGCCATCCTCATTCTTGTGCGCCCCCGGTGCCGGGAATTGTAGCTCATTGGCGACAGTCGATCCGGCTTTTCACCACACCGTCCGGCGCGTTATGTCATATCGGCTGGAAGAGCCCCTTGACGCCTCCGGCGATGAGCACCGAGACATCCATGAGCACGCGCGGCAAGGCAATGCCGCCGCGGGCGAGGAGGTATTTCGGCTCCCAGTGCGGATCAAACTTGGCCTTGTACCCCCGCAGGCCCTCGAAGTTGTAGAAGTGCTCGCCGTGACGGAAGATGAAATTGCCGATGCGGTGCCACGCGGGAGCGAGGGGATGGCGATCGAGGCCCGAAAGCGGCGCCATGCCGAGGTTGAGCCAGCGATAGCTCCGGTCCCGGCCCCAGCTCATGAGTTCGACGAAGAGAAAATCCATCGCTCCCGGCGGCGCTTGCGAGCCGAAGCGCATGAGATCGACGGCGAGCTCGGCGCGGGTGTCGGTCCTCCAGAGGTTGGCGAAAGCCACCGGCTCACCGTGTTCGCGCACGACTGCGATTGGAAATTGGCGCAGGTATTGCGGCGAGAAGTACCCGACCGAGAAGCGCTTCTCGCCGGTCGCCTTGCTGGCGAGCCAGTCATCGGAGATCGCTTGCAGACGTGGCATCAGCGGATCGGCAGCGGCGGGAGGTACGATCTCGAACGTGAGGCCGTCGCGCTGTGCGCGGCGGTGCGACTGCCTGAGGCCGGCGGGTGCCGGCTCCTCGAGCGTGAAGTCCGTGAGCTGCACCCGCGCCTCTTCGCCGATCTCGAGCGGTGCGAGACCGAGATCGGCATAGAGGGAGAGTCGCTCGGCCCCCGTCTGATAGAACACCGTCTGACCGCCGTGCCGCTCCGATAGCTCACGGAAGCGCCATACCAGCTCCTCGGCGCCGGTGCGCGGGCCGACCGGGTCCCCGAGTGCGATCCAACTGTGTCCCGCGACCTGATACATGAGAAAGGTATCCGCCCGCTCGTTGAAGAGCAGTCGCTTGTCACCGGTCAGCGCCGCATTCGCGAGACTCTGGTCGGATCGATTGATGATGGCGCGCGCGTGGACCAGGTCCTCCGTGCCGGCGACGGCAGGCTCCGCCCGCGCCGGCCGCAGCAGATTCAACATCAGGTAGGCGCTTGCGAGTATGACGACCGCAAGCGTGGCGCGGAGCATTCGTGGGGCGTTGGCGTGCAGCGCGAAAGTCGACCACAGCTGTTCGGAATACGGCACGTTGCGGTAGACGAGGAATCCGATCCAGATCGAGAGGATGATGACCCCGGCAATGCTCGACACCCACACGGGAGTGAAGCGCTCGTCCAGGATAGCCGTCGGCCGGTAGAAGGCGCGCCGTCCGAGCATCAGCACGGCGAGCACGAGCATGAGCACGATCGCCTCTTCGTAAATCAGCCCCTTGAGGAGCGAGGCGACGATGCCGCCGACGAGCAGCCAGGCTGACAGGTAGTAGGCCGCCTTGACGCGGCGGAAGAGGGCGCGGGCCAGTACCAGGAGCGCCAGTCCGATGACGCTCGCGACCAGGTTGGCGACTTCCAACACCGCAAGCGGGATGAAGCGGTACAGGAGCGCAAGTCGCGAGTCGAAGCCGGGCGTCGCTGCCGAAACGAGCAGCACCGTCCCGCCGAAGAAGGTGAGAGCTCCGGCGATCTGCGGCGCGACCGGCGCGACGTACATCGCGGCTCGCTCCCGCGCCCGGGCGAAGTGCGCGCGCGTCGCGCTGAGCTCCTTGGAGCCGAACAACACGGCGCCGAAGAGCAGCGGTACGAAATAATAGATCGCCCTGTAGGCGAGGAGCGAGCCGAGCAGCGCCTCGGGAGGAATGCCACCGAGGATGAGCAGCATCACGGTCTCGAAAACGCCGATGCCCCCGGGTACATGGCTCACGATCCCGGCGATGACGGCAATGGCGTAGGCGCCAATGAACGGAAGAAAGCCGATGTGCGAGCCTGCCGGCAGCAGCCAAAAGAGGACGGAGCCGGCGAGGCTGAGGTCGAGCACTCCGAGGGCCACCTGGGGCAACGCGATCGTCGGCCCCGGTGCGCGCAGCGCCCAACCGCGGATCTCGAGCACTCCGCGCGAGAGCGAGGACCACAGTGCGTAGGCGACCACCGCGGCGAGCAGCAGCGATCCGACGAGGAATGTCAGGTCGTGTCCGAGCGGCAGGACCGCCGCGCTCTGTGCGGGCGCGAGAAAGAAGGAGATGCCCGCGAGTGTGGCAAGACCGATGGCGATCGAGAAGCTCGCGAACGCTGCGATGGTCGCGACCTCGACCGCCGTGACCCCGGCGTTCGCGTAGAGCCGGAAGCGGATCGCGCCGCCCGTGAAAGCCGCGAAGCCGAGCGTATGACCGAAGGCGCTGGCAATGAAGGAGGTGAAGAGAATCCGCCCGTAGCGCAGTCGCTTGCGCAGATAGCGCAGTGCCAGCACGTCATAGCCGCTCAGCACCCAGTAGCTGATGGCGGTGAAGCCGAGCGCCGCGAGCACGTGCACGCGCGGTATCGCCTGCAGGTGCGCGAACACCCTGTTGAAGTGTAATCGCGCGATCTCGCGATGGAGCACGTAGGCGACCAGGCCGAACACCAGCAGTGCCGCGAGCGGCCCGATCCAGCGGAGGAGCCCCCAACTCTTGCTCTCATCGGCTGACGCAGGCGGACGTCGCATTCAGCGGGTGAGCGGCTTGTAACGGATGCGGTGCGGTTGCGCGGCCTCTTCGCCCTTGCGGCGCTTGAAGTCCTCGACGTACTCCTGGTAGTTGCCCTCGAACCAGACGACCTGCGAGTCGCCCTCGAAGGCGAGGATGTGGGTCGCGATCCGATCGAGGAACCAGCGGTCGTGAGAGATCACGACGGCGCATCCCGGGAAGCCCAGCAGCGCCTCCTCGAGCGCGCGCAGCGTCTCGATGTCGAGGTCGTTGGTCGGTTCATCGAGCAGCAGTACGTTGCCGCCTGATATCAATACCTTGGCGAGATGCACGCGATTGCGCTCGCCGCCCGAGAGCTCACCGATCGTCTGCTGCTGCTGCGAGCCCTTGAAGTTGAAGCGCCCGACGTAGCTGCGCGAGGGCGTCTCGTAGCTGCCGACCTTGAGGATGTCGAGGCCGCCTGAGATCTCCTCCCAGACCGATTTCCGGTCATCGAGCGCATGGCGGGACTGATCGACGTACGCGAGCCGCACCGTCGGTCCCATGCGGATTTCGCCGGCATCCGGCTTCTCGATCCCGGTCAACATGCGAAACAGCGTCGTCTTGCCCGCTCCGTTCGGCCCGATGATGCCGACGATGCCCCCGCGCGGCAGGCTG
This sequence comes from Steroidobacteraceae bacterium, assembly GCA_050739115.1. Taxonomy (GTDB): domain Bacteria; phylum Pseudomonadota; class Gammaproteobacteria; order Steroidobacterales; family Steroidobacteraceae; genus 13-2-20CM-66-19. The sequence goes on along the minus strand of JBOIAQ010000028.1, from coordinate 1,647 downwards.
AAGGAAAGATTGTCGACGAGAAGCCTGTCGCCGTAGCCCTTGCGCAGACTCCTGACCTCGATCACGAGCTCCCCCAGGCGCTCCCCGGGAGGGATGTAGATCTCGTTGGTCTCGTTGCGTTCCTGGAACTCGCGCGAAGCGAGTTCCTCGTAGCGTTGTAGACGTGCTTTGCTCTTCGCCTGGCGGGCCTTCGGGTTCTGGCGCACCCATTCGAGCTCGTGCTCCAGCGTCTTGCGCAGCGCTTCGTGCTCGCGCTCCTCGAGCTTCAGTCGCTCCTCCTTCTGCTCGAGCCACGATGAATAGTTGCCGTGCCACGGGATGCCGTGGCCGCGATCGAGCTCGAGAATCCACTCCGCGACGTTATCGAGGAAGTAACGATCGTGCGTCACGGCGACGACCGTGCTCGGATACTCCTCGAGGTAGCGCTCGAGCCAGGCGATCGACTCCGCATCGAGATGGTTGGTTGGCTCATCGAGCAGCAGCATGTCGGGCACCGACAGCAGCAAGCGGCAGAGCGCCACGCGGCGCTTCTCGCCGCCCGAGAGGGTGGTGATCTTCGCCTCCCAGCTCGGCAGCCGCAGCGCGTCCGCGGCGATCTCGAGCTTGCGTTCGAGCTCCCAGCCGCCCGCGGCATCGATGGCGTCCTGGAGCTTCGCTTGTCGCTCGAGGAGCGCGTTCATCTCTTCGTCCCCGAGCGGCGCGGCGAAACGGTCGCTGACCCGGTTGAATTCCTCGATCAGCCGCAACGTCTCGCCGACTCCTTCCTGCACGATGCCGCGCACGTCACTCGCCGGGTCGAGCTGCGGTTCCTGTGGCAGGTATCCGATGCGGATGCCGCTCTGCGGGCGCGCTTCGCCATCGATCTCCCGGTCCATCCCGGCCATGATCCGGAGCAGGGTGGATTTGCCTGCCCCGTTCAGGCCCAGCACGCCGATCTTGGCGCCGGGGAAGAACGAGAGGCTGATGTCGCGGAGAATTACGCGCTTCGGGGGGACGACCTTGCCGACCCCCTGCATGGTGAAGATGTATTGAGCCATTTCCCGTTGAGCTTCGGTGAGGCAGGCCGAGTATTATCATCGACTTGGCGCCTCTTGGGCAGGTGGGTTCTGTCCCGGGGTGTGTTAGCCTTCCTGCAGCATGAGCGACAACGTTGTGGTGATCGCCGGTGAGCGTCTCGCGCGCTACGGCTTCGGCGACGGCCATCCATTTGGACCGGACCGTCAAGCGGCTTTCCTGCGGGAATTTGGCGCACGCTCGCTCGATCGCAAGGTGCGGGTGCTCGAGCCGCGCGAGGCCTCCGAGGAGGAGCTGCGGGCGTTTCACACGCCAGCCTATCTCGAGTTCGTTCGTGAGCGCTCAGCGAGCGGCCAGGGCTATCTCGATGGAGGTGACACGCCCGCCTTCCGTGGCGTCTACGAGGTCGCAGCCGCCGTGGTCGGCGCGACCCTGACGGGGGCCGAAGGCATCATGTCTGGCGGGTTCCGGCGCGCTTTCGTGCCGATCGCCGGTCTTCATCACGCGGGCCGTGACCACGCCGCCGGCTTTTGTGTATTCAACGACTGTGGGGTGGCGATCGAGCTGCTGCGCAGTCGCTTCGGCCTCCACCGCATCGCTTACGTGGACATCGATGCGCATCACGGTGACGGC
>JBOIAQ010000027.1:0-44126 GCA_050739115.1 Steroidobacteraceae bacterium | reverse complement strand
CCGGGTGAAATGGCACGAAAGCGGTGGGTGTGGGTGTCAATCCAGTAGCTCATGTAGCCGCCATAGGACCAGCCGAACTCGCCCATGCGGTTGGGGTCGGCCCAGCCCTTGGCGATGACCGCGTCCACGCCGCTCATGTCGTCGTGGAAATCGCCGCCGCCCCAGTCGTTTTCGTCGGCGGTGGCGAAGGCCAATCCGCGTCCGCTGGAGCCACGGAAGTTAGGCTGCAACACCAAGTAGCCGTTAGCCGCCAGGATTTGCTCGGTGGGGTTGAAGCTGAGCGTCGTCGCGCCTGTGGGACCGCCGTGGGGATTGAGCAGAAAGGGGTATTTGCGCGAGGCGTCAAAGCCGACCGGTTCGGTGACTACGCCTTCGATCTCCATGCCGCCGGCGGAGCTTTTCCATTTGAGCACGGTGGCATTGCCGAGCGCGTAGCTGGCCAGCCACTGGTTCTGATCGGTCAGGTTGTGGAGCGCGGTGAAATCTAGGTTGGCGCGGAAGACCTCGGCCGGATGCGTGGGATCGCTCCAAGTGCCGATGGCAAAGGTGCCATCGCGGCTGAGGTGGGCGAGGCGGACGACGGCGGCTTGGCGGCTGAGGCGCCGCACCGCACCGCTCGCGACATTGACCGCGAAAACAGCCACGGCCTCACGGTCGCCGGTGCTGAAATAAATTGTTTGGCCATCCGGGGCCCAAACGGGGGTGCCCGCGCCCAATGGGAACGTCAACGCGCGCGGCACACCGCCGGCGGCGGGAACGAGATACAGTGCCGCATCCACTTGCTGCCGGATCTGCTCGCCCTTGGGCGAGGCGAGGAAGGCGATGGTCGCACCATCGGGTGACCAGCGGGCGTCTGAGACGTAGTCGGCGGTGGGACCAAGCAGGCGCGTGTGGCCGCTCCGCAGGTTGAGTAGGTGTTCGGTCGTGCGGCTGCCGTCTTCCAGCGCGGGCGTAGGACGAGTGACGAACAAGACTTCATGGCCGTTGGGCGACCACTGCGGATCGCTGACGGTGAAGTGGCCGTTGGTGAGTTGTTTTGCCTTGCCGCTGGCGATGTCCCACAGCCAGAGCTGTGACAGCACCGTGTTGTGATCCACAACGGCGGCGTCGTTGTGATCCTTTAGGTCCAGCAGATGAGCGGAGTTCGGTTTCGGGTCTGCCACCAGCAGCAGCGATTTGTCGTCGGGCGAGAAGGCGAAGGCGTGGACGCCTCCGGGCAACGTGGTAACCGGCCAAGCCGCGCCGCCGTTGGCGTACATGAACCAGACCTGGGGCTTGGCGCTTTCCCCCGTGCCTGCGGAGCGGATGAAGGCAAGCTGGCTGCCATCGGGCGACCAGCGCACCTGCATGGCGCTTTGATCGCCGCGCGTGTACTGACGTGCCGCGCTCGCCGGGCCGGTGGCGGATGTGACCCAGATCTGGGTCACATCCTTCCAGGGCTTGTCCTTGGGTTCGAGCGTCGTGTGGACAAGGTAGGCTACACGGGTTCCATCCGCTGAAAGCACCGGCGAGGAGACTCCGGCCACGCGTAGTGCCGCGTCCGTGCCGAATAACAATTTGCCATCTCTAGTCCGCGCCGGCTGTTGTGCACTTACTGTGGGGCCAAAACTGAGCAGGATAACGGCGGCAAACAACAGAAGGTGGCGTTGCATGAGGTCTCCTTAGTAGCCTGGGTTAGGGGTGAGCTTGTGAGGCGAGCGGGGCGCCTCCAATTGCGGTACGGTCCATATCCATGCTGCCAGAACCGACGCGGCCCCGCCAAAGTACCATCTTACGATCTATACGAAAATGGTCCAACCCTCCGCCGCTGTAACAACGCGACAAATCGATTCTTCGAGACCGCGCTCGGCACAATCGGCCAAGAACGCCGCAAAGGCGCCATCTACACCGACCACGCGCGGCAGACCACGAAGAAAGCCACATAACGAGGTCGCCGCAGTTCACTAATTCATGACCTTGTTGGCTGCCGCAACGTCGGACTGCAGACGTGAGACGCCCGCCGCGGCGTCCTGGATGTATCCGTCCGCCACCTCCACCATCGCGGGGGTGGGCGGCACGAGTGCGGAGCTCATCGTGCCCGCAATCCAGGTCAACCAGGAGCGCAGGCGAGGAGCATACGTCAGTGCACCTTCAATGGACTGGATCTTGAGATCCACCAGAGCGTCTATGTCACGGTTCAGGTGATCCAAAGCCGGTAGCGCCGTGTTGGAGGGAATGCTCTTGTTGGCTACCGCCTTCTCGATGGCACTACGGGCGTCAATGGCCTGGTTCAGGTTGGTATCGAGCCGATTCAGCGCCGCGTGAATCCGCATGAGCAAATCGAAACGCTGCTGCAGTTGCGCCTGCGTGATTTTCAACGTCGGGTCCAGCTTGACCGTAAACGGCTGCTTCTGCGTGGCATCGCCATAGGTCAGCGTCACGTAGTAGGTGCCCGGCACCACTTCCGGCCCTACAGGCAGCGTGGGTCCTGCGAATGAATTGAAGATTCCCTTTACGTCCACCGCCTCCGGGTAGGTCAGATCCCATTGGAAGCGGTCCATACCGGGCTTGACCGCCGTGGCTCTCTCTTCTCGTTGCTTTTGCGCGACGGCGGGAATTTGCGAAAGCGGCTTCGGTTTGCCCTTCGTTGTCGCTTTCAGGTGCAGCGCGTAACTGCGGATCACGTTTCCGCTTGCGTCGGTAAAGCTCAGCTTAGCCGGCGTGCTGCCGTTGTAATCCGCCGGCAGGTGGAAGAACAGCGTGACTCCAGGCGCCAGATTCTCACCTCCCGGTCCGCGCGGACCAAACCCGCCCATGCTGCGCGTGACCAGCCACGCCTGCTGCGGCTTGAATAGATAGGGCGCCTCACTCGCCACGCGGGCAGTCCCCAACTGTTCCAAGAGCTGCAGGTTGTCGAGCACCCAGAAGCCACGCCCGAACGTGGCGAGCACTAGCGAGTGCTGCTGAGGCTGAATCTCCACATCGCTCACCCGTACCGCCGGCAGCTTGAGCGTCAGGGGCTGCCACTGCCGGCCCCCATCGATACTGAAGTACACCGTTGAACTGGTACCCGCGAAGAGCAGGTTGGCGTCGTTCGGATCCTGTCGCACGCTCTCGACGTACTCATCTTGCGGCAGCCCGGTGGTGATCTGCGTCCAATGCTTGCCGTAATCGGTGGTCTTGTACACGTACGGGTGAAAGTCGTCCCAGTCATATCGGCTCGCCGACACGTAGGCGGTGCCTTGGTCGGTGTGCGAAGGCTCGATGCAGGTGATCGTGGACCAGGTCGGTAGCGTCGGCGGGCGCACCTGGCTCCAATGCCCGCCCGCGTCGGTCGTCACATAAACCAAGCCGTCGTCGGAACCGGTCCAGATGACAGTGTCGGCGAGCGGTGAGAAGGCGATCGAGGATACGGTGTCGAACATCTCCTCCCCGGTCACATCCGCGCTGATCGGGCCGCCCGGCCGCGCCTGCTTGCTCTTGTCGTTGCGCGTGAGGTCCGGACTGATCCGTTTCCAGTGGGTGCCTTCATCCGTGGTCTCGAACAGTACATTCGCTCCCATCAAGAGTTCCGTAGGGTTGTGGGGGGCAAACACAACGGGCTGATGCCACCAGCCACAGCGATACTTGATTAGGGTTCCCGCAAGGCCAAATTTATAGGAGGGCCAGGGGGCCACATTTGTGATCAATCCCGTCCTGCGATTCTCCTTCCCCTCCATGCAGTAATAGTCTTGACCGTACGTGACCCAGGACCGGCCTGGTGTCGGCACTACCCAGTCCATCTCCCCGCCTACTAGGTCTTTCCAGACCGGCGGAATGGTCGCCGCCGGCACGGCGCTCGGGGCTTCGACCGAACCTCGATCCTGCTGCGCGCCATAAATATGGAACGGGAATTGATCATCGAGATTGGCGTGATAGAACTGCCCGGTCGGCTGGTTGTCCTCGGAGCTCCAAGCCTTGCCCGCATTCTGGGTGACGGTCGCGCCGCCATCGTTGCCTTCGATGAAGATTTGCGGGTTGTTCGGATTGATCCAGAGCACATGGTTATCGCCATGGGGCGGATGCAGGGGCGTGAGCTTCTTGCCCCCATTGTGCGAGACATACAAGCCCGCGTTGGGCAGATAGATCGTATTGGGGTCCTTGGGGTCCACATACACGGTCATGTAATAAAACGCGCGTTGCGTGATGTTGTTGTTCAAGCTCATGAGCTTCCAGCTCTGGCCGGCATTGTCGGACCGGAATAATCCGCCCGCCTGACCTTTGTAGCTCGCTTGAATGAGCGCATATACGACATTGGGCTGGCTCGGGGCCACCGCGAGGCCCACCTTTCCGAAGATGCTGCTCGGCAGCCCCGGGCGATGCGAAATGTCGAACCAGGTCGCCCCGCCGTCGGTCGACTGGTAGATGCCGCTGCCCTTGCCTCCGCTCGAGAATGTCCAATGCGTCCGCGACATCTGCCACATGGCCGCATACAGCACGCGCGGGTTGGACGGATCCATCGCCATGCTGATTGCGCCTGTGCCGTCGTCCACGTACAGGATCTTCTTCCAGGTTCTGCCACCGTCGGTGCTCTTGAATACCCCGCGCTCCGGGTTGTTGCCGAAGAGATGGCCGAGCGCCGCCACGTAGACGACATCGGGATTCGTGGGATCGACGAGGATCCAGCTGATGATGTGGGTCCCGCCCAGCCCGATGTACTTCCAGGTCTTTCCGCCATCGGTGGACTTGTACATCCCCTCCCCAGTCATGACGGTGTTGCGGGGAGCGGAATCGCCCGTGCCCACATAGATAATCTTCGGGTTGGATGGCGAGATCGCCATGGCACCGATATTGTCGCTCTTGAAGTCCTTGTCGGATATGTTCTTCCAGCTATGGCCGTAGTCCTTGGTTTCCCACACGCCCCCGCCCGCCGCGCCCATGTAAAAGACGTTGGGCTTATCGACGATGCCCGCTACCGCAGTCACGCGCCCGCCGGTATAGGGACCCACGCTGCGCCAGTGCAGCGCACTCGTGAGCTTGCCCATCGGCACCGGCGCGGCAAACGCGGCCGACAATGTCAGGGACAGGCAGGAAAGCAGCACAACGTAGCGCGCTCTGAACATGGCTGGTGGCCTTTCTGTAAGTTGAATTCGCTTTAGAGTGCCGTAGGGGATCCGCAAACCGCTCGCCTGTCGGCGATGGGAGTCGCGAATACAGGTGGCGATACTTTACTATGGGCCAGTGCCTTGTGGAATCGCAACAACGTCGCCAGCTTGAGAATGGCGGGGAGTTTCCCGACTCGTCGGGGGCTGACGAACAGCGTCGTCCATCCGAGCACGAATCGATCGATTGTGCTCAGAGGCGGGGCGCGCCGAGGAGGACCAGGTCACGCATCGTCAAGGGAGATTACCAGGGGCACCTTTCCGCACAAGACTGCTCGTGTACCGTGCCTTCACGCTATAATTTGCGAATTCGCACCCCACACGGCGATCACATCGCTAGCGAGCCATGCGACCTTGTAGACAGCCCACGCGTTACATCGGCTGCTCGCTCGCAAGTAGCATCCGTCAGGTCAGTGCCTTAGTGCCGGAGCGAGCGGTCGTTACCGGGATCTCGCGCGCACACGAAGCCGGGCGTGCGCTGGGCAGTCACACGGGGGTCGATATCACTCGCGACCTTCATGGAGCGCATATGCAGGCGCAGGATAGCCTCGCGATCGGCCAGATCGTGCCGATGTCGCCGTAGACGACGCCGAGTACTGCGATCCAGACGGATGCGATCGGCGCAGCGACCGGGTCGGTTGCCCCGGGCGACGGGGTCTATCGATGCCGGCCTGCGGGGCGCTGCCACCCTCCTCAACAATGGGCCGCGCTCCTCTCCAAGCGCCAGGTCTCCCGGCCGTCCGCATCCAGGACGGACACCCTACGCGTGTGGGTGGGTAGATCGTGCGCCGGCGCATACTGAAGATCGAGGATCCGCGCCTCGAGCACATATTGGCCGCGACGGCGCACGGCGAGCCGGGCCAATCGGCTGAGGGTCGAGATTACCGTTGCGGCCGGCTCAGTGTCAGCTCCAATTACGGATGATTCTGATGGATGCATCGGCCGGCGGGTCAATGGACCAGGGCGGCGGCGATCCGGTCAGCCAGACGCCCCAGAAGCCGGCTCATGGCGGCGGCTTGGCCGCGATAGCTGCCGGCGCTCTGCCGGGACGTGAGCGACACACGACGGATCAGCAGAGCCTGCCCCGAGTCGGTGGCAAACAGCGACCAGCTACCCTCTAAAGCGGCCCTGCCGGAAGGCCCGACCTCGAAGCGCAGCACATCGAGCACCAGCACCCGCGTCCCGGCGGGAGGCAGCGCCTGGGGCGCGAGCACCGTGCTACCGAGCAGGCGGGCGGCGAGGTCTTGGGTCAGCACGCGCTGGATCATGTCGGCCAGTGGCGCCCCCCACCGATTGCCGTCGCTGACCTGCAGCGTTTCCGGTGCGCTCTCGCGCACCATCTCCTGCCGGTCGAGCACGACGGGAATATGCACCGCCGCGATCTGCACAGTGATGCGCGCGGCCGGCGGCGGATGCCGTGCCGGTGCGACCGGGGCGAGCGTGTAAAAGCGGACCGGCGGGCTCGAGGCGCAGCCGGCCAGGAGCAGGATCAATGCGATGGCCACAGGTCTCATGAGGCTACTCACCTCGTCCGCGCAACAGCGCCTCGGGGTGCTGATCGAGATAGTTCGCGAGCGTTCGGACGGCGCGAGCGGCATCGCCCAGCTCCTGGAGCGTCTGCTCGAGGTTGTCGTTCGGCGCCGTGGGGCTCGCCCCCAGGGCGCGCCGGGCCACCACGGCCGTGGTGTCGAGCTGCGCGGCGATGTCGCGCAGCTGGGCGGCCGTGCGCCTGAGGCTGACCAGCGTGGGGGCGACCTGCGGGCCGGCCTGCTGAGCCGTCCGCTCAAGCGCCGCGAGCGTGCGGTCCAGCCGCGTGAGGCTGTCGCGCAGCTGCGGCGAGGAGGCGAGCCGCCTCAACTGCGCGGTGAGCGCCTGTATGTTGTCGGCGATCTGTGTCAGTGGCAGCGAAGTCAGTTTGTGCGAGAAGGCCGCAAGGCCGCCGCCCGGGACGGTGGGGATTCGAGGATAGCGACCCAACATCACCAGTTGCGCCTGCGGCGCCGCGGGTATCATCTCCAACACCACCTGCTGTCTGCCGATCAAAGGCAGGGGGCGGGTGAGCTGTGCGCGCAGACCGGCGCGCACCAGCTTGTCGAGCGTATCATTGAACAGCTTCGACCAATCGCCGTCGGCGGGCTCCGGAGCAAGGATATGAAAGCGGGTCGGATCGAGCGCCAGCACGACGGGCGTGAAGATGCGCCCGGTGTGCGGGTCGACCTCCAGACCGACGCTGGAGACCTCCCCGACCGTGAATCCGAGCAGGGTGACCGGCGAGTGCACCGGAAGATCGCCCACCGCGGCGTCGAAGGTGACCCGATAAGGCAGAGAGACGGCCAGCGTCCGGCGCGGCCTGCCTTCGATTCCTTTGAAGACGCGGGTGGGTCTGCCGCCGCCCGGCACCATGATGATGATCGGACCCGAAATCAGAGTCACCAGCGACGACAGATCCGAGAGGCTCGGGTGCGCACCCTCGAGAAAGAAGCGGGTCCCGCTTCGCAGCTTGTCGTCGAGCCGTCGATCGATGGCCAGATGCACGACGATCTGCGAGTCGTCGCGTGCCAACGCGACGCTCGTCACTTTGCCGACCTGCAGTCCGTGATACATCACGCGCGTGCTTCCCGCCTGCATGCCGGCCGCGTTGCTGTAAACCACCGTCACGTCGATCCCGTGAGCGCTAATCGAGCGCACCAGCAGCCACACCACGATGGAGACCGCGGCGATGGGCACGGCCCAGATCCAGCCCGGCCACCAGGTGGGGTGCGTGATCGCCGCGGTCCGTCCGGGCGTCTCGCGCTCATGCTGCGGCTGGCTCATGAGCTGACCGCCTGCGCGGCCACCGGCATCTGCGCGGCATCCCACATCAGCCTCGGGTCGAAGGTACGCGAGGCGAGCATGGTGAACACGACCACCAGCAGGAAGGCCGGCGCGCCGACCGCGGCGTCGGTGGTCACGAGCCCCCGGAACTGGAGCAGCGGCGTGAAGACCGCTATGGTGAACACGTCAACGTTGGACCAACGCCCGATCTCGTCGATGAAATGGGACAGATGCGTCTTGAGCACGAGGTAGCGCCGGGAGCGGCGGCGGATCGAAACCAGAAACCAGGTCAGACCCGTGAGTTTCAGCAGCGGAATGGCGATGCTGGTGCAGAAGATGAGTACTCCGAGCGGATACAAATGCGCCTGGAAGAGCTCCTGGATGCCGTCGACGATCCGGTGCGGCACGCGCACCCCGAGCTGCATGTCGGTGCTCATGGGGTAGACGTTCGCCGGGATCAGAAGGGCGTAGCCGGCGACCACCAGCGCGAGCGTGCGTACGTATGAGTCGCTCTTGCGCGCGCGCAGGCGCAGACCGCAGCGCGGGCAGGGCGAGCCCAGGGCCGTGACGGGCAGCACCAGATCGCAGACCTCGCACCCGAGGGTCTCCTGGGCGCCAGGCGGCGGTACGCGCTCCGGGGCGATCGCCCGCCAGACGGTGCGCGCATCGAGCGATGCGCGCGACAACATGCACAGCAGCGCGGCGAAGATCAGGCAAACGCCGCCCGCGCCGATCGAAACCGGCAAGACCGCGACCAGCCGGCCGTAGCCCACCGCGCAGCCGATGAGAAACACATCCGGCATGGCCCACTGATCCAGGTGCACGGACCAGCGGAACACGCGGCCCAGCCAGGCGGGACGGCAATCGAGTTGCACCAGCGCCAGAACGGTGGTGAGCATGCCGAAACGCGCGAACGGCAGGACGACAGCAAAGGCTGCGACCAGCGCCGCCACGATGACCCATTGGTGGTCCCACATCATGAACACGCCCGAGGCGAGTCGGCTCTGGCGCGTCATGCCGAGCATCGAGACGCGGATCAGCGGCAGCAGATTCGCCGGAAAGAGCAGCGCCAAGGTGGCAAGGGCGCAGGCGAGCGCCGCGATGATGCTCCGTCCGTTGGTCCGCTCGAGCCGGCAAGTGCAGGTCGGACAGATCGCCACGGCCCCGCTGGCGAGTGGCGGAATGTCTTGGAGCGTGCCGCAATGGGTACAGGCGATCGTCATCCGGATTCGCCTTGATGGAGCCAGCGGGACGCTCCGCCAGCCCCCTGGGCGCAATTTTGGACCAATGGTACCGCGAAGATCATTCAAGCACGTGAATATTGAGCTTCACGGACGCTCTGTAACGAGCTCGCGCGGCAGAAGGATCCTCTGATCATGGATCGGCCGCCAATGGCCGATTCCGCTGATCTGCCCAAATGGGTATCGGTGGATATCCCATGGCCGTCCAAACATACCGAAGTTCTCACCGCGACGGCCTGCGCCACACGCTTGCCAGCCACGGTTGCTGGTCGCGCGGCAGTCCGGTCGGCCTGTAGTAGTGTTCGAGTTCTATGAACCGCGCCTCTGACATGTAGCGACGCCACGTAGCAAGATCGTAATAAACGCCGTAGCGCCCGAGGTTCCATCCCTCCTCGTTCCCGCCGTGCGGATTGGAGCTGAACAGCACCCCGCTGCGCTTCAGCGCTGCGTGTAACTGCCGTAATACGCGCGGCAGTTCTTGAGATGGCACATGGAACAACGCAGCGTTGGCATAGATGCCATCAAAGCGCCCGCTCGGCAGATCAAGTTTGAGGAAATCCTGCTGCCAGACCTCGCACCCGGTATCGGCGCGTGCCATGGCAACAAAGCTGGCTGCGCCCTCCAGCCCGATGGCAGTATGGCCCATTCCGACGAAGGTCTTCAGGTCGCGCCCCGGGCCGCAGCCAAAATCGAGGATAGTGAAGGGCGGCTCCGGTTCGATATGCCGCACTAGCGAGGCGATGTTCTGGCTGACGTCGTGATCGCACGTACCGGCGCGAAACTCCTCGGCGCGCTTCTCATAGTGTGCGAGTGTGAGCGTGACGATCTGGTCGATCTTGTGCGTATCAAGGAGCTTGCCAACCATCGAAGTAGCATCCGCGTTCAACAGTCACTCCATCTGCATTGTGATCCAGCCTGACGTTGAAGGGAATGGCCGCGTCACCGGGGCGTCGGGCTGAGGCACCGGTAATCCTCCTCAGGAAATCACATCGCTTCGGGGCCGCAGCCGGGCCCTCCAAAGTGCCTAGTACTGAGAACAAGAAATTGGCCTCATGCCAAGGCGCAACGGGTGGGCCCGAATGCGATTAAATATCCGTCGCCGACGCGACGAAAGTGTCGGACGAGGGAATCCGTCGCTCAATTCTCTCCTCGCCTCGAAGGAGTATAGGTGAGCCCAATCAGCACTCCATCCGGGTCAAGGAAACGACTGACGGTTTGGCCCCACGGTTCCTTCTTGTTCTTGATCAGCATCCGATATCCTTGAGCCTCGAGCTCCGCGGCGGCGCTCGCGACATTGTCCACGTCAAATTCGAGCCAGCAATGCGGTGCCGGGATGTCGTCGGGCCACGAGGCACGCCCGAAACACGACTCAGCCGCCTGAGACAGCGGCCACAGAGCAAAGCTCTTTACGCCCTGCAGCGCCTCCGTGTGGAGATACCCCCCGTCCTCTTGCTTGAATGGAATCGACAGTCCCCGGCCGTACAGTTTGCCGCTCGCGCCAATATTGCGCACGATAGGACCAAAGCCGGCTACGAAAAGGACCCTTGTTTTGCTGGCTTCTTGCATCGTATTGCCCTTTCGTGCACGTGTGATTACGCAAAATGAAGCTGCTGCAGTGACGTGTCAAGTTAAAGACTGGAGTGTATAAAGCGACTGTACGCGAATGGCCGGTTCAGAGCGTGTCGTGAGGCAGACGCCGGTGACCGGTTGTGGGCCGAGACTTGCCGGCGGGTGTTTTCGATCCGAAGCGATCCGTCGTTCCTCGAATCAGCTCCCTCAACCCGCCCCCCGCTCGCTGTCCATGTGCTGGAGGTGCACCTCCGGATACCGCGCGCCCGCCACCGCCTCCGGCGGCACTGCTCGCTCGATGTCCGCCATCTGCTCCGCAGTGAGTATCACCCGCAAAGCACCGAGAGATTCGGTGAGCTGATCGCGCCGACGCGCGCCGATGAGCGGCACGATCGCGGCCCTCTCCGCGGCGGCGCGCCCCCGGACCCAGGCAATTGCGACCTGTGCAACGGGGAGATCGAGCTTACTTGCGATCGCCCGCAGCTTTTCCACAAGCGCCAAATTCTTCTCGAGGTTGCCGTCGGCAAAGCGCGGCATACGCGCGCGGAAGTCGCCCTTGTCGGCGACCTTGCGCCAGTGCCCGCTGATGAGGGCGCGCGACAGCACGCCGTAGGCGGTGATGCCGATGCCGAGCTCGCGGCAAGTCGGCAGGATCTCGCGCTCGATGCCACGCGACATAAGTGAGTACTCGATCTGCAGATCCGCGATCGGGTGCACGGCCTGCGCCCGACGAATCGTCTGCGCACCCACCTCCGAAAGCCCGACATGGCGCACGTAGCCCTCCCGGATGAGTTCCGCGATCGCACCGACCGTGTCCTCGATCGGCACGTTGGGATCCAAGCGCGCGGGGCGATAGATGTCGATGTAATCGACGCCCAAGCGCTTCAGCGAGTAGGCGATGAAATTTCGTACTGCCGCCGGGCGTGAATCGTAGCCGTTGAACTCCCCGGCGCCGGGCCCGCGGAGCGCGCCGAACTTCACGCTGATCAGCACTTCGTCGCGCTTGCATCCCTTCAAGGCCTCGCCGATTAACATCTCGTTGTGGCCCATGCCGTAGAAGTCGCCGGTATCGATCAGGTTCACGCCCTGATCGAGCGCCGCATGAATGGTCGCGATGCTCTCGGCATGATCGGCGGGGCCGTACGCGTCGGACATGCCCATGGTCCCGAGGCCAATCCCCGAGACGGTAGGACCTTGAGAGCCGAGTCGCTGGTAGTCCATGGAATCAGCCTCCTTCATTGAGCAAGCAGGACGGGAAACCTACCGAAAACTTTACCGACAGCGACGCCAGGGTCTGCCGTATAAAAATAACTCTTTGTTTTTATTAGCGTCCCCGACGGGATTCGAACCCGTGTTACCGCCGCGAAAGGGCGGGGACCGCGGCAGCTGACCCCCGCGACGGCCGGCGGGCGAGACGGCGAGACCGCCGGCGTGGCTGCCCCGGACCCAGGTAAAAAGCGTTGCGACCCTCTCACATGAGATCGCGTGCGATAGCCGCATCCCACTGCCGCTCTGCCACGATCTCTCCATTGTGGCGAGCGATGAGGGTGCCAGAGACATAAAAATTTCCCTTGTCGCTGCGCATCTCCGTCCGGGTATTGATCAGCGTTCCCCACCCGTCGCGACCCATGTCGTATGTTTGCGTCAGCACATAGCGCGCCGACAGCGGATCGTCGTTTTTGATGGTGAACTCCCGCTTCAGACTATGAGCCACCTGAACGTCGATTTCGTCGAAGCGCAGGATACCTTCGCCGAATAGGCCACCAATGCCTTCAGTAACATACGTCGCTTCCCCGGTGACGTGGTCGTGAATACTGAACCGCCTAACAACGCCGGGATCGATCCTGGTGACCGGCGTCTGTGGACCGTGCACCGGACGCTCGAACGAAACTTGCGGCTCAGGATCTCCTTGACGAACGGGCAGCTCGATGGTGCCCCCCGAGGTGCGCACCGAGATCCTGGCTGCGTAGGGCGCGGGCCAGATGAGCGGCCAATGGGCCGTCGCGATTGATAGCCTGAGGCGATGGCCCGGAGGAAATCGATGCCCGCAGGCATTGAGAGCCAAGGTCACGTCGTAGTAGCGCCCTGGCTCCAGTGCCGAAGGACATTCATGACTTTCCCGATGAGCGAGATTCAGCACCTGGTAACTGACGCGCGTGATTCTCTCGTCCGGCGCAATGTCAGACAGTCGCACCGAAAGCTGCGCAACGGGCGCATCGGCAGAAACTTGCAAGCGCAGAACGGGAGAACCCAGGACGCAGATCTCCTCATCGAGAGCGGTGGTGTCGAATACCAGGGCGCCGCCGTCATCGAGCCGTTGGTCAGTCGCCTGTTCGCCCGGGCAGCCGGTCGCCATCCATTCGCCTGCCGACTCGCCGTGGCTCTGTGGCGAGCGGATTGCAAGTACTCCGCTGCTTGCGTCCGGTTCTTCTCCGAGGCTTCGGTCTGCGTGCAGATGCAGCCGCCGCGACCGAATGTTAGGAGAAGGGTACGAAGGCTCACCGACCCAGCGGCCCGGGATGAAGGTGCGGGTGCCGTCCGGGGCGACCGGATCCTCGAGGTACGCCCGGAGCATGGGCTCGTTCATGATTCCGGTGTCGCGGCCCTTGAGCCAGTGATCCCACCACCGGACCGCTTCCTGCAGAAAGCCGATCGCGGGCCCGGGTACGCCGTCATGCGGGTAGAGGTGCCCCCAGGGACCAATGATGCCGAGCCGCGGCACCTTCAGTTGCTCGAGCAGCCGGGGCACGGCATTCGTGTAGGCATCCGACCAGCCCCCGATCGCGAGCACCGGGCATTCGATCGCCGGATAATCTTCGCAGACCGAACCATGTTTCCAGTAATCATCGTAGCGCTGATGCGACAGCCAGAGCGCCGGAAAGAACGGCAGCCGCTCGATTCGCTCGAGCCACTGTTTGCGCCAGCCGGAGCCGACGATCTGTGGATCGAGCGGACGGCTCTGGTAGGCCAGCATGATGCTGCCCCACCATAGATTGTCGTTGAGCAGACACCCGCCCATGTAGTGAATGTCGTCGGTATAGCGATTGTCGGTCGAGAACGCCGTGATGATCGCCTTGAGCGCGGGCGGACGGCGTGCCGCGACCTGCAGCGCGTTAAAGCCACCCCACGACTTGCCCTGCATGCCCACCGCGCCACTACACCAGGGCTGCTTGGCGATCCATGCAATCACCTCGAGGGCATCGTCCTGCTCCTGCTTCAGGTATTCATCCGTCAGCAGACCGTCGGATTCGCCGGAGCCGCGCATGTCGACGCGTATCGCTGCGTAGCCGTGCTCGGCGTAGTACCCGTGCATGGGCTCATCGCGCGCTCGCGTTCCATCGCGCTTGCGATACGGAATGTACTCGAGCACTGCCGGCACCGGGTCGCGCAGCGCCGTTTGCGGGAGCCAGAGCCGGGCGCCGAGACGGCACCCGTCGCTCAGCGTGATCCAGACATGCTCCTCAACGTGCACTGACATCATCGCCTACCGGAAGGTCCGGGTCACGCCCTGGCGTGGCCGATGCGTCGCCGTGCTCCATCGATGCGTGCTTTGCACCCTCGCGCACCGCCCGCGCATGAATCAGCGACGCAAGCGCATACATGCCAACGCTGACACACGCGGCGACGGCTACAATCCACACCAGGGCCTGGAAATCATTCGGAGTCACGAACAGCGCCGCCAGTGCGGCTCCACCCGCCGAGCCGAAGAACGCACACGCGCCGGTGAGCGCCACGGCACGGCCGGTGGCGTCAACGGTGTTTACGAGTGTGAGTTGATACGTGAGGGAGTAGCACCATGCGAAGTAGTAGAGGATCCCTGCCGCACCGAAGGCGAGCGCGCCATGAACCCCGCCGAGCAAGAGCGCTGCAATCAGCATGAGAACGGCCGCGAACACCAGCGGCCAAAGGCGGCCGAATCGGTTCCCCTGTGCCGATGCGAGTAGCCCGCCCGGGATCCCCGCCGCGACGCTCAAGGCGGCGCAGTCGGCGATGACGCGGGTCGTGATGCCTTGCGCCTGCCCCATCAACTCGATGTACGTCCAATACGCCCCGGCGCCCACAAAGAAAATGGCGAAGCCGATGAATGCGAGCAGCGTCGCCGGTCGAAAGACACCGCTTCGCTGCTCGAACGATATCGCGCGCCCGCGCGCGGGCAGCAGAGGCGCCAGGAGGATGGCAACACCCGCCGGGACGGCGAGCAGCGCCAAAACCCCGTTCAGTCCCGAAAGGCGCAGCAGCAACGGTCCTGCCCAGAGAGCAGCGATTTGATACGCCGCTTGCGCCGAGATGGCGGTGCCAAAGCTGCGCGTCGACTCGTGGCCATCGGAAATGATCGTCATGCCGAGGGAGAAGGCGGCGCTCGCAAAAAAGGCCGCGGCTCCCTGCATCGCTACGAACACCCAGTAGCCATGCACGTCAAGCGCGATCAGTAGGACAAGACACATGCCGGCGAGCGCCGTCGCGGCGGCACGCGGCCAGGACAGCGACCGCACCCAGAACCCCGCCAACAGCGCGCTGAGGCCGGAAGCGACGGTCAGGACCGACGACATCACCCCAGCCTGGCCCGCCGTGAATCCCAATTTGTCCACGGCGCCTGCCGTGAGCAGCGGCAGGATATTGAACATACTGCCGCCGATGATCACCAGGGCCAGCCCGACGGCTGCGTCGACTTGGCGTCCGGAGCGGGGCGAAGGGGATTCGGTTTCGACGGTCATCAAAGATCCTTGACCAGCCTCAGTGCATCGTAGATCGCCGCATGCGTGTTACGCGAGGCCACCGCATCGCCGATGCGAAAGAGCTGAAAGTTCCCCCGAGAATGCGAGCCGACCGTCTGCGGAAGTCCTGTGACAAGCCGGTCATAATCGACCTCCCCCAGGTTCGTGGACAGGGGCTTGAGCGCGAAATAGAGTTCATCGTTGGGAATCGTTCCATGATTGATCACGATCTGATCGACTCGCCTTTCCTTGCGCACACCCCCGTAATCGCTCCCGATGACGGCGAGGAGCCGCTCGCCTTCCCGGACGACCCGTTCGAGCCGGAACGTGACCGTAAAGGTCACGTCGAGTTTCTGCAGGTTACGCATGTAGGGAACGAGATTCATTCCCATGACTTCCGGTGCAAATGAGCGATCCGGCGTCATGATTTCGAGTTTCGCACCGCTCTCGGCGATGATCTCGGCCGCCTGCAGTGCGGCCTGATCGCCGGCATCATCGAACAGCAGCACGTCGGAGCCTGGAGGGATGCTCCCCGAGACGATATCCCAACTCGAGACCGTTAGAGGGTTTCCCGACTCCAGCACTTCGGTGTGTGGCAGACCTCCCGTGGCCACGATCACCACGTCGGGTTCCTCCGCGACCACCTCCGGCACCTCGGCCCATGAGTCGAAACGGAAGCGCACGCCCCGCGCGACGCACTGCGCCATGCGCCAGTCGATGATACCCAGCATTTCCCGGCGTCGGCGGCTGCGCGCGCTCAATCGGACCTGTCCGCCGGGCTCCGAGGCGGCCTCTAACACGAGCACATCGTGCCCACGCTCGGCCGCGACCCGCGCCGCTTCGAGCCCACCAGGACCTGCGCCGACGACGACGATCTTGCGCCGCGTCGGGGCGGGTGCGATCTCGTGCGGCATCGCAAGCTCTCGGCCGGTGGCGGCGTTGTGGATGCAGTAGGCGGATCCCCCCTGGTAGATCCGGTCGAGGCAGTAATTGGCGCCCACACAGGGGCGGATATCTTCTTCCCGCCCGCGGGTGAGCTTGCGCACGATGTAGGGATCCGCCATGTGCGGACGGGTCAAGCCCACCATGTCCAACTTGCCGGAAGCGATGGCGTGTCTCGCCGTCGCGATATCCTGTATCCGCCCCGCGTGGAAGGTCGGCAGACCGATTGCCGCGCGGACCTCGCCCGCGAAATCGAGATGCGGAGCGCTCGGCATGCCTTGGATCGGAATCACGTCCGTCAGTCCGGCATCGGTGTCGATGTGTCCGCGGACGACATTGAGGAAATCGACCATGCCGCTCGCCTTGAGGCGCCGCGAGATCTCCAGCCCCTGCTCGCTTGTCAACCCACCCGGGAGCTGCTCATCCGCGCTGTAGCGGATGCCGACGATGAACTCGAAGCCCACGCGCTTGCGAATCGCGGCGAGCACCTCGAGGGCGAAGCGCATGCGGTTCTCGAGCGGGCCCCCGTAGGGAGGCTCGAGCTCGTTGGTGAGGGGCGACCAGAACTGGTCGATGAGATGGCCGTAGGCCTCGATCTCGATGCCATCGAGCCCCCCGGCCTGCATGCGCTCGGCGGCATCGGCAAAATCCGCGACGATTCGCCGGATATCCCACTCTTCGATCTTCTTCGGGAAGGCGCGGTGGGCAGCCTCCCGGCGGTGCGACGATGAGACCACAGGCAGCCAGGAACTGCGGTCCCACCGGGTGCGACGGCCGAGGTGAGTGATCTGAATCATTACGGCGGCCCCGTGTTCGTGACAGGCGTCCGCCAGTTCCTTCATCCAGGGCACGACCTCGTCCTTGTAGAGCAGGATATTGTTGAAGACCGGCGGACTGTCGCGGGAGACCGCCGCGGAACCTGCGGTCATGGTGAGTGCGATGCCCCCTTTGGCCCGCTCTACGTGGTAGGCACGGTAACGCGCCTTCGGCATACCCTCCTCCGGATAGGCTGGCTCGTGCGCCGTGGTCATGATCCGATTGCGCAGCACGAGGTGCTTCAATCGGTAGGGCTGCAGCAATGGGTCGATCGCTGTCACGAGTCTTTTCCGGGATGCGCCGGCTCGGAGCCCTCAACCATACCCCTGGGGCGCTCGGCTCGGCTTTGTGGATCGCGTGCGGATGCTAGGAAATCAGCTTTATCGAACACACGCCGATCAGTCGTATCGGGACAGGCTCGACCCTTGCACCGCCTCGCGGTATAAGGCGCGAGTCACCTGGTAGTGAGTATGACCCCCACAACACCCGACGTCGAGGCATTCCGCTTGATGCGTGCCGGCCGCCTCGAGGAGGCGCTGGTCCTCGCCGAACGGGCTGTCGCCAGCCAGCGCGTGTGCACCTCCGCTCACGGTCTGTTGGCGATGATCCTGGTGCGGCTCGGTCGCGCCTCAGAGGCGGATGCGGTCATCGGGAATGCGATCGGACTCGAGCCGGCCAGCGCCGATGCTTGCGATGCCCTCGCTTTCGTTTCGCTGAATCTCGGCCACCACGCACGTTCTAACGCTCTGTATCGTCGGGCCGCGGAGCTGGGGTCGGACACGTCCCGGCACTGGTACAACCTGGCCTCCAGCGAGCGCGGTTTCGGCAGGCTCGCGGAAGCGGAGGCCGCCTGCGATCGGGCGATCGCCCTCGATGAGCGCGAGTATCGCAGCTACCTGCTGCGCTCGGAGCTCAGGGTGCAGACGCCTGAGGCCAATCATGTTGCACAGCTGCGCACGATGCTTCGCCGCCCCGGACTCGAGGAGCGGGCACGGGTATTTCTCGGCTACGCCCTCGGCAAGGAACTCGACGACTTGCAACAGTTCGATGAGGCCTTTCGCTGGTTCTCGAAGGCCGCCGGCACTCGCCGGCGCCATCTCGCGTACGATGTGGCGGTCGATGAGCGCAAGCTCCGACGCATCGAGGAAGCATTCCCGCGAGCAGCGCCCCGTCCCTGCGCGGCCGGGGATGACTCCGGACGCTTCATATTCGTCGTCGGATTGCCCCGATCGGGCACCACCCTGCTCGAGCGCATCCTGACGAACCTTTCCAGCGTGCGCTCGAATGGCGAGACCGACAACTTTGCGCGCGCTCTTCTTGACACATCTTCGCTGCAGGATGCTCCCGGGGGCGAGCGTCGCGACGTGTTCGAGCGCGCCGCAGCGGCCGATCCGCAAGCCGTGGCGAGCCATTATGCAAAGCTCGCGGGGGCCAACCGCAGTGCCGATTGCATCATCGAGAAACTGCCGATGAATTATCTCTATGTCGGCGCCATCCATCGGGCCTTGCCGCGAGCACGGCTGCTCCTCGTGAGCCGAGCTCCGCTCGACAGTTGCTTTGCCATGTACCGGACCCTGTTCGGTGTCGCATACCCGTTCAGCTACGACTTCGACGATCTGGCGCGCTACTATGCGACCTATGCCCGGCTCGTCGCTCACTGGCGAGCCACGCTCGATGAATCCATCCATGAGGTCTGTTACGAATCGCTGGTGAGCGATCCGATTGGCGTTGCGTCGGCCGCCGCGCGCTTCTGCGACCTGCACTGGAGCGACGATGCCATAGCTGTCGAGAGCAACTCTGCGGTTTCCCTCACCGCCAGCGCCGCCCAGATCCGCCGCCCGATCTACGGGACGTCCTCGGGCCGCTGGCGCCATTACCGTACTCATCTCGCCCCGCTCATCGAGGGACTGCGCCGGCGGCGGATTTCCCTGCCGGTTGGCGCATGAGCTCGAGTCAGAACATGTACGCCAGCCGCACCCCGATCACTCGCGGCTCGTTCACTACGTAGTCGTTCGTGAGGTTATCGAGCGCGACCAATGTTGGAGGTGAGAGGATCTCCTGCTTATCGGCAATGTTGGTGACGTAGATCGTTGCCTGCCACGGGTCGTGGCTGACCGCGGCCGATACGTTCATGACCAGATAGCTCGAGGATTGCTGGACGGCCGTCGTGCCTTCGGCAGCCGTGAGCCCCATCACGACGGCGCTGCGATAGCTGCCGTTCAGAGAGAGTGACAGCGCATAACCCGGCACGAGCCTGCGCTCATAATCGATGGCCGCCGTAATGCTGGTCTTGGGGCTCCCCGGCATCCGTTCGCCCGATTTGCCCGAGATCTCCCCCGGAGTAATGACGCCCAGCCCGTTATTCGCGGGCAGAGAGAAGTCGCTCGTCAGCTTGGCATCGGCGTACGAGACGCCGACGTTGTACGTCAGGCCGCGTAGGATGAGCGGTCCTGCGGTCTCGAGCTCGAAGCCCTTCGATTCCGCGGTGTTGGCGTTGAAAACGGCGAGGTTGCCGGAGGGCAGGCTCGAAGATATCTGCGGCTTGTCCCACTTGACGTCGAACACGTCGAACGCATAGGTGAGCCCGTTCGCGAATCGTCCCTTGAACCCAGCCTCGTAGTTGTTGGTCCGGTCCGGTGCATAGGTCGAGAGCAGCGGGCTCTCCTGGAAGGGGCCGGTCAGCGGCACCGAATTGGCGCCGCCGCGGCGGAAGCCCTGCGACCAGAGCGCATAGACGTACTGGTCCGAGGCGTACTCATAGGAGATGTCCAGCTTGCCGATGTTCGTCGCGCTCGGCGCGTGGTGGGGGGTCGCCGGGATCAGGGTCGGGAACGTGAAATCGTCATAGAGCTGCGCGTCGGTGAATTGCTCCTGGAAATGCCGATAGCCGCCCGTCACCTGCGCATGCGGAGCGAAGTGCCATGTGAGATCGCCATAGACCGATTTTTCGTTGAAGTTCTGCGTATCGACCTGCGTGAAGTCGATGTCGTTCGGACCGGCCGTTACGAGGCATGCCGGAAAGGTCGATCCGTAGTACACCGCGCTCGTGCAGCCCTGCACGACCGACCGCTCCGGGGAGCCCGGGTTGGCGATGTTCCAGGCGCCCTCACGCGTCTCGTCATCGTAGAAAGCCCCGACGACGTAGTCGAACAGGTTCCATAGTCGGGTATTCGACACGAGTCGCAGCTCCTGGGTGAAGGCGTGCGCGCGGTCGGCGAATTCGTAGTCGTACACGAACCGGGGATTGGTTGGGGTGCCCGCGTAGTACGGCAGAAACGCGCCACCATCTACGCCTGCCAGGCGGTACGTGTCATCCTCCATGAGCTGCCCGGTGGTGCTGCGGTAGGAACTCGTCGACGAGAGAGTGGCGAATCCGGCGTCGTAGCTCGTGTCGAGGCTGGTGAGATTGGTGTAGCGCGAAAAGGGTTGATCGACCTGCGAGAACTCCTGGTAAGGCCCGCCTGCCGGCAGGGTGACGCTGGGGTCGAGCGGGGAGACGCCGCCCGGAAAATCCGGATTGACCTGGGGTCCGCCATCGCCGCGTACACTCGTGTGCAGGATCGCGAGCACCGCCTTGAAGGAATCGAGCGGTTGCCAGAGAAGCGCCGCGCGGCCCGTGAAGGTCTTCTGCCAGTTCCAGTCCGAGCGGCCGGCGTAGATGGCCGAGCTGCCGACCGGATCGGCGGGATTCGCAAGCTCGGGAATGCCGCTGATCCCCGGGCTCGTGCGCTTCAACAGGCCGTAGACATTGATCCAGCCGGGCTGATAGTCGTACTTGGCGGCCACCCGGAAGGCCATGGTGCTCGCAACCGGCAGGTTGAGGATGCCATCGAGGGTGTAGCCCGTGCCGCTGGAATGGGCGACCCGGTCGCTTCCCATCTCAACCTGGCCTGATACGGTGTGGAGTTCCGGATCGTTCGGAATCAGCCGGATGGCGCCGCCGAGCGAGCCGGCGCCGTAGAGCGTACCCTGCGGTCCGCGCAGAACCTCGATGCGGTTCAAGTCGATGAGCTGGATGTATCCGTCGACCGGGGAGTTATCGACGTACACCCCGACAGGGCTCTGCTCGAAGCTGCGGAAGCCCCGAATCGGCTCTCCGGTGGCGTTGATCCCGCGGATGATGGGTACCGTGGCGCCCGCGAACCGCGAACCGTAGTCGTACATGCTGAGGCCCGGCACCTCGTTGGCGAGGGAGGCAATGTCCGTGACGCCTGCGTTCGAGAGTTGCTGCGGCGTGATCACGGTCAGGCTGTAAGGAACCGATTCGACCGTCTGCGGGCGACGCGTGGCGGTGACCGTGACCTCCTGGAGGGTCTGGGGCACCTCTTCGGTCGTGCTCGGGCCCGAGGCGCTCTGCGCCGGCGTATCGTCCGCTGGCTTGGTCGTCACCACCTGAGAGGAATCGGCAGCGCGAACCGTCTGCGGCTGCCCGTAAAGGGCCAGGCACACGGCCGCTCCCACGGCGCTCAGGGCTCGCCGCTGGGCGGGGAACTCCCGCTTGGCGCCACCGCGCCTCGAGATCGATTCTTTCATCGCGATCGCCCCCGAGAACGGGTTGTCATGACGGCTGGGGCGCGCCTCTCTGCTCGCTTCTCCCCAAGAGCTCTGCGGCCAGATGCCCCTTTAACCGGACAATACCCGCGCAAAGTGCAGGCGGCCTTCGTTCCCGCAGCGGATTTGCTAGGAGTTCGACCGCAAATGCGACTTGCGGCTCCTGATATCGATGGGGCGCATGCCGAAATGGCGACGGAAGGCGGTAGTGAAGGACGTCGGATGGGCATAACCGATCGCCTGGCCAGCCTGCTCGACCGACCACCCCTGGTCCCGAATCAGGATCAGCGCATGGCCCATCCGACAGCGCAGGCTGAAGTCGAAGATCGTTTCGCCGAAGACGGCCTTGAAGCCCTTCGTGAGGATCGATTTCGACATGCCGACCGAGCGGGCGAGCTTGTCGATCGTAGGCGCGGGCGCGAACTCGCGCATCAGCGTGGCACGCGCCTCATGCAGGCACCGCAGCTCACGGTCAGTGTATTGCTCTGCCGGCGCTCCGGTGAGCGCAGAGAGGCTCGCCACGGCATGACACACCAGCTCCAGGGCGAGCGCCTCGGTATACACGAGCGCCAGCGGACCGAAATGTTTATTGTTGATGAGCCGTGTGGCGACCTCGAACGTCTGCGAGGATAGTGGATGCTGGCAATAGTTGATCTTCTCTCCGGAGCTCGAGGCAAACGCCTTGAGCGGCTCGGGTACCTCGACGCCCGAGGGCAGGAAGGTCTCCGCGAGAAAGTCCGGCCGCATGCTGACAATGATGAACTGCTCGCGGGCTCGTGGTGCCGTCCACTCGCTGATATCCACGCCCTTTGGCTGTGACCAGACCAGGAGCGAGGGACGATTCCATCTCACCGGTTCGCTGCGGCTCACCGCGAGAGTCAGGTCGCCGGAGATCTTGAAGTCAAACTGCACGAGCCCGTCGCCGGGCACCAGCTCGATCCGAGGATCCTTGTAGGCGAAGTTGGCGACCACGACGTAGATCTCGTCGCGGATGCGGGTGAACTCCCAGTAGCCCTCGCCTTCTTCCGGGGCGACGGCCACGCGCGCGCCGATCACGTCCCGAGTCGGGTGGCGCAGGATCCGCTCGACATGGGGGGCGCGCTCGAGGCTTGCGAACGCATCGGCGAGGGTGTGTCCGGGCCCGGCCAGTATTGCCCGGAACAGCCCCTGGTTGCCGGACCAGTCCGCGTGCCCGTCCGGGGGCTTGTGGTTTTCCGAGCTCACGATGGCGGACTCTCCCTCTGAGCGCGTTGCGGCGAGCAATTGCCGGCTGCGGCGGTAGGCCGCAGGCCTTGCCTTCCCCCGTCATTACGCCCGAGATAGGCGAGTTCGATCGCAATCATGGCCGAATTCCTGGCAATAGCATACGTGAGCAAAGCCCATATGCCTGGCGGCGCGCTATCGTCATGCAAGTTTCCTGCATTCCGCGATCCGTTGCGACTGCACCCGATGACGGGGAGATCCCATGGGCGATGAAGCGGCGTCGCTGCGCAGGGCTCGAGTGAGCGCGCGGGATGCTCGTAGGGCCCAGCGCGCAGTCCGTCCGGCCGGCCGGCGTACGTCACCCGCGCGATGCCACCTTACGAGTTGCTCTCACCGGAGGCGAACAGGAAATGGAAGACGCTGCTCGCCGAATATCAGCCGCCGCCGCTGGATCCCGCCAAGGACGAGCAGCTGCGATTGCATCGAGCGAAGGAAGGCCGCCATGCCGGCTGACATCGCCTGAGGTGTCGAACTCCTAACGGACATCATCGGTGTTTGAAGGCCGCGACGTTGTCGTGCGGGTCCTTCAGCGCGGGCAGGTGGACGTAGACCAGGTGACCGGACCTATAGTAGCGAGCAATGAAGGGCAAGTAGGCCCTGCGGGGGAGTAGGCGGATCTACGTCGCGATGGACGAGCGCATGCATGAACGCAAGCAGGTCGATAGACAACCTGCGGGTGCAGACGAACAATCCAGCGGACGAGTAAATTCAGAATCTGCGTTAGCAACGGTACCCGAGTGATATGCATAAGATTGGGCGCCGCAGTCGCGGGAGACCGCCGCGAATCCGGCCATCGTGAGCGCGATCCCGCCCCTCGCTCTCTCCACGAGATAGGCGTGATACCGCGCCTTCGGCATGCCGTCCTCCGGCGAATCCTCAGCGCGCCTCCGCGAGGTGGCGCTCGATCGCGCCGCAGTACCAGTCGGAGAAGCGCAGCACGAGCTGCTCGGAGGTCTGCGAGTAGGGGCCCGGTCGGTAGGCTATCGACTCGACGCCCCGGTGGTTGTTCTCCGCGAGCGCACGGTCCTGGTCGTTGGTGGCGCTCCAGACCTCAGTGAGCCGCGCAAGGTCGTAGTCGACACCTTCCACCGCGTCCTCGTGCACGACCCACTTGCCGGTGACCGTTGTCTCGCAAGGACCGGTAGGCAGCGCCTGGAAGAAGAAGCCGTAGTCGCCGACCACGTGGTTGAAGCCGTTCGGCTGGACCGCCCACCACATGGCCCCGACATCGCCGTCCCCGACCCGGCCGAGCGTCCTCGCCACCGCCGGACGACCGTCCATGGTGTAGGACAGTACCCCCTCGGAGAGCGGATAGCGGCCGAGCTCAAACCAGGGTCCGATCACCGAGCCGGTCTTCAAGCCCTTCGCCTCGCAACGAGCCTCGTAGGCGGCAATCGCCGCGGCGGTGCGGCCGGAGACATCGGGCGCCGTGAAGTCGCTGTACGAGCGCATGAGCTGCGGATGTCCGGCGCGGCAGTGATAGCACTCGCGAGCGTTCTCCATGACGAGCTTCCAGTTGGCGCGCTCGAGCAGGGTGACGGTGTGCACCACCTTCGCGTGCCGCAGCTCGTGCGACTCGAGCATCGGCTCCAGGGCGGCGCGGAACGGCGCGAAGTCCGGCGGGTCCTCGCTCAGGCAGACGAATATCAGTCCGGCCGACGTCTCGACCCGCACGGGGGCGAGGCGATAGCTCCCGACATCGAATCCCTCGTGCATGCGCGGCGCGTTCACGAGCCGCCCCGCGAGATCGTAGGCCCACTGGTGATAAGGGCAGACGAGGCGGCGCGAGTGATGGCCATGGTCCTCCGGGCAGAGCCGAGCGCCGCGGTGACGGCAGGTGTTGAAGAACGCGGCGATCTCCCCGTCCCCGTTGCGCAGCACGATCACCGACGACCCTGCGATGCTCAGAGTCAGGTAGTCGCCGGGGCGGAGCAGCTGCGAAGTCAGCCCCGCCTGGATCCAATGCCGGTGAAAAATCGCTCGGCGGTCCAGCTCGTAGACCGCCGGATCGACGTAGAAGGACTGAGGGAGCGAATAGCCCCGCCGCCGCTCCGAGAGGAGCGCCCGCATCTCATCCGGGATCGACATGGTAAGCCTCACTACGCCTTTTTTGAATTAGACGCCCAGAACACACCGCCGCTTGAGCCGGCCAGGGTTCTCTCGCGCAGGCGATTGCTAGGAGTTGGGCCAGATGCGCCGGCCCGCGAGCCACGCGCTCCTCTGAGCCGTTGCGGAGGGCAGAGTAGAGTATATCTGACATGGGCTCCGGGGAGGAGTTGCGCAGTTGCGCTTCGAAGGACACCTCTCAGAGCAGAATCTATTTGTACATCAAGCTCTTATCGACGCTCCCTCACGCTCCCTCCACCGCAGGACGCGTAGCCCGGAGATAGCCTTCCTTCCGCCACTAGGACTTCAACCGCCTCGTACGTCAGCTCGACCAATCGCGGTGTAAATCTGGTGGCCACTAGTGCTTTCTCGCCAACAACTCGGAGCGTCCCATCTCGGTCCGGGGTTTGTCCGGTTTTGGCGGAACGGAGAATCCGGTCATGCCGTCGCCGGGCTTCCATTCGCCCATGGCATACATCCGTTTTTCCCGCAGGCCGGAGACACCCTCATGCCAGGCGATGATGCGATGTGACGGAACGCCTGAAAGGTGGCCCAGGCGTCGACCGGCACCGCCGAGCTGGCACCGCTCCTGCCAGTAGTGACGCTTGGGGGTACATTGAGCGCGTTCAAGGAGTCTCTGCGCCGGCGCGGGGCATCCTCAAGTTGCGCGTGACGAACCCGTGCGGCGCAGTACCGCCCGGGGGGCCCGTTACAATGAAAGCCCGTGCCGTTGCAGAGGGAGGTACGGGGAATCGAGACGGTCTCCAGGGCCGTGCTTGTAGCGAGTGGTTACTCCCGTGCGGGGGAAATTTACCGAAAACTTACCGACATCGGGACGAGCCCGAACCCCCGAACATTGATTGCATAACGGCTTGTTTTTATTAGCGTCCCCGACGGGATTCGAACCCGTGTTACCGCCGTGAAAGGGCGATGTCCTGGGCCTCTAGACGACGGGGACCCGGAGGGCGCGCAAGATTACACGTGCTGGGGCTGCCGGACAAATGCTCCCGTGAGCCCAAAGCTTCAGCCTGCCGACTTGGCTCCGAGCGGCGGACCACCGTTCGAGCCAGGGCGGCCGATGGGCGAGCCGGACCGGGGGCTGGAAGGCAGGCGAGCCAGCAGCTCGGTGAGTGTCTCCAGATCGAGGGGCTTGACCAGATGGGAGTCGAACCCGGCGTCCCGCGAGCGGCGGCGATCGGAGTCCTGCCCCCAGCCGGTGAGTGCCACCAGGGTAATGCGCTGACCCCAGGGCTGCTGGCGGATTCGCTTGGCGACCTCGTAGCCATCGAGGATCGGCATGCCGATATCGAGCAGCACCACCTCCGGACGCTGCCGCTCGGCACATTGCAGGGCCGTGCCACCGTTGGTCGCGGTGTAGACCTCGTGTCCGTTGAGCTGTAGCAGGGTCGCCAGACTCTCGAGCGCATCGTTGTTGTCGTCGGCGATCAAAATCCGCCGAGCGATGCGCTCGGCGCTGGCGGCAACGAGGGGAGCGACAACCGAGGTCACATCGGTGCCGGCTGGCGCCTCGGCAGTTACGTTCGCAGGCTCGGGCCCCGCGCCCGCATCGGCGTCCTCGCCGAGAATCGGCAGTCGGATCACGAACTCGGCTCCCTTGCCCGGTCCATCGCTCGCCGCCGAAACGCTGCCGCCATGCATCTGCACCAGTTGCTGCACCAACGCGAGCCCGATGCCGAGGCCGCCTTGAGTGCGGCCATCGTTGCGGTCGAGTTGCGTGAAGAGCTCAAATACGTGCGGCAGCATCTCCGGTCGAATGCCGATCCCGTTGTCACGAACGCAGATTTCCACTTCCGACTGCTTCATCGCCGCGGTCAGAGAGATCTTGCCGCCGTTATCGGTGTACTTGGCCGCGTTGCCGAGCACATTGGCAATCGCCTGCGTGAGGCGCGTCGGATCACCGAAGATCGCCGCCCCGGGTTCGGGCAGCTCCAGGGTGAGCTCATGGCGGCGCTCGTTCAAAAGCGGGTGTACGGTCTCGACCGCGCGCGCGATGAGACCCTCGAGCTCGACGGCCTCGCGGGTCAGGTTGATCTTGCCGCGCGTAATGCGCGAGACATCCAGCAGATCGTCGACGAGCCGCGTGAGACTCGTGAGCTGGCGTGCGATCACGTCACGCGCCCAGCCGACCTTCGGGTCGGTGAGCGGCTTCAGGCGCATCAGCTCCACCGCGTTGTGAATCGGCGCCAGCGGGTTGCGCAGCTCATGGGCGAGCATCGCCAGAAACTCGTCCTTGTGCCGGTCGGCCTCCTTCAGAGCCTGCTCGACGCGGGTGCGCTCGGCGATCTCGCTCTGCAGGGTGCGGTTCGCCGCCTCGAGCTCGCCATTGGCGTGTTGCAGGCTGCGGTTGACGATCTCGAGCTCGCGCGTCTTCTCCTCCCGCAGGGCGATGTTCGCTTCGGACAGGAGCGCATTCGCGCGCGCAAGACCTTCGTTGGCCCGCTGGAGCTCCTTGCGCTTCAGATAGAGCTCGACCAGCACCGAGACCTTGCTGCGCAGGATCTGCGGCACGATCGGCACGGAAACGTAATCGACCGCTCCCAGCGAGTAACCCTTCAGACGATCGAGATCATCCAGATGCACGCCGGTCACGAAGATGATGGGTGTCTTCTCGAAGCGCGGATGCTCGTGGATCAGCTTCGCCGCCTCGAACCCGTCCATGTCGGGCATGCTGACATCGAGCAGCACCACGGCGAACTCCTGGTTCATGAGCAGCTCGAGCGCCTCGCGACCGGAGTGCGCGCCGATGAGCTCCGGCCCGAGATGCTCGAGGATCGTGCGGTACGCGAGCAGCCGCTGCGGCTGGTCATCCACCAGCAGGATACTGACTTTATCTTCGACTTCGTTCATGGACATTCTTCGACCCCTCGCTGCCGGTGGCCTAGCGACGCAGCCACATCCGCACTAACGACAGCAGCTGATCGCTGTTCACGGGCTTGGCGACATAGTCCGACGCGCCCGCCTCGAGGCACTTCTCCCGATCGCCCTTCATGGCCTTGGCCGTGAGCGCGATGATGGGGAGGAGCTTGAATTGCGGCTTGTTGCGGATGCGTCGCATCGTCTCGTAGCCGTCCATCTCCGGCATCATGACATCCATCAACACGAGCGACAGGTCCTCGGATTTCTCCAGCAGATCGATCGCCTCGTAACCGTTGCTCGCGTTGATCACCTGCATGTCGTGCCGCTCGAGGAGACTGTTGAGCGCGAACACGTTGCGGATATCGTCATCCACCACCAGGACCTTGCGGCCGCGCAGCGCCTCGTCACTTTCGTGGAGCGAGCGGATCATCTGCTGCTTCTCGGACGGAAGGTCCGCGATCAGCCGATGCAGGAAGAGCGCCGTCTCATCGAGCAGCCGCTCCGGCGAGCGAACGCCCTTGAGCACGATGCTCTTCGCCTGCCGGCGCAGCTCCCCTTCCTCTTCCTGCGTGAGCTCGCGCCCGGTGAAGACCACGATCGGCGTCTCCCGCAGCTTCGCATCCTTCTGCAACTGCGCCAGCAGCTCGAACCCGGAGATGTCGGGCAGCGCGAGATCGAGCACCACGCAATCGAAGCTCCGCTCGCGCATCAGAGCGAGCGCGGCCTCGCCGCTCTCAGCGGTGGAGATCTCGATGTCATCGGACCCCAGGAGCTCGGTGATGCTCAGCCGCTCGGCGGCGTTGTCCTCGATCACGAGCAGCCGGCGCGGGCGGGCGGTGGTGAAGCTCTTCAGGCGATCGAGCGCCTCCTCCAGCGTTTCGGTGGTGATCGTCTTCGTGACGAAGGAGAACGCGCCTCGCTCGAGACCGTACTGGCGCTCATCCTCCACCGTGAGCAGCTGCACCGGGATGTGGCGCGTCTCCGGGTCGCGCTTGAGCTGATTGAGCACCGTCCAGCCGAGCATGTCGGGTAGGAACACGTCGAGCGATATCGCCGTCGGCTTGTGTTTGGCGACGAGCGAGAGTGCCCGCTCGCCGGTGCCCGCGACCAGCACCTTGAAGCCGCGGCCGCGCGCGAGGTTCACCATGATGCGCGCGTAATGCGGGTCATCCTCCACGATGAGAAGCACCGCATCCTGAGGAGAGATCTCCTCGCGGTCATCCGCGATGTCCTCGACGCGAGCCGCCGCACGCGTGGGCGCCACCCGGGTCGCCGGCGTCGCGATGATTACCGCGGCCTTGGGATGGGTCAGGGCGACCTGTGACTGCGGCAGATAGAGCGTGAAAGTGCTGCCGGCCTCGGGGGAGCTCGCAAGACGAATCTCGCCCCCGAGGAGCTGTGCGAGCTCGCGGCTGATGGCAAGGCCGAGTCCGGTGCCGCCGTACTTGCGCGCCGTGCCGGCGTCCGCCTGCTGGAACGCCTCGAAGATGATCCGCTGCTTCTCGATCGGGATGCCGATGCCGGTATCGCTCACCGAGAACTCGATGACCGTGCCGCTCTGGCTGAGGCCGGGGTGATCGATGCTCCAGCCGCCGCTGGCGGGAGCCACGTGCAGGCGCACGCCGCCGCGCTCGGTGAACTTGAAGGCGTTCGACAGCAGGTTCTTCAGGATCTGCAGCAGGCGCTTGGCATCCGTCGTCATGGCTCGCGCAAGTCGCGGGTCGAACTCGAGCGTGAAGGAGAGCCTGCGCGCATCAGCCTCGTGGCGGAAGCTGCGCTCGATCGTCTCCTTCAGCGTCGAGAACGGCAGATCCTCATACTCGACGGTGACGGTGCCCGACTCGATCTTGGAAAGATCGAGGATGTCGGTGATGAGGTTCAGGAGGTCCGTGCCCGCGGAATGGATGGTGCGCGCGTACTCGACCTGGCGATGGCTGAGATTGCCCTCGCTGTTCTGCGACAGCTGTTGTCCGAGGATGAGAATGCTGTTGAGCGGCGTGCGCAGCTCGTGCGACATGTTGGCGAGGAACTCGGACTTGTAGCGGGAGGTGAGCGCGAGCTCCGCCGCCTTCTCCTCGAGAGCCTTGCGCGCGAGCTCGATCTCCTGGTTCTTGCGCTCGACCTCGACGTTCTGCTCGGCGAGGAGGCGGGCCTTGGTGGCAAGCTCCTCGTTCGTCTGCTGCAGCTCCCGCTGCTGCGTCTGAAGCTCGCCGGCAAGCTGCTGCGACTGCTTCAGCAGCTCCTCGGTGCGCATCGTCGCCTCGATGGTGTTGAGCACCACTCCGATGCTGTCGGTGAGCTGCTCGAGGAAGGCGAGCTGCGAGGGGGTGAAGTCATAGAGCGAGGCGAGCTCGAGGACCGCCTTGACCTCACCCTCGTAGAGCACCGGCAGCACGATGACGCTGCGCGGGCAGGCGGAGATGAGTCCGCCGCGCACCTCGATCGAGCCCGCCTGAAGATCGGTGATGAGGAGGCGTCGGCGGTCGGCGGCCGCCTGCCCGACGAGCCCCTCGCCGATGGCGAAGAAGCGCGGATCACGCATCTCCTGCGCCCCGTCGGCGTAGCTCGCGAGCTCCTTCAGGCACGAGGCGCCGTTTACGCCCTCCATCACGTACATCACGCCCTGCTGCCCGTTGAC
Organism: Steroidobacteraceae bacterium; assembly: GCA_050739115.1. Classification (GTDB taxonomy): domain Bacteria; phylum Pseudomonadota; class Gammaproteobacteria; order Steroidobacterales; family Steroidobacteraceae; genus 13-2-20CM-66-19. The sequence continues at coordinate 13,474 of JBOIAQ010000027.1, read as the reverse complement.
GAGTGGCGCCACCTCGGAGAGCAGCAGGCGTCCGACCGTCACGAGATCGCGCTGGCCCTGCAGCATGCGGCTGAACTTCGCGATGTTGGTCTTCAGCCAGTCCTGTTCGGTATTGCGCTCCGTGGTGGCGCGCAGGTTGCCGATCATGGCGTTGATGTTGTCCTTGAGCTCGGAGACTTCACCGCGGGCATCGACCTGGATCGAGCGGGTGAGGTCGCCCTGGGTCACGGCAGTCGCCACCTCGGCGATGGCGCGCACCTGGGTGGTGAGATTCGCGGCCAGCAGGTTGACGTTGGCCGTGAGGTCCTTCCAGGTGCCGGCGGCGCCGGGCACGTGCGCCTGGCCGCCGAGGCGCCCCTCCACGCCCACCTCGCGCGCCACGCTCGTCACCTGATCGGCGAAGATGGCGAGCGTGTCGGTCATGCTGTTGATCGTATCCGCCAGGGCCGCGACTTCGCCCTTGGATTCCACCGTCAGGCGCTGGCGCAGATCGCCATTGGCCACCGCGGTCACCACCTTGACGATGCCGCGCACCTGGTTCGTGAGGTTGTTGGCCATCACGTTGACGTTGTCGGTGAGGTCCTTCCAGGTGCCGGCGACCTCCGGCACGGCGGCCTGCCCGCCGAGCTTGCCTTCGGTGCCCACCTCGCGCGCGAGTCGGGTCACTTCGGCCGCGAAGCTGTTCAACTGATCCACCATCGTGTTGATGGTGTTCTTCAGCTCGAGGATCTCGCCCTGGACGGCCACCGTGATCTTGCGCGAGAGGTCGCCGCGCGCCACGGCGGTCGTCACCTCGGCGATATTGCGCACTTGGGAGGTGAGGTTTCCGGCCATGGAGTTGACGTTGTCGGTGAGGTCTTTCCAGGTGCCCGCGACACCGGGCACCACGGCCTGGCCGCCGAGCTTGCCCTCGGTGCCGACCTCGCGCGCGACGCGCGTCACCTCGGCGGCGAAGCTGTTCAACTGATCCACCATCGTGTTGATGGTTTCCTTCAGCTGCAGGATCTCGCCGCGCACGTCCACCGTGATCTTGCGCGAGAGATCGCCGCGGGCGATGGCGGTCGCCACCTCGGCGATGTTGCGCACCTGGCCGGTGAGGTTGCTCGCCATGAAGTTGACGTTGTCGGTGAGGTCCTTCCACACGCCGCTCACGTCCTTTACCTCGGCCTGCCCGCCGAGCTTGCCCTCGGTGCCGACCTCGCGCGCCACGCGCGTCACCTCGGCGGCGAAGCTGTTCAACTGATCCACCATCGTGTTGACGGTATTCTTCAGCTCGAGGATCTCGCCCATCACGTCCGCGGTGATCTTGCGCGAGAGGTCGCCGCGCGCCACGGCCGTGGTCACCTCGGCGATGTTGCGCACCTGACCGGTGAGGTTCGTGGCCATGGCGTTGACGCTGTCGGTCAGGTCTTTCCAGGTGCCGGCGACGCCCGGCACGATCGCCTGGCCGCCGAGCTTGCCCTCGGTACCCACTTCGCGCGCCACGCGCGTCACCTCGGAGGCGAAGGAGCGCAGCTGGTCCACCATCGTGTTGATAGCTTCCTTCAGCTGCAGGATCTCACCGCGCACGTCCACCGTGATCTTGCGCGAGAGATCGCCGCTCGCCACCGCGATCGTCACCTCGGAGATGTTGCGCACCTGGCCGGTGAGGTTGCCGGCCATGGAGTTGACGCTGTCGGTGAGGTCCTTCCAGGTGCCGGCGACGCCCGGTACCGCCGCCTGGCCGCCGAGCTTGCCCTCGGTGCCGACCTCGCGCGCCACGCGCGTCACTTCGGCCGCGAAGCTGTTCAACTGATCCACCATCGTGTTGATGGTGTTCTTGAGCTCGAGGATCTCGCCCTTCACATCCACCGTGATCTTGCGCGAGAGGTCGCCGCGCGCCACGGCCGTGGTCACCTCGGCGATGTTGCGCACCTGACCGGTGAGGTTGGTGGCCATGGCGTTGACGCTGTCGGTCAGGTCCTTCCACGTGCCGGCGACGCCCGGCACGATCGCCTGGCCGCCGAGCTTGCCCTCGGTACCCACCTCGCGCGCCACGCGCGTCACCTCGGAGGCGAAGGAGCGCAGCTGGTCCACCATCGTGTTGATGGCTTCCTTCAGCTGCAGGATCTCACCGCGCACGTCCACCGTGATCTTGCGCGAGAGATCGCCGCTCGCCACCGCGATCGTCACCTCGGAGATGTTGCGCACCTGGCCGGTGAGGTTGCTCGCCATGGAGTTGACGCTGTCGGTCAGGTCCTTCCAGGTGCCGGAAACGCCGGCGACCGCCGCCTGGCCGCCGAGCTTGCCCTCGGTGCCCACCTCGCGCGCCACGCGCGTCACCTCCGAGGTGAAGGCGCTCATCTGCTCGATCATGGCGTTGACGATGCTGGCCGAGCGCAGGAACTCGCCCTGCAGCGGTCGGCCGTCGACCTCGAGGCTCATGGTCTGCGACAGATCGCCCTTGGCGACCGCCGCGATGGCGCGCGTCACTTCCGTCGTCGGCCAGAGAAGATCGTCGATCAGCGTGTTGACTGAGCTTTCCATGGCGCCCCAGGAGCCGGAGCGGTGATCGAGCGCCACGCGATGGCGCGTGCGTCCTTCCCTGCCGACGATGCGCCCGGCGCGCTCGAGCTCCTTGGCCAGCCGCTCGTTGGAGCCCACGATCTCGTTGAACGTATCGGCGACCTTACCGGCAAGCCCCGCCTTGTCACCGGGCAGCCGTACGGAGAAATCCCCGTCGCGCACCGATCGCAGCGCGCGCAGCACCTCGCGCAAATCGAGGGTGTCAAGTTCGGTTCGCGCGGTCCCGTTGGTCTTGCGGCGTCGGGACTCTGATGCTTGTCCTGGGGAATGCATTCTCATACTCCAACGTCATAGCCGGGCTGCGCGCCCGGCGCCGAGCTCAAGGCGTATCAAGAGCGGGAGCCGGTCGATGCCGGCAAAAGATGGCCGCCGGTGCCTCAGGCCCCGGGTATGGAGTGTTCTGCCGGGCAGTCGCGGCGGTTCCAGTCGCCGCTTCGCCGACAGTCCGCTCTGAACCACGGACAATCTCCCGCAAAGTGCGTCCGGATTTCCGTGCGACTCAAGGCCCCGATTGCAAGATTCTAGTAATGCGTACCGGCTAGCCTTCAGGGGACTGTCCGGCCGACAAACCATAGCGGAAAGCCACCATTGAGGTAAAGGGTATTCGGATGAACCAAGGGACGAACTCATGGCCGCGTATGTTCGCGGATGTACGGCGATTAGCGATGCGCTCAGCCGCCCTTCAGCGTGGATGTGCTATAGTGCCCACGCGGGGTTGTTAACAATATACCGGGTCGCACGCTCGGCCCTGCCGTGAGCAGGAAGTCAGTATGAGTGGGTCGCAACTGGCCGGGAGCGATGCTCCTGCGCCGGAACAACGGTCCGGAAGGCTTTCAGTGTCGGCCTTGCGCAGCGCCATACCCGGACGCATGTGGGGCGGCAAGAGCTGCGGTGCGCCGTGCGATTTCTGCCGCGTGCTCGTGAGCCCCGACGAGATCGAATACGAAGTCGAAGCGCGTCTCGAGGGCGAGGCCCTGACCCTGCATTTCCATCCTCGCTGCTATGACACCTGGAGGAGCAGCCGCGAGCAGGTCCAGGACTCCCGCAAGCCGGAGCAAACCGCCGACAGCGACTGATTCGCCCGGAGCGAATTGGATCGCGACAGCCTGCGGACACGCCGGCCCAATGTGAGAGGCTCGAGCTTGGCCTGAGCCGTTGGGTCAGCGTCGCCAGGCGATGACCGACTGGCGCTGCTCACCGAGCTTTTCGATTCCGAGCCGCATCGTGTCACCCGGTGCGAGATAGACCGGCTCGGGCTTGCGGCCCAGACCAACGCCGGGCGGGGTTCCCGTGGTGATGATATCGCCGGGCTCGAGAGTCATGAACCGGCTGATATAGCTCACCAGCTCGGCCACACCGAAGATCATCGTTCGCGTGTTGCCGGTCTGCATGCGATGCCCGTTGACGTCGAGCCACATTTCGAGGCTCTGCACATCCGCGATCTCATCCCGTGTGACGAGCCAGGGGCCGACCGGCCCGAAGGTGTCGCAGCCCTTACCCTTGTCCCAACTGCCGCCCCGCTCCATCTGGTATTCCCGCTCCGAGAGATCGTTGACGATGCTGTAGCCGGCGACGTACTCCAGGGCGTCCCGTTCCTCCACATAACGCGCGGTTGTGCCGATGATCACGCCGAGCTCGACCTCCCAGTCCGTTTTCCTCGAATCTCGGGGGAGCATGACATCGTCGTTGGGGCCCTGCAGGCAGCTCACGGCCTTGGTGAAGACCACGGGCTCCGTGGGAAGCGGCAGATTCGACTCGGCGGCGTGATCGGCGTAATTGAGGCCGATGGCGATGAATTTCCGGGTCGCGGCAACCGGTACGCCGAGCCGCGGCTTGCCGGGCGCGACGGGGAGCGAGGCCGGATCGATCGCGGCCAGACGTGCAAGTCCGGCCGGGGAAAGATGCTGCGGACCGAGATCGGCGATTTTGCCGGCGAGGGAGCGGATCCGACCGTGGGGGTCGAGCATTCCGGGCTGCTCGTGGCCCGCGGTGCCATAGCGCAAAAGTCTCATGGCGGAGGATATTAACGCCGCACGAGCCCGATCGGACCCGCGCATCGCGGGACCGCGGAGCCGACTCTGCCGCTGAGCTTCGGGCGCACTCTCGTATAGTGGACGCCATGACTGTCCCGTATACTTTTCAGATGACCGTGGGGGTAGCTGCGCCGCGAGGCTGCAGACGAAAATGAAACTGCTGGTCCGGCTCAACGTGGTGTTCATCATCGCCTTCACGCTGGCGGGCTGGATCGCGCACGAGGTCTTCACGTCGCTGCAGCGCTCGGGCGCCCGCCGCGAGGTGCTCGCCACCGCCGGCCTCATGCTGGATAGCGCGCTCGCGAGCCGCGCCTACACCGCGAGCGAAATCGACCCGTTGCTCGTCGGGCGCATGCAGGACACTTTCCTGCCGCAGAGCATTCCGTTCTATGCGGCCACCCAGACCTTCGCGGCACTGCGCAAGCTCCATCCGGCCTTCACCTATAAGGAGGCGGCGCTGAATCCCAGCAATCCACGCGATCGAGCGACCGACTGGGAAGCGGACATCATCGATCAGTTCCGAGATCACCCGAATACTCAGCAGATCGAGGGCGAGCGCGCAACCCCGATGGGGCCTTCGCTGTATCTGGCTCGCCCCATCCGCTCCTCGCCGGAATGCCTCTCATGCCACGGCTTGGCCTCTGCTGCGCCGGCGACGCTCATCGCGCGCTATGGCAAGGACAACGGCTTCGGTTGGGGCGCCAATGAGGTGATCGGCGCGCAAATCGTGTCGGTGCCGTTTGCCAACGCGGCGGTCGCGGCACACCAGATCTTCTCCGGAGTCATGGCGGTGACCGCAGCGGTGCTGGCCGGTCTGCTCGTCATCGTCAATGTCACGGTCTATTGGACGGTGGTGCGCCCGTTGCAACAGATGGCCCGCCACGCGCATGAGGTGAGCCTCGGACAGGGAACCAGCGTGGCGTTCGAAAGCGGACGGGGTGATGAGATCGCGGCACTTGGAGCGGCTTTCGAGCGCATGCGCAAGAGCCTGGACAAGGCATTGAAGATGATCGGGGGACCCAGCCGTGGCACGTGACATCTTCGTCAGCTACTCCCAGCCCGATCGCGACTGCGCCTACGAGCTGACGGAACATCTCGAAGCGAAGGGCTTCACCGTCTGGATCGCACCGCGGGACGTCTTACCCGCGACGGAGTGGGCCTGCGAGATCATCGACGCGATATCCGCCGCCCGGGTCATGATTCTCGTCTTCTCGGCGAGCAGCAACAGCTCCCCGCAGGTGCGGCGCGAGGTCGAGCGCGCCGTATCCAAGGACCTGCGCATCCTGCCGTTTCGCCTCGAGAACGTGCTGCCCTCGAAAAGCCTCGAGTACTTCTTGAGCAGTCAACACTGGCTCGACGGGTTCCCATCGCCCCGCAAGGCTCATTACGAGCGGCTCTGCGGGTTCCTTCACCAGTGGCTGCCCAGCAGCACACACGAGCACCCGGTGCAGCCGGTGCCCGCTGTGGTAAACGGCCTGCCCGCGGCGAGGCTCCATGACCCTCTTGGACCGGGCACGCGGGTCTCTGCTGAGCAGTTACGCGAGCTGGAGATACGCCTCGCGCGCATCCTGGGGCCGATCGCAGCTGTCCTGGTGGACCGCGCTGCCGACGTGGCCAAGGATTTCGCCGACCTCGAGCGCCGGCTCGCCGCGGAGCTCGACTCGCCCGAGGATCAGCGGCGCTTTCTCGAAGCCAGACATTGACGACGACCGCTGCAGAAGGCGCCGCAGCTCTGGAGCCGGCCCGGTCAGCCGCGCCGGACGGGCGGCTGCCGATCGTCATCGCCGTCACCGGACACCGTCACCTGCGTACCGCGGACCTTCCCCAACATCGCGGGCACGTTCGCGATCTCTTCGCGCAGCTGCGCGGACGCTATCGGTCGACTCCCTTGAGAATCGTCAGCGCGCTCGCTGAAGGCGCTGACCGCCTGGTTGCTGAAGTGGCGCTCGAGGAGGGTCACGAGCTGCTCGTGCCTCTGCCGCTGGAAGTCGCGGAATACGAGCGCGACTTCCCCGAGAGCGTCGCCGAGTTCCACGCTCTCTTGCGACGCATTCCGCCCGAGCAAGTGTTCGTCGTGGCGCCGGAGGCGGGATCGGACCATGGGCAGCTGACCCCGCATGAACGGCGGGAGCGATGCTACCGTGCCGTGGACATCTTTCTCGCCCAGCAGAGTCACCTGCTGCTCGCGCTCTGGGACGGGCGGCCGACCACCTCGATCGCCGGAACCGCCACGGTGGTCCGCCTGAAGCTCGAAGGGCCCTCCGGCGCGCCGGAAGCGGGCCTGCGGCCGCTCGATGCCGATGACGGCGGCCCCGTCTACCACATTCACGCGGCGCGGGCCGGGCAAACGGATCAATCGACGAAGAAGCCTGAATGGCTGCTTCCCCAGGAGGGGGACGAGGCGCTGTTCCACACCCTGTGCAGCCGCATCGAGCGATTCAACGGTGAGCCCCTGCGCCGCTCGATCATCGACCGGCTGCCGGAGGCGGCCGCGTCGCTCCTACCTGACATCGCATCCCGCTCCGCGAGCGAGAAGACTCTCGCGACGGCGTTCGCCGCCGCCGACCTGTTGGCACGCCACTACCAACGGATCACCCGGGTAGTGCTGAGGCTCGCGTTGCTGTTCGCGGCGCTGCTCGCGCTGACTTTTGAGCTGTATGCGGAAATCCTGCCTTGGCGCGCGCTGCCTGCGGGCTATCTGGCCGCCTTCGCATCGCTCACCGCCTTACTGCTCTGGCAGGGACGGCGGGACGTCCAGGGCCGCTACCTCGACTATCGTGCGCTCGCCGAAGGACTGCGTGTGCAGTTCTACTGGCGGCTCGCCGGCCTTCCCGACAGCGCCTCATCTTCTTATCTGCGCAAGCAACTCGATGAGCTGCGGTGGATACGCGAGGCGCTGCGGGCCGCCGCGGCGGTCACACCCTCACAGACGGCACACTCGGATCTTGCGATCGAGCACTGGGTCGGTGGCCAGGCCACGTACTACGCCGATCGCGCGCAATCGCAGCGCACGCGGTTGCACCTCCTCGAGCGCCGCTCGCGGGTGTTCCTCGGCGCGGGCCTCCTCGCCACCGCCATTCTGGTGGTGTTCTGGAGCCGTCTCGAAACGCAGCCGCTCTGGCACCGATGGCTCGTCGTGCTCATGGGGTTCGCGCCCATCGCCGCCGCGCTCTGGGAGACCTACGTCGAGCGGCTGGGCCTGAGGACTCAGGTCAACCAGTACGCTCGTTTCGCGGGAATCTTCCAGCGCGCCAGGCGTTTTGCCGAGCGCCTTGACCGTCATCCCACGCGGCATGACAGGCACCACGCGCTCACCGCACTGCTGCGCGAGCTCGGACGCGAAGCGCTCATGGAAAACGGCGACTGGGTGCTGCTGCTGCGTGAGCGACCGATCGTTCTGCCCAAGGGCTGAGCTGAAGCGGGTTCGAGCCGAAGGGGTGGTGGAGCCAGGCGGGATCGAACCGCCGACCTCTTGCATGCCATGCAAGCGCTCTCCCAGCTGAGCTATGGCCCCACGGGAGGCGGGCGAAGGTACGGAAGCCCCGGCGGACTGTCAAGAAAAAGCGCATTTCCCGCCTGTCCCTGGCGTGGCGCGCTATTCAGACGGCAGGCACCGACCCCGCCCCTCTACCGCGGCTGCAATCGGCGGCGATTGTGGCAGATGACGCGAGACGGCGCCGCTACTGGCTCGCCACTTACCGGACGAGCGTCCGCATTCCCGTCGCTAAAGACACATGCTGTCGCCACCTTCGTGCGTCTTTCGATCGAGACATTTGCGCAGACCGCACACAACACCCTAACTTAAGGGTCAAGGGCAAACTCGCCGTGAGGCGGGGACGCAAAGCTACCGGTCTCAGCGGGCTGTACGACGGCTCGATGAGACAGCGGGGTTGCCGGCACCGCAAGGAGGCGGCGGCCGTCATCCGACCTGATGTCCGCGGGGAGTTGTCGCGGACATTCGTCCGCGTTGCGGCCCTGACAGCAGTCAACAACATTGTCGGGGAATACACGCATGCAGGATTCCAACGTCGGGCGTCTGCCGCGCCTGCGTCAGTTTGCAATTGCTGGCTGGGCACTCGCGGCGTTTCTCGCATGCAACGCAGCGGTCGCGAGTACAGTCAAGCCGACGATCTCCGGTACACCGCCGACCTCCGTCCTCGGCTGGCACTCGGCTGGCACACGTATCGTTTCACGCCGACCGCGAAGGGTCCAAGCGGATATACGCTGAGATTCTCGATATCGGGCAAGCCCTCGTGGGCCACTTTCAGTACGAGCACCGCTGTCCGGCATGCCGGAGACCGCCAATGTCGGCAGCTCGACGACGAGCGTGATCAGTGTGAGCGACGGCGTGGCGAGCGCCTCGCTGGCTCCCTTTACTGTCAAAGTCCTGCGCAATATCACCCCAACCATTTCCGGCACGCCGCCGAAGACGGCAAGCGTCGGTGCTCGCTACACGCCCAAAGCGAGCGAGTCCGACGGAGATTCGCTGTCGTTCAGCATCAAGAATAAGCCGACCTGGGCGTCGTTCAGTATCGCGACCGGCACGATCTCAGGGACTCCAGCGGCCGCGAACGTCGGGGCGTACTCCAACATCGTGATTTCGACCAGTACCGGCCATGCCAGCGCCTCGCTCGCTCCGTTCTCGATAACCGTGAGCCAGGCGTCCGGTTCGGGCTCGGGATCCGGCGCCACGGGTAGCGCGAAGCTCACCTGGACCGCTCCCACCACCAATACCAACGGCTCGGGTCTCACGAATCTCGCTGGGTATCACATTTACTATGGCAACTCGCCCTCCTCCATGACTAAGGTCATCACCGTAGCCAATCCGGGGACGACGAGCTACACCGTGAGCAGCCTGGCGAGCGGCACGTGGTATTTCGCGGTGAACGCCTATACCACGAGCGGCCTGGCGAGCGCGCTGTCCAATACCGGCAGCAAATCCATTCCCTGATTGGCCTGCGCGCCGCGATTGGGTCGCGGTTGCGTCAGTGCGCGATTGCCGCGCCGATGCGCGCCAGCGAACGCTGTCGGCCGAGCAGCTCGAGCGTCACATCGATAGGCGGAGAGACGGCCGTGCCGGTGACGGCCACCCGGACCGGCTGCGCAACCTTGCCGAGGCCCGCGCCGAGGGCGGTTGCGATATCGTTCAGAGCACCATTGATGGCCGCGGCGTTCCAGGCGGGCAGCGCGTCCAGCCGCTCGCGGACCTTGGCGAGCATCTCGAGGCCACCGGCCGCGAGGTGCTTGGCGGCGGCCTTGGGATCGATCTCGACACTCTCGGTGAAAAAGAACCGGCTGTTCTGCGCCATCTCATTCAGGGTTTTCGACCGCTCGCGCTGCGCCAGGATGACGCCCTCGAGCAGATGCTGATCGTCGCAGTGCAACCCCAGGCGGCGAAGCTGCGCGGTGAGGTGGGGCACGAGCGCCGACGGCGGCGAGCGCATCATATGCTGTTGGTTGAGCCAGAGGAGCTTTTCGGGGTTGAACGCGGAAGCCGCCTTGTTGACGTCGCGGATGTCGAATGCGGCGATCATTTCCTGCCGGGTGAACACCTCCTGATCGCCATGCGACCAGCCGAGTCGCACCAGGTAATTGAGGAGCGCATCCGGAAGGTACCCCTCCTCCTCGTACTGCAGCACGCTCACCGCGCCATGGCGCTTCGAGAGCTTCGCGCCGTCGGGGCCCAGGATCATCGGTACATGCGCATAAACGGGGGGCGTCGCGCCGAGCGCACGCAGCATGTTCATCTGCCGCGGCGTGTTGTTGAGATGGTCGTCGCCGCGGATGACGTGAGTGATACCCATATCCCGATCGTCCACCACGACGCAGAAGTTGTAGGTGGGCGTCCCGTCGGAGCGGGCGATGATCAGGTCATCGAGCTCCGCGTTTTGGAACGTGACCGGTCCATGGATGAGGTCATCGACCACTACCGACCCCTCGAGCGGGTTGCGGAAACGCACCACCGGCGCCACCCCCGGTCGCGGCTCCTTGCGATCGCGGCAGCGACCCGTGTACCTCGGCTTCTCCTTGCGCGCGATCTGCTCCTCGCGCATCGCATCGAGCTCCTCCTTGGTGCAGTAGCAGTGATACGCCCTGCCCGCGGCCAGCATCTCCCCGATCACGGCGCGATAACGGTCGAAGCGCTGCGACTGGAAGTAAGGACCGTCGTCGGCGTCGAGTCCGAGCCAGGCCATCCCATCGAGGATCACCCGCACCGCCTCGTCCGTCGAGCGCTCGCGGTCGGTGTCCTCAACGCGCAAAACGAACCTGCCGCCGGAGCGACGGGCGTACAACCAGCTGTAAAGGGCGGTGCGCACTCCCCCCACATGAAGCAGTCCGGTGGGGCTCGGGGCGAATCGGGTGACGACGGTCATGGAACAACTAGCGCCAGCATCGCTCTACTCGGGGGGCGCGCATGGTACCAAGGCCGTGGCCGCCGCGCCTCCCTGCCGTTGCCTCAGCCGCGCGGGGCCGATAGACTTGCTGCCCCTCAGGAGATGGGCGGTTAGCTCAGCGGTAGAGCACTGCTTTCACACGGCAGGGGCCACTGGTTCGATCCCAGTACCGCCCACCAAGTGGGGTTCCAGGGAAGGCCATCAAGAGCTGCAGGAGGCTGAAATACCCTAGTAATTCCGGTTATTAGACGCTACTGCCGTCTGCCGTGAGGCATTGACAGCCACGTGTTGTTGGGGGTAGGTATGGGGGTAGGAATCGGTGCTCCAGGAATTCTACCCCCATGGCTCTCAGCGAATTCGCGGTGCGCGCCGCAAAGCCGGCCACCAAGGATACGAAGCTGTTCGACGAGCGCGGTCTGTATCAGCTCGTGTGCGCAAACGGCTCCAAGCTTTGGCGCCTAAAGTATCGCTTCTCGGGCCGCGAGAAGCTGCTCTCGCTCGGCGCTTATCCGGACGTCGGCCTCAAGGGCGCGCGAGATGCCCGCGAGGAAGCTCGCAAGCTCCTCGGTACCGGCGTCGACCCGAGTTCGCGCCGCAAGCTCGAGAAGGTAGCCCAAGCCAACACGTTTGAAGCAGTCGCTCGCGAGTGGCTCTCGCTGCAGGAGAGGACGCTATCGGATAGCACCCTCAGCCGAGAGCGCAGCCGCCTCGAGCGTTTCATCTTCCCGCACCTGGGCGGTCGCCCGATCGCTCAGATCACCCCGCCCGAATTCCTAGCCGTACTCAGGCGCATCGGGTTGCGCGGCACCAATGATTCCGCTCACCGGACACGCTCCATCTGCTCGAGGGTCCTACGGTATGCCGTGGCCACTGGCCGCGCCGAGCGCGACTGCACGGCGGATCTGCGCGGAGCGCTACCGCCGGTCACCGGGAGCCACTTCGCCGCGATCACGGAACCAGCAAAGATCGGTGAACTACTTCGCGCCATCGACGGATACGTCGGCCAACCGAGCACCGCGTTCGCGCTGCGCCTGACGCCCTATGTATTCGTCCGACCTGGCGAGCTTCGACAAGCGACCTGGAGCGAGTTCGACCTGAAGGTCGGTGAGTGGCGGATCCCTGGAGAGCGCATGAAGATGAAGGCCGCTGAGCCGCATCTGGTGCCACTCTCGAGACAGGCTCTTGACATCCTCCGGGGGCTGCAGCCCATCACAGGCCACGGCCGGTATCTGTTTCCCTCCCTTCGCAGCGCCACGCGTCCGATTAGCGATAACACGATCAATGCCGCGCTGCGCAGGCTCGGCTATTCCGGCGAGGAAATGACGGGCCACGGTTTCCGCTCGATGGCATCGACAGCCCTTAACGAGCAGGGCTGGCATCCGGATCTGATCGAGTTGCAGCTCGCCCACGCGGAGCGAAACAAGGTCCGCGGTGCCTATAACCGCGCCCAGCGGCTCAGGGAGCGCCGGCAGATGATGCAAGCGTGGGCTGATTACCTGGACCGCTTGCGGGCGAACTGCTCGGGGAGCGCGGCGCCCATCGCTAACGCTGCTTGAAAGCAGCGCTCCCGCCCGCCAAGTCGTCGCCGGCTGGCGGTACCGCCTTCCCCCCGAGTCACCCTCTGCGGGTTCTTGGCGCGGTTCCCGCGCGGCCGACTCTTTGAAGAGCCGATCGAAGGCGACACGCGCAAACACGCGGCCGAGCTCATCCAGCCAATGCGGCCGATAGCCCACTTGCCCGCCGTCTTACCGTCCGAGATACACCGCCGTGATCTCCGGGCGCTCGTGGCCCAATTCGCGGCTGATGGTTTGGCGAGCGAGGGAATCCTGCAAGCGTTGCGCGGCCGTGAGCGCCCGCGCAACCGGACCGCCGGCGGCGGGCGCTTTCCAGCCCGTCAGCGCCTGGTATCGGGCTTGCGCATAACGGTGCCGTAGCCCATGCATATGGCTGAGGCCGGCCGTCTTGCACTGCCCGTCATACGTATGCCGCTGCTGGATGTAGCTCTTGTGGGCCGGAATGAGTGAGCCGGCCCCGGCGAGCCGGTGCGCCTCATCGAGCACCGCGCGCTGCTCCGGCGTCGTGATGGGCACTACTCGGGGTCGACCACCCTTCGTCCACGAGCCTTTGAGCACGATGCGGTCGCCCTCATCGGCGTAGCTCGGCTGGAACTTGATGGCCTCCTCCCGCCGGAGGCCAAACGCTTGCTGTAGCGCGAGGCTCACACGGACGTAGGGGTCGCCTATGCGCTCGAGGCCGTCCCCGAGCTCGCGAGCCTTATCCTCGTTCGTCACGAATCGCCGGTCAGGGATGGCCAGGCAGGCGTTGTCCGCCGGGATCATCCCGGCCTTGCCCACCTTCTCCGCCCACCAGCGTAGGTGCGCCAGGCGGTTCTTGAGCGTCCCGGCGGACAGCCCTTCGGCCTGCCAACGCCCAAGGAGCACCTCGACGTGCTTGCCCTTGAGCGAGCCGGCACGCATCTGC
>JBOIAQ010000026.1:0-45804 GCA_050739115.1 Steroidobacteraceae bacterium | reverse complement strand
GCGCGGGACACGACCGTCCCGGCCCGCGCCGCGGGGCCGCAGTCTCGCCCGGCGGCGGCCCGACCGCGCCTGGCTCACGGTAAACCGGCGCCGGTCAGGAAGGCGAGCGGCACGGCCGCTGCGCACGCACCCGCCGCCGAGGCGGGTACGCGGCACGGCGCCCACAAGGAGGGACCGACTCATGCTGCTCATGCCGCGGAAAAGCGCCCCCTGGGTCTCGAGCGCCGCGCGCCTGTCATGCCCGAAGATCGTCAGTCTCAGTTGAAGCTACTCATCGCCCGCGGAAAGGAGCAGGGCTATCTCACGTACGCGCAGGTCAACGACCACCTGCCGTCGGAGATCGTCGATCCGGAGCAGATCGAGGACATCGTCAACACCATCAACGACATGGGCATCCCGGTGTATGAGAAGGCACCGGATACCGAGTCGTTACTCGCGAGCGAGCCTTCCGCCCCTGCCGACGAAGAGGCGATCGAGGAAGCCGCCGCCGCGCTCGCGGCGCTCGATGCGGAGCTCGGCCGTACCACCGATCCGGTGCGCATGTACATGCGCGAGATGGGCACCGTGGAGCTTCTTACCCGCGAGGGTGAGATCCGCATCGCCCGGCGCATCGAGGAAGGTCTCGAGGCCGTGCGGCGGGCGCTGTCGCTCTATCCGCCGACCCATGATTTCCTGCTCAAGGCCTATGAGCCGGTCAGGGCCGGTCAGGCACGGCTCGTCGATGTGATCGTCGGCTTCGTCGATCCCAATGCGCCGGACGTCATCGCCCAGCCGCAGAATCCGACCAAGATGGAGTTGGTCAGGGAAGAGGCCAAGGCGGATGACGAGGAGGAAGGAGAAGACGGCGTCGAGAGCGCGGAAGAAGAAGAGGCGGTCGATACCGGCCCCGACCCGCAGGAAGCCGCTGCGCGCTTCGCCAGCGTCGCGAAGTCGTACGCACACGTGCTCTCGGGGATCGAGAAGCACGGTGCACGCGACCCCAAGACCCTCAAGTCCCGCAAGAAGCTCGCCGACGAATTCATGGAGCTCAAGCTCTCCCCGCGGATGTTCGATGCGCTGATCCTGAATCTGCGCACCCACGTCGCGGAGGTGCGCCAGCTTGAGAAGGAGATCATGATCATCGCCGTGCGCGATGCCGGCATGCCGCGCAAGGATTTCATCGCCAGCTTCCCGAAGAACGAGACCAGCCTCCGCTGGCTCGCCAAGCACGTGAAGGCGGCCAAGAAGTACTCGGCGCCGCTCGCGAAGTTCAAGGACGAGATCGAGCGGCGGCAGAAGAAGCTCGAGCTGCTGGAAGGCGCCTTCCACCTCTCCATCAACGAGATCAAGGAGGTCAACCGCGAGGTCTCGATCGGCGAGGCCAAGGCGCGGCGCGCCAAGAAGGAGATGGTGGAGGCCAACCTGCGTCTCGTCATCTCCATCGCCAAGAAGTACACCAACCGCGGGCTGCAGTTCCTCGATCTCATTCAGGAAGGCAACATCGGCCTGATGAAGGCGGTGGACAAGTTCGAATACCGCCGCGGCTACAAGTTCAGTACCTATGCCACGTGGTGGATCCGCCAGGCCATCACCCGCTCGATCGCCGACCAGGCGCGCACCATCCGCATCCCGGTGCACATGATCGAGACCATCAACAAGCTGAACCGCATCTCGCGGCAGATGCTGCAGGAGATGGGCCGGGAGCCGACGCCGGAGGAGCTCGCCGTGCGCATGGAGATGCCCGAGGACAAGGTACGCAAAGTCCTCAAGATCGCAAAGGAGCCGATCTCCATGGAGACCCCGATCGGCGACGACGAGGACTCGCACCTTGGGGATTTCATCGAGGATCAATCGGTGGCATCGCCGATCGATCAGGCGACCATGGAATCACTGCGCGAGACCACGCACGCGGTGCTCGCGCAGCTCACTCCGAGGGAGGCCAAGGTGCTGCGCATGCGCTTCGGCATCGACATGAATACCGACCACACCCTCGAGGAAGTCGGCAAGCAGTTCGATGTCACGCGCGAGCGGATCCGTCAGATCGAGGCGAAGGCGCTGCGCAAGCTCCGGCATCCGAGCCGCAGTGAGCAGCTGCGCAGTTTCCTGATGGAAGACTAGTTTGAAGCGCTGGATCCGGGCTCCTGCCCGGCCCAGCGCGCCTCGAGCAAAAAGCGCGGTTTTTTGCTCGGGGCTCCGCCACCTGCGGCGGCGGGGCACGCCCCTGTACCTCGGCTAGATCCCCACTCGAACCAATGCGTCGATCACCTCGCGGATTACCTCGGCGAGCGCCGGGTGATCCGCCTCGAACCGTACCGCGAGGGATTCGAGGCGTGGGGCATGCGTGCCGGCCGCACCGGCCGCATCGGCCGCACCACGCGCGCTGCCTCGAGCCAGAGCGCGATCGATGTCACGCACCAGCGCCGAGAGGAGCTTGCGCGACTCGGCATCCACCGAGGCATCGCCCAGCCGCTCGTGCACGCGCGCGAGCAGGTCCCGCAGGCTCTCCTCGCTCGTGCGCCGTTCGCTCATGGATGAGCGGCCATTTTCCCGCGACTACTCTTCCGCAGCCGCCCCGGTCTCCATGGAGCCACCGACCGCGGTCGGTGCCGCTCCCTGGCCGTTCAGCAGGCCCTTCCAGCTGAGCTCCTGCCCCTTGCGCCTGCCCTTTTCGGTGACCTTCAAACCCTCAGGGGAGATGGCCAGCATGTACGCCTTGCCGTCCACGTCGATCTCGCGCTTCAGGGTCTTCTCGAGCTTGGTAGCCATGTCGTTCCTCTGCTGACTCTTCGTTTATGGATGGCCCGGGGGCGCTGATTGTGCGCCACTGGCCGGACTTAAGGCCAGCCTTTACTGCCTAGCTACAGCTCAAGGTTGTTCGACCGGCGGGTGGGCTGCCACGCGCTGCAGCAGCCCTTCCAGGGTGTTGGGGTCGATGGGCTTTGTCAGGTGGTGGTCGAAACCCGCCTCGAGCGCCCGTCGCTTGTCCTGCTGCTGGCCCCAGCCGGTGATGGCGATCAGGGTGGCCACCCGGCCCCAGCCCGTGCCGCGGATCCGCTGCGCCACCTGATAGCCATTGAGCTCCGGCATACCGATGTCGAGCACCAGGGCATCGGGCCGCAGATTGCAGGCGAGCTCGAAGGCCTCGCGGCCACTGTGGGCGACGCTCACCTGATGCCCGCAGCTCTCGAGCAGAGCGGCACAGCTCGCGGTGCTGTCCCAATTGTCATCGGCGACCAACACCCGAAGCGGCGGCGTCTGCGGACTCGTCCGCGCGCCGCGCGACTCACTGTTGGGCTCGGTACCGACCGGGTCGCCGATCGGCAGCCGCACTACGAATTCGGCTCCGTGGCCGGCGCCTTTGCTGTGAGCGGCGATCGTGCCACCGTGCAGCTCCACCAGCCCGCGCACCAGCGACAGGCCGATACCGAGCCCCGCTTCCGCGCGCTCGAGCGCGGGCGATGCCTGCGCGAAGAGCGTGAACAGCCTCGGCATCATCTCGGCCGAAATGCCGATGCCGTTGTCGCGAACCGCGACCACGAGCTCTTCCTGCTCGCGACCGGCCTCGACTTCGATGCGGCCGCCGGTGTCGGTGTACTTGGCGGCGTTGACCAGAAGATTGGCGAGCACCTGTGCGAGCCGCACCGGGTCGGCCACGAGCCGCACCGGCTCCGGTACCTTCAGCACAAGCGTATGACCTCTGGCCTCGAGCAGCGGCCGTGCCGATTCCTGCGCCGCCGCGAGCGCCGCTGACAACTGCACGGACGATCGTCGCAGGAGGAGCGTGCCGCGGGTGATGCGCGAGACATCGAGCAGATCATCGAGCAGGCGACTCATGTGCTCGACCTGACGCTCGATGATGGCCTGCGCTTGCAGGCGGCCGGCTTCCCCACGGCCGTCTTTCTTCGCCCAGGCGACCGCGTAACGGATCGGCGCCAGGGGGTTGCGCAGCTCGTGCGCCAACACGGCGAGGAACTCGTCCTTGCGCCGGTCCGCCTCGCGCAGCGCCTCCTCGGCGCGGGTGAGCTCACCGATGGTGCGCTCCTGCGCCTGCTCGGACACCTTTCGCTCGCTGATGTCGCGCGCAATCTTCGACGCCCCGACGATCACGCCGGCGGCATTGCGGATGGGAGAGATGGTGAGCGCAACCTCGATACGGCGACCGTTCTTCGCGACCCGCACGGTCTCGAAGTGGTCGATGCGCTCTCCGCGGCGCAGCCTCTCCAGGATTTCCTGCTCCTCCTGCACGCGCTCCGCGGGGATGATCAGCGCGATCGGCTGCCCGACCGCCTCCTCCGCGGTATAACCGAAGAGCCGCTCCGCGGCTCCGTTCCAGGAGCGGATCATGCCCTCGAGAGTCTTGCTCACGATGGCATCATCGGAGGACTCGACGATGGCGGCGAGATGAGCGCGGGCGTTCTCCGCCAGCCTCTCGTGGGTATCGTCGCGGATGTACCAGCGGCTGTGGGCGAGCCGTCCCGCATCCCACTGCGTGTTGGCGGCGATCCGTACGTGTCGGACCGACCCGTCGGTGCGGACCAGCGCGGTCGAATGATTGCGCAGCGTCTCGCCGGAGAGCAGCCGCCGCAGCGATTCCCTGGCCTCACGCGGATCGAGATGGAAATCCTCGATCGACCGGCCGACGCACTCCCCCTTGCGGCAACCCAACAGCTCGAGTCCCGCGTCGTTCACCCAGGATACCGTACCCTCGGGCCCGACCCTAAGGAGCCCCTCGAGCGCATTCTCGAGAAAGTCACGGAGCTCGCGATCGCGCTCGGCCAGCGCGCGTTCCACCATGACGCGCCGCTGCACCTCCGACTCGAGCGCACGCGCCTGCTGCTGGAGCAATCCATGAATCTCGAGTGCGCTCATTCCGCGTGCCTTTCCAATGTTGGCGACCGCCGCCGGACGACGGGCGAGTGGACGTTCCGACCCATGAGCTTCTCGATCGCCGGCACGAGCGGCCGTGCGGCTTCGGGGTACTCCTCCCAGGCTGCGCTTCGACCCAGGAGCGCCCGTGCCGTGCGGATGGTGAATTTCCTCGGATCGAGTCCGGCGCGTGCCTGCGCCCAGGTGAGAGGCATCGAGACGGGCGCTCCGGTGCGCGCACGCGGGGAGAGCGGCGCGACCGCGCTCGCGGTGCGATCGTTGCGCAGATAATCGAGGAAGATCCGGCCGGTGCGCACTCGCTTGGCCATGTTGATGACGTACCGCTGCGGGCTGTCGGCCGCCATGCGGGCGCAGAGCTCGCGCGCGAACGACTTCACGAGCGGCCAATCGAGCACCGCATTGCGCGGCTGAGTAAAGGGTGTGACGACATGCAGCCCCTTGCCGCCCGTCGTCTTGAGGAAGCTTTCGAGCCCCAAGGCTTCGAGCCGCTCGCGCACCTCTCGGGCAGCTTCGATCACCGTTTCGAAACCGACATCGGGCGCGGGATCGAGATCGAGCACTAGTCGGCCGGGTACCTCCGGCTGATGAGGAACGCAGTTCCAAGGGTGCAGTTCGAGGGCGGCAATTTGCGCGAGGGCCGCCAGAGCCTCGATGCGATCGACCTGCACGTAGGGCTTACGGTGCCCGGATACGCGGGCGAGCCTGATCAGGTTCGAGAGGCCGGGCATGGCATGGCGCTGGAAGAATCGCTCGCCACCGATGCCGTCCGGGTAACGGACGAGGGAGCAAGGCCTGCCCTCGATGTGCGGCAGCATCCACTCGCCCACCGCGGCGAGATATTCGGCGAATTCGAGCTTGCTGAGCGGACGGCCGTCGCCCGCATCCAGCCACAGCACCTTGTCGGGATTCGAGATTGTGACACCGAGGACAACACCTCCCGGCGAGGCCCTTCGCGACTCGCGCCCGGGGGCGTGCCGGGCGCGCCACGTTGGATCTTTGGCGAGCGCCCGGAGAGTGGCTCGCGCAGACTCGACGCGGGCGGCCTTCTCCACCTGCACTTCCCGCGCCGGTTTGTCCTCACGCAATCCCTTGAATGATGCCTGCCGGATGTTGCCGCCCTCCGTCCAGCCGGCGAACTCGATTTCAGCGACGAGTTGCGGTTTCAACCAATGAACCTGTCGACCGGAAGGCACGTACACGGGCTCACCGAACGGATTCTCGCGGCTCGCCAACCGCTTCAGTTTCGGCAGGAGCCGCCGCACCTTCGCGCCGCTGAAGCCGGTGCCGATCCGACCTGCGGGCACGAGGCGCCCGTCCCGGTACACGCCGGCGATGAGCGAGCTCAAGTTGCCAGCCTCCGAGGTCCAGCCGCCGATCACCACTTCCTGGCCGGCGCGGCATTTCGATTTCGCCCAGCTCCCCGTCCTTCCCGACTCATAGGGCGCCTCCAGGCGCTTCGAGACCACGCCCTCGAGAGACAGACGGCATGCCGATTCGAGCACCGCCGCTCCGGGACTGGTGAAATGCTCGAGATAGCGCAGGCGGGCGCGGCTCACGGCCGGCAGCGATTTCAACAACCGCTCGAGCCCCTGCTTGCGCTCAGCGAGCGGCCGTGTCCGCAGATCCCGGCCGTCGAGGAACATCAGGTCGAAAGCGAAGAGCACCAGCGCCGACTCCCGCCCTTCGGCGAGCGCCGCCTGCAGGGCTGAGAAATCGGACACCCCGTCGCGGTTGAGCGCCACGGCCTCGCCATCGATCACGCAATCCGCCAGCGCCTCGGCCGCGCGCGCGATCGAGGCGAATCGCTCCGTCCAGTCGAGCCCCTTGCGCGTCAGCAGCCTGGCGCGGCCATCTTCCACCCGCAACTGGAGCCGGTAGCCGTCGAGCTTGATCTCGTGCGCCCAGCCCGCTCCTTCCGGCGGTCGCGGCAACAGGCGGCAGAGCGCCGGCTCGATGAACTTCGGCATGCGGGTGCGATCCGCGCCGCCCGATCGATGACGACGAGCTCGTGTTGGGGGCTGCTGTGAAGCCTGCTCTGAAGCCTGATCGGCGGCTCTGTTGGATTTCCACACCGCATTGACCCGCCCGGCCCTGCGCCCCCGCGTCATGAAGGGCTTGGCTCCGCGGCCTTTGCCTGAGGCAACTTCCTCCATGGTGCGGCCGGATGCGACCGAGCGGTCCTCATCGAGGGGCTGGCCGTCACCCGCTCGGGCAAACTCGTCGCGATGCTTGATGAGGAGCCAGCTCGGACGATTACCCGAGCGCGAGTTTCGCAGCCGCACCAGCACCCAGCCGCCTCGCAGACGCTCACCATCCAAGATCAGCTTCAGCTCCCCCGCCGCGAGCGCCTGCTCGGGCGTACCTTTCACTTGCGGCGACCAATAGCCCCGGTCCCAGATCTGCACCGTGCCGCCGCCGTACTGGCCCTTGGGGATCGTACCCTCGAAGTCCCCATACTCGAGCGGATGATCCTCCACCTCCACCGCCAGACGCTTGTCCCCAGGGTCGAGCG
This sequence comes from Steroidobacteraceae bacterium, assembly GCA_050739115.1. Lineage (GTDB taxonomy): Bacteria > Pseudomonadota > Gammaproteobacteria > Steroidobacterales > Steroidobacteraceae > 13-2-20CM-66-19. The sequence goes on along the minus strand of JBOIAQ010000026.1, from coordinate 38,426 downwards.
AGGGTCCGCGGGTCACCGCCCAGGACTTGATTACTCCGTCGAGCTCGAGGCGCAGGTCGTAATGCAACCTGCGCGCCGCATGCTTCTGCACCACAAATCGCAGCCGCGCGCAGCCGGCCACGATCCCGCTGCCCGAAGGCTCCGCGGTGCGGCTGAAACTGCGTTTGGCGCGATAGCTCGAGAGTCTCCCGCTCGCCATGGCTGCCCTGTTGATGAGCGCGACCGGATGGCCCCGCCCTGCAAGCCCAGCGCCCGGCGCCGACCTGCAGGCAAAGACCAAGCGATAAACGTGCCCGAGGTGTCCCGGTTACGGCGATGACGCCGCTTCGAGAGCCTCGAGCTTCGGGCCCTCGACCCGGCCGATCTTCATCGAAGCGTCGTACATCGCCACTCCGAATACCGCGAGCGCGATCAGAACGACGATCGAGGCCCTGATGTGGCGGCCCTCGAACCGGCGCAGATCGGAAGCGAACGCGATGAGGCCGAGCACGGCCGCGATGACGACCACCGCGTCGATGCTCGCGCGCTGCCAGTAGCTGCCGCCCAAATGCAGCCACATGCCGAACTCATCGAACGTCAGCGCCAGGGCAACGCCGTAAACCAGCGCGGCGCCATCCAGAGCCCTGCCCACGGGTCGGCGCAGGAGCAGGTACGCGCCCACGCCCGCAAGCAGGAAAATGCCGTAGTTGAGATGATGGACGTGCGTGCCGCGCAGGAAGAAGTACATGTTGGGTATGCGGCGCGCCATGATGAGGAACACCACGGTCCGGGAGGCGATGAATACCAGAATGAACGCGAACAGGGCCCGACGGGCGAGCCGGGTCGCTCCGGAAGAAGCGTAGGTGCCGGAGTCGGAGATCATGACCTGCGGTCCCAAAACCCGTTACCGCGCGATTCGCCCGACCATGACGGATTCCATGTCGACCAGCTGCAGCTTGCCCGACTGGTTGGTGTTATAAAGGGAGTACAGCAGCGCCCGATCCCACGGCGTCAATGCCTGCGGCGGGCTCGGATCCCGAAAGAGCCGCAGTATCGTCGGCGCACCTTCGCCGTCGGTATCCGGCCGGACCTTCACGAGTCCGACGAGGCTCACGTAATCCGCAAGCTGACCGATCGTGACTCGCTCCAGGCTGCCGGTGTCGATGACGACGATCGCGGAATAGATCAATCTGACGTCGCCATAGCTCAGATGCGTGTCCATGCTGTTCTGACAGTACGACGGACCCAGGTTCCCGCTGGGATTGGAGTCTCCCATCGTGGCGTTGAGCCCGGCGGCGGCGACCACTCCGTTCGAGACGGCGCCGTCGCAGCTATGCACGGTGTTGTACCAGACCCGGATGGGCCGTGTCGATGCGAGGAAGCGCCGCATGCGCTCGACTCCATCGCGCGTGTCGACGTCCGGATCCTGCGCCAGCCATTTTTTCAGGACGACATCGGGATGCGCGGTTGCGATGACGAACAGGTTCGCGCGGCAGCTGCTCCCGGCGAGCGGCGCGCCGGCGGTACGGGCTGCCTGCGAGATGCGCGCCAGGATGAACTCGCCGAAGTTGCGCGGCAGCCCGGCGACAAGCGGACAGACCGGCTCGTTCCAGCGCACGATGGATTCGCTCCCCTGTTGAGCGACCACCGAGGCGGCGAACTGATTCACCTGTCGCCGCAGCGCCTGTCGCTGCCGGGCCGACTCGATCGTGACCTTCGGCACCGCCGCGTTCGCGGCGGCGGACTGCGATGCGGCTGGAGGCGTGGAGCCGAGCGCCACCACCGGCAGAAGGAGCAGCGCAGCCAGGAAAGGAACTAAGTTGTGTCTGGTCATGGTACTCTCCAGTCAGGGTGCGATCTTCCTGACCATGGACACTTCCATGTCGGTCAGCTGCAGCTTGCCGGACTGGCTTGTGTTATAAAGGAAGTAGAGCAAAGCCCGATCCCACGGTGTCAATCCCTGCGGAGCGTTGGGATCGTGAAAGAGGCGAAGAATCGTCGGCGCCCCTCCCCCATCGGTGCCTGATTGGATGTCCGCGAGACCAACGAGGCTGACGTAGGCCGCCAGCTGCCCGAGCTTGACGTGCTTCTGCGTCAGCTGGTTGGTATCGGCGACGACGATCGCATAGGAGATGGAACGAACATCACCATAGCTCAGGTGGGTATCGATGGTGTTACCGCAATACGACGGGCCCATGGAGCCGCCGGGGTTGCCGGCACCGACGTGCTTTCCAAGGCCCGCGTCGGGCAGACCTATGGCGCTGTTCAGGGCGGCCGAGCCGGGGCTGGTGACGCCGCCGGCGCAGCCGTGCTCGGGGTTGTACCACGTGCGGATGGGCTGCGTGGCGTGGAGGAAACGCTTGAGGGGTCCGAGTCCGTTCCGCGTATCGACCCTCGGATCCTGTGCCATCCATTGCTTCAGCACCTGATCGGGCTGCGGGCTCACCACGACGAAGAGGTTGGGTTGACAGTGGCTCCCGGCGAGCTCGGCGTGGGCATCGCGGGCCGTTTGTGAGATGCGCGCCAGGATGAGCTCACCCCAGCTGCGCGGCAGCCCGACGACGAGCGGGCAAATCGGCTTGTTCCAGCGCAGGAGACTCTCGTGCGGCGGGGGTGGAGCGACCACGGCGGCGATGAAGTTGTGGACCTGGCTCCGCAGTTCCTTGCTTGCCTGGATCGTGACCTTCGGTAACCCCGCATTATCCTCAGGCTGCTGCGGTGCGGTCGGTGCCGCTTGTGGCGTCGCGCTCTGCGACCCGGGGGCGCCCCGAGGCGTGAGGCCGAGCGCGACCGCCGGCAGCAGAAGCAGCGCCGCCAGTGAGCCGGCGAGGTAGTGCCCGCGCTCCCTGCGGCGACCCGCGACAGCTGACTCAGTCGAGCAGGCGCTCGTCATAGTCTCGTTTCTCCCGGCGATCGGCTACGGCGCGATGCGTCTGACCATCGTTATTTCCATCTCCGGAATCTGCAGTCTATCCGCCTGACTCGTGTTGTACAGCGAGTAGAGCAGGGCGCGATCCCAGCGGGTCAGCCCCGGCGGCGGCGTTTCGCGGCCGAACAGCTCCAGAATGCTCGGCACGGGGGTGGGACCCGCGTCCAACCGCACGTCGGCGAGACCGATCAGGGCGATATAGTCGGCCATCTGCCGGGTGGTCATGCCCTTCATCCGGCTCGTGTCGACCACGACGATCGCCGATGCGATGTTGGCAGCAGTGCTCGAATAGGTCAGGCGCGTATCGACACCATTCGCACACGCCTGCGCATCGAGGGTCTGCGGCAGACCCGTGCCGAGGGCCACCGCGGATTCGACCGACGTACAAGCGCCACCGTCGGGATCCCCCCAACGGGTGTTGTACCAGGCGCGAATGGGCCGTTTGGAACGGAAGAAGCGATAGACGGTCTCGATTCCCTGATCGTTGAAGTTGAACCCCGTTCGATCCTGCGTCCACCATTTCCGGACGAGTTGGGCGACCTGATTGTGCGCCACCACGAAAAGGTTCGGATGGCACACCTGACCGGCGAGCGGGGCACGCGCATCGAGGGCCGCCTGCGAGATGCGCTCCAGGATGAGCTCGCCCCACGCCTTGGGCAGGCCGGCCACCAGTGGACAGATCGGAGTATTCCAACGATCGAGCGCATCGCCCGAGGGCTGAACGATTGCGGAGGTGACGAAGCGGTCCACCTTGCGCCGCAGCACCCGTCGCTCCTCGCTGGCTTCCACCGTGACGGGACCCAGCCGGGAAGGCGCAGCCGCGGCCTGGACGGAGCGGTGGCTCGCCGGCGGCAGTGACGATTGTGCCGCGTAGACCGGAAGCGGGTGAGGCACTCGTGGCGGCGCCGGGCTCGCGATCGGCTCGATGACTATGCCGCTATCCGACAGTCTGTAGAACGTCAATCCAGTGCCACGTAACACTCGGGTCAGCGCTTCATCGACGGTCAACTCACCCGAGGCGCCGTGCGAGGTCCGACGGTCGACCTGTCCGGAAACGTATACGACCTGAAAACCGCGTTCCTTGGCCAGCGTGCGCAGCGCCAGCCCGAGGTTTTCCGCGGGAATGCGGGTTGGCGCGCGCGCCGGCGGAGCATCCGCGGCATTTGCGACCGCGGCGCCGGCGACAACCGCCGCGGCTGCGCAAAGAGCCCGCATCAGCGCCCCGAGCGGGAGTCCGATGCCGAGCACTCTCATGGCCGAGGCGCGATGGGTTTGCGGATGATGTCGATTTCCGAACCGTTCCCCGTCACCGCAATGTCCGGGCGGCTGCGCAGGTATCGCATGAGGAAGTTGGGGTTCGTCGAGAAGACGCCACTCAGGCGCAGTGGCGTCCTCCCCAGATCCCGCGCCACGAGCCGCCGCGCGCTGTAGCGATCGAACACCTGCGCGACGTCGGCCAGCGTCGCGGACTGGAGCACCACCTGACCGTCCGTCCAGGCGGTTTGGGAGCTGATGTCGACGTGGATGGGCCGTAGTGAGAACTGCCCGAGGTGCACATCCAACTGCTCGCCGGCTGAGAGATATAGCGGCTGCGCGGATGTGACGACGGCCACGCGTCCCTCGACGACCGTGACGATCGTACCGCCGCCGATCCGGTTCACGTCGAACACCGTTCCGACATCGCGCACGAGCGCATTCCCGGCGTGTACCAGGAAGGGTCGTTGCGGATTTTCCACGACCTCGAACAGCGCCTGACCCTGCAGGAGCTCCACATTCCGTGTGGCCGCCGCGTAGGAGACGCGCAGCCGGGACTTCGAATCGAGCAGCACTTTGGAGCCGTCAGGAAGTACGATCGAGCGACGCTCTCCGACGCCGGTGGCGTAGATCTGCGAGATGGGCGGAGCCGAGCGCAGTAGCAACGCCGTCGCGAGTCCCGCCACCAACAGGCCGGCGGCAACGGCCCAACCGGCGCCCCTGACTCGAGAGCTCCGCACGCTGCCTCCGGCTCGATGAGCCACCCTGTCCGGCAGGGCGGACTCGGGCGGCATGGAAGCCTCAGCCCCCGCCCCAGCCCCCGCCCCCGCCCCCGCCCCAGCCCCAGCCCCAGCCCCACCGCCTGCGCCTGCGGCAGGAGTCAGTTCGACGATGTTCCGCTCGCTTTCGGCACGGACGATGATCGCCTCGACATCGAGCTCGCGCCGCGGGTCGACCGCGCCGCTCTCGTGCCAGAGAGCTGCCATTTCAATGAATGCCCGGATGTGCTCGGGTGAAGCCCGCAGCCAGGCATCGAAGTCCCGGCGTGCGGCGGGATCGGCGTCGCCCGTGCGAAGCTCGACCAGCCATTCCGCGGCTTCCTGGGAGATCTGGTCATTGAGATTGACGCCGCTCTCAGGGCTCATGCGCCACCTACTCGCCCTCTTTCAGATGCTTGCGCATCCGCACGAGCGCCTTGACCAGGTACTTCTTCGCCATGGGCTTCGAGATGCCGAGGCGCCTGCTCACCTCATCCATGGTGAGTCCATCGCGGCGATGCAGCAGAAACGTGGCCTGCACTTTGGGTGACATGCGCTGGAGGGCTTGCTCCAATCCAACCTGGCACTGCTCGGCGGTCGCCTCCAGAAGGGGATCCGCGGCGCTAAAAGATCGCAATTCCTCCAGCACCTCCTCCAGATTCACGGGGTTTTCGGGGAGCGTCCCGAGCCTGTGCTGCTGCGCGACATGTCTTGCGATCGTCATGAGGTACGCTTCGGGGGTCCGGATCGACTCATGGCGCGGAACACGCAGGAGCCTCAGAAACACCTCCTGCATGAGGTCCGGGACATCCGCGGCGTTGCGGACCCGCCGGCGCAGAAATTGACGCAGCCGCGTGCCCTCTTTGGCGGCGAGCTGCGCAACCATCTGGTTTTTGTCCTCGACGCCCACTCCATCGCCTCGAATGGGGACCGCTTCCCTAATGCTAGAGCGAATTCGTCCGAAATCGATACCCGCCGTCAGTGGAGGCGATATTCCGAGCACACGGGTGACATTCTCGGGCGCTTGTGTCAATGCCGCTGGAAATGGGCCCGGTAGGATTCGAACGCTCACCGTAAGTGCTTGAAATAATGGCTGCTGCCCACCGCGCGCTCTCGAAAGTACCCTGATAAGTACCCTGGCGTCGACCTCGCCGGCAAGAGCCCCGTACTTCGGCGGAGTCCCGCCACCGAACACCGTAGGAGGTTTGGCGAGGACCGTGGGCCTCGGCGGTCCGCATTGGAGCCTGAAAGTCCACGCCTGACCAAGACTCGATGAGAGCCTGGGCGCGCCAATGGCTGCGCCAGTAGATTGGCCGATGCCGCACGGTGCTACCGATCACGTTGCACCCTGCAGCAAGCGCACTCTCTTTTGGCCTGGGCCAAAAGAGAGTGCGCCGAAGCTTGCCGCAACTCCTTGACGCGAGAGGCGCTGACGCAATGAATCAACTGTTACGGGAGTATGAACCAAAAGTTGACCTCATGGTGGACGGCTGCTTCAACAGTCGCTCGACATTTGCCGCGAGCTGCGGCAACATTCACCTGACTGAGCGTTGAAGCAATCACCAACGCTGACGACGTGCGCAACGTCGAACCCAGGCCGCGCGCGACCCCATCTTCCGCGGCCGCCGTGGCGCGGTCTTTGGTTACCGACGCTTAGCCACGCGCGCGCTCTTGGCGGCGCGAAGGACCGTGCCAAGAGCTTCGTTTACCGCTTCGCTTGTGGGAAAGGCGTCGGCGATCTCTGGGTCCAGCCGGACGATATTGGATCCTGCGGCGAATCGCGCGGCGTATTTACCTCGCACGAACCCCTTCGGAAAATCCGATCGCTTGTACTCCCGACGCAAATCGTCGGTACGAGCTGTTTTAGCCTTCCTCATAAAGCTTCCGCTCAGATCGCGTTGCCGGCCGTGCGCTGATTATGCGAATGATATCGCCTTCCTCGTCGGTATGGGACACGGCAAGTAGCCGGCGGCGTGAGGACGCCCCGAAGGTGATCCACCGCTCCTCGCCGACGGAATGATCGGGTCGGCGGCCGTTGCCGCGAGTTCGTCAGCGAAGACAGTGCTGGCTTCCTCGAAGGATACGCGGTGCTTTCTCGCATTCGCGGCAGCTTTCGCCCCGTCCCATACAAAGCGCATGTAGCTCCCTTCAGCGTGCTAGGTCCCATTCGCCCGCAGACTGTCCAGGTAATCCGCCCATTCCTGCATCATCGTCCGCCGCTCTGCCAATCGCTGCGCCCGATTGTATGCCGCCCTTACCGTGTTGCGCTCGGCGTGGGCGAGCTGTAATTCGATGAGGTCCGGATGGACGCCGCGCTCGTTCAACAGCGTGCTCGCCATGGTGCGGAATCCGTGGGCAGTCATCTGCTCGCTGGAGTAGCCGAGCCGGCGGAGAGCACCGTTGAGGGTGTTCTCACTAATCGGGCGGCCGCCGCCCCCAATCGCTGGAAACGCGTAGCCCCCCCGGTCGGTGATAGGCCGCAGCTCGCGGAAGATGGCGACGGCCTGCCTGGAGAGGGGCACGATGAGCGCCTCGCGCATTTTCATCCGCTCAGCCGGAATCCTCCACTCGGGATGATCGCCATCCAGATAGATTTCGGACCACTCGGCAGCGCGCAACTCCGCAGGCCGGACGAATACGTACGGCGCGAGTTTCAGCGCGGCGGCAGTTGGTGGCTGACCGTCGTAGCCGGCAGTGGCCCTCAGCAGCTCTCCGACCTTCAACGGTTCGGTGATTGCCGCGTGGTGCTGAGTCGTTCTCGGTGGCAGGGCTCCCCGGAGGTCGGCAGCGATGTCGCGCTTGGCGCGACCGGTGGCAATCGCGTATCGGAAGACTCGGCCGCCATGTGTTCACGGACGCGGCGCGCTCGGCCTGGCGCTTCGCACTCGGGTCAACGCCGTCGGCGACTTCCCTGCGGGCATCGTCACGTTTCTCGCGTGCGCGCTTCAGCGATACGTCGGGGTATGCGCCCAACGTGAGCAGCTTCTCGACGCCGCCGTGCCGGTATCGGAATCGCCAGAGACGGCCGCCGGCGGGCGTGACCAACAGGAATAGGCCGCGCTCGTCGAACAGCTTGTAGGGCTTCTCACGCGGTTTGGCGGCGCGGATACGCGATTCATTGAGGGTGGCCATTTCTTGGGGTATGCATTCTCAAAATTGCGAGATACCCCTGCCATGTACCCCAGCCTATGCGTGGCTGTCAATAGCCGGCGACAGACCGCAGCGGTGCTTAACTGGCGTATTTTTCCGGTTTTTCTGGCCTTCCCTGGATCTCCTTGGCCGCCCCTGGAGTGGTAAACGATGGGCCCGGTAGGATTCGAACCTACGACCAAGGGATTCACTCTGCCCCGGAGTTTCCGCCGGGAGTGGACTATCTCTTCACCCGCGAACAGAGTGTGCCGATGTCAACGGCTCACTCCGGTCGTGTGGGGTGCGGGATGCTCCTGCCTGTCATTAAGGGCGCTCGAGCCCTCAGGTAGTCTCTGCACCTTCCGGCGGTGTACCGCCGGCTCGGCTCAGGATTGCCATGAGCTGGGGCGCAATCCACAGCTCGAAGGTTCCCCTGAATTCATCCCGTCCACTGTGCGCGTTTCCACGCACAGGCACCTTTTTCCCGATGAGTCCCCTGCACTAACCGCTGTGCTACAGGCCCAATACGCGAATATTGTATTCGGAAAACCTCAACGATGCGGGCTATTGACATGCAAGTTATTACTTGCCTATTATCACTTCGGCACCGGACCCTGGGATGAACGACCCCGATCTGCTGTTCAAGGCGCTCGCGGACCCCAGCCGGCGCAGGCTGCTCGATCTTCTTTATGCCCATGATGGACAGACACTCGGCGACCTTTGCAGACACCTCGATATGACGCGTCAGGCCGTCTCGCAGCACTTGGCCCTGCTCGAAGCCGCAAACCTGGTCGCCACAGTCCGGCGCGGACGGGAGAAGCTGCATTTCCTCAATCCAGTGCCACTGCAGGAAATCTACGAGCGCTGGATCCGCAAGTTCGAGAAGGGGCGGCTGCGGGCGCTGCACGATCTCAAGCGACTCCTGGAAGGTGACCGTGATGAATAGATCGACTTTCGTGTACGTGATCTACATCCGTACCACCCCCGAGAAGCTCTGGTCCGCATTGACCGACCCCGCGACCATGAAGCAATACTGGTACGGGATGCATCAGGAGAGCGACTGGCTGCCTGGAGCCGCGTGGAAGCTGATCTTCCCGGACGGACGGATCGCCGATGCGGGCGAGATCGTTGAAGCCGATCGGCCGCGGCGCCTGGTTCTCAAGTGGCGCAACGAATTCAAGCCGGAACTCAAGTCCGAGGGATATTCGCGCTGCAGCGTGGAGCTCGAGCCCGCGGACGATACCGTGAAGCTCACCATCACCCACATCATGGAATGCAGCGATTCGAAATTCATCGAGGCCGTTTCCGGCGGCTGGCCGAAGATCCTCTCGAATCTCAAATCGCTCCTCGAGACCGGTGAGACCACGAGCCGCTGATCGCCCGCATCAACCACGCCCGCATCAACCACGCCCGTGGCATGACCACCTACATCGCCCTGCTGCGCGCGGTGAACGTCGGGGGCACCGGCAAGCTCCCGATGTCGACTCTCGTCAAGATGTGCGAGAGCTCCGGATTCGTCCAGGTGCGGACCTACATCGCATCCGGCAATGCGGTGTTCAGCAGCAGGCTGAAGGCGCCCCGGATCAAGGCGCTGCTCGAAGAATGCCTCGCGACTTACGCGGGCAGGCCGGTCGGCGTGCTCATCCGCAGCGCCGAGGAGATGGCGGCCGTGCTCGCCGCGAATCCCTTCAGCACCGCGCCGCCCAACAGTACCGTCGCAATCTTCCTCGATGACCCGCCGCCGGCGGGTGCTCTTGGCGAAGTCAGAGGACGAGACACCGAGAAGGTGGCACTGGGGGTGCGCGAGGTCTACGTGGCCTACGGCGAACGGATGGCTGGCTCCAGACTCGTGATCCCCGCGGCCCGGGCCGGCACGGCGCGCAACATGAACACGATCGCGAAGCTCGCGGCGATGGCGGGCGCGGATATCTGACGCGAGGAATCAGAACACCATATTGAGGGCCGCAACGGGAGTTACCGTCGCGGTGACATTGCGGCCGCTCGCGCCCACTCGCGCTCCGGCGATCACGCCCATCCTGTCGCTCCAGTTGTATTCGATCGCCGGCGCCAGATAGAGCAGATCGTCCGAACCGGAATCCTGCACGAGGTAGGAGCCATAACCGCCCTCCACCCGCGTATTGCCGTCGTGCTCCCACCAGATATCCATGGCGAACACCCAGTTTCGCGTCTCGCTGTACTCGAACGCCAGGTCGCCGACCAGGCTCTGGCCCGGATGAGCTCGCCCGCTGAAGCCTCCGGAAGTTCCATAAACGCTAACGCCGCGTACCGTGGCCCATTGTGAGAGCGAATAGGACAGGTCGAAACGCGTGCGCAGGATTCGCCCGGTGGGCATCCAGAAGTAACTCTGGGAGTAAAGCGACATCGTGGTCGAATAGGCGCCGCTGCCGAGCGCTCCGTCCGTCTGCCCATCGAGCCGATCATACTTGCCGGTCGGAAACGTCTCGCCGATCACGAACGAAGTCGCGGGTATCCAGCTGCCCTGCCGAAACTGTGTCAGACGATACGCACCCTGCAAGGTGAGGTCACCGACGGTAAATCCGCCTGCATCCTGCCCGGCGCTCGACTCGTGCAAGCCGAGACGCGGAATGAGCCCCAGCGTGAAACTGTCGACGACGCCGTACTCGATGTACGACTGCGAACCGATCTCATGGGCCGCACCGGTGCTGCGCAGCGTCCGATCGTCATCGAAATGGCCGTAGGTCATGAGGTCATAGACGTACGGCTCGAGGAGCCAATGACCCTGCGGCAGCGTCGTCGCGTTGGGTGCGAGCAGCGGGCCGGTCCACCAGGCGTCATCGAGTGACTGCGGCGCCGCGATACCCGTTTCCGAGCTCGCCCCTGCGACCGCGACCGCGCCCGCGCCCGCGCCGATGCCGATCGCGCAAAAGATGGCGCGCCATGCGCGGCCGCGGAGTTGGTTTGCCGGTGTGCGTGCGATCTGCGGCTGCATCGTACCGCTTACGTTAGCACGCTCGTGTGAGGCACGCTTCGAGCCGGACCGAACCGTTCGACTCATGCGGCGGGTTCGTTCGCCCTCATCTACTCCGGCAGAGTGATTCCCGAGCCGCCCATCTCCTTCGGAAAATCCTTCAACTTGGGAAGACCGTCCCTGATGGCGACGACCTTCTCCCCGTAGGACACGTGGACGGAAGGCTTGAAAGGTAACGTCGGCAGCACGGCGGCGTAGACATCGACGAGCTTCATCGACGGATGATCGGTGAAGATGTGCCCGCCACACTTCTTGCACCATTTGCGCGAGCTGTTCGCTGTTTGGTTGAAGGTGCCGATCTGATCGGCTCCCTTCAGGATCTTCAGCGATTCCGGGTTCCACAGGGTGAACGCGTTGACCGGACCCGCCGACCAGTGGCGGCAGGATTCGCAATGGCAGAAGCCCATCGCCACCGGCTCTCCGGAGAGCTCGAACTCGACCGCGCCGCAGAAGCACTTACCCCGATGGTTGCTCATATGCGCATTCCCCTGGATTGATGGCGCACATCATCGGCGAAGACCGCGCAGCGGGCAAATGCACGCGGACATGGCGGTAGAATTCGCACGCATGAACACCGTGTTGATTACCGGGGCATAGCGAGGCATCGGGCGCGCGACGGCCCTGCTCGCAGCGGACCGTGGCTGGCCGGTCGCCATCAATGACCGCAGCGATGCCCGAGCCGCCGCGCAGGCGGCGGCCGAAGTGCAAAGGCGGGGCGCCCGCACGACGGCCATCCGGAGCGATGTGTCGCGCAGCCGGGGTGGCAAGGGTGGCTCGATCGTGCTCGTCTCATCGGCGGCGACCCGACTCGGCTCACCCGGCGAATACGTCGACTATGCCGGCTCGAAAGCCGCGCTCGACACACTCGCCATCGGCTTGGCGAAGGAGCTGGGAGCCGAAGGAGTGCGCGTCAATGCCGTCAGACCCGGTCTGATCGATACCGAGATCCACGCGACCTCGGGCGACCCGGAGCGGGCCCGAAGGCTCGGAGCGGCCACCCCGGTCGGAAGGGCCGGCAGACCCGAGGAGATCGCCGAGGCCATCGTATGGCTGTTGAGCGATACCGCCTCGTACGTCACCGGAGCCCTATTGGACGTGACCGGCGGGCGGTAATCGCACGCACGCCGCTGCCCCTGAGCGAGCCCCGTAAGGCCCGTAATGCCGGTAAGGCTCGGCAGCCCCGGAAAGACCGAACCCCGGGCGCCGGCCCACTCTATGAGGTAGCCTTAGCCGCCTCCCCCGGCCCCCTTTCCGAGGAAGCGCTCCACGGCTGTAACTTTCAGCCGCCGGCCGTGTTCTTGCCTCAAACGATGACACACCCGTGCAACAGGCAAGCTCCCGGCCAGTCGACCCGAATGAGTTCACAGCGTTCATGCGCGCCTATCAGGACATGGTTTTTTCGACCGCCGTCCGCCTGACGGCCAATCCCGCACAGGCTGAGGACATCAGCCAAGAAGTGTTCCTGCGCGCCTATGAGAGCTTCGACAACTTGCGCTCGAGCCCCAAGGCCGGCGGGTGGCTGAAGACCGTCGCCACGAACCTGACGCTCAACCACCTGACCCGCCACCGCAAGCGCTGGCGCCTGTTCTCGGAGGTCTTTTCCGAGGACACCCGCGAGGAGGAGCTCGAATCGGCCACGGCCATTTTCGACACCGTCTTTGCGGAGTTGGAAACCGACGAGCGGAGCGCCCTCATCGGAAAAGCGCTCGAGCGCCTGCCCGACCATCAGCGCATTCCGCTGGTGCTCTATCATTATGAGGAGATGCCTTACCAGGACATCGCGGACCGACTAGGTATCTCCCTCGCCAAGGTCAAGACCGACATCCTCCGCGGAAGAGTCGCGATGGCGGCCCTCCTCACTCCAAGCGGTTTCGGTGCGCCGGTTGATCGGCGCCGGTCACCCACTCCCAACCCCGGTGCACAACCATGAGCTCACGCGATCAGTTTGACGAGAAGCTCGAGCGCCTGGTCGGCCAGGCGTTGCGGGAACAGCCGCTGCGACCGGCACCGGCCTCGCTCGAGGCGCGCGTGCTCGGCGAGATCGCCGCTCGTGCCCGGCTGCCGTGGTGGCGCCGGGGAATCGCGTCCTGGCCCGCCGCGGTACGCGTCCCGGTGATTGCCGGCTGCACCGTCTGTGTCCCTCTCGTGTGGATCGCCTCGGTGTGGCTGGCGACCCGCCTGGTTTCCGTGGCGACGCATCCCGGGAACACGGGCCCGCTCGCCAGCGTCCGCGACACTAGCCGGGCGATCGCCTCGCTCGCAACCCTCGCCGCCCACATCGTACAGAGCATCCCGCGCGAGTGGCTGCTCGGAGGACTGATCGCCACGGCCACGCTTTATGCCGCACTCTTCGCGCTCGTGGCGCTTGGCTACTCGCTGCTCTACCCCAGAACCGAATACTCCAAGGCCCATCTGACATGAAGAAAACCCTCCACTGGCTGCTGCCTTGCGCCCTGATCGCATGCCTCTGCGGCTGCATCATGCCGGCGCAGGCTCAGGACAGTGATAACTCGGCCGCCCAGAACGATCGCGAGATCGTCTCGATCGGACACGAGTCCGTGCTGCCCGCGGGTCAGAGCGCGGAAGACGTCGTCTCCGTCTTCGGCTCGACGATCGCGAACGGCGATGTATCCGACTCCGCCGTTGCCGTGCTCGGCGATCTCAGCGTCAATGGACACGTCAGCCAGGAGGCGGTAGCCGTGCTGGGCGATGTCTACATCAACGGCAAAGTCGACGGCGATGTCACCGCGGTGCTGGGCAGCGTGACCCTGGGCCCACAGGCCGTCATCAACGGCCAGCTGACGGAGGTCCTCGGGACTTTGCATCAAAGTCCGACCGCAGTGGTGCAGGGCGGCACCGTCCACGTACTCACAGGCATCATCGGCAGCGTCGCCGGGCTGCACGCCTGGATCGAGCAGTGCTTCCTCTACGGCCGGCCGCTCGCCCCGACGCTCGCTATCGCCTGGGCGTGGTGGCTCGCGCTCGGCACGCTGCTCTTCTATATGCTGCTCGCGGCGGTGTTCCGTGAGGGTCTGACCCGCTGCGTGCAGACGCTCGATGCGCATCCCGGGCCGTCGCTCCTCGCCACCATCATCGTGGTGCTGCTCGTGCCGGTGGTGCTGTTGGCGCTCGTGATCACGGTGGTCGGCCTCGCCGTCATACCCCTCTTCTGGATTGCGTTCTTCTGCGCCGGCATCTTCGGCCGGGTGGTTGCGATCGCATGGCTCGGCGGCAGGTGCCTGCGGCTTGCCCACACCGGCACCGCTTCACAGAGCGTGCTCGAAGTGCTGGTGGGAGGCCTCCTCGTGTTGCTGCTCTACATGGTTCCGGTTCTCGGATCCTTCGTCTATATGCTGGTCGGTGTGTTCGGATTCGGGGCCGTCGTGTACACGCTGCTGCTCGCGACGCGGCCGGCGCCGGGAGCACCGGGCAAGCCGCGAAGCGGCGAGCGCCCGGACACGATGTCCGGGCCGGGTGCCCCGCCGCCAGGGATGGTCAGTGGCACGGCCGACGAACGCCCGGACACCGGCGGCACCATGCCCCCCGCTGGCGCAGCGGCGGCAGTGCACGCGACGGCCGAGATGCTCGATGTCGCGACACTGCCGCGCGCGGGATTCTGGATCCGGATGTTGGCTCTGCTGATCGACCTGATTCTGGTCGGCGTCGCGCTGAGTTGGGTTCACCACGTTGGCAGCGAAATGTTGCTGCTGCTCGCGACCTACGGCGCCATCATGTGGAAGCTCAAGGGCACGACGGTCGGCGGGATCGTCTGTGACCTGAAGGTGGTGCGCATCGATGGTGGCCCGCTCGATTGGGGAACCGCAGTCGTGCGCGCGCTCGGCTGCTTCCTCTCGCTCGTGGTCGCGGGCCTCGGTTTCATTTGGATCGCGGTCGATCGCGAGCACCAGGCCTGGCACGACAAGATCGCGGGCACCGTAGTCGTGCGCGTGCCCAAGGGCGTCGGATTGGTGTAGGAGGCGACATGGGAGCTCAGCCGAAAGAAGAACCTGGCGCCGAGATGCGCGCACTGCAGCAAGAGCCGCACGCCAAGGTGCTGATCTTCGAGCGCGTGCGGACCGACCCCCGCCGCAAATGGCTGCTCGGCGCCGCGGGCGTTGCCGTGGCCGTGGCCGTCGGCGCCGCCGTGTGGATGAGCCGGGCCTCCGCGCCCAAGGCGATCGTACCCCTGGCGAACCGCAGCTCCATTCCGCTCGTCAGCGTCATGACGCCCGGCGTGCAGCCGGTCGCCACACAGGTGACCTTCACCGGCACCATCCAGGCCCGCCATGAGCTGCCGATCGGCAACTCCGGCGACACGGGAAGGATCGTGGCCGTGTACGTGCAGGTCGGCGATCGCGTCAGACAAGGCCAGTTGCTCGCGAAGCTCGACGATTCCGTGCTCGCGCCACAGGTCGCCCAGCTGACCGCGGCGCTCGAGCAGGCTCGCGCCCAGGCGGCCTTGTCCGCCGCCGAATACAAGCGCGGCGTCGCGGTCGGCCCCTCGGGCGGGTTGTCGGCTCAGGACATCGAGAAGCTGCAGGCCGCTTCCCTCATGGATGCGGCCAACATCAAAGTGGTGGCCGCGCAGCTCGCGGTCATGCGCGCGAAGCTTGCCCTGACGCGCATCGTGGCGCCGGTGGACGGGATCGTCCTCACCCGCAACGCCGAAGTTGGCCAGATCGCGGCCTCCGGCGGAACGGCGCTGTTTGACGTCGAGGATGCCGGACAGGTCGAGATGATCGGTCAGGTCGCGGAGCAGGACATGGCGAACCTGAAGGTCGGGCAGGCGGCGGGTGTGTCCATGATCGGCTATGCGCAACCCTTCCAGGGTCACATCTGGCTGCTCGGCGCGGTGATCGATCCTCAGTCCCGTCTCGGAGAGGTTCGCATCGCGCTGGCGCCGAGTCCCGCGCTTCGGCCCGGCGCGTTCGCGCGCGCCAGCGTGACGCTCGCCCGGGCGGAGCGGCCGGTGCTGCCGCAGACCGCCGTCATGGCCGACAACAGCGGATCGTACGTCTACGTGGTTGGGCGCGGCGATGAGGTGCAGCGGCGCGCGGTCCACGTCGGCAGTGTCGTTCCCGCCGGGGTCGTCATCGCGCAGGGTCTCTCGGGGCACGAGCAGGTGGTCACAATGGACGGCGGCTTCCTGCACAGCGGCGAGAGAGTGACCGTCGCGCGAATGCCGGATCCGCAGTCATGAAAAACATCTCGGCGTGGGCCATCCGGCACCCGGTGCTGCCGATAGTGCTGTTCGTAGTGCTGCTCTTCATCGGGGTCGTGGCCTTCATCCGCTTGCCGGTGACGCTGAACCCGCCCATCGACTACCCGATGGTATCGGTGAACATCAGCCAGCCGGGCGCGGCCCCGGAAGAGGTCGAGACACAGATCGTGCGCCGGGTCGAAGCCGCGGTGGCCGGTATCGAGGGCATCAACCACATTTACTCGACCGCCTCGCAGGGAGGGGACGAGACGGACATCGAGTTCCGCATCGGTACGCCGATCGATCGCGCGCTCGCCGACGTTCGCAACATGGTGACTCAGGTGCAGGTCGACCTGCCCGCTGACATTCAACCGCCCGTCGTACAGCAGATCCGGGTCGACGGCGGCCCGGTCGTGTACTACGACGTCAGCGATCCCGGAATGAGCCCGCAGGCGCTCTCCTGGTTCATCGACAACACCATCACCAAGCAGCTGTTGAAGGTCCCCGGTGTCGCTCAGGTCTCGCGCTTCGGCGGCGTCGATCGTCAGATCAACGTGGAGCTCGACCCGGCGCGCATGCAGGCGCTCGGCATCACCGCGACGCAGGTCAACGATCAGCTGCGGGATCTCAATATCGACCTGCCCGGGGGACAAGCGGACTTGGGCGACGGGGAGCAGTTGATCCGCGTGCTCGGCGGCGCCGACACGGTCCATCAGCTCTCGAATACGCAGATCATGCTGCCTGGGGGGCGGTTCGCGCGGCTCGGCGACATCGCCACGGTGCGCGACGGGTCCGCCGAGATCCGCAGCGTCGAGCTCTTCGACGGCCGCCCCGCCATCTCCTTCGGAGTCTTCCAGGCGAAAAACGTCTCGGACGTCGCGGTGCTGAACGGCGTAGAGAGTGAGCTGGCGAAGATCCACAAGCAGTACCCTGACATCAAGGTCAGCACGATCTTCACGCGGGTCAACTACACCAAGCAGAACTACCATTCCGCCATGAGCGCCCTCATCGAGGGCTCCATTCTCGCGGTGCTGATGGTGTGGCTCTTCCTGCGCGACGTGCGCGCCACGCTGATCTCCGCGCTCGCGATACCGCTCGCCGCCATCCCGACCTTCGCGTTCATGCAATGGATCGGCTTCTCGCTGAATCAGGTGAGTCTGCTCGGACTGTCGCTGGTCTCGGGCGTGCTGGTGGACGATGCCATCGTCGAGATCGAGAACATCGTGCGCCACAAGCGCATGGGCAAAAGCGCCTTCCAGGCGGCGCTCGATGCCGCCGACCAGATCGGCCTCGCCGTCATCGCGACCTCCGCCACCATCATCGCCGTGTTCATGCCGGTGAGCTTCATGGGCGGCATCATCGGCCAGTACTTCAAGCAGTTCGGGCTGGTGGTGGCCGCGGCGGTCTTCTTCTCCCTGCTCGTGGCGCGGCTCCTCACACCCGTCATTGCCGCCTATGCCTTGAAATCCGAGCCGGAACCCGCGCACGTCGACGGCCCCGTCATGAAGGGGTACCTCAAGGTTCTGCGCTGGTGCGTGCGCAACCGCTGGAAGACGATCGCCTGCGGGACGCTGTTCTTCGCCGCCTCCGTCGTGGGCTTGATGCACATCCCGCAGTCCTTCGTTCCCGATTCCGACGATGGCAGCCCGGCGTTGCATATCGAGCTCCCGCCCGGTGTTTCGCTCGACGATACCAAGAAGGTGGCCGACGCCGCCTATCGGATCGTGGCGAGTCAGCCCGAAGTTACGAACGTCGATGAGTCGGTCGGCGACAATAACTCCCTGAACGACGCGGACCTTTACATCACCATGCTGCCGCGCAGCAAGCGCAACATCAGTGAGCAGCAATGGGAAGTGCGTGTCCTGAAGCTCCTCAAGACCATCCCCGATGCGCGCTTGAACTTTCAGACTCAGAACGGCTCCGGGGACGGTCACGCCATCACCATCGACCTCACCGGCGAGAATCTCTCGCTGCTTGCAAGCACGGCCCGTCAGGTGATGGAGCAGATGCGCAAGCTCCCGGACGTGATCGATGTGGGCTCCGACGATGACCTGCCGCAGCCGGAGATTCTGATCCGTCCGCGATTTGATCTCGCTGCTCAGCTCGGTGTCACGGTGGCGAACATCAGCGACACCATCCGCATCGCCACCTTGGGCGATCTCGTGCAGAACGACGCCAAGTTCAATCTGCCCGATCGTCAGGTGCCGATCCTGGTCGACCTGCAGCGTTCGGCGCGGCAAGACCTGAGCGCGCTAGAGAACCTGCCGGTCCCGACCTCGAGCGGCGGCACGGTACCCCTGAAAGCCGTCGCCGACTTCAGCTTCGGTCAGGGGCCGACGACCATCAACAGCTACGATCAGAGTCTGCGCGTCGCGATCGACGCCGATCTCAACGGCATTGAGCTCGGCACCGCGCTCAAGGAGATCCACGCCCTGCCGTTGCTCAATCATCTGCCGCAGGGCGTGCGCCTGGTGGATACGGGGAACGCGCAGCTCATGAACGAGCTCTTCACCGACTTCGGCATCGCCATGATGACCGGGATTCTGATGGTATTCGCGGTGCTCGTGCTCCTCTTCGTACGCGTGCTCCAACCGCTCACCATTCTCTCCTCGCTCCCGCTCTCCCTCGGCGGGGCGGTGATCGCTCTGTGGCTGACGCATAACCCGCTCTCCCTCGGCGTCATGATCGGCTTTCTGATGCTGATGGGCATCGTCGCCAAGAACTCCATTCTCCTCGTCGACTTCGCGATCGAGGAGATGCGGGCGGGCAAGGACCGGATGACGGCCCTGCTGGAATCAGGCCACAAGCGCGCCCGTCCCATCGTCATGACCACCGTCGCCATGGTCGCGGGCATGCTGCCGGTCGCGCTCGCGATCGGCGACGCCTTCCGCGCCCCCATGGCGATCGCGGTGATCGGCGGTCTCATCACTTCCACCGCGCTCACCCTGATCGTGGTACCCGCCGGCTTCACCGTGATCGACGACATCGAGCGTTGGGTCGGACCGAAGGTGGCGCACGTGATCATCGCCGAGCCCGAGTCGCAGCAGGAGACGGCACCCCAGGGAGTTGGCTGATTCGCCGTCGCGGCGGCGCTCACCAAACGCGCCGCCTCGGCTCAGGGCTTGACGCCGAAATGGGCGAACTCGTCCGCGACCGCAAACGAGAGCGCCTCAGCCGCCTTGAAGTCGGCGCGTCCCCGATTCTTTTGGCCGGTGCGCAGCTCGCAGATGCCTCGTCCGTACAATGAGTCGGGCAGCAGCGGGTTGAGCTTCAGGGCGGCATCGTAAACGGCAATGGCGGCGGGATATCGGTGCAGCCGCAGAAGCACGAAGCCGAGGCTGTCCTGAAAGGCCGGCTGCCGTGGACGCTTCGCAACGGCCGCATTGCAGTCCGCGAGCGCGCTGTCGAGGGAAACATCGGCGGTGGCGAGATCCCAGCAGAGACTGTTGGCCTCGACCGCATGATCCTTCGCATCCGTGAGGGACTTGGTGAAGTCGGCCTGCGCGAGCGCTGTCCGACCTGCCTTCTCGTACGCAATTCCGCGCAACGTGAGTACGTCGGGTCCGACATGGGGCATGCCTATTACGTCCGTCAGCGAATTGGCGGCGTCCGCATACTGGCCGGTCGCCATTTGCACTTCGGCCAGCATGACGAGCGCGCGGACGGATTTTGGATCGAGCTTGAGGGCACTCTCTATATCCGCACGCTTGCCGGGGAGGTCGGACCAGAATCGATAGCCGGCGCGCATCAGGTAAGTCTGGGCGACCGGCGCAATGGCCACCGCCTTGCCGAAGGCGGCGCTCGCGTGAGCCTGCTCGTTGAAGGCCGTGTAGATCGCACCCGCCGTCAGGTACGCGGTCGGTGATTTGGGGTTTGCCGCTGTGACGAGCTTTGCCTGGCGGATCGCCTCCGACCTCTTTCCCGCCGCTCTGAGAAGGAGGGCTCGCCACCAGTAGAGCGCGGTGGCTGAAGGCTTCTGACGGATAGCTTCGCTGTAATCGGCGAGCGCCAGATCCTCCTTGCCGGTGCGCCAGTACCCCATGGCGCGATACTGCACGGCAAACACATCCTTCGGATTGCTACGGATTGCCGCGCTGAACGCGGCGATCGCTCCGGCGTCATCGCCATTGTGAGCCGCGAGAAGGCCTCGCCCGTTCAGTGCAACCCAGTTATGCGGATGAGCAGCCAGGGCCGCGTCGAAGTCAGCCTGCGCGCGGGTATAGTCGCCCATGTAAAATGACGTGAGGCCGCGATCCCCAAGCGCGAAGGCGTTGTGCGCATCCAGCGCCAGCGCCGCATTGAAGTCGGCAAGAGCCGCGTCGTACTCTCGCCGCTCCCAGAGCATCCACCCACTGCCCGCGTAATCGCCGGCATCACTGTTTGTTTTGGGCAAGCCCCAGGCAATCTCGGCGACGGTCGGCGTGTGGCCGGAGGGGGCGACGAGATTGAGATAATCCTTCGACAGATCGCGCAACGCCTGCTGATCGGACGCAGCTTGCGCTGCCGGGAACTCCGGCTCAACGCTCCGGGTAGTCTCCACCGCGGTGAAAACACCGCCAACGATCTTCGCTTGACGCCGGTACTCGACTCCGCCCAGCGTTCGGTCGACATCGGCGTCCAAGATGCTGAAGCCCTTACCCTCAAGCGGCAGTTTGACGGTCAAGGTATTGCTGTCGTAAGTGGGGTAGGCCACGGCGAATGGTGCATCGCGGTGCGGGCCGGGTTGGCGCTCGAAATTCGCGTCGTAGCCGACCGCGAGACCGGTTGGGGCATATTCGCCCCCGCTCCAGTCCAGCTTAGCCGTTCCATCCATGGTCAGCCGCTCCACTTCGCTTTTTTCATCGTAGGCCGCGGCGACCGCATGCACCGTCACGAAGTCGTATTGCCGGGCCCACAAGGAGCGCAGGCCCGCATCGAGCTGCGCTGGAGTCAGGTTGGCGAGGCGTTGCTTCATGACGATCGCTGCATAATCGTGCAGCGCGACCTCGACGTGGAATGGGACAGGGCGGGCGACGCCGGCGCGGGCATCGATCGAAATCGTCGCCTCGGTGAGGGGACTCGTCCGCGGCGCGGGAACCATCCTGACGAGCCCCGCGCCGGCCGACACCAATGGCAGCCCCCAATGGTAGTAGGGGACATGGAGATGATCGAGACTGCGGTCTCCGAGCCGCGTCCCATCGAGCCAGTAGTCCTGGCTGCCGATCTTGGCCTCGACCAGCACGTGATCGAAAAGCTCAATCATCGGCAGACGCGCATCGAGTCCGTCGCCCGCTTGGACGTTCACCGCAACCGGGCGCGCGTCGATCCCCAAGCCGTGCAGCAGCGCGAGCAGCAGGACGGTCTTGCCCTTGCAGTCTCCGTAGCGGCGCCCCCATGTCTGGTCCGCATCCGCCGGCACGAGCCCGCCATCGTTCATGGCGAGAAACACATAGCGCACCTGCTCCTCCACCAGCGCCAACGCGAGCGCGGCGCGCTCTTTGGGGTCTGGTGTAGCGGCTCGGATCCGAGCGATCTCGCTCTGCAAGGGGGATTGCGGCGACAGCCGGGCAGCGCGCTCGTAGAGCGGCGCAAAGCGCTTCGCAACCTCGCTCCAGGAGCCAAAGCCGCTGAAATCGATCCGGCGGTCGATCACGAAACGCAACGGCGCGTACTTGGGCTCGAGAACCGGTTGAACGTCACTCATGGTGAGCGTGACGCCAGACATGCTGCCGTCGTGAATCTGCCGGATACCGGTGAGTCCGTCGCTCGCCTGCCACCTGACCGGGTCCGCCGATGGCCAGACCGCGCTGATGTGAACTTCGGAGATTGGCACCTCCGGCGAGACTTCGGTGTCGGCCGAGAGCGCGCCGGCAAGGATCGGGTCGGTGCGCTCCACGGTGTAGGCGAATTCGAGCGTGTCGCCGACCTGCAGATCCGCCGGCTGCAGAATCCCGGTGAGCGTGTCATCGAGAGCCGCGTATTCGAGGTTGGTTTCGCGCTTTGCTATGGTGAACGTCTGCCCCGCGCCCAGCACGTCGATCACCTGTTTACCGCGGAGGATGTGAATCTCGTGTACGGTGATGACGTCGGTATCCGGGTCCCAGACCAGGGTTATGGTGCCCATCGAGGACAGTCCCTGCGGTGTCTGGATGCGTACCGCGGTGTCGAAATAGTACTTTACCGTCTTGGGCGTCAGCTCGATCTGACGATCGACCAGCAGGATCTTGATGGCGGCTTGCGTAGGCGTACCCGCGGCCGGCAACGGCGTTGGCTTCACCCACTGCTGCGGAGGTCCGAAATGCAGACTGGTCGCCGCGCATGCGGCTGCGGACCAGACCAGTGCGAGAAACCCCGGAATGATGCGGCGCATCGGCCGCCCCCCTTTTTTGGTCCCTGTGCAGCCATTTTACCATTCATCCGGCAATGGCCTGGCAATGGCCGTCTAAGCCAGCCTTGCGTGGACCACGGTAGTCCCCCGGTATACCGGCATGTGACACAATGCTTCTCTGTCTCATCGCGAGTCCGCCCATGCCCCCCAGCACACTCTCGCCAACACCGTCGTCATCCCTTCTCACGCGCATCCATGAGCTGGCCGCGGACATGAGCGCGGTGCGCCGCGACCTGCACCGGCACCCGGAGCTCGCCTACGAGGAGAAGCGGACCGCCTCGGTGGTGGCGAAGCTGCTCAAGGAATGGGGCATCGAGGTGCACGAGGGCATCGGCAAGACCGGTGTGGTCGGTGTGATTGCGGTCGGCAACTCCGGCAAGGCGATCGGCCTGCGCGCGGACATGGACGCGTTGCCCATCCAGGAGACATCCGACGCCCCCCACGCGAGCGTCCATGCGGGTGTTGCCCACAGCTGCGGGCACGACGGCCACACGGCCATGTTACTTTGTGCCGCGCGCTATCTCGTCGAGACCAAGCGGTTCAACGGCCGCGTGCACCTCCTCTTTCAGCCCGCGGAGGAAGGTCTGGCCGGCGCCCGCGCGATGATCGAGGACGGCCTTTTCAAGAGATTTCCCTGTACGGAAGTCTATGGGCTACACAACTGGCCGATCCTACCGGCCGGCACGATCGCGACCCGCGCGGGGCCGATCATGGGCGCATCGGATCGCTTTACGATCACGGTGCGAGGGGCGGGCGGTCATGCGGCTCTGCCCCACCTGGCTTCGGACACCGTGCTCTGCGCTGCGCAGATTGTGACGGGTGCCCACACCCTCATTCCGCGCCGCATCGATCCGACGGCGACCGCGGTGCTGTCGATCACCCGCATCCAGGGTGGCAGCTCCTTCAACGCACTGCCGGGCGAGGTGCAGCTCTTCGGTACCGTGCGTACCTTCGATCAGGCGGTGCAGGACAAGCTGGAAGCCACACTGCGCGAATGGGTTGACCTTTGCGCCAAAGCGGCCGGCTGCAGCGCTTCACTCGATTACGATCGGATCTACCCCGCGACGGTTAACGATGCGGCCTGCGCACAGCACGCGCTCGATGCGGCGACCGCGCTCTTTGGTCAGGCATTGCGTGCCGAGTCGCCGGCCGCGACCGCGGAGGATTTCGCGTTCATGCTGCAGCAGGTGCCGGGCGCCTACATCTGGCTCGGCAGCCGCAAGGGCGCGAGCAGCCCCTCGTTGCACCATCCATCGTTCGACTTCAACGACGAGGCGCTGCCCGCGGGCGCTGCGCTGCTCGCGAGCCTCGCCGAGCGGCGTCTCGCGGGCTAGTTGCTACTCACTCAAGGGGACTCCTGAGCGCGGCCCGGGAAACAACCGGCAGTAGATGCAATGCGGCGCTTCCGGCCGCGACTCGACCCAGAGGGTGCGGACCCACGGCAGGTCGCGCCGCGCGGCCGCAAACTCCCAGGACGGATCCTCGAGACCACGCTCCAGCAGCTCATCCGGGCTGGAATGCCCGAGCAACTGGGCCGCGCGCCTTACTTCGATGGCTCCGCGCGGCAGGACGGTGATCGCGGCGGCACCTGCCTGGATTCTGTCGGCGAGCCGATGAGCGTGCTGCGCCCCATCGGCGTGCGCGAACAGCGCGCGAAAGTATTGCGCGAACCGCTCGTGGAGCGAGGGAGCCGGCTCACTCGCGGCGCGTCCCGGCTCGTCGCGAGCCGTGAGCTCGATGCGATCGGTCGGGAAGCCGTCGCGGAACAGCGCCAGGCGGGCGCGCTCGGCGCTCTCGAAGTCTTTGAACACGGCCAGCAGGACTGCGCTCATCTCTCCCTCCTTACGGTAAAACCGGTGTCGGTGCAGGGAGTACTTCGTCTCGAGCGCTATTGTACGCCGCCCTCTCCCGCCCGAGGTAATGCGCAGCGGGCAAAGGGCCGTTCCCGTTTCCCGGGGCAACGCGCCTCGCGGTGGCGGGTCTCAGAGGCCCGCGGCAAATGCGTAGGGTCTCGCTAAAGGCGCCGCAGGCGGCTTTTAGCCAATGAAATGACAGTAATATGTTCACGGAACCCGAGCCGCCGGCCGGTGGTCAACCCGACTTCGGGCTAAGCTGGATCGGAGCTGCGATCCGGCGTTATCCGGCCGAGCGCACCGCGCACGGAACGGACCCGCGTGTGCTACTGCTTCCCAAAAGCGAAAGTGAGGAAACCGACGATGACTGCTGGCTTGAGCCCTCTCGTCACCAAGACTCCCCGCGCGGGCAGTGCCGCCCACACCGCGTTCCTGCGGTTGCGCGAGTACCTCAACAGCCAGATCGTCGGGCAGACGACGTTGGTCGAGCGGTTGCTCATCGCGCTTCTCGCCGATGGGCATCTGCTCGTCGAGGGACCGCCCGGGCTCGCCAAGACGCGCGCCGTGAAGGCGCTCGCCCATGCGCTCGAAGCCGATTTTCAGCGCCTGCAGTTCACGCCCGATCTGCTGCCCGCGGACCTGACGGGCTCGGACGTCTACCGACCGGAGGAAGGTGTGTTCCGGTTTCAGCGCGGACCGCTCTTTCACAACCTGATACTCGCCGATGAAGTCAACCGCGCGCCGGCCAAGGTGCAGTCCGCCCTGCTCGAGGCCATGGCCGAGGGGCAGATCAGCGTGGGGACGGCAACCTATCCGCTCCCGCCGCTCTTCCTCGTGATGGCGACTCAGAATCCGATCGAGCAGGAAGGCACCTATCCGCTGCCCGAGGCGCAGCTCGACCGCTTCATGCTGCACGCGCGCGTCGACTACCCCGATCGCGCGACGACGCTCAAGATCATGGCGCTCGCGCGACGCGAGGCCATCGCCCAGCGCGAGCTGCCGCCGCCCGAGCATCGCGTCTCACAGGAGAGCGTGTTCGTGGCGCGCCGCGAGGTGCTCGGCCTCACGCTCTCGGAGCCCGTTGCCGACTACATCGCGGCGCTCGTCGATGCCACGCGGCGGCCCGAGCCGTACAGCGCGCAGCTTCGCGAATGGCTGCGCTGGGGCGCGAGTCCGCGCGCGGCCATCGCGATCGAGCGCGGCGCGCGGGCGCTCGCGTGGCTCGATGCGCGCGAGTTCGTCACGCCGGAGGACGTGCAGGCGATCGCTCCCGATGCGCTGCGTCACCGGTTGTTGATCGACTACACCGCGCAGGCGCGAGGAGTGACGGCACAGGCCTGCATAGAGGAGCTGTTGAGCCGGGTCCCCGCTCCATGATCGTTCCGGATCTCGAGGAGCTGTTGGCGCTGCGCGGCGTGGCGCACGGGCTGTCACTGCACGGTCGCAGGGCTGCGCGTGTGACGCTGCTCGGCGCCCATTCGAGCGCACAGCGCGGACGGGGGCTCGAGTTCCAGGAGGTGCGGCCCTACGTCGCGGGCGACGATCCGCGCAACATCGACTGGCGCGTGACGGCGCGTCGCGGGCGACCGCATACCAAGCTCTTTCGCGAAGAGCGCGAGCGGCCCGTGTGGCTGCTGGTGGATCTGCAGCCCGGACTTTTTTTCGGCACTCGGCGGCAGCTGAAGTCGGCGCTCATCGTGCGCACGGCGGCGCTTCTCGCCTGGATTGCCTCGCTCGGCGGCGACCGCGTCGGCTCGGTGATCGCGCATGGCACCGGGCAGATCCGCATCCTGCCTGCCCGTGCCCGTCAGTCCGGCGTGTTGCCTTTGCTCGAGGCGCTGTTGGAAACGCAGCCGAAGGCTCCCGGCGAGCCCGTGCCGCTCGCTTTCGAAGGCGCGCTGCACGCGCTCCTGCCGCTCGCGCGCCCCGGCAGTCAGATCCTCGCCATCAGCGACTTCGCCGGCCTGCGTGAGGACCCGGGAAGTCTCTGGACGGCGCTCGCCGCGCACGGCGATCTGCGGCTCTTCTGGATCACCGACCTGCTGGAAGAGGAGGGATTGCCGAATGGGCGGTTTCGCGTCGGCCTGCCGGGCCGGTTGCGCATCCTGGAGGGCGCGCGCGTGCGCGAGCGCTGGCGGCAGGTCTGGCGGGAACGGGAAGCGCGCGTCGCGGCGCTGTCGCAGCGCAACGCCGCGCCGGTCGTGAGGCTCGATACCCGGGAGTCCGTCGAGCGCATTCTGCAGCCGCTGCTGCGCGCCCGGCGGTCCGCGGCATGACCCCCTCCTGGCTATCCCAACTCGCCCCCGCCCATGCGCCGCCGCCGCCGGGCTGGTGGCCGCCCGCTCCGGGTTGGTGGCTGATGGCGGCGCTGCTGCTCGCACTGGGCGCCGCCGGCGTGTGGTGGTGGCTCGATCCGTACCGCAGGAGCCGGCGTGCGGCGCTGCGCGAGCTGCGTGCCATCCGTGCCGCGGAGTACGATGCCGCCTCGCGCGCGCGCGCCATCGAGAGTCTGCTGCGTCGCTTCGCGCTCGCCGTGTTTGGCAACGCGCGGGTCGCCCGCCTGACAGGCGACGCGTGGCTGACGTTCGTCGCCGAACACGGCGGCACTCCGCTCGCGGGAGAAGCGGGACGATCGTTGCTCGCCAACGCGTTCGGCGGCTGCGGGAGCGATGAGCGCGAGAGTTGGATTTCCGGCGCCGACGCATTCGTGCGCGCGAGCCACCGAAGTGCGAGCCGACTCAGGAGGCGAGCGCCCGGACACGACGTGCGCGCCGGACTTTCCGCCGCCAAGGACGGCCACTGATGTTCCATCTCGCCTGGCCGTGGATGGCGCTGCTGCTGCCGCTGCCCTGGATCCTGCTCAGGATGCGCCGCACCGCGGAGCCGGGCGGCGCGGCGGTCTACTTGCCGTTCGCTGCCTCGCTCCCCGCGCCTGCCGCGACTGCGACACTGCCGGCAGGCGTACTGGCGCTCCTGGCCGCGGCCTGGGCGCTGCTCGTGCTGGCCGCCATGCGCCCGCAATGGCTCGGGCAGCCGTTGCCCGTGCCCACGAGCGGGCGTCAGATCATGTTGGCCATCGACTGCTCGGGGTCCATGGCCTCCCAGGACATGGGAGGCGCAAGCCGCCTGGAAATCGTGCAGATCATTGCCGGGCGCTTCATCGAGCAGCGTGCGGGCGATCAGATCGGCCTGATTCTCTTCGGCACGCGGCCTTACCTGCAGGCGCCGCTCACAACCGACCTCTCGACCGTTCACAAGTTTCTGAACGAGGCCGTGGTGGGCATTGCCGGTCCGCAGACGGCGATCGGCGATGCGATCGGACTTGCGATCAAAGAGCTGCGCCGGCGCGAGCGCACCTCCGGCGCTCCCATGCACCAGGCGGTGCTCATCCTGCTCACCGACGGCGGCAACGATGCCGGAGTCATACCGCCGCTCGAGGCGGCGCGGCTTGCGGCACAGGTGGGCCTGCGCATCTTCACGATCGGCGTCGGGGCGGCAGAGCAACAATCCCTGTTCGGGCTCACCGTCGGCAACAGCGATCTCGACGTGGGTCTTTTGAAGAGGATCGCGAGCATCACGGGCGGTGAATTTTTCCGCGCCACCGATCCGCAGGCACTGCAGGCGGTCTACCGCAGAATCAACGAGCTCGAGCCGACCGCGGCGCACAAGCAGTGGTTGCGGCCCGCGGCCGAATGGTTCACCTGGCCGCTGGCGCTCGCCCTGCTCCTGAGCGTACCGGCCGCCTGGCTGATGGCCGAGCGGCTCTGATGTCATGAGGCCTTTCCACTTCCTCCATCCTTACTGGCTGCTGGCGCTCCCGCCGCTGCTCGTGCTCGCGGTCTGGCTCGCCCGTCGCCGCGGACGCGACGGCGCGTGGCCGCGGCTGTTGGATGGCGAGCTGCTGGCGCTCTTGCGCCTGCGGGAAGGCGGCGCGGGACGCTCGCCGTGGCTTCTGATCGGACTCATCTGGACGTTCGCAGTGCTGGCCCTCGCGGGGCCCACGTGGCAGCGGCAGATCACTCCCGCCTATCGCGCGCCGGCCGCTTGGGTCGTGGCGCTCGAGCTGTCGCCCTCCATGGATGCCGCCGACGTTCCACCGAGCCGGATCGCGCGGGCGCGTCTGAGTGTCGACGATCTGCTGTCGGCGGCGCACGATGCGCGCGTAGGGCTCATCGCATTCGCGGGCGAGGCTTACACGGTAGCGCCGCTGACCAGTGATGTCGCCACTGTGCTCAATCTCGCCGGGCCGCTCGCACCGAGCCTCATGCCCGAGACCGGCGATCGCCTCACGCCGGCGCTCGATGAGTCCGCAAAGCTGCTGCATGCGTCACCGAGCAGGGATCGCCAGGTGATCGTCTTCACCGATGGATTCACTGACCCGGCACGCGCTCTCTTGACCGCCGAGCGACTGAGGCGCCAGGCAGTCACCGTCAACATCGTCGGTGTCGGCACGGCGGCCGGCGCTCCGGAGCCCGACGGCAATGGAGGGTTCGTCCGCAACCCCAAGGGGCAGGTGGTATTGACACGGCTCGACGCCGGCCTGCTCGCGAGAGTCGCCGCGGCGGGCGGCGGCCGCTATGTGCCGCTGAGCGGCATGCCGACGCTCATCGCGCAGTTGCAGGATGCGGGCTCGCGACAGATGAGCTCCGGCGTTGCGGCACCACGTATCAGGCTTGCGAGCTGGCTCAATGACGGAGTGTGGCTGCTGCCGCCGCTTCTTCTGCTGGGCGCGCTCGTGGCGCGGCGGGGCTGGGTATGAGGTCCCGGAAGATCGTTCTGTCCGCAGCCGCCCTTTTGGGCTGCGCGTATCTGGCGGGCGGAACCGTGCACGCCGGGGAGGCGCTGAACGCCTGGTCCAATCTCTGGCACACGCCGGACCAACAGGGACAGGCGTTGCTCAATGCCGGCGAGCCGGCCCGAGCCGCCGATCGCTTCCACGATCCGCGCCGGCGCGCCTACGCCGATCTCCAGGCGGCACAGTATCAGGATGCGGCGAAGCTCCTCGCCCCGTTCGCCGATCCCGAATCCGAATACAACCGCGGCAACGCGCTCGCCAAATCCGGGCAGTTGCCGGCGGCGCTTGCCGCCTACGATGCCGCACTGAAGCGGGCTCCGAGCGACAACGATATCCGCCACAACCGGGACCTGGTCGAGCGCGCGCTGCGGCAACAGCCGCAGTCGCCCCAATCATCATCCGGTAACGGCCGCCAGGGCCGTCAAGGCGGGACCTCGTCCGGACAGCAGTCGCAGCAATCGGCCGCCGGCCAGCGAGGCGGTTCGGCATCACCGCAGTCGCGCGGCGCCGCGCAATCCTCGGGCGCTCTCGCCCGGCAATCCGCCGGCAGCAGCGAGGCGGCATCCAACAGCTCTCAGCCCGGCGACGCCCGCCCGGACTCCGGCAGCTCGAAGCAGGCGCCCGACCAGGCGCAACGCGATGCGACACTCGCCGCGGCGTTTGCGCGCGAGCAGCGGCAGAGACGCGGGATTGGCAACACGGCCCCGGCGCGCGGATCACGGCAAAGCGGCACGTCTGGGCCAGGCGCGACAGACGCGGGCAAGCCGCCCGACGGCAGTCTGCTGGCGGGCGGTACTGAGACTCCCAAACAGAAACCCGAGACCGAGCAACAATTGGCTCTCGATCAGTGGCTGCGGCAGATCCCGGACAGCCCCGCCGGCCTTTTGCAGCGCAAGTTCCTCATCGAGCACATGATGAAGCAGGACGACGGGAACCCGGAGGGCGGTGATTGAGAGTGGCGCGCCGGGGTGTGCTGCTGGCGCTGCTCGCAGGTGGCGCGGCAACCGTGGCGATCGCGGGCGTCCGCGCATCGCTCGATACATCGCAGATCGCCGCGGGCGACACCGTGCAGCTGACCTTGGAGCACGACGGCCGCACGAGCGGCCAGCCCGATCTCACGCCTCTGGAACAGGACTTCGACATCCTCGGCACGAGCAGCAGCACGAGCTTCGAGCTCTTCAACAGTAGCGCCTCCGAGAAGTCGCAGGTCATCCTGACGCTGGCGCCGAAGGTTACCGGGCACCTGACGATCCCCGCCCTTTCGTGGGATGGCGAGCGGAGTCAGCCGCTTTCGCTCATCGTGACCGGACCCGGTATCGGCACACAGCCGGGCACCGCGGCAGCGCCCGCGGCGGCCAAGGTATTCATCCGGACTGACGCCTCGCCGCAGCAGCCGTACGTCGAGGCTGCCGTGCACCTGACCGTGCGTCTCTTCACGTCCGAAACTCTGTATCACGCCGCCCTCGAGCTGTCCGGCAACGGTGACGTGCTCGTGAAGCAGATCGGTCCCGATCAAAACAGCGCGGTCGAGCGCGACGGCCGCAGCTACCAGGTCGTCACCCGCCATTACCTCCTCTTTCCCATGCATAGCGGCCGGCTCACTCTGCCGCGCCCGGTGCTCGATGCGGAGGTGGCGACGAGCCAGCAGCGTTCACCCTTCGGCTCCGATCCGTTCGGCGGCGCTTTCTTCGGCGGCCCGCTCCTCGCAGGGCCCATTCGCGTCTACGGCGACCCGATCGTGCTCACGGTGCGCCCGCGACCTGCCGGCGCCATCGGCAGCTACTGGTTGCCGGCCCGCGATCTCACCTTGAGCAGCGCCTGGAATCCGGCGCAGCTCACCGCGCAGGCGGGCAATCCACTGACTCTGGATGTCGATCTGCAGGCGACCGGACTCACCGCCGCGCAGCTTCCTGACATCGCATCGCTGTTGAATATGCCTGCCGGCCTCAAGGCGTACCCGGATCAGCCGCAGCTCGATGACTCGACACGGGGCGGCACGCTGATCGGCAGCCGCGACCAGACCTTCGCGCTGATGGCGGTCTCGCCCGGGCACTATACGATTCCGGCGCTCACGATCACCTGGTGGGACACTCAAACCAACCGACCTCGCATCGCGACACTGCCGGCGCGCACGTTGACCATCCTGCCCGTACCCGGCGTCGTGGTGGCCGGCACGGCCGCCCCCCTGGCGCCCGCGAATCGCGCGGCGCCCGTCACCGCTCCTGGCGCCGGGGCCGTGCCAACCGCCGCACTTGGCAGGTCGCGCTATTCCGCGCCGGCGCGCTCCGCTCCGCGGCACACTCCATCGGGGCCGGAAATATGGGAGTGGATCAGCATCACGCTTGCGGTCGTGTGGCTCTCGACTCTGGGCGCGTGGCTCTGGTCTCGCCGCTCGCGGGCCGCAACCCAGCGCCCTCGCGATGGCGGCATTCCTAACCCAACTCCCACGCCCCGCGCACGGCAGGCGCCGCCTGATGCTTCCAGGGGGCGAGCGGCCTTTCGCGCCGCGTGCGCGACCAACGACCCCCATGCGGCCCGCACGCATCTGCTCGCCTGGACCGCGGCGGTCTGGGGCACGACTCCGGCAGGTATCGGCGCCATCGCGGCCACGATTCACGAGCCCACCGTCGCGGAGCTCCTCCGCGATCTCGACCGCGCCTGTTATGCGGGCGGGGCGTGGCAGGGTCAGGCGCTTGCCACGGCGCTGACCTCGTTACCTATACCGCCCGGCAAGAACGGACGCGAGCGCGACGGGCTTGCGCCGCTTTATCCCTGAGCGGCCTTACGCAGGCGTGCCGAACCCGCCGCCGCCCGGGGTTTCGATCACGAAGACATCACCCGCTCCCATCTCGACGACCTGAGTCGCCCCCAGGGTCTCGATGGCTCCCGAGGCGCGCCGGATCCAGTTCCTGCCGAGCTCACCCGGAGCGCCGCCCGCCAGGCCAAAGGGTGGAACGCGGCGCCGGTCTGAGAGGATCGCAGCCGTCATCGGTGTCCTGAAGCGGATCTGTCGTACCACCCCGTCGCCGCCGTGATGCCGGCCCTTCCCGCCCGATCCCCGGCGGATCGTGAACCGCTCGAGAAGCACGGGGAAGCGCCACTCGAGCACCTCCGGATCGGTCAGCAGACTGTTGGTGGCGTGGGTGTGAACGGCGTCAGTGCCATCGAAATCGGGTCCGGCGCCCGAGCCGCCGCAGATGGTCTCGTAGTACTGACGATCGCCGTCACCGAAGGTGAAGTTGTTCATGGTGCCCTGCGCGGCGGCAAGGACGCCCAACGCTCCGTAGAGGGCATCGATGATCGTCTGGCTGGTTTCCACATTGCCGGCCACGACCGCCGCCGGATAGCGCGGCCGCAGCATCGAGCCTTCGGGGATGACGATCTCGATCGGGATCAGACAGCCGTCGTTCATCGGAATGTCGTCATCGACGAGAGTACGGAACACATAGAGCACCGCCGCGCGGGAGATGGCGGGCGGCGCATTGAAGTTGTTGGGCCGCTGCGCGCTGGTGCCGCCGAAGTCGATGCGGGCACGGCGTGCCGCGCGCTCGATCGTGATCCGCACGCGGATGAGCGAGCCATCGTCCATCTCGTAGGCGAATTCGCCGTCGTGCAGCACGTCGAGAACGCGGCGGACGGCTTCCGCCGCATGATCCTGAACGTGCTGCATGTAGGCGTTGACGACCTCGAGCCCGAAATGATGCACCATCCGCCGCAGCTCCTCGGCCCCCTTGGCGCAGGCCGCGACCTGCGCCTGCAGATCGGCGAGGTTCTGGCCCGGATTGCGCGAAGGCCAGGGTCCGCTGCGAAGCAGCGCGAGGGTCTCCGCCTCCCGCAGCCGGCCGGCATCGACCAGCAGGAAATTGTCGATCAGCACGCCCTCTTCGGTGATCGTGCGGCTGCCCGGCGGCATCGAGCCGGGAGTGATGCCGCCGATGTCGGCATGATGTCCGCGCGATGCCACGTAAAAAAGGGGCTGCCCGCCTGCTGCGAGCGTGGGCTCGGTACCGAACACGGGCGTGATGACGGTGAGGTCGGGCAGGTGCGTGCCACCGTTGTAAGGCGCATTGAGCGCATACACGTCTCCGGCCAGCAGGCCGCGGCCGTCGCGCTTGCGATCCCGCGCCGCAATGATGACTTTCACGCTCTCACCCATCGAGCCCAGATGAATCGGCATGTGCGGCGCATTCGCAATCAGCGCGCCGCGGGCGTCGAACACCGCGCAGGAGTAATCCAGCCGCTCCTTGATGTTGACCGAGCGAGAGGTGCTCTGCAGAGCGACGCCCATCTGCTCCGCGATCGACATGTAGAGATTGCCGAAAACCTCCAGCATGACGGGGTCGGCGTTGGTTCCGATCGCCGCGCGCTTGGGCGCCGCCTCGGTGCGCTCGAGGATGAGATTCCCGAGCGCATCGACGCTCGCGCGCCAGCCCGGCTCCACGACCGTGGTGGCCGAGGCCTCGATGATGACCGCCGGGCCGGCGATCCCGTGTCCGAACGCAAGGTCATCGCGCGAGTAGATCGGTGTCTCGACCGCCTGGCCGCCGAACCAGATCGGCCGCCGCGCGCGCACCGAAGCCGGGGAGGTGGCTTTGGCAGAAGAGTCCATCGTGCGGCTCTGGGCTTCACTCTGGGCTTCACTCTGGGCTTCGCCGGCGCCGACGACTTCCGCCGATGCGGCCTCGACGATGAGCGGCCGGCCGGGAACATCGAAGCCGAACCTGGCCCGATGGGCCACCGCGAACGCCTCGATGACCGCGGCGGTTTCTCCAAACGGAACGACGAGCGCCAGATCCGTGCCTTCGTATTTCAGATGCAGGCGATGCAGGACGGTGATGTTGCCCGGAGCGACGCCCTGCGCGGTCATTTCCGCTCGCCCAGCGCGCTCCAAGTCGCCGAGGATGCACGCAAGCTCGGATCTCAACGCGTCCCCGAGCGGCGCCTCGACGGCCCGTTGCTTGAGCAGTCGCAGATCCGCGAGCCCCATGCCGTACGCCGACAACACCCCGGCCAGCCGATGAATGAGGATCCGGCGCATGCCGAGCGCATCCGCCACCCCACAGGCATGCTGTCCGCCGGCGCCTCCGAAGCAGGCCAGCGTGTACGCCGTGACATCGTGGCCCCGTTGGATGGAGATCTGCTTGATGGCATTCGCCATGTTCTCGACCGCGATGCGCAGAAACCCCTGCGCGAGCTCCGAGGCCGACCTCGGCATCCCCGTCGTCCGCGTCACCTCTTCCGCCATCGCGCCGAACTGGCGCTCGACGGTCGCGACATCGATCGGCGCATCGCCGCGCGGCCCGAACACGCGCGGAAAGAACTCGGCCTGCAGTCTCCCCAACATGACATTGCAGTCGGTGACCGTGAGCGGCCCGCCGCGCCGATAGCATGCGGGTCCGGGAATCGCGCCCGCCGACTGCGGGCCCACCCGGAGGCGAATGCCATCGAAGCGGCAGATCGAGCCGCCGCCCGCGGCCACCGATTGGATGTGCATCATCGGCGCTCGGATCCGCACACCGGCAACCAGAGTCTCGAAAGTACGCTCGAGCTCACCGGCGTAGTGGGACACGTCGGTCGAAGTGCCACCCATATCGAAGCCGATGA
The DNA here is from genome assembly GCA_050739115.1 of Steroidobacteraceae bacterium. GTDB lineage: Bacteria > Pseudomonadota > Gammaproteobacteria > Steroidobacterales > Steroidobacteraceae > 13-2-20CM-66-19. Next base: position 3,548 of record JBOIAQ010000026.1, on the reverse strand, counting down.
CCTTCTCCGCCCCCGCCTCGGTCGCGGTGTGCACCATGCCGACGATTCCGCCGGCGGGCCCGGAGAGGATCGCGTCCTTGCCGTGAAACCTGCGAGCCTCGACGAGACCGCCGTTCGACTGCATGAAGAGCAGCCGCACGCCTTCTCCGAGCTCGCCGGCCACCTGGTCGACGTACTTGCGCAGCACCGGAGAGAGGTAGGCGTCGACCACCGTGGTATCGCCCCGCCCCACGAGCTTCACGAGTGGACTCACCTCGTGACTCACCGACACCTGAGTGAAGCCGATCTCGCGCGCGAGCCGTGCAAAAGCCCGCTCGTGCCGCGGAAAGCGATAACCGTGCATGAAGACGACGGCGATCGCCCGAATGCCGTCCTCGAACGCGCGTTGCAGCCGACTCCGAGGTCCCTCGAGATCGATCGGAACCAGGATCTCGCCCTCGGCGCTCAGGCGCTCCTCGACTTCGATCACCCGCTCGTACAACAGCTCCGGCAACACGATATGCCGGTCGAAGAGCCGCGGCCGGTTCTGATAGCTGATGCGCAGCGCATCGGCGAATCCACCGGTGATGGCGAGCAGCGTGCGCTCGCCGCGGCGCTCGAGCAGCGCGTTGGTGGCGACGGTCGTGCCCATCTTCACCGCCGCGATCGCGGCGGAGGGGATCGGCGCGTCTCGCTCGAGTCCGAGAATGCGGCGGATGCCCTCGACCGCCGCATCGGCATACTGGTCCGGACTCTCCGACAGGAGCTTGCGGGTGCTGAGGCTCCCGTCGGGCGAGCGGGCGACGATGTCGGTGAAGGTCCCGCCCCGATCGATCCAGAACTGCCAGCCGGCGGGGCTCATTGGTTACATCACGCGGCCGTCGTCGGTTTCGGCCTGCAGCCGGTCCAGGAAGGAGTTGAGCTCGGCGGCGCGCTGGGCGCCGATCCGCTGCGCGGTCCTGGTGATGAGCCGCGGCGGGATCTGCTTCAGGAACCCGCGCAACGCCTTCACCGCCGGCGCGAAGCTCGGCGCCTTCTCGCCGGTGAGCGCAATTAGGCGCGCCGCGCCGAGGTCGCCGAGAAAGTTGAGCGAGTCGGCATCGTGCAGCACGATCGCATTGGGGTCGCTGCCCGGGGTGCTGTAGAACATGTGGCCGCGCTCGGCGGCCTGCACCGCCGCGAGTTTCCGCATCGGAAAGCCGGTACCGGCGAGCATCTTGCGCGCCTGTCGCGCCGCGCACTCGCCGTGCTCGATCTTGGGCCCGGGGCACGGCATGAAGGCCGCCATGTCATGCAGGAAGGCGGCCGCGAACAACACATCGGTATCGATGTGCAGATGATCACCCTGGGCGAGGCGCACGGCGAGCAGGTAGTCCCGCTCCGAATGCTGCCAGCCCCAGGCCGGATGCACGAACTTGGAATGGGCGAGATCGTAGATCTTCACCTTCCAGGGTGCATCGAGCGCAATTCCCCCGGCGGTCACGGCCGGCGCGGCGGCGGAATTCGCCGGTCCGACCCACACCGGAAGCAAGAGCAGGCCCGCCGCTAGCGCGAGCTTCGTGCGTCTCGGTCGATGGAGCAATGACATGACTCACCTCAAGCCGGGCACGGTGTCAGTTCGCGGTGGAAGCCTCGGTCGGGCTCTTGCGCTGAGAATCGATCCAGCGGTCGATGACCTGATCGAGAACCGTGAGCGGCAGGGCGCCGTGCTCGAGCACCGCCGCGTGGAAGTTCTTAATGTTGAATCGGGATCCGAGCGCGTCCTCGGCCTTTTTGCGCAGCCGCAGGATGTCGAGCTCGCCGATCATGTAGGAAAGCGCCTGACCGGGCCACGCGATGTAACGATCGACCTCCGTATTGATGTTCTGCTCGCTCAACGCGCTGTTCTCCTCGAAATAGCGCACCGCCTGCGCACGCGTCCAGCCCTCGGAATGAATGCCGGTGTCGACGACGAGCCGCACCGCCCGCCACATTTGGTAGTCGAGGTAGCCGAACTTCGAATAAGGATCGCCGTAAAGACCCATCTGATCGCAGAGGGTTTCGGTGTAGAGCGCCCAACCCTCCCCGTACGAGCTGTAATAGTCGAAGCGGCGGAAGTCCGGCAGGTTCTTCAGCTCCATCGCGATCGGGATCTGCAGCTGGTGCCCCGGACGACCCTCGTGGCAGGTGAGCACCTGGATCTCGTACTTCGGCCGGCTCGCGGGCTTGTAGAGATTGACGGCCATGTAGCCCGCGACACTGCCATCGCCGGCCGGCGGCACCGAATACGCGGGATAGGTGTCGGGAGCGAGCGAGGCGGGAATCGGACGGACGCCGTAAGTGACCCGCGGCAGGATCCAGACCGGAAACTCGGTGACGAGGAGCGGATCGACGCGCTTGGCGGCGGCGCGATAAGCCTCGAGGAGGTCGCTCGGGTTCTGGTAATAGAAGCGGGGATTGGTGCGCAGGTAGTGGACGAAATCCTGGTAGCTGCCCTTGAAGCTGACCTGTTTGAAGACCTGCTCCATCTGCGCGTGAATCTCGGCGACCTTGCGCAGGCCCATGACGTGGATCTGCTCGGGTGTCAGATCGGTGGTGGTGTACTTGCGCACCTGGAACGCGTAGTAGGCCTTGCCGTTGGGCAGCGCCTCCGCCGCGATGCTGGTGCGGCAGTGGGGCAGATAGTCATGATCGAAGTACTGCTCGAATTCCCGGTACGCCGGCGTCACGTCCTTGGCGATCGCCGCCTTCGCCGCCGCGCGCAGCTGCGCCTGCTCGGCCGCCGGAATGATGTCCGGCATCTGCTTGAACGGCCCATAGAGCGGACTTTGCGCGGGATCGGCCACGACGTAGGCGACGATCTGGTGCGGCACCCTCTTCATCACCACCTGCGGCTCGGTCATGCCCTCCCTCACGCCCTGCTCGAGCAGCGCGATGGTCTCGTCCATGAAGGGCTTGAAGGTCTGCAGGCGATGGAGGTAATTGCGGTAGTCGGTCGCGTTCTCGAAGCGCAGCGTGTGGGTTAAGGCCTGGAGGGTCTGGATGCCGTCGAGCTCATTCACCGGCATCAGGTAGCCCTTGAGGTCGTAATCCCGCACCTGCATCTGATAGCGGTACTTGAAGAGGTCATAGCTGACCCGGTCCTCACCGGTGAGGCGGCTCGGGTCGATGGCGGCGAGGCTCTTGAGTGTCCGGATGTCTTCCTCATGCTCGCGGGCGAGGGTGGCGGGGCTTACGTTCGGCCACAGGCCGTCATATTGGTGAAAGCCATCGAGAGATGCCTCGAGCGGGTCTTCGCGCATCTCCCGCTGCCATGCCGTGTCGATGAGTTTGGACAGCGCCGCCACCGGGCTGGCAGGCGTCGAGGCGCTTGCCGGAACCGCCCTCGCGGCAAGAACCGGCGCACCGGCGGCGAGGAGCACGGCGAAAAAGAGAGGAGTTGGCGCGATTCGGATCATGAGGCAGGCTCCACCGATCGGCCGCGCTGGGCGGCACCGGCTCGGGAAGCTACCACGAAGCGGCCAGCATGCGCGCGCCCAGGCACAAGGATGTACCCCGCCGCCGCAGGTGGCGGACGTTGAGCCAAAAAC
>JBOIAQ010000025.1:0-50707 GCA_050739115.1 Steroidobacteraceae bacterium | reverse complement strand
GGCGGCGCGACCGGCGGCGGCGGGCCCCGTGAGCCCATGCCGGACTACGCCGGCCCGGGCGGTGGCGGCGCCTCAGGGGGCGGCGAGCGCGAGGACTTCGACGACGACATCCCGTTTTAGTTGACTGGCCCGCCCGGGTTTGCGGCGAAGCGCGAGTAAGTTACTGATTATTAAATAATCTTTAGAGGACGGTTGCCAGCGCTATCGGCCGGCGTGCGAGCGGGAGCGTCAGGCCGTAGAATTGGCCGACTCCCTGCCTATGTCCCGCCGCTACTTCATCAAAACCTTCGGCTGCCAGATGAACGAGTACGATTCCGCGCGGATGGCGGACGTGCTCGAGGCTGGCGTGGGCCTTGCTCGCACGGAGGATCCGGCGGAGGCCGACGTGCTGCTCATGAACACCTGCTCGGTGCGTGAAAAGGCGCAGGAGAAAGTGTTTTCGATGCTGGGCGAGTGGCGCAGGCTCAAAAGCCAGCGGCCGCACGTGCTCATCGGTGTGGGCGGATGCGTCGCCAGCCAGGAAGGTGAGGGTATTACCCGGCGGGCGCCCTTCGTCGATCTGGTGTTCGGCCCGCAGACCCTGCACCGTCTGCCCGAGATGATTGCGGAGCTGCGCCGTACGGGCCGCTCGGTGGTCGATGTCAGCTTTCCGGAAATCGAGAAGTTCGACCGCCTGCCGCCGCCACGCGCCGAGGGCGCCACCGCCTTCGTGTCGGTCATGGAGGGCTGCAGCAGATACTGCAGCTTCTGCATCGTGCCGTATACCCGCGGGGATGAGGTCAGCCGGCCGTTCGAGTCGGTACTCGAGGAGGTGCGTCAGCTCGCGGCTCAGGGCGTGCGCGAGGTGACGCTCTTGGGTCAGAACGTCAACGCTTACGCCGGACCCATGGCGGACGGCGTAGTCGTCGACCTCGCGACGCTGATCCATCACGTGGCGGCGGTGCCCGGCATCGAACGCATCCGCTTCACCACCTCGCATCCGCTCGAGCTCAACGACAGTCTCATCGAGGCCTTCGCGCACGTGCCGCAGCTCGCGAGCCACCTGCACCTGCCGGTGCAGAGCGGCTCTGACCGCGTGCTCGCGCTCATGAAGCGCGGCTACACCGCCATTGAATTCAAGGAAAAGGTCCGCAAGCTGAGGAGCGTGCGGCGGGATATCTGTATCTCTTCCGACTTCATCGTGGGGTTCCCCGGGGAAAGCGAGCGCGATTTCGAGGCGACGCTCGCGCTCGTGCGCGATGTCGGGTTCGATCAGTCGTTCAGCTTCCTCTACAGCCGCCGTCCCGGCACGCCCGCGGCTTCGCTCCCGGATGTGACGCCGGCCGAGGTCAAGCAGGAGCGGCTCACACGCCTTCAGGCGCAGCTCGAGACCGCGGCGCGCGCCATCAGCGAGCGCATGGTCGGCACCGTGCAGCGTGTGTTGGTGGAGCGGCCGGCGAAGAAGCCGGCGAAGAACAGCGATGGGCGCGAGCTCGCCGGTCGGACCGAGAACAACCGCTGGATCAACTTCGCTGGCCCGGACGCGCTCATCGGCCGCTTCACGCGCGTTGCCGTGACCGAAGCCCTGCGGCACAGCCTGCGCGGACGCCTGTGGCCGTAACCGTTCCCGAGGCGCTGCGCGAGTTCGATCTCGAGCCGTCGGATAATGCACGGCTTGCCAATCTCTGTGGCCCGCTCGATGAGAACCTGCGTCTGCTCGAGGCGCGGCTCGATGTGCAGATCCGCCGGCGCGGCGATAATTTCCGGGTGCTCGGCGCCCGCGCCGGCAGCGCGGAGGACCTCCTGCAGGAGCTCTTCGCTCTGGCGAAGGAGGAGGAGGTTACGCCGCAGCGGGTGCATCTCGCGCTGCGCGAGCGCGAGTCGGGCTCGGTGCCGGCGGTGCTCGAGCCGGCGGAACGTGCCATTCGCGTGCCGCGCGGTGGCATCCGCGCGCGCGGTCATCACCAGCGCGAGTACCTCGCGCAGATCCGCAGCGGCGATCTGACGTTCGGCATCGGTCCGGCGGGCACGGGCAAGACCTATCTCGCCGTGGCGTGCGCCGTCGAGGCGCTGCAGGCGGAAACTATCCGGCGCATCGTGCTCGTGCGGCCGGCGGTCGAAGCCGGCGAACGGCTCGGTTTTCTTCCGGGCGATCTCACGCAGAAGGTCGATCCCTACCTGCGCCCGATGTACGACGCGCTCTACGAGATGTTGGGGTTCGATCGGGTGTCGCGCTTCATCGAGCGCAACGTCATCGAGGTGGCGCCGCTCGCCTTCATGCGCGGCCGCTCGCTCAATGACTCGTTCATCATCCTCGATGAGGCGCAGAACACCACCATCGAGCAGATGAAGATGTTCCTCACTCGCATCGGCTTCGGCTCGAAGGCAGTGGTCACGGGCGATGTGACCCAGACCGACCTGCCGCCCGGACGGCAGTCCGGGTTGAGTCACGTGATCGGGGTGCTCCGGGGAGTGGAGGGAGTCGCTTTCAGCTTCTTCGACGCTCAGGACGTCGTGCGCCACCCGCTGGTGCAGCGCATCGTGCAGGCCTACGAGTCGCGCACGAGGCCCGCGGATACCCGCAACCCCGAAGCGGCAAGCGGTGCCGGGGAACCCTCGCAGGGCCCGCAGGAGCCGCGTCCTTGAAGCATTCCAACACGAGCCTGCGGATCGAGCTGCAACGGCGCGTCCGCTCCTGGGCGCCGTTGGCGCGCGAGATCGCCACCTGGGCGGGCACGGCCCTGGGTCCCCGCGGCGCGCGCGGCGAGCTCGGCGTGCGGGTGGTCGGCGCCGCCGAGAGCCGACGTCTCAACGCCCGCTACCGCGGCAAGGACCGGCCGACCAACGTGCTGTCATTCCCGCCACCGCCGCTGCCCGCGCGCGGATCGGCGACGATCACGAGCCGCCGCGAGGGTGCCGATTATTCCGCCCGTCCGGGGCTCCGCCCCTCCGGGGCCGCCAAGCGCGGGAGCGCCCGGCGTTCCACAAAAGCGCAGGGAGCGCTTTTGAACGCCGATAGGCGGGCCCGCAGGGCCGAGGCGCAGGACGCGCCGAGTAAATCGCTTCCGACGATCTGGTCGCGGCCGCTCGGCGATCTCGTCATCTGCGCCCAGGTGGTGCGCTCGGAAGCGCGCCTGCAGAGAAAGCCCCTGCAGGCGCACTGGGCGCACCTGATCGTGCATGGTGCGCTGCACCTTGTCGGCTACGACCACGAGCGCGAGTCGGACGCGAAGCGCATGGAGCGGCGCGAGATCGCGGTGCTGCGTCGCCTGGGTTTCGCCAATCCCTACAGAGTCTGATCCATGCCGAAGGATATCAACACGACCGGAAAGTGGCTCAAGCGGCTGACCCAGAGCTTCGCCGCCGAGCCGCAGGACCGCCAGCAGCTTCTCGAGGTGCTGCGCGAGGCGCGCACGCGCGGTCTGCTCGATGCCGATGCGCTGCCGATGCTCGAAGGCGTGTTGGAAGTCTCGGACCTGCAGGTGCGCGATATCATGGTGCCGCGCGCGCAGATGGTGTTCGTCCGCCGCGACGATCCCGTCTCCCGCATCCTGCCGACCGTCGTCGAGTCGGGACACTCGCGCTTCCCGGTGATGGACCAGGACCGCGACGACATCGTCGGGATCCTCCTCGCCAAGGACCTGCTGCGCCTCTGCAGCGGCGAGACGCGCGAACGGTTCGACATCCGTGAGTTCATGCGCCCGGTGATGTTCGTGCCGGAGGCGAAACGGCTCAACGTGCTCCTCAAGGAGTTCCGCAGCAGCCGCAATCACATGGCGATCGTGGTCGATGAGTATGGAGGCGTCGCGGGCCTGGTGACGATCGAGGACGTCATCGAGCAGATCGTCGGCGAGATCGACGACGAGTTCGATGTCGAGGACGATCAGAACATCCGCAAGGAGGCCGAGCGCCTCTTCATGGTGCGCGGGGTGACTCCGATCGAGGAGTTCAACGAGTACTTTGGCGCCCACCTCTCCGAGCAGGAAGGCTTTGAGACCGTAGCGGGGCTGCTGATGAAGCAGTTCGGCCGTCTGCCGCGGCGCGGGGAGTCGATCGGCATCGACGGCTTCGAGTTTAAGGTCATGCGCGCCGACCGGCGCCGCATCGATGCGTTGCGTGTCGTCCCGCCGCGCGATGTGACACCGCCCGACGGCCACGCGCAGTCGCAGCAGGGCGAGTCACGCACATGAGCGCCATGTCTGCGGTCGCCGCCGCGAAGCCGCCGTTCCTCGCCGCCCGCTCCGCGCACGCGCTGCTCGTGCGCAGGGTGGTGGCGTTCGGCGCTGGCGCGCTCCTCGCCTGCGCATTCGCGCCGCTCGAATGGTGGCCGCTCGCGATCTTCTGCCCGGCGGTGTTGATGGGCCTCTGGGAGGAGGCGGTGCCACGGGAGGCGGCGTGGACCGGCTTCTGGTTCAGCTTCGGCACTTTCCTCGCCGGCACGTACTGGCTCTATGTCAGCGTCCACGATCTCGGCAAGGCGCCTGTCTGGCTGACTGTCGCCATCATGTTGGGCCTGATCGGAATCATGGCCCTCTATAACGCGCTCATCGGCTACATCGCGGCGCGCTGGCTGCCACGCGGGGGCGCATGGCGCTGGCTCATCGGCATGCCGGCGGCGTGGCTGCTCGTCGAGTGGTGGCGGGGCTGGTTCCTCTCGGGCTTCTCGTGGCTGTCGCTCGGCTATTCCCAGACCGACACCTGGCTCGCGCGATTCGCGCCGCTCGCGGGGGTTTACGGCATCAGCCTGCTGCTGCTTGTGAGCGCGGGCGCGCTGCTCGCGCTCATGCGAGGCAATGCCCGCGTGCGTTTGATCGCGGGGCTCACGCTCGTTGCCCCCTGGGCTGTCGGTGCGGCGCTGGGCCCGGTGCGCTGGACACACCCTGCGGGCGCGCCCGTCTCGGTGGCGGTGATTCAGGCCGATATCCCGCAGGACGAGAAGTGGCAGGCGGCGTACGAGGACAAGATCCTCGAGCGTTACCGGAAGATGACCGAGTCGGCGCTCGGCACCCGACTCATCGTCTGGCCGGAGGCGGCGCTGCCGGAGCCGGCCAACAATCTGCTGCCCTACATCGAGCTCGTCGATCGCGAGACGCAGGCCCGCGGTTCCTCGCTGGTCATGGGCGTGGTGCGCGCCTCGGCGGACGGTGAGCGCTACTACGACTCGATTCTCGCGCTCGGCCGTGAGGCGAGCTGGTACTCCAAGGACCACCTGGTGCCGTTCGCGGAGTTCTTCCCCGTGCCGAAGTTCGTGCGCAACTGGCTGCGCCTGTTGAGCCTGCCCTACGACAGCTTCACCCGTGGCGGCACTCATCAAGCACCTCTGCCGGTGGCCGGGCTCGAGCTCGGGCCCACGGTCTGCTACGAGGTCGGATACGGCAGCTACATGCTGCACATGCTGCCCAAAGCGGATGCGCTCGTGAATGTCACCAATGACGCCTGGTTCGGGCACTCCACGGCCCGCTACGAGCAGTTTCAGATGGCCCGCATGCGCACGCTCGAGGAGGGCCGCAGCATGATCGTCGCCACTAACGACGGCATCTCGGCCATCATCGGGCCACGCGGTGGCATCGTGGCCTCGGCGCCCCCCTTTCAGCCCTACGTGTTGCGATCCTCAGTCACACCCATGGCCGGGCTCACGCCTTTCGCGCGTGTTGGAAACTGGCTGGTCGTGAGCCTCGCGGCCGTCGGCCTCGCAGCCACACTGTCGATCGGCGCGCTACGGCGGCGCCCAGGCACGGCGGCTGCTACCACCCTTCCTCCCCGGAGTTCGACATGAGCATAAAGCTCGCGCGCCGGAACGCGGCGCCCTTATCCTTCATCCTGGTCGCGCTCGCCGCTTGGCCGGCGATCCGCGCTCAGGCGGCAACGGGCCCGTCCTCCGTGCAGTGCAACCCCGGCGGCATGACCTCACTCCCGGACTTCGCGCCGCTCGTCGCCCGGTACGGACCCACGGTCGTCAACATCGAAGTGCTCGAGAAACCTTCCGGTGATTCCGCACAGGACAAGGATCCGCTCAACCAATTCTTCCGCCGCTTCGGCATTCCCGCGCCGGGCGGCGACCAGCAGCAGCGCGAGGAACCGGTCCGTGGCGAGGGCTCCGGCTTCATCGTGAGCTCCGACGGCTACATCCTCACCAACAGTCACGTGGTGGAAGGCGCCAGTCAGGTAACCGTCCAACTGCAGGATCAGCGCGAATTCCCTGCGAAGGTGGTGGGGTCGGATGAGCGCACGGACATCGCGGTGCTGAAGATCGCGGCAACCGGGTTGCCGGCGGTGCGATTCGGCGATCCCGCGAAGCTCAAGCCGGGGCAGTGGGTGCTCGCGATCGGCTCGCCCTTCGGCTTCGAGAACAGCGCCACCGCCGGCATCGTGAGCGCGATCGGCCGCTCGCTTCCGAGCGAGAACTACGTGCCCTTCATCCAGACCGACGTGGCGGTGAACCCGGGCAACTCCGGCGGACCGCTTTTCAACCTGCAGGGCGAGGTGGTCGGCATCAACTCGCAGATCTTCAGCCGCACGGGCGGGTTCATGGGCGTCTCGTTCGCCATTCCGATCGATGTGGCGGAGAACGTCGAGCGGCAGATCATCACGATAGGGCACGTGGTGCGCGGCAAGATCGGTGTCACGATCCAGGAGGTGACCGCGGATCTGGCCGACTCCTTTGGGCTGAGCAAGCCCCACGGGGCGCTGGTGAGCTCGGTGGAGAACAAGGGCCCCGCGGCCGTGGCCGGCATCCGGCCGGGTGATGTCGTGCTCGCGGTCGATGGCCATCCGATCGATCAGTTCGGTGAGCTCTCGAGTCGGATATCGGGCATGCGACCGGGCTCGGAGGCGACTCTCACGCTCTGGCGGGATCGACGCGACCAGACGGTGCGGGTGAGGGTGGAGGAGCTGAAGGAGCCGCAGATGGCGGAGGCCGGAAGCGCCGCGCGACCGAGGCCGGCGGTGAGCAAGCCCAATCAGCTGGGACTTACTATCCGCCCGCTCGCGCCCCAGGAGAAGGCGGAGGCCCGGACCAACGGCAGCCTCCTGGTGGAGGGGGTCTCAGGGGCCGCGGAGATCGCCGGCGTGGAGCCGGGCGATATCATCCTCGGGGTGGATGGACGGCGGATCTCGACGGTGAACGAGCTCGAGTCGGCGGCCAAGGACGCGCGCAAGAAGAGCATTGCGCTCCTCATCCAGCGCGAATCGGCGCAGCTGTTCCTGCCCATTACGGTGCCTTAAGCGTTCGGCCGCGGCGCCCTGGCTGCAAAAGGGATTTGGCGGGAACGCCGTGAACCTGTCCGAAGGGTTTCCTGGGGCGCTATCGCTCGCGATGGCGGGTCTCAGACGCGCAAAAACATCCTGTTTTTGAGCCTCCCGGAAAATCCCTTTTGCATCCGAGTCACCGCTCGTTCGTGTAAGCTGTCGGGCTTTAAATCGCTGAGAATCCAGGCCTTTTTCGATGGAAGAGCATTACGATCCGGTGGCGGTCGAGAAGGCTGCGCAGGCGCACTGGGAGCGGCACCGCACCTTCGAGGTGAAGGAGGAGAGCGGCCGACAGAAGTATTACTGCCTGTGCATGCTGCCTTATCCGTCCGGGCGGCTGCACATGGGACATGTGCGCAACTACACGATCGGCGATGTGTTGGCACGCTTCCTGAGGATGCAGGGGCGCAACGTGTTGCAGCCGATGGGATGGGATGCGTTCGGGCTGCCGGCGGAGAATGCGGCCATGAGCAATGGAGTGCCGCCCGCCAAGTGGACGCGGCAGAACATCGCGCACATGCGGGCACAGTTCAGGTCGCTCGGCTTCGGCATCGACTGGAGCCGCGAGATCGCCACCTGCGATCCGAGCTACTACCGCTGGAATCAGTGGATGTTCCTGCGGATGCTCGAGAACGGGATCGCGTACCGCAGGACCGGGGTGGTTAACTGGGACCCGATCGATCAAACCGTGCTGGCCAACGAGCAGGTGATCGACGGGCGCGGCTGGCGCACGGGGGCTCTGGTCGAGAAACGGGAGATCCCGACCTACTACCTCAACATCACGCGTTACGCGGACGAGCTGCTCGGCGATTTCGAGCGGCTGCCGGGCTGGCCGGAGCGGGTGCGCCTGATGCAGGAGAACTGGATCGGCCGCAGCGAAGGCTGTGAGATCTCCTTCCCCCATGCGCCCGACATGTGCGCGGCGATGTCGGCGGAGGGGGCGGTCAAGGTATTCACGACCCGCGCCGACACGCTCTTTGGAGCCACGTTCCTCGCGATCGCGGCCGAGCATCCGGCGGCTGTGGCGGCCGCCGCCTCCAACCCCGCGCTCGCGACGTTTATCGAGGAGTGCCGCCGCGGCAGCGTGATGGAGGCGGAGGTCGCGACTCAGGAGAAGAAGGGCATGCGCACCGGACTGCATGTGCTGCATCCCCTCACCGGCGAGCCCCTCGAGGTCTGGGTCGCCAACTACGTGCTCATGGCGTACGGCGAGGGCGCGGTGATGGGAGTGCCGGGTCACGACGAGCGCGATTTCGAATTCGCGCAGAAGAACGGTCTCCCCATCGTCATGGTGGTGCGCTCGAAAAGCGGCGCGTACGAGGAGCTGCGCGAGCCCTGGATCCCGGCCTACTCGGCGCATGGCATCACCGTCAATTCGGGGGAATTCTCCGGGCTCGAGTTCCAGGCGGCGGTGGATGCGATCGCCGCCCGCCTCGAGAAGCGCGGCTTGGGGCGCAAGCGGGTGCAGTATCGGCTGCGCGACTGGGGCATCTCGCGCCAGCGTTACTGGGGCTGTCCGATTCCGCTCATCCATTGCGAGAGCTGCGGCGAGGTGCCGGTGCCGGATGAGCAGCTGCCGGTGGTGCTGCCGGAGGATCTGGTGCCGGACGGTAGCGGCAATCCGCTCGCCAAATCGCCGGCGTTCTACCGATGCGACTGCCCCCAGTGCGGCCGTCCCGCGCGGCGGGAAACCGACACCATGGACACGTTCGTGGACTCCTCGTGGTACTACATGCGCTACGCCTGCCCGGATCAGGACCGGTCGATGATCGACGAGCGCGCGGCCTACTGGCTGCCCGTCGATCAGTACATCGGCGGCATCGAGCATGCCATCCTCCACCTGCTCTACTCGCGCTTCTGGACCAAGGTGATGAGAGATCTCGGCCTGTTACGGATCGACGAGCCGTTCACCAACCTTCTGACCCAGGGCATGGTGCTGAACCACATCTACTCCTGCACGCAGGCGGATGGCCGACGCCGCTACTTCGATCCGGCCGACGTCCGTTCCCGGCGGGATGCCACCGGCGCGGAGGAGATCCACGAGGCGACGCTCCCCGAAGGGAAAACGATCCGTGTGGACTACCAGGGACTCGGCAAGATGTCGAAGTCGAAAAACAACGGTGTCGACCCGGAAGGGCTGGTCACGCGGTTCGGCGCGGATGCGGCCCGACTCTTCACGGTGTTCGCATCGCCGCCGGAGCAGACCCTGGAATGGTCCGACGAGGGGGTGCAGGGCGCCTCGCGCTTCATTCGCCGTCTCTGGCATGCCGTGTACGAGCATGTGAATCGCGGGCTGGCGCCGCGATTGGAAACCCGGATCCTCACCGATGCGCAGCGTGCGGTGCGCCGCGCCGCGCATCAGGCGCTCGCGAAGGCGGCTGATGACATCGGCCGGCGTCGAAATTTCAACACCGCGATCGCCGCCAGCATGGAGCTCCTCAACACCGTCGGCCGCTTCGACGATCCCTCGGAACAGGGACGTGCGGTCCGCCACGAAGCGCTGGAGATCACGACGCTGATGCTCGCGCCCATCATCCCGCATGCCACGCACGCGCTCTGGAGCGCGCTCGGGCACGAACGGGCGGCGGTCGATGAGCCGTGGCCCATGGTGGACGAGGCGGCGCTGACGCAGGAATCCGTCGAGTTCGTCGTGCAGGTGAACGGCAAGCTCCGCGGTCGCGTGCGTGTGCCGGCGGGCGCCGACGAGGCGGCGATCCGCGAGGCTGCGCTCGCCGATGCGCATGTCATGAAATTCGTCGGCAACAGAGGAGCCGTCAAACGGGTGATCGTCGTGCCAGGGAGGCAGATCGCCAACGTAGTGGTCAACGCGCCGGCCGGCGATTCCGGATCATGAAGCGGCGCGGCCAGCCTCGGGCAAAAACCACGCTTTATGCCCGAGGCGCGTTCGGCTGGGCAAGAGCCCTCCAGCGTTTCACACTGCTCACGACGCTGTTGCTTTCGGGCTGCGGTTTCCATCTCGAGGGACGCGTGCCGCTGCCGCCGTCGATGCAGCGGCCGTACATCGAGGCCACGGATCAGCAGAGCGACTTTGTGCAGAGCCTGCGCCGTCAGATGCTCATCTCGGGCGCGCACCCGGTCGACTCGCCCGATCATGCCACCGGCGTCGTCGACATTCTGTACGATGCCGCGACGCCGCGCGTGCTGTCGATCTCCGCGCAAAATCGGCCGACGGAGTACCAGCTGACCTACACCGTGCGCTTCTCGGTGATCGCCGCAGGCAAGCAGGTGCTCGCACCCCAACAGGTCTCCGCCATGCGCTCTTACAGCTTCGATGAGAGCCTGCTGCTGGCGAAGGAGCACGAAGAGGCGATTCTGCGACAGGCGATGGGGGAGGATCTGGCGGACATCGTGATGCGGCAGCTGGCGAGTGTCTCAGGCAATTGAATGTTGCTGCTGGGCGCGATAGACCGGACGGCGGTGGCGGCGCTGCTCGAGCGCTATGGGCTGATGCTCGCACTGCTGGCGCCGGATGAGGTGATTCCCGGGTCGTACTGGGAGGACTCCGAGGCGGGACTCAAAGCGGACCGCCTGTATGCGCGGCTCGATACACCGGTGCATTCCGTGCTTCATGAGGCCAGCCATTTCATCTGCATGACGCCGGAGCGGCGCGCCGGGCTCGATCGCGATGCGGGAGGAGATGACCTGGAGGAGTCGGCGGTGTGTTATCTGCAGGTCCTCTTGGCCGGGAAGTTGCGCGGGGTGGGGACGGAGCGGGTGTTCGGGGATATGGATGCGTGGGGATACAGCTTTCGGCTGGGAAGCGCACGGGCATGGTTCGAGAGCGACGCGGCGGATGCGAGGGATTGGCTGCGGCAGCATGGAATCACCGACAGCGCTGATGGGTTGACGGGCGCGGGTCGCTTATGACTTCGGAGCGAGCTCCGTCGGTTAAGAGATGGGCGAGCGATGGCTACTGCTGAGAGTCAGGCGAGGGTGGCATGCCCGGACTGCGGGCTGGTGCAGCGGCTGCCGGTGGTGCGGCGGCGGCACATCGCCGAATGCCGCCGCTGCGCGCGGCTGCTGGCGGGACCGAGTACCGGACGCGTGGACGCTCCGCTTGCGTTCGCGTTGGCAACCCTGCTGCTCCTCGTTCCGGCGAGCGTCGAGCCGTTGCTCAGTGTGGCTTCGCACGGGGCCGCGAGGATCTGTTGGCTGTGGAGCGGGATCGCCGGATTGTGGCGCGAAGGCTTCGAGGTATTGGCGGTGATCGTGGCGGCCTTCAGTCTCGCCTTCCCCTTTCTCTACCTGACAGCGCTGATCGCGCTGCTCGGGGCGTTGCGGCTCGGGCGGCGAGGCCATCTGGGACCGGCGTTTCGCTGGATCCTGCGAGTGCGCCCCTGGATGATGATCGAGATCTTCCTCGTTGGCTGCTTCGTCGCCTACAGCCGCTTGCGGCTCGTGGTCGGCGTACACGTGCTTGCGGGAGGGTGGTCCCTGATGGCAGCGACCCTGGCGCTGCTGCTCGCGCTGACGCAACTCGACGAGCGGACCGTCTGGGAGTCACTGCCGCTGCGGCACCGGGGAGCGCATGCGGGCCGCCGCGCGCACGAGCACGGCGACCGGCGGCGAGCGATCGCCTGTACGGTGTGCGAGCTGCTGGTGGACGGTGCGCGGTCGGGCGAGGCCTGCCCGCGCTGCCGGGCGGCGCTTCATGACCGCAAGCCTTATGCGTTCACGGTCACCGCAGCGCTGGTGGTGGCGGGCTTCATGCTCTATGTGCCGGCCAATGCGCTTCCGGTATTGACTCTGGTCAGCTTCGGCCACGAGCAGTCGAACACAATCATCACCGGGGTGCTCGAGCTGATTCACAACCGGCTCTGGCCGCTGGCGCTCATCGTATTCCTGGCGAGCATCGTGGTGCCGCTGATGAAGCTATGCGGCCTCACGTGGATGCTGCTTGCGACCCTGCAGGGTTCGCCGCGCGCGCTTGTTGCGCGTACCCGCTTCTTCCGGATCATCGATACCGTAGGGTCCTGGTCCAACATCGACGTGTTCGTCGCCTCGGTGCTGGTCGCCCTGCTGCAGTTCGGCGCCATCGCCCAGGCGCGGGCGGGCGACGGACTCACCGCCTTCGCGGCGGTGGTGATCATCACCATGATCGCGACACGAACCTTCGACACGCGGCTCATGTGGGACGCGCCGCGGGAAGATTGAACCACATGCCTGACGACCCCATCGATCCGCAGGAGCCCGTCGAAGTGCAGGAGCCCGTCGAAGCGCGCGTACGGCCGCACCGCTGGCTCGTATGGGTTTGGATCGTGCCGATAGCGGCCGCGGGCGTCGTGGGCTGGCTCGCGTGGCGGACCATCGCGGAGCGCGGACCGGAGATCACCATCTCATTCGGCGCGGCGCAGGGACTGCAACCCGGTCAGGCTACGATTCAACATCGCAATGTGATGCTCGGTACCGTGACCTCGCTGCGGTTGACGCGGGATATGCGGCGGGTGATCGTTCACGCGCGGATGAGCCGCGATGCGACTCCCTATCTCACCGATTCGACGATTTTCTATGTCGTTACGCCGCACGTCGGCGTCGAGGGCATCTCGGGACTTTCTACGATCGTCTCCGGGTCGTACATCGAGATGTATCCCGGCAGGGGCGGCAAGCCGCGGCGGCACTTCATCGGTCTCAACAGCCCGCCGCTCGTACTTCCGGGCACGGCGGGCCGCTCGTTCACGCTGCATACGCCGGACCTCGGCTCCCTCACCCAAGGCTCGCCCGTCACCTACCGCGGAGTCAATGTCGGTGTGGTGACGGACTTCGCGCTCGCGGGCGATCGACATGATGTCAGCGTGACGGCATTCATTCAGTCGCCCAACGATCGCCTGGTGCATCCGGGAACCCGCTTCTGGAATGCCGGTGGCGTAGCCATGACGCTCGGTGCCCAGGGCCTGCAGCTGCGCGCCAACTCGTGGCAACAGCTCCTGGCCGGCGGCATCGCCTTCGAGACCTCGCCGGCCGCGATGGCGGGAACGCCGAGTCCCGGCGGCAGCTTCTTCGAGCTCTATGACAACGAGCAGGCCGCGATGGGCGCTCCGGTTGGTCCGCCGTTGCTGATGAATACGCTCCGGGACCTGGACCAGGTGCTGCAAAACCTCGACCGCGCGACCTCCGGACCGCAGCTTCGCGAGGCGGTGCTGTCGCTCAACCGCGTCCTCACGCACCTCGATCGCCTGGCCGTCCAAACGCAACCAAACCTCAACGAGCTGCTGAAATCCCTGCGCGCCACCTCGAACGCCGCGCTGCGCACGATGCTCCTGATCCAGGAGCGGGCGGGCGGCAACGCACCATCGAGCACGAATCTGCCGGAACTGATGAATGAGCTCAGCCAGGCGGCGCGCTCGGTGCGCGAGCTGGCGGACTATCTCGATCGCCACCCGGATGCGCTGCTGCGCGGGCGCAGGGGGGATTCCTCCCGCTAGCGGCGCAGCCGGTCGATCTACGCTGGTCGCTCCTACTCTGGCCGGATGGCGCGCCGCATCGCCAGGTAATCGATGGGCTGGATGGTGCTGATCTCGCAGTGAAAGCCCCGTGCGATGACATAGTCGGCGTGTGCGTGCACGGTGTCTATCGTCGAGGTGATGGCGATCCCGTTGGCCAGCATCAGATCGGGGCACGGCTGCACGACGGTGATGAGATAAGGCCGATTGATGTCGGTCCACGCCACGAGCTGATTTCTCGAGATCGCGGACGCGCCGTGTTGGGACGTCAGCCAGGTGAACTGCGCGACCGGCTTGCCGGCGTAGGTATCGAAGCGAGCATGCTCGGTGGCATCCTGTCGCTGCAGGGTGGCGCAGGACGCCAGCAGGCTGGTCCCGACGAGTAGCCCCAGGATGCGGAATGCCTTTGACTGTTTCATCGCAGTCTCCTCGATCGCGCCAGGTGGCAATTTCGACCGGAGTCCCGGCGGAAAGTGCGCTCAGCAACCCGCGGTACGTGGTAACACCCGGCTGCCCGCCGCACATGTTAACCCTCGGCGCAACCTCGCCCGGAGCCTGGGCGCGATTTCCGCAACCCGAGCCCGGCAGGCACGGTTTGGCGCTTGACGGCGTGCGTTATGGTGATATAGTCATGTAGAACACGGACTCACAAAGCGTCCCATCGAGTGCCTATCCGCATGAACAGCCTGACCCTGGCGCGGCCGAGTCCACCTGCCGTGGCGCAACATTTCGCAGCGGTTTCGCCGCGTCTGCTGGCCAGGGTTGCCGGCGTTCTTTATCTCCTCATTTTCATCGTGGCCCCAAGCGGCGCCGCGACAGCCACGCCCCTGAGAATGGCCGTGACCACGGTGTGCGATGCCGGCGTGGCGTTCATCTTCTATGCTTTGTTCAAGCCCGTGAGCCGCAATCTCTCCATGCTTGCGCTGCTCTTCCGGCTCATGTTCGTCGCGATCATGACACTCGACTCGCTGAACTACTTCGGCGCGGTCGATCTGTTCCACAGCGCGCACTCCGCGCAAGTCTTCGACACGGTCGACCGGCTCTCCCTGGTTCCGTTCGGCGTTCATTGCGTGTTGATCGGCTACCTGATCTACAGATCGGGATTCCTGGCGCGATTTCTCGGCGTAGGGATGGCCCTCGCCGGAGTCACCTATGTCAATTTCGTTTACCCATGGCTGGTGCACGTTGCGTTTCCCTACATCCTCATTCCCGGGGGCGTAGGCGAGGGCCTGCTCACCCTGTGGCTCCTCGGCGCCGCCGTAGACAGCGAGCGCTGGGCTGAAAAAGCCGGCGCGGTCCGCGGCCCGACGGTCGCCTCGGGCGGGAACGCAAAGTGAGCGCCGAGTGGAACGACAGCCAGCCGATCTACCGCCAGCTGCGGGATCGCGTGGTGGCCATGATTCTCGACGGTGAGATCCACGAAGGCGATCCGCTGCCGTCGGTGCGCACCGTGGCGGCGGATTACCGCGTCAATCCGCTCACCGTTCTGAAGGCCTATCAGCAACTGGTCGACGAGCAGATCGTCGAGAAGCGGCGAGGTATCGGCATGTTCATCAAGGGGGGCGTGCGCCAGCAGCTGCTGCGCGACCGGCGCCATAGGTTTCTGAGCGAGGAATGGCCGGCAATATTGGCCACCATTCGCCGCCTGGGTCTTACCGCCGAAGAGCTTCTGGAGGGTGCTGCCGGGGGCGAGCGCTCGGATGAGAAACCGCCGTCGTCAAAGGGGAGGCGCTGAGCCATGTCGGTGATTGAAGCACGGGGTCTGCGCAAGAGATTCGGGACGACCGTCGCGTTGGACGGCATCGACCTGAACATCGAGGCAGGACGCATCCTGGGACTCATCGGGCCGAACGGCGCGGGCAAGAGCACCGCGCTCAACTCGATCTTGGGCCTCATCCCGTTCGAGGGTGAGCTCAAGGTGCTCGGGTGCGATCCGTGGGCCTCACGCGACCGGCTTATGCGCGATGTCTGCTTCATCGCCGACGTTGCGGTATTGCCGCGCTGGCTGCGGGTCTCGCAGGCACTCGATTACGTGGCGGGCGTGCACCCGAGGTTCGATCGCGCCAAGGCCGAAAGCCTGCTCGCGAAGACCGCGATCCGCCGCGGCAGCAGAGTCAGGGAGCTGTCGAAGGGCATGGTCACCCAACTGCACCTCGCGCTCATCATGGCCATCGATGCGCGACTGCTGGTGCTGGATGAGCCCACTCTCGGGCTCGACATCCTCTACCGCAAGCAGTTCTATGATGCGCTGCTCACCGACTACTTCGACCATAACCGCACCATCGTGGTGACCACCCATCAGGTCGAAGAGATCCAGAATGTGCTCACCGACTTCATGTTCATCAATTACGGTCGGATCGTCCTCTCCTGCAGCATGGAGGAATTCGAGACGCGCTATGCGGAAGTGACCGTGTCTCCCGAGCATCTTGCCGCCGCGCGGCAGCTGCGGCCCATCCAGGAGCGCCAGGTCTTCGGCCGCAGTACGCTGCTCTTCGATCGCGCCGACCCCCGCCAGCTCGAGCAGCTCGGTAGCGTGCGCACGCCGGGTATCGCCGATGTTTTCGTCGCCGTGATCGGCAATGCGGCGCACGACCGCCAGGCAGGAGGCGATCGCGCATGAGCAACATAGAATCGACCGCAATGCCCGATTCTCCCGAGCCGCTTCCTGCCTCGCAGGCGGACGGTTCCCCGGCTTCCGGACCGGCCACGCTGTCGGCCACGCGGCTCGTGTACTGGTCGGTGCTCCGCGAGCTGTGGGAGCACCGCTGGTGCTACATCGTGCCGGTCATCGTCGCCGCCGTAGTCGTGCTGGGGTTCGTGACCGGCCTGGTGCGTGTTCCGCTGCCGCTCTCGCTGCCGCATTCCCACTTCACGACGCAGACGTTACCGCATCTGCTCGAGGTGCCGTTCGATTTCGCCTCGGTGGTGCTGATGGCGACGTACCTGGTCGTCGCGGTGATCTACTGTCTCGCGGCGCTGCACGGGGAGCGTTGGGACCGCAGCATCCTGTTCTGGAAGTCACTGCCGGTTTCCGACCTTACGACCGTGATCGCCAAGGCCAGCATCCCGATCATTCTTCTCCCCCTGATCGCCTTTGCGGTCACCGTGGGCACGCACATCATCATGTTGCTGGCCGGCAGCGCGGTGCTGCTCGGCAAGGGTGTCCACGTCGCCGCGCTGTGGCCGCAGATCCCGTTTCTGACGATGTGGGCGGCGCTCCTCTATCACCTGGTGACCGTGCACGCGCTCTATTACGCACCGATCTACGGTTGGCTGCTGCTGGTCTCCGCCTGGGCGCGTCGCGCGACCTTCCTCTGGGCCAGCCTGCCGATCGCGGCGGTCATGATCCTCGAGAAGCTGGTCTTCGATACCTCGGTGTTCGCCCACATGCTGCTGTCCCGCCTGGCGGGCGGCCCGTGGGCCGTTCACTTCCCGCCGCACGGCAACATGCCCATGCAGGCGCCGACGCTCGCCAATCTCAGCGCGTTCCTCACGAGCCCGGGGCTGTGGATCGGACTGGCGGTGTTCGGTGCGTTCCTCGCTGGGGCGGTGTGGCTGCGCAGGAGGCAGGGGCCGATCTGATGACGCGGCCGGCATTCGCGCTTCACGTCGCCGGGGGCACGGTCGGGCTGCTCGCCGGAACCGCGGCCCTCCTCTTTCTGCCTCAGCTCGGCGTGCCTGCTGCGCTGATCTTTTGGGCCGCGCGCGCGGTTCACCGGCGGTGCTCGCCGGCAGTGCCCACCACCTCGATTTGACTTGCGGGAGGACGCCATGTCTCGAGAGCGCGTGCTGAAATTCGTAATGATCTTGGCCGGATTACTGTTTTCAGCCGGCATTTTTCCGCTGGTGATGTCTTTATGGCAGTGGCGACACTCCGACGACACTGTGCCGATGTTCCTCAGCCTTTACGTGACTCTCGGAGTTTTCCTGCTGACGGCGGTGCGGAATCCGGCGGAGCACCGAAGCGTGATCTCCTTCACGGCATGGTCGAGCTTCGCGCACGCGGCGGTTATGCTGGTTCAAGCTTACAATAACGTGGCTGGCCGGCCGGAGTTATATGGCATGTCCGCCATTCTCTGCGCGATCGGCGTGCCGCTGATCGCGCTGGCTCCGGAGAAGCGCTCGATCGGGCTGGCTGCCGCGCCCGCGAATTAGCATCCGATCGACCTGAGTGTCGGCTCGGTCAATAGCGGACGGCGATGATCGGAGACCTCTGATGATCGACAGCATCGACCAGACGCAGCGCAATGCCGCGAAAGCCGTAGGTTTCGCCTACATCGTAACGAGCGCGTTGGCCTATTTCGCCGAGTTCCACGTGCGCGCCAGGCTCATCGATTACCAGAATGCCGCAAAGAGCCTCGCGAACATCATCACTCGGAGAACCTGTTCCGCTGGGCGCTCGCCGCCGACATATTCACGTTCGCGCTCGATGTGGTCATCATCGTCGGCTCATACCTGATTCTCAAGCCCGTGAGTCGCAGCCTCGCGACTTTTGGACTCGCATGGCGCCTCGTCGAGACCGCCGTCGTCGCCGTCATGGCCATCAACACCTTCGACATCCTCACTTTGGTGAGCGGCGCGGATTATCTGCGGGGTCTGCCGGCAAGCCAGTTGCCCGCCATGGTCCGCGTGGCCATCGAGGCGCACAATGCCGGATATAACGTCGGATTTGTATTCTTTGGCCTGGGCTCAGGTGCGTTTTGCCTCGCGGGGTACCGGTCGCGCTACATTCCACGACTCCTGGCGATGTGGGGCATACTCGGATCCTTATTGGCCGCGGCGAGCACGTTCTTCTATACCCTGTCGCCTGCCCTGGCCCGGATCGTCGAACCCCCGTGCTTCGTGCCGATCGGTACGTTCGAACTGATCCTCGGTTTCTGGCTGCTGCTGAAGGGCTTGCCGCGTACAACCCGTGCCGCAGGTCGAACGGTGCACGCCTAAGCGGCAAACCGGTCGGTGGCCGTGACGAGCTCGTGGAGGTTGCCGCGCTCGAAAGCCGAGTGCCCGGCATCGGGCACGACGCGCAGGTCCGCTTCGGGCCAGGCGCGGTGCAGGTCCCAGGCGCTTCTCATGGGACAGACGACATCGTAACGTCCTTGCACGATGACGGCGGGGATACGTCGGATGCGGGTTACGTCGTCGAGGAGTTGGCTTTCCGTGCTAAAGAAGCCGCGATTGATGAAGTAGTGGCACTCGATGCGCGCGAACGCCTCGGCGTAGCGGTCCTCGCCGAACCTCGCGATGTAATCGGGCGCCGTGCGCAGGTAGCTGGTGGCACCCTCCCAGACGGACCAAGCCTTGGCAGCGTGCGTGCGCATCGAAGCGTCCTCGCTCGTCAGGCGCGAGTAGTAGGCGCGGATCATATCGCCGCGCTCGGCTTGCGGAATGGGCGCGACGTAGCGCTCCCAGAGATCGGGGTAGAGAGCGCCGCAGCCGCCCGGATCCTGATAGAACCACTCGAGCTCCCAGCGCCTGAGCATGAAGATCCCGCGCAGCACGAGCTCGGTCACGCGCTCCGGGTGCGTCTCGGCGTAGGCGAGCGCCAGCGTGGAGCCCCAGGAGCCACCGAATACCAGCCAGCGCTCGATGCCGAGATGCTCCCGCAGGCGCTCGATGTCCTCCACCAGGCGCCAGGTTGTATTGTCGATCAAGCTCGCATAGGGGCGGCTCTTGCCGCAGCCGCGCTGATCGAGCAGCACGATCCGGTAGCGCCTCGGATCGAAGAAACGGCGCATCTTGGCATCGGTACCGCCCCCCGGGCCGCCGTGCAGGAACACGGCGGGCTTGCCGGCGGGATTGCCGCTCTCCTCGAAGTAGAGCTCGTGCAGCTCCGAGACGCGCAGAAAACCGGTGCGATACGGTTTGATCGGCGGGTAGAGCGGCCGTCTCGAGCGCGTGGCGGTCCGGGAGCTGCTCATATACGGTCGAGATTATCAGAACGGCACGGTGGCTCCGGGCCGGGGAGCTAGGCTGGAGGAGCGCGGGCGGAATACGCGCGCAGGCGGCGGCCGGTGCGGGGTGCGGTTCTCGTGCTCGGGGGCGCCAGCCAGCCCGCGAGGACCGGCTTGGCGACGGGCGCAGGCTGCGGCGCGGAGCCGGCAACGCCCGTGAAGTGCATGGCCCAGTCGGCGTCGGAATGAGCGCCGGGATTCGCGAAGCCATGCGCGGAGAAGCCGCAGATGCAGGTCACCATCGCGCAGGCCGCGATGATCGCGAGCAGGCGTTGACGGCGGACTGAGCGGCTCACGCGCATGGGTCGTCTAAACCTGCAGTCGGTCTCCGGAGCGGGCCACCAGCAGGTACAGCGCGGGCGCCACGAAGATGCCGATCACCAGCCGCGAGATCATGCCACTCACAATGACGAGAGCGAAGGGTCGCTGCGAGTCGGTACCGACGCCGGTTGCGATCGCGGCGGGCAGGAGCCCGAGCGCCGCGACCAGCGCGGTCATCACGATCGGGCGCAGTCGGAGCACCGCGGCCTCGCGGGTGGCCTGCGCGATGTCCATGCCGCCCAAGCGCAGCTCATTGACGCAGGAGGTGTAGATCACTCCGGTCAACACCGAGACACCGAACAGCACGATGAACCCGATGCCGGAGGATACCGAGAACGCGGTGCCGGTGAGCCACATGGCGAGGACGGCGCCGAACGGCGCCGACAGCAGCACACCGAGGACCACGATCAACGGGAATTTGAAGTTGCCGTAGAGCACGAAGAGCAGCCCAAAGATCACCAGCACCGTCAGCGGCAGGATGATGCGCATCTGCGAGCGCGAGGCGGTGTATTGCCGGTACTCCCCGCCCCATTCGATGCGGTAGCCCTGCGGCAGCTTCACCTGCCGCGCGACCTGGTGGATCGCATCGCCGACCGCCCCCGCGAGGTCCCGTCCCGCGACCGAGAACTGCACGCCGATGTAGCGCGAATCGTCCTGCCGATAGATGAACGAGGCGCCGTTCTCGACCCGGATGGTCGCGAGCTCCTTGAGCGGCACCTCCTGACCGCCCGGTGTCGCGACCGGAATGTCGCCGATCTCGAGCGGATTGCTGCGGAACTTGGGCTGCAGGCGCACCACGAGGTCGAACTGCTCCTCGCCCTGCACCACTTCCGTCGCCACATCGCCGCCGATCGCGGCGTCGATCAGATTGTTGATGTCATCGACGTTGAGACCGTAGCGCGCGATCCTGGCGCGGTTGATGTCGATTGCGAGGTTCGGTTGACCGAGCTCGTGCACGAGCGTGAGGTCCGTGATCCCGCGCACCCGCCCCATCACCGCCTTGACCGCTCGGGCGAGATTCTGCAGCTCATCGAGGTTGCGCCCGTAGATCTTCACCGCAAGCGCGCTCTTCAAGCCCGTCTCGGCCTCATCCACCGCATCCTCCGCCGGCTGGGTGTAGTTGAATTGGATACCGGGGAACTTCCGCAGCTTGTCGTCGATCGCGGCGATCAGCGCCTGCTTGCTGCGGTATCGGCCATGCCATTGCGAATAGGGCTTCAGGCCGACGAAGAATTCGTCGTTGAAGAAGCCGGTCGAGTCGGTGCCATCATCGGGGCGGCCGAGCTCCGAAGTCACGGTGGTCACCACCGGGAACGAGCGCAGCACCTGGCGGATTTGCGGCGAGATCTGCGCGGCCTTCCGAAACGAAATGGTGTACGGCATGGTGGCGCGTACCCAGAGGGCGCCCTCATCCAGGGTCGGCATGAACTCCGCGCCGATCCCCCGCGTCAGGAGAAGCGCGAGGAGCAGCAGCGCCAGCGGGATGCCGATCGCCCACGACAGCGCACCGAGCGTGCGCCCGAGCGTACGCGTGTACCCCGCCTTGAGCCTCTCGTAGAGCGGGTTCAGGCGTTCGCGCACGCCACCGCGCATGAAGAGGGCGCACAACACCGGCAGCAGGGTGAGCGTCACGAGCAGCGAGCCGATCAGCGCGAAGATCATCGTGTCGGCCATTGGCCTGAAGAGCGTGCCGGATGGGCCGGTCAGGAAGTAGATCGGCAGGAAGCTCGCGACGATCACCGCGACCGCATACACCAGCGGGCGGTCGATCTCGGCGGCGGCACTCAGGATCGCATCCCTGAGGCGATAGTCGGTGCCTCGGCGCGCGGCCAGCTCGCGGAAGATGTTCTCGACCATGAAGATCGCGCCGTCGACGAGGATGCCGAAGTCCACCGCGCCGATCGACAGCAGGTTCGCCGAGGCGTTCTTGAGATCGAGCAGCAGGAAGGCGCAAAGGAGCGCGAGCGGAATCGTGACCGCGACGATGAGGCCCGCCCGCACGTCGTAAAGGAAGAAGACCAACACCGCGATCACGAGCAGCAGGCCGACCGTCAGGTTGTGCATGACGACGCGCTTGGTCTGCTGGATTAGCGTGGTGAGGTCGTAGAAAGGATGGATCTTCACGTCCTTGGGCAGGGCGTGCTGGTTGAGCTCCTGGGTCTTCGCCTCGACCCGCTGCAGCACGTCCTCGGTCTTGCTGCCGGTCAGCGCCAGAATCACCCCTTCGACGGCGTCATTCTGGTTCATGTAACCGAACTCGCCGAGTCGCGGTGCAATGCCGATCTTCACCTCACCGACGTCCTTGACCAGGACCGGCGTACCGTCGTGCTCGGCGAGCACGATGTTGCCGATATCCCGCAGCGTCCGGATGCGACCCAGGCCGCGCACGTAGTAGAACTGATCGCCCTGGGAGTAGAAGCCGCCGCCGCCATTGCTGTTGTTGGCGGCGATGGCCGCCTGCACCTGCGTCACACTGAGGCCGAGGGCGGCGATCTTCACCGGATCGAGCAACACCTGGTACTGCATGTCCCCGCCGCCGAATGCGGAGTCGTCGGCGACGCCCGGAACCGAGCGGTATTGCGGCCCGATCAACCAGTCCTCGATGGTCTTCAGTTCCATCGGCGAGCGATCCGGGCTCTCGAGCACGTAGCGGTAGACGAGCCCGGACGGCGGTGACATCGGTGAGAGTGACGGCGCCACGCCACTGGGCAGCGTGATGCCGGGCAGGCGGTTGTACACCCGCTGGCGTGCGAAATAGTCAGTCACGCCGTTGTTGAAGGTGAGAGTGACGTCCGACAGTCCGTAGAGCGAGATCGAGCGCTTGATCGCGAGCCCCGGAATCGCGTTCATGGCGCGCTCGATCGGCACCGTGATCAGCCGTTCGACCTCCTCGGCCGAATGCCCCGGCCACTGGGAGATGATCTCCACATAGGGCGGCGAGAGGTCCGGGTACGCATCCATCGGCAGGACTTCGTAGGCCCAGGCACCGGCGCCCGCGAGCGCAAGCGACAGCAACACGATGAGGAGCGGTTGCTCGAGCGCGAATGCGACGATGCGATTGATGACGGAAGCCCTGCGGGCTTCCACCTGAGTTGGCTGCGCGCTCATTGCGTTTGTATGAAGTGCAGGAAGATGTTGCCCTCGACGACCACCTTATCGCCGGGTGCCAGCCCCTGCGGGATCACGTCGTGACCGTCGACGCGCGTTCCGAGAGTCACCGGTCGTCTGGCGTAGCTGCCGTCGGCGGCCAGCACATACACGAACGGCAGATTCTCATCGTCGCGCAGCACCGCGGACACGGGAATCAGCAGCCCCTGGTGTTTCTTGCGCGACTCGATCTCGACCTGAACGTACATCTGCCGTTTGAGAACGTCCCCGGGGTTATTCACCTCGATGCGTGCGCTCACCGAGCGGGTGTCCGGATCGATCACCGGGCCGACGTTGGTGACCGTACCGGTGAGCGGTGCCGCCCCGTCGCCGGTGTCGATCCTCGCCGGATCGCCGACGTGCGCCTGTGCGATCTCGGCGCCGAACAGCTGCGCCATCACCCACATCCTGGAGGTGTCGGCGAGGGTGAAGCAGGGCGAGGTTCCGGCCGAGAGCGTCTGTCCCGGCGCGATCGACTTCTCGACGACGGTGCCCGCGATCGGCGCACGGATCACTCCCTGCCCGAGCGCGAGCGGCTTGCCGGTACGGATGGCGGCGATGGTCTTCGGATCGACGTGCAGCGCGATCAGCCCCTGGAGCGCCGCGCTACGGTCGGCATCGGCGCTGACCGCGCTCGCCTGAGCGTCCGCGTTCTCCCGCTGAGAGATCGCCTGATGCGCATAGAGGAAGCGATCGTTGGAGGCGACGGAATCGGCCGCTGCGGCGGTGATCAGCGCCTTGCGATAGGCCCCGACCGCGATCGTGAAGTCGGGCGAATTCACCATTGCCAGCGCCTGTCCGGCGGTCACGTGATCACCGAGCGTCACCATCACGCGCGTGACCGGTCCTGAGAATGGCGCCAGCACCGTCGTCGAGCGGTCGTTATCGAAATCCACGATCGCGGTGGTCGAGATGCGGGTGCGGTAGGAGCCGGGCTCGACCGTGAGCAGATGGATGCTCGGTCGTTGCGCAGCCGTGAGGGTGACGTTCCGCGCCGGGGCCTGCCGGTTCGCCCCGGGTGTCGCCGATGAGCAGCCGGCGAGCGATGCCAGGGCCAGAGCGAGAACCAGAGCGACCGCGAGCCAGACTGCGGTCAGGCGGCCGGCGTACGGCGGTGAGCGCCCCGGGGCGCTTGCCGGAGAGTTCATGATCATGGTGTGTTTAGTTCCGCGTTGTGCCACCAACCACCCCCGAGCGCCTGATAGAGCGCCGCGGTGTCGGCGAACCGATTCGCCTCATTCTGCGCAAGAGTCATCTGCGCCTGCTGATAGGCCTGCTCGGCGGCAAGTAACTCGAACACGCCGATGTAGCCGTGATGCAATTGCAGCTGCGAAAGCTCGAGCGTCCGGGTGGCGGCGCGCGCGGCCGCAGCCGCGGCCTGCAGCGCCTGCGCATCCTCCTCCAACGCCACCAGCGTGTCGGCCACGTTCTGGAAGGCCGCGAGGACGGTTCCGCGATACTGCTGGGCGGCCTCCACGTAAGCGGCCTTGGCGGCACGCTCCTGGTGCAACAGCTGCCCACCCTCGAAGATCGGCGCCGTCAGGGATGCGGTGAGACCCCAGAAACCGGTGCCCGAGGTGAACACCTTGGCGATTGCGAGCGCGCTGCTGCCGGCATCCGCGGTGAGTTCGATGTTGGGCAGACGTTGGGCGGTGGCGATGCCGATCTCGGCGCTCGCGGCGTGCAGGTCGGCGCGCGCCTGACGCACATCGGGTCGCTGAGCGACCAGCGCCGAGGGAAGGCTGAGCGGCAGATTCTCGGGCAGATGCAGCTCGGCGAGCGAGAGCGTCGCGGCTGGCTGACCCGGGAAGCGGCCGGCCAACACCGCGAGCGCGTGCTCGGTTTGCCTCAGCTGTTTGACGAGGGCCGGCAGCGTCGTTTGCGCCTGCGCGAGCTGCGACTCTTGTGCGGCCACGTCAAGTCCGCTGGCATCGCCCCGCTGAAAGCGCAATCGCAAAATCGAGAGGCTGCGCTTCTCCAGGTCGATGAGCTTGCGGGTCGCCTGGACCTGCTCGCGCAGCGAGGCGGCCTCGACGGCCGTGACCACGACGTTGGTGCTCAACGTGGTCCACGTCGCAATCATCTGGAAGCGCGCGCTCTGCGTCTGTGCCTCGAGCGACTCGTGCGTGCGCCGAGTCAACCCGAAGAGATCCGGCGCATAGGACACGGCGACCTGCGGCGTGAACAGATTGAACTCGAATTCGGTCGCAAATGGCACCGGCGCCAGCACCGAGGGCGTGCGCTCACGGGTCGCGTCCATGCTCGCCGAGACTGCCGGAAAGAACGCCCCGCGCTGTGCCAGCATGTTCTCGTTCGCGACCCGTAGCGCCGCCTGAGCCGCTTTCAGGTCGGGGTTGTTGTCGAGGGCGGCCGCGATCAGCGCGTCGAGCGATTGCGAATGAAAGAGGCGCCACCAGTCGGCGGGGATGTTCGCACCCTTACGGAAGCGCTGCGCCGCCCCGGCCGCATCCCCCGGCGTCGCGACCGTCGGCGTCGGCGCCTCTGTCGTGTAGCCGGAAACCTGCGGTGGGGGCGGGGACTTGAAGTTGGGTCCCACCGCGCAGCCGGCGGTGGACAACACGACGACCGCTGCGAGATAGCGCAGACTCCGTCGCTTGCGGATTGTTGGACTCATGCGGACCAGTCGGCGCTCGTCGAGACGAGCGCAGCCTCGCTGTCAGCCAGGGGAGGGCGCAGTCGCCCCCGATCAGGCGGACCGATCGTCGCGCTCGGTTTCGAGGCGCGGCGGGCGTTTAGTCAGCCAATTGAGAGCGCGGCGGGCGGCCCACGGGCCGGATGCGCGCGCAGGCGCCGGAGGCTGCGTGGAGTTGCGGCGGCGAGAAGCGGTAGCCGCCAGGTGGCGAGCGCCGGTTTGACGACCGGGACCGGATGCGGCGCCGAGCCGGCCACGCCTGTAAAGTGCATGCTCCAATCGCAGTGGCCGGTGTGGCTCGGCTCAGCCGCGAGCTCATGCGAGGAATAGCCGCAGAGAACCACGACCATGGTGACCGCCGCGACGATCGCGAGCAGTCGGTTGTGGCGCGGTTTGAGGCTCATCGACATCGCATCCTGAGTCGACAAGCCTAGCCGTAGCCCCTCCGCCGGGCAAGCGCATCGGGAATCGCCGATAATGGGGCATCGCGGCGTGGCAGGCTCCGTTGAAGCTCACTCCAGATTCCCTGGTCACTCATCTCGAGCAGCACCTTCTGCCGGCTTACCTCATCTCCGGCGATGAGCCGCTGCTTACGGGGGAGGCGGCTGATGCGGTGCGCGCCCGGGCGCGCACCGCCGGTTTCACCGAGCGCGAAGTGCACTTCCTCGAGCGGGGCTCCGACTGGGATGACGTGCGCGCCGCCGCCGGCAATCTGTCGCTCTTCGGCTCGCGGCGGCTCCTCGAGGTGCGGCTGCCCAGCGGCCGGCCCGGAGTCGCGGGCAACAATGCGTTACTTTCTCTTCTCGAGCGCGCCGATCCCGACGTCCTGCTCCTCGTCCTGACGCCGCGCCTCGACCGCGATGCGCAGGCTGCGCAATGGCTGCGGGTGCTGGAGTCGCGCGGCGGCTGGGTGCAGGTCTGGCCGGTCGAGGCCGAGAAGCTCGTGGGCTGGCTGCGGCGACGCTGCCGCCGGCTCGAGCTCGACATCGACGAGGAGGCGCTTGCCCTCATCGCCGAGCGCACCGAGGGAAATCTCCTGGCCGCTCACCAGGAGTTGGAAAAACTGCGTCTGCTCGCACCCACCGGGACCGTGACACCCGACACGGTTCTTTCTGCCGTCGCCGACAGCGCGCGTTTCGATGTTTTCCGGCTGTCGGAAGCGGTTCTCGAGGGCGAGGCGGCGCGGGCGCTGCGGGTGCTCGCGGGACTGCGCTCGGAGGGCACCGAGCCGACACTCGTGCTGTGGGCGTTGACCAAAGCGCTGCGGGATCTCTGGGGTGAGGTCTCGAGCCCGGGCGGCTCGCGGGGTTGGCAGCGACAGGCCGCGGCTCTGCAGAAGGCGGTTCGGCGCGCGCCGCGACTTACGTTCCGGACGCTCACGCTGCGCGCCGCCCGCGCCGACCGCATGATCAAGGGACGGCTCCAGGGCGATCCGTGGGATGAAATGGCGCTGCTCGCGAGCGAAATCTGCGCCCGGCCGGCGGTGCCCGCACCGCGGTCCATGTTCAAATAGCCCCATGCAACCGATCGGTGTTTTCGGCGGCACTTTCGATCCGATTCATTACGGGCACCTGCGCACGGCTTTCGAGTTGTGGCAGGAGTTGCGTCTGGCGGAGGTGCGGTTTCTCCCGACGGGCAGTCCGCCGCACCGCGAGCAGCCG
The DNA here is from genome assembly GCA_050739115.1 of Steroidobacteraceae bacterium. Lineage (GTDB taxonomy): Bacteria > Pseudomonadota > Gammaproteobacteria > Steroidobacterales > Steroidobacteraceae > 13-2-20CM-66-19. The sequence goes on along the minus strand of JBOIAQ010000025.1, from coordinate 23,286 downwards.
TTGGCGAGCGCCGAGCTGAGGCTTCGAATGGTGCAGGCGGCCGTCGCCGATCAGCCGGCGTTCATCGTCGATGACCGGGAGGTTCGCCGCACCGGGGTGTCCTACTCGGTGGACACCCTGACGCAGCTGCGCTCGGAATATCCCGACCGCTCGCTCTGCCTGCTCCTCGGGATGGATGCTTTCCTCGGGCTGCCGAACTGGCACCGCTGGCGGGATCTGCTCGGCCTCGCGCACATCGTCGTCGCCCACCGTCCGGGTTGGAAAGCCCCCACCATGGGCCCCTTGGGCGAGGTGATGGTCGATCACGGCACGGGAACCATCCGGGAGCTGCACGAGAAGATCGCGGGCCGAATCTACGTCCATGCCGTGACGCAGCTCGAGATCTCCTCCACCGAGCTGCGTCAGCTCATCGTCTCCGGGCGCGACCCCCGGTATCTGGTGCCGGATGAAGTGCGGGAGATTCTGCGCGAGAGTCGGTGCTATGCTCGTCAAGAGCGCTTCACATAGGAGAGACTGCTTCCTCACATGACCACCCGCACAATCCGACGCCGCGGCGCTGCCGCGCAGGCTTCCAGGTCCGCACGATCCCCATCCCCGGCCCGCAGCCCGGCGTCTCCGCCCTGCAGCGCGCCCATATTGCTTCAGGCCGTCATCTCCGCCCTCGAAGACATGAAAGCCGTCAACACCAAGGTGCTCGACGTGCGCGGCCTGACCGACATCGCCGACACCCTGATCGTCGCATCCGGCACCTCCGACCGACATGTGCGCTCCATCGCCGAGCACGTGATCGGGCAAGCCAAGGCCAATGGCTTCCGGCCGCTCGGGTCCGAGGGCGAGCGGGAAGGCGAGTGGGTACTGGTCGATCTGCAGGACATCGTCGTGCACGTCATGCTGCCGCGCGTCCGCGAGTTCTATGGCCTGGAGCGGCTGTGGGACGCAGGCAGCTCGACGCACGGCACCACGGCCTCCGTGGCTCACGTGGGCAGCCACTAGATCTCACAAGGTGCGGGCAAGGCTGATAGCGGTAGGCACGCGGCCGCCTGCCTGGGTTCGTGAGGCCTGCGCCGATTACACCCGCCGCCTGAGCTCGCGGCTGAAGCTCACGCTGCTCGAGATCGAGCCCGGTCCGCGCACAGCCGGCCAGAGCGCGCGCAACGCGGTCGAGGTCGAGGCGCGCAAACTGATAACCGCCGTGCGCGCGGATGAATGGGTGGTGGCGCTCGATGAGCACGGTACGCAGATGAGCACGCGGGAGCTCGCCGAGTGGCTGGGTCGGCGAATGCAGGAGGGACGCAATCTCGCCTTCCTGATCGGCGGTCCCGACGGGTTTGCGCCGGAGGTTCTGGCGCGAAGTGATTTCTCGCTCTCGCTGTCACGCTTGACGCTCCCTCATGCGCTGGTGCGTGTCGTGTTGGCCGAGCAGCTCTATCGCGCGATGAGCATACTGACGCATCATCCGTATCACCGTGACTGAGCCTGCCGTCATCTGCCTCGCCTCGATCTCGCCGCGCCGGCGTGAGTTGCTCGCGCAGATCGGCGTGCCCCATACCGTCGTCGCGGCGCACGTGGATGAGAGTCTCCTGTCCGGGGAATCGCCGCGCGAGTACGTCGCGCGCCTGGCGCGGCTCAAGGCCACCGCCGTCCGCGAGCGTGGTGAATCGCTGCCGGTGCTCGCGGCGGACACCTCGGTCGTGTTGGATGGCGCCGTTTACGGCAAGCCCGCGGGGCGCGCCGAGGCACTCGCCATGCTGGGCGCGCTTGCCGGCAGGACGCACGAGGTGCTGACCGCGGTGGCGCTCGCGGGCGCGCACGCTGTCGCGCTGCGCCTCAACTCGAGCTCGGTCCGATTCCGCAACATCGGTCGCGCGGAGATGGAAGCCTACTGGGAGAGCGGCGAGCCGCGCGACAAGGCCGGGGGCTATGCCATACAGGGATATGGCGCTGTCTTCGTGGCCGAGCTGAGCGGCAGCTATTCCGGGGTCATGGGACTGCCGCTGCTCGAGACCGCCGAGCTGCTGCGCGGGGCGGGAATCCGCTACTGGATCGGAGCGGCGCGATGAGCATCGAGATTCTGGTCAACGCAGGGCCCGGCGAGACTCGCGCCGTGCTGGTGGAAGAGGGCGTCGTCCAGGAGATCTATGTCGAGCGCCGCCGTCGCCGCGGCCTCGTCAGCAATCTGTATCAGGGTCGGGTGACGCGGGTGCTGCCGGGGATGCAGGCCGCCTTCATCGACATAGGGCTCGAGCGCACCGCGTTTCTGCACGCCGCCGACATCGCGACCCCGCCGGCCGATGAGACCGTCGCGGCGCTGGTGCCGCTCGGTGCAGCGCCCGTCGAGGACGTGCGCCGGCTGCTGAGTCCCGGCGACGACATCCTGGTCCAGGTCATCAAGGATCCGATCGGCACCAAGGGAGCGCGTCTCACGACCTACATCACCCTGCCGGCGCGCTTTCTCGTATACCTGCCGCGCGGCGAAGGAATCGGCGTCTCGGCGAGAATCGAGGACGAGACCGAGCGCCAGCGACTCAAAGCGGCGGTCGCGGAGCTGCGCGGCACCGAAGCCGACGGCGGCTATATCCTGCGCACGGCGGCGCGGGGCGTAGCGATCGAGAGTCTGCGCGAGGATCTCGAATACCTGCGCCGGCTCTGGCATCACGTGCGCCTGCGCGCGACGCAGGCTGCCGCGGGCACGATCGTGCACGAGGACCTGCCGTTGCCGCTGCGCATCCTGCGCGATGAGCTGTCGCGCGATGTCAGCCGCGTGCTGGTCGATTCAGCGGCCGAGCATGCCCGCATGAGCGCCTTCGCCGCGGAGTTCATGCCCGCCCGGGCGGCATGCATCGAACTGCACTCAGCTGCACGGCCGATCTTCGACCTGCACGGCATCGAGGAGGAGATCGCGAAGGCGCTCGATCGCCGGGTTCAGCTCAAATCGGGCGGCCACCTCGTGATCGACCAACGGGAGGCGATGACCACGATCGATGTCAACACGGGAGGCTACGTGGGTCACCGCAACCTCGAGGAGACCACATTCCGTACCAACCTCGAAGCCGCGAGCGCCATCGGCCGGCAGCTTCGGTTGCGCAACTTGGGCGGCATCATCATCATCGACTTCATCGACATGCACGACGAGTCCCACCGTCGTCAGGTGCTCGGCGCACTCGAGCACGCGCTCGCCGGCGATCGCGCGCAGACCCACATCGTCAATCTCTCGCCGCTCGGGCTCGTCGAGATGACACGCAAGCGAACGCGCGAGAGTCTCGAGCACCTGCTGTGCGAGCCTTGCCCTGCGTGTGACGGGCGAGGGTTCGTGAAGACACCAGAGACCGTGTGCAACGAGATCTTCCGCGAGATCCTGCGCCAGTCCCCGCGCTCCTCCGGCCGCGAGCTCCTGATCCTGGCGCATGCGGATGTGATCGAGCGGCTGCTCGAGGCCGAGGCGGCGGGCCTGCATGAGCTCAAGGCGCAGGCCGGGCTTCCCATCCGGCTGCAGGTCGAGGGGCTCTACGGCGTCGATCAGTTCGACATCGTGCAGGCCTGAGCCGTGCCGCTGGCCGGTGCGCTGCGCATTCCATGCTCCGCGCAAGCCCACGGCGACCTTCCGTGGCCGCCCGTGCAACGCATGCGTTGCACCCATGGCGGCAGGGCACCCGGCCGCCATTGCGGGCCCCCTCGTGCGCCCCCATAGTAGTGAGCCATGCCGCTGATTGCCGCGATACAGATGACGTCGGGCCCCGACGTTTCGGCCAATGTGCACGATGCGGGTGCGCTCCTGCAGGAGGCCGCAGGACGCGGAGCGCGGCTTGCCGCGCTGCCGGAGAATTTCGCTTTCATGGGGCTCGCCGATGCCGACAAGCGGCGCGTCGCCGAGGACGATGGCCGAGGTCCGATACAGGACTTTCTGGCGGAGACGGCGCGGCGGCTGCAAATGTGGATCGTGGGCGGCACCGTGCCGCTTCACGGCGCCGGCGACGGTCGGGTGGCCGCCGCATCCCTGGTCTATGACTCCGCGGGCGAGCGGCGGGCGCGCTACGACAAGATGCATCTTTTCGACGTGAACGTTCCCGAGCGGGCGGAGAGCTACCGCGAATCGACCCATGTGGTACCGGGATCGACCGCGGTCATCGTGCCGACCCCGGTCGGCTGCCTCGGGCTTTCCGTATGCTACGACGTACGTTTCCCAGAGCTGTTTCGCAGGTTGAGCGCCGCCGGAGCGGAGCTGCTCGCCGTGCCGTCGGCGTTCACCGAGCCCACCGGGCGCGCGCATTGGGAGCCACTGCTGCGGGCTCGCGCCATCGAGAATCTCTGCTGGCTGATCGCCCCGGCGCAGTCGGGATTTCATGCGAACGGGCGTGAGACCTACGGCGACAGCATGATCGTCGATCACTGGGGGCGGGTGCTCGAGCGCCTGCCGCGCGGCCGTGGTTGCATCACGGCGGAGATCGACCTGGAGCGGCAGCGACGCGACCGCGCCAGCTTCCCCTCCCTGACCCATCGCGTCCTCAACTGACATTCAACTCATGGACACCCGCAAGAGCTCGATGAACGACCCGACATCTGCCGCCGCCGACCCGCTGACCCTCGCCCGCGATCTCATCCTGCGGCCGAGCGGCCTCGATACCGGCCGCCTCGACCGCATCTTCGGCGAAGTGCTCACGCACTCGGTCGATTTCGCCGACCTCTATTTCCAACTTGCGCGACAGGAGTCCTGGGCGCTCGAGGACGGCATCGTCAGGGATGGCAGCGCCAGCATCGAGCAGGGTGTCGGCGTGCGGGCGCTCGCCGGCGAGAAGACGGGCTTCGCCTACTCCGACGAGATCGTCCTGCCCGCGCTGGAGGAGGCTTCCCGCGCGGCGCGCGCCATCGCCCAACAGGGAGGCGACCGGCGCGTCAGCGCCTGGCGAGCGCAGGCGGGCCATCGCCTGTATCTGCCGGCCGATCCCGTCGCCACGCTTTCCGATCAGGACAAGGTCGCGTGGCTGGAACGCGTCGATCGGGAGACCCGCAAGATCGATCCGCGCATCGTGCACGTCAGCGCGAGTGTCACCGCCGTCCATGAGGTCATCCTGATCGCCACCAGCGATGGTGAGCTCGCGGCCGACGTCAGGCCGCTGGTGCGTTTCAACGTCTCGGTGCTGGTCGAGCAGAACGGGCGGCGCGAGCAGGGCTATAGTGGCGCCGGCGGGCGGTACTCGCTCGCCGAGCTGGTGGCCGGCGAACGCCCGCTCACTCTGGCGCGCGAGGCTGCCCGCCAGGCGCTGTTGAATCTCGAGGCGGTACCGGCGCCCGCAGGCCCCATGACGGTGGTGCTCGGACCCGGGTGGCCCGGGATCCTCCTGCACGAGGCGATCGGCCACGGCCTCGAGGGCGATTTCAACCGCAAGGGCACCTCCGCCTTCGCCAACCGCATCGGCGAGCGCGTCGCCGCCCCGGAGTGCACGGTCGTCGATGATGGCACGCTGTCACAGCGGCGCGGCTCGCTCAACATCGACGACGAGGGCACCCCGACCCAGTGCACCACGCTCATCGAGAACGGCATATTGCGCGGCTACATGCAGGACCGGCTCAACGCCCGGCTCATGGGCAGCCTACCCACCGGCAACGGCCGGCGCGAATCGTTCGCGCACATGACTCTGCCGCGCATGACCAACACCTACATGCGTCCCGGCCCGCACGATCCCGCGGAGATCATCCGCTCCGTGTCCCGCGGCATCTACGCCGTCAATTTCGGCGGCGGACAGGTGGACATCACCTCGGGCAAGTTCGTGTTTTCAGCGAGTGAGGCCTACGCCATCGAAAACGGCCGCATCGGCGCGCCCTTGAAGGGCGCCACACTGATCGGCAACGGCCCCGACGTGTTGACCCGCGTCACCATGGTGGGCAACGACCTGAAGCTCGATGACGGAGTCGGCACGTGCGGCAAGGACGGCCAGAGCGTGCCGGTGGGGGTGGGTCAGCCGACCCTCAAGGTGGAGAACCTGACGGTCGGCGGCACCGCCTAGGGTTTAAGCGCATAACGGCCCGCGGGCGCCTGTGAGGCGCATTTCTCGGCGAACACGCCGCGAATGCCACCTCGCACCGGGGAGCCTGCCGGCCGAACATGCGCACACGGGCGGAGCAGGGTGCTCCCGAACGCGCAGGGCGCGCGGCCCGTACTGGACATAATCCCTCCCAACGTGCCCCGCTCGTGCCACCGGTGTATCGTTGGCCTCCATGCACCTTTCCCGCCCCATGTACGAAGGCTTGCCGTGGCTCTACATCGCCGGCGGCCTCGCCGGGTTGGGTGCCAGTTACCTCATCGGGGATTCCCACGCCGTGGGCCTGCTCGTCGGCCTCGCCGGGCTCGCGGCTCTCCTGGGCGGTGTGGTCGTGCTGCTCAGGCGGCGCGACTACCGCGAGCTGCGCTCCCAGTACGGGCAGCCCGACCTGAGCGAGCGCAGCGATCAGGACTGATCCCGGGCCTCCTCGAAGTCGAGGTCGACGGAGTCGTCGCTGAGATCGGCGGCAGCGCCGGCCGCCGCCGGCGGCAGGGGACGTTTCCCGATGCGATCGGCTTCGTGATCACGGCTCGCCGCGGCCGCATCGGCCCGCAACACCGGGATTCCGGGTACGGTGTCATTCAGGCTGCCGCGCGTACGGGCGAGGCGCTCGTCGACGTAGATGAGCTCGTGCTTGCCGATGAGGACGACATCCCCGTCGTTGAGGTAATGGCGGCGCACGCGCCGTGATTTGACGTAGATGCCGTTCGTGCTGTTCAGATCCTCGATCACGCACGAGTTGGCGGAAGTGGTGATCTGACAGTGATGTCGGCTCACGAACCGGCTGTCGATCTGCAGATCGTTGTCGGGGGTGCGGCCCACGATGATCCTGCCCTGCGCGAGCGGGATTTCCTGCACCGTGCGGCCGTCGGTCGCGACCAGGAGCCTGCCCAGCTGCGGCAGCGCCGGATCGGCGCCGCGCATGTGTGGGAGCGCGAGCTCCGTGGCGGCGCGCAGCTGCTGCTGGGTGCGGGCCGCGAACTCCACCCATTGCAGCTCGCCCACGGCGCTTTCGATATCCGCCGCGCTCACCACGCCGCGATCGGCTGTGTAGGCCGCCATCATCGCCGTATCACACAGCGTGTTGACGAGCCGCGGTACGCCGCCCGTGAAGCGGAAGATCACCGGGAAAGCCTCCTCGGCGAAGATCTGCCGGTCGGCGGCGCCCGCCACTTCCAGGCGGTGCTCGATGTAGGCCCGGGTCTCCCTCTGGGAGAGCGCGGTCAGGTGAAAGCGCAGGCGCACGCGCTGGGTGAGCTGTACGAGCTCCGGGGCGTCGAGCTTCGCGTTCAACTCCGGCTGGCCCGCGAGAATGATGCGCAGCACCTTCTCCTTGGTGGTCTCCACGCCCGAAAGCAGGCGAATCTCTTCCAACACCCGCAACGAGAGGTTCTGCGCCTCATCGACGATGAGCAGCACCTTGCGTCCGGCGGCATATTGCTCGATGAGGAAGTTGTTGAGAGTCGCGATGATCTCGCCCTTTTTCATCTTGAAGGGCGAGAAGCCGAACTGCACCAGGATTCCCTGCAGGAAATCGATCGCCGACACCTGCGTCTGGTTGATCTGCGCCACCACGACGTCCGACTGGATCTCCTTGAGGAAGGATTCGATCAGGGTGGTCTTGCCCGAGCCGATCTCGCCGGTGATCACCACGAATCCGTCGGTGAACCAGATCGTCGATTCCATGTACGCCTTGGCGCGGGCGTGCTGCTTGGACAGGTAGAGGAACTGAGGGTCCGGACTCAGTCGAAACGGCAGCTCTTTGAGTTTGAACGGGTCTAGATACATGGTTGTCCGTTGTCGCCGACAGCGCTGCGCCGTTGGAGCGCTTGGCATCCTGCCTCGCAGTTGGACCGCCTCTGGCCGGGGTCGTTCCGCCGCTATCTTACGGGATGCCTAATCCGGGAGCCAGTTCCGCAAGCAACTCCCGTGCCCGGCGGTCCCGGCGCGCAGCCGTGGGCTCGACGAAGGTGCAATGTCCCACCTTGCGTCCCGGCCGCGGCTGTTTGCCATATTCGTGCAGATGCAGCCCGTCGCGGGCGAGCAGCTCGCCGCGAGGCGGGATGTCGCCGATCAGATTCAGCATCGCGCTGAAGCCGCGCGGGCGGGTTGATCCCAGCGGCAGGTCGAGGATGGCGCGCAGGTGGTTCTCGAACTGACTGGTCGCGCAGCCTTCGATGGTCCAGTGTCCCGAGTTATGTACGCGGGGCGCCATCTCGTTGGCGATGAGCCGCCCCTTGCGCACGAAGAACTCGATCGTGAGTACACCAACATAACGGAAGTGCGTCAGACAGCGCTCGAGGTGCCGGGCGGCCGCGCGCTGCCAGCGCGGCGGCCCATACGGTGCTCGTGTCAGACGCAGGATTCCGTGCGAATGCACGTTGCCGTTCAGGGGATAGACGGCGGTCTCGCCGCGGGCGCTGCGCGCCCCGATGATGGATACCTCGCAATCGAAGGGCACCCATTCCTCGTAAAGGAGCGGCACGTTGCCGAGCTCTTCCCAGCCGTGCCAGGCATCCTCCGGCCTGCGTACCCTGACCTGACCCTTGCCGTCATATCCCAACCGCCGTGTCTTCAGGACGCCCGGCACCCCGATCTCGCGCAGCGCGCGCTCGAGTTGGGATCGCGAGCCGACCGCCCGCCAGCGTGTGGTCGGGATCCCGAGTCGCTCGAACAGCCGCTTCTCCGCGACCCGGTCCTGCGCCGCCGCGAGCGCCGGGATCGGCGGGCAGATGCGCGCAGCGTGCGCCGAGGCGGCGTGCGCGCGCAGCGCCTCGACCGAGATGTTCTCCCAATCGAAGGTGAGGACCTCGCACTCGCGTGCCAGGCGGCCGAGAAGCTTCGGGTTGGTGAAGGCGCCGTGCAGCACGGGAGCGAGGCGCCCTGCGGGCGCATCATGCACGGGATCGAGAAACAGAAAATCGAGCCCGAGCGAATAACCGGCTAATGCGAGCATGCGGCCGAGCTGGCCCGCCCCCACGATGCCGACGGTCATGAGCGCGGCGCGGCGCCCGGGTCGGGGTTGGCGAGGACCCCCGTGGTCTGCCCCTCGCGAAAGCTCTCGAGAGCGGCCGCAACGGTCGGATGCTTGTTGGCGAGGATGGCCGCGGCACAGAGCGCGGCGTTGGTCGCGCCCGCCACGCCGATCGCGAAGGTGGCGACCGGTACCCCCGCGGGCATCTGCACGATGGAAAGGAGCGAGTCGAGCCCGCCCAGGGTTTTCGTTGCCACCGGCACACCGAGCACCGGGAGGCTCGTCTTGGCGGCGGTCATGCCGGGAAGATGGGCGGCGCCTCCCGCACCGGCGATGATGACCTCGAGCCCGCGCGAACGCGCGCCCGAGGCGTATTCGAAGAGAAGATCCGGCGTACGATGGGCCGAGACCACCTTCACCTCATGCGGGATGCCGAGCTTCTCTAGCGTCTCGGCGGCGCTGCGCAGGGTCTCCCAATCGGAGGAGGAGCCCATGATGATGCCGACCAGCGCTGTCATCGTGACAGTTTAGTTCCCCATCGACTGGCGGTCGACTCCGAGCCATGAAGCGGTGCGAGTGGGTGATCCAGGTACGGGGACGCGCGCTGGGCCGGGCAGGGTGCGACGCATGCGTCGCACGGGGGGCCATCGATGGCCACCCCGGAGCTTTGCGCGTAGCAGGGATCGCGCAGCACAAAGCCCGAATCCAGCGCTTCATCCGAGTAGCGCGCGTAACGCCCTGAACAGCTCCCGCGCGGCGGGGCCAACCGTGCCGGCTTTGAGGCCTGCGCCGCGCTCGTGACGCGCAGCCCCGATCCGACGGCGCAACGAAGCCAGGTCGAGGCCGGGCCGCAGCCGGGCGAGCTCCTCGAGCGCGGGATCGCCCTCGGCGATCAGGCGCTCGCGCCAGCTCTCGGCGCGCTTGAAGAGCTGGGTCTCGATCGCATCCCGCTCGCTGCGCGCCGCGAGCGTCGCGCGAATCGGCTCGAGATCGATCTCGCGCATGAGCTTGCCGATGTACTGGCGCTGGCGCGCCCCTCCGGCGCGGCTCTTGATGTGGCGTGCCTCGCGCACCGCTTCCCGCAGACGCTCCGGGAGACCCAGCGCATCGAGCTCGCCCTCGCGCAGCCGGATCAACGCCTCGCCGAGATCCTGCGCGGCGTGGGCGGCGCGCTTGCGCTCGCTCTTGCTCGGCCGCGCCGGCTCGTCTCGCTCCGGCGGATGTTCTGGGCGTTGCGGGGTCACAGGGCTCGAACGGCTCGGGTCTTGCGGCTGCTAGAATTGAAATTCTGCCCCATTTCCCGGACTCGAGCGGACGCGTATGCCACAGACGGTCGCGGCGACGGACTCTCCCCCCTTGCTTAAGGACATCGTCGGCTTTGCGCTCGAGGAGGCGCGGCGGCAGGGCGCCTCGCAGTGCGAGGTCGATGCCAGCCTGAGCCAGGGGCTCGGGACGACCGTCCGGCTGGGAGAGGTCGATACGGTCGAGTACCAGCGGGACCGGGGCCTCGCGGTGACGGTGTATTTCGGCAAGCGCAAAGGCTCGGCGAGCACCGCCGATCTCGGACGGGAGGCGGTCCGTGCCACGATCGAGAAGGCCTGCGCCATCGCCCGCTACACGGCCGAGGACCCGTACGCGGGTCTCGTCGAGCCGGAATATCTGGCGCGCGACATACCGGATCTCGACCTCGATCATCCCTGGGCACTCGCCGCCGAGGAGGCGATCGCCATCGCGCGCCGCTGCGAGCAGGCCGGTCGCGCCGTCGATTCGCGCATCGCCAACTCCGAAGGCGCCTCGGTGAGCCGCCAGCGCCACACCGGCGTCTACGGCAGCTCCCTCGGATTCCTCGCCGGCTACTCGGGCACCAGCCACTCGGTGAGCTGCTCGCTCATTGCTCAGCAAGGCGATCAGATGCAGCGCGACTACTGGTTTACTACCGCGCGCGATCCCGCCGATCTCGAGAGCGCGGAGTCGGTAGGTGTCGCGGCCGGACGGCGCGCAATGGCGAGACTCGGCGCACGCAAGCTCACCACGCGCAAGGCACCGGTCCTCTTCTCTCCCGACATGGCGCGCGGCCTCTATCGACACTTCATCGGCGCGATCCGCGGACCGAGCCAGTATCGCAAGGCCTCGTTCCTCCTGAACGCGGCCGGGGAGCAGATATTTCCGGCCGGTGTACAGATGCATGAGCGGCCGCACATCAGGAAGGGCCTGGCGAGCGCGCCTTTCGATGACGAGGGCGCCGCCACCTGCGATCGCGAGCTCGTGCAGAACGGAATCCTCCAGGGCTACGTGTTGGGTAGCTACTCCGCGCGCCGCCTGGGCCTGAAGACCACGGGTAACGCTGGCGGCATTCACAACCTCATCGTCGAGGCCTCGGGGGAGTCGCCGCGCCACGAGACGCTGCTCGAGCGTATGGGCTCGGGCCTGCTCGTGACCGAGCTCATGGGTCAGGGAGTCAACGGTGTAACGGGCGATTACTCGCGCGGCGCGAGCGGTTTCTGGATCGAGGGCGGCGCGGTCGCGTACCCCGTACACGAGGTGACGATCGCCGGCAACCTGCGCGAGGTCTATCGCAACATCGTGACGCTGGGGAGCGATGTCGATGCGCGCGGCGGGATCCGCTGCGGCTCGGTGCTCATCGGGGAGATGACGATCGCGGGGGAGTAGGGCGGGAAGAGTCGGGCGCAGTCTCGAAAACCGAGCGGACGGTCTCGAGCACGGCTTGCCGTCGCCGTATTTGATGGCGTTCGAGATGAGATTGCCGACGATCCGCGCCCTCGACCTGCAGCATGAGCGCGTGCATGGGGCTGCGCAGTCGTGAGCGGCGACCGCGAGGAACTCGTCGCGCGCGCGAACGGCCTCGCGCGGCTCCTGGTTTACTTTGAGCAGATCCGTGTCTTCAGTCATCACGAAAGGCCGGCCCGGCTCGCCAGCGGCCGGCCCGATGGCATCATGATCGGCGATTCCTGACCGCTTGCTTCGGCTAAAGCATGAGCTCGGGCGAGTGCTCGGGCACAACGGGAGAATCTTCTATGAAAGTCATGGTCCTGGTGAAGGCGACGGCGGACAGCGAGGCCGGCGTGATGCCGACCGAGCCGCTGCTCGCGGACATGGGCCGATTCAACGAGTCGCTGATCGACGCGGATGTGATGTTGGTAGCGGAAGGACTGAAGCCGAGCCGCTACGGCAAGCGAGTGCGCTTCTCCGGCAGGAGCCGGACGGTTACCGACGGTCCTTTCGCCGAGACCAAGGAGCTGGTCGCGGGATTCTGGCTGTGGGAGGTCAAGTCGATCGAGGAGGCGGTGGAATGGGTCAGGCGCTGTCCGAATCCGATGCTGACCGACTCGGACATCGAGATTCGACCGCTATTTGCGGCTGAGGATTTCGCCGCGCGCCAGCCGGGGTGAGTACAAAGGCCCACCGCATGGGTGGGCCCTTGTGTTTGTGGCTGGGGGACTAGGATTCGAACCTAGGTAAACGGAGTCAGAGTCCGTTGTCCTACCACTAGACGATCCCCCAAGAGCTGTGGGATCAGATTGAAGCCTGAACCGGTCCTGGCTGCAAGATCCGACTAGCGCTTCGAGTACTGCGGCCCGCGTCGGGCCTTGCGGCGGCCGACTTTCTTGCGCTCCACCTCGCGCGCGTCGCGGGTGACGAAGCCCGCATCGCGCAGCTGCTTGCGCAGAGTCTCGTCGTACTCGATGAGCGCGCGGGTCAGCCCCAGGCGGATGGCGCCGGCCTGGCCGGTGATGCCGCCGCCATCGACGGTCACGCTGATGTCGAAACGGCTGCCGAGCTGCAGCGCCTCGAGCGGCTGGCGCACGATCATGCGACCGGTCTCGCGGCCGAAGAACTCATCGAGCGGACGGTCGTTGACGGTGATCTGGCCGGAGCCCGGCCGAAGATAGACTCGGGCGGTCGCGGTCTTGCGCCGGCCGGTGCCGTAGTTCGGTTGCTGCGATGCCATTACAGAGTCCTCGCTAAATCTCGAGCGGGCGCGGCTGCTGCGCCTGGTGCGGGTGCTTGCCGCCGGCGAACACGTGCAGCTTCTTGAACATGCGCCTGCCGAGCGGATTCTTCGGCAGCATACCCTTGACGGCGAACTCGATCGCCCGCTCCGGATGCTCATCGAGGAGCTTCTGCAGCGCGATCGACTTGATGCCGCCGATGTGGCCGGTATGGTGGTAGTAGATTTTGTCGCTCAGCTTGCGACCGGTGACGCGCACCTTGCCCGCGTTGAGCACCACGATGTGATCGCCCATGTCGACATGCGGGCTGTAGTCGGCCTTGTGCTTGCCCTTGAGCCGATGCGCGATCTGGGAGGCGAAGCGCCCAAGCGTCTTGTCGGTCGCATCGACCACGTACCAGTCGCCCCGGACAGTGCCGGACTTGGCGAAAACCGTCTTCATATGAGCCTCAGCGGGCCGTGTCACGCGGCCCAGGAATACCACAAAGCAATAGGCACACGGATGTGCCCCGCCGCCGCAGGTGACGGGGGTCGAGCAAAAATCCACGCTTTCTTTGCTCAACACGCTCTGGGCCGGGCAGGATGCTCGGATCCAGCGCTTCATCCAAGGGCCGGCAAGTCTACTGAAGCTGCCCCGCCATTGCAAAAGGCTGCGTGGGCGAGGGATCATCCCCTCCTATGCCCACCCGAGCCGCCACGCTTAACGTCCTGGCCACCTTGAACACCCTGGGGCGCCGATGAGCACCGGCGAAACCCCGACAACGTCTCTGGATGCCTGGATTGGCGCCGCCGATCGGGCGCTCCGTGCCATCCTGGCACCCGCTCCCGCATCCCGTCCCACTCCGCGACCCGCTCCCGCCCCGCCGGGCGCGAGCGAGACCGCTACCGAGCTGTCGGGCGATGAGAGGCGCCGCGCCGCGGCTCTCATGCGGGTCAATCATGCCGGGGAGATCGCCGCTCAGGCCCTCTATCACGGACAGGCGATCGTGACTCGTTCCGAAACCACGCGCCGGATGCTGCTCGATGCCGCCCGCGAGGAAACCGACCACCTCGCCTGGTGCGAGAGCCGCCTGAAAGAGCTCGAATCCCGCCCCAGCCTTCTCAATCCGCTCTGGTACACCGGCTCCTTCTTTATTGGAGCGCTCGCTGCTCTCGCGGGCGATCGGGCCAGCCTCGGCTTCGTGGTCGAGACGGAGCGCCAGGTCGAAGGGCATCTCGATGAGCATCTTGGCCGACTGCCGGCCGGTGACCTGCGTAGCCGCGCCATCGTGCATCAGATGCGCGCGGATGAGGCGGCGCATGGAGCCAATGCCCGGGCCGCCGGCGGGATGGAGCTCCCAGGGCCGGTACGCGCACTGATGCGCCGGACGGCCGGGATCATGACGGGCCTCGCGTACTGGGTTTGATCGTGCGCGTATGCCGGCCCGCGCGTCGCCCCTAAACAACGTGCCGCTCTGGTTTTCGCTGCACCGCGTGCGGTACGCTTGCGGTCAGCGAGGTCAACGTATAAACACTCTCTACATTCAGAGCACACAAATTCGGGGAGGGGTATGGAAGAGAACGTCAAGCCGTTGAGCGACATTCCAGCGATCAACCGGTTCTTGAGCTACTGCCGCATCCGCACGGTGCCTTCGAAGACGGTCGTGATTCATGCGGGTGACCTTCCGGATGTCCTCTACTACATCATCAGCGGCTCCGTCGAGGTGATGATCGAGGACGAGGAAGGCAATGAGATGGTGCTCGCCTACCTCAACCGCGGGCAGTTCTTCGGCGAGATGGGGCTTTTCTTCAGCGATCAGCCGACGCGCAGCGCCTGGGTGCGCACCCGCAACCAGTGCGAGCTCGCGGAGATGACCTATCCGCGCTTCCGGCAGATCGCCGCCGAGAGCCCGGGACTGATCTTCGAGCTCGCCACTCAGCTTGCCACCCGACTCGATCGCACCAACCGCAAGCTCGGCGACCTCGCGTTCGTGGACGTCACCGGCCGGGTGGCCCACGCCATCAACAATCTCTGCGAAGAGCCCGATGCGATGACGCATCCCGAGGGCATGCAGATCAAAGTGAGCCGTCAGGAGCTCTCACGCCTGGTCGGCTGCTCGCGCGAGATGGCGGGTCGCGTGCTGAAGGTGCTGGAGGACCAGGGGCTGCTGCGCGCCACCGGCAAGACCATCGTGGTCTTCAACGCGCGTCCGAAAATGAAGACCCGTCCGGTCATCGTGCCGGCGAAGCCGATGGCGAAGGCCCCGGCCCCGGCGCCGATCGATGACGAGGACGATGAGGACGAGGAAGACTAACTAAGCGCCGAAATCTCCGTCAGCGTTTGCCGATCTGTGCGCGCATCGCTTTGATGGTCGCGGCATAGTCGCCGCTGTCGAAGATCGCCGACCCCGCCACGAAGGTGTCCGCGCCCGCGCGCGCGATCTCCCTGATGTTCTCCACCTTCACTCCCCCGTCGATCTCGAGCCGCACCTCCCGACCACTCGCCTCGATGAGGCGGCGCGCGTCGGCGAGCTTGCGCAGCGCGGTCGGAATGAATTTCTGACCGCCGAAGCCGGGATTGACCGACATGATGAGCACGAGATCGAGCTTCTCGAGCGTGTAGTCGAGGTAATCGAGCGGCGTGGCGGGATTGAAGACCAAGCCCGGACGGCAGCCCTGCTCGCGGATGTGCTCGATGGTGCGGTCGACGTGCTCCGTCGCTTCCGGATGGAAAGAGATATAGCTCGCTCCCGCAGCCGCGAAATCCGGAATGATGCGGTCCACGGGACTGATCATCAGATGCACGTCGATCGGCGCGGTCACGCCGTGCTTTCGCAGCGCTTCGCAGACCATCGGGCCAATCGTGAGGTTCGGCACGTAATGGTTATCCATCACGTCGAAATGGATGAGATCGGCGCCGGCGGCCAGCACCGCATCGACCTCCTCACCGAGCCGCGCGAAGTCGGCGGAGAGGATGGAGGGTGCGATCCACGGGGTCATGACGAGAGGGGCTGTTGGGGTCATTGCGTGAGCCGGGTCAGGGCCTCGCGATACTTCTCACTCGTGCGGGTGATGATTTCCGCCGGCAGCTGCGGCCCGGGCGCCTTCTTGTTCCAGTCGAGCGTCTCGAGGTAATCGCGCACGAACTGCTTGTCGAAGCTCGCCGGGCTGCCGCCGACGCGGTAGGTGGCGGCGGGCCAGAAGCGTGAGGAATCGGGTGTGAGTGCCTCATCGATGAGCGTGAGCGTATCGCGCTCGTCCACCGCGAACTCGAACTTGGTGTCGGCGATGATGATGCCGCGGGCGAGCGCATGCGCCGCCGCGAATTCATAGAGCGCAATGGCCCGGTCGCGAACCCGCGCCGCGAGCGCGGCTCCGATGAGCTTCTCGACCTCCACGAAGGAGATGTTCTCATCGTGCGCGCCGGTGGCCGCCTTCGTCGCCGGAGTGAAAAGAGGAGTCGGCAGGCGCGCTGCCTGCTGCAGGTCCCGGGGAAGCGAGATTCCGCAAACACTGCCGGTCCGCTGATAATCCTTCCATCCGGAGCCGATGAGATAGCCGCGCACCACGGCCTCGAGCGGCAGGGGCTTGAGGCGGCGCACGATCACCGAGCGGCCCGCCAGCATCGCACGCTCGCTGTCATCACTGACCCGCTCGGCCACGGCTTGCCCCGTCAGATGATTCGGCACGAGGTGGCGGGTGCGCGCGAACCAGAAGTTGGAAATCTCGTTGAGCACACGACCCTTGCCAGGGATAGGGTCTGGCAACACCACATCGAAGGCCGACAAGCGGTCAGTGGTGACGATGAGCAGCGCCTCGGGGCCGGCCGAGTAGATATCGCGCACCTTGCCCTCGTGGAGCTTTTCGAGCCCCCGCAGGGAGGTGCGAAAGACCGTTTGCGCGTCCATGCTTGCTACTATAGCAGCGCGTATGCGCTACACCGGCAAGGTCGTGGGGGGCTTGATCGGCTTGTTGTCCCTGGGGCCCGTCGGCGCCCTGGCGGGCGTACTGCTCGGTCATCAGCTCGACGAGCACCTCGATCGGGAGGCTGCGCAGCTGCCCGGTGTGGAGGAGCTTGCCGCCATCGGCGAGCGCTTCTTCCGCGCGACCTTCCGGGCGATGGGCTATCTCGCCAAGGCGGACGGGCGGGTGTCCGAGCAGGAGATTTCGGCCGCGCGCGCCGTCATGTCGGAGCTGCGGCTCGATGCGGCTCGCGTGCGGCAGGCGATCGACTGCTTCACGGAGGGCAAGGACGCGGGCTTCGACTTTGGCGCGGACCTGGCCGATCTGGCTCGCGTCTGCGCCGGCCGGCCCGACCTCATGCGGGTCTTCGTCGAGATCCAGGTGCGCGCGGCTCTGAGCGGCAACAACCTCGACGGCACGGTGCGCCCGCTCATCAATCGCATGGCGGCTCGTCTCGGTGTTTCCCCATTCGAGCTGGCGCAGATCGAGACGGTGCTGCGCATCCGCGGCGGCGGCTTTCGCTACTCAGCCGCCGAAGTAGAGCCGCGGGTCAGCGAAGGGGAGAAGCTCGAGCAGGCCTACAAGATCCTCGAGGCCGCTCCCGGCCACAGCGATCAGGAGATCGTGAAGGCCTACCGCCGCCAGTTGAGCCGCCACCATCCCGACAAGCTGAAGGCGAACGGGTTGCCGGAGTCGATGATCGAGCACGCCAAGCAGCGCACGCAGCAGATCATCGAAGCGTATGAGCGGATACGAAAGCGGCGGGGGATCTAGTCAGTGCCACTGGCCGTCCCTGGCGGCTGATCCTCCCGTCACGGCCATCCGTGGCCGGGCGCCTAAAGTCATCGGCTCGCCCACTCCTCGATCACGCGCCTCAGGGCGCACAGCCCGTCGGTGAGCGCGGCGGGGCCCGGCTGCAGGATGATCGAGGACTTGATCTCGCGCACGAAGCCGCTTCGCACCGCCGGGATTGCGTCCCAGCCGGGCCGCGCCGCCACCTGCTCGGGCCGGAACTTCTTGCCGCACCAGGAGCCGAAAATGATGTCGGGTTCGCGCCGCGGCACTTCGGCCGCGTCAGCGATGATGCGCTGACGGCCGAGGGGCTGAGCGGCCAGCTCTGGGAAACAGTCCACCCCGCCCGTGATACCAATCAGCTCCGAGACCCAGCGGATGCAGGAGATCTGCGGCTCATCCCATTCCTCGAAGTACACCCGCGGACGGCGTGGCAGCGCGGCCGCGCGCGCACGAGCGGTCTCGAGACCGGCCTCGAGGCGTCCGACCAGCTCGGCGGTTCGCGCTTCGCAACCGATCATGCCGCCCAAGGTGCGGATCATGCGCAGGATCTCGGCAACGCTGCGCTGGTTGAACAGATGCACGTCCAGGCCCGCGTGCGCCAGCTGCGCGGCGATGTCAGCCTGCAGATCCGAGAAGCCAAGGACGAGATCCGGGCGAAGCTCGAGAATGCGGTCGATCTTCGCGCTCGTGAATGCCGAGACCCGCGGCTTTTCCTTTCTCGCTCGCGCGGGACGGACCGTGAAGCCGGAGATCCCGACGATGCGCTCCTCCTCACCCAGCAGGTACAGCGTCTCGGTCGTCTCTTCGGTGAGGCAGACGATCCGTTGGGGGAATCCTTGGGCTGCGTGAGGCATGGTGCGTTCGTGAAGCGGGGGAGACTCTATCGGAGTGACATCGGCGTGTCAGCCGCTTAACCTTATCGGCGATGTGGGCGCGATTCTGGACTTTCCTGGACTGGTACTTCTTCGGTCCCGCTTCCCAGGGGGCAGGGCGTAGGACGCGGCTGGTCCGAGGAATGCGCTATCCCTACGCGGTGGCGCGCGACCTCTCACGCGGCGATATCAACCTGCGCGCGATGGGGCTCGTCTACACGACCCTGCTGTCGCTCATTCCGCTCGCCGCCTTCAGCTTCGCGATCCTGAAGGTCCTCGGTGCGCGAAGCGACCTGCAGCCCGTGGTCTATCAGTTCTTCAGCGCTCTGGGGCCCGACGGCGCGCGCGAGCTGACCTCTCGCATCATGGACTTCGCCAACAGCGCGAGCGGCGGCGTGCTCGGCTCGGTGGGATTTGCGCTGCTCGCGTGGACGCTGGTCGGCACCATCAAGAAGGTGGAGGACAGCTTCAACTTTCTCTGGCGGGTGCAGCAGGCGCGCAGCTTCGCCCGGCGCGTGACCGAGTACATGACACTGATCGTGGTCGGCCCGGTGATCCTGGTGGTCTTCATTGGCATGTCACGCCGCGCATTGGAGAGCGCTCCGATCCGCGAGCTCGGCCAATTGCCGCTCCTTGACATCCTCACCACCGCGGGCGTGAAGCTGGCGCCGTATGTCATGGTGAGCGCATTTTTTACCGCCCTCTATGTCTTCGTACCGAACACCCGCGTGCGGTGGCGGCCGGCTCTCATCGGCGCACTGGTGGCTGGCGTGCTCTGGGCGGCGGTCGGGCGGGCCTTCACCGCCTTAGTCGTGCACTCCACGCGACTGACCATCGTCTACGCCGGATTCGCATTCATCGTTGCGGCTTTGCTGTGGACCTATTTCGGCTGGCTGATCCTGCTCGCCGGCGCGAACCTGTCCTTCTATATCCAGAACCCGACGTACCTGCGGCTCGGACTGCAGGAGCTGAAGCTCTCCAGCATCGAAGTCGAGCAGCTCGCTATGCGTCTCATGTACTTCGTCGGGCGCATGTACGTCACGGGCGGCAAGCGCTGGACCGTGAACGCACTGTCTCGGGAGCTCGGCCTACCCGGTATCGCCTTGGCACAGATGGTGTCGACGTTGGAGACGGCGGGGCTGCTCGTGGTCACCGAGGAGGATGAGCTGCTGCCGGCGCGCGACATAGGACACATCGCGGTGAGCGAGATTCTGGAGATCGCGCGCAATCAGCGCAGCGGACACTTCAGTCCGCGGGCGGTCTTCATACCGCCGGTGGATCGACTGCTGGCGGCGGTCGATGAGGCACGCCGCAGTCATTGCGGAGACCTGACGCTTCGCGACCTCGTCGAGGAGCCGCCGCGGCCGACGCTGACGATCGCCGCCGGCAAGCGCGGTTAAATCGTCACCACACCCTGATCGGTCCCGATCAGCAGCATGTCCGCCGGGCGAATCGCGAAGAGCCCCACCGTCACCACGCCGGTGATGCCTGCGAGCTCGCGCTCGAGCGCCGGCGGATCCTGAATCGAGAGGCCGTGCACATCGAGGATGTGGTTGCCATTGTCGGTGACGTATCCCTTGCGCCAGAGCGGTCGCGCGCCTCGCGCCTCGAGCCGCCGCGCCACCAGCGCGCGCGCCAGCGGAATCACCTCGATCGGCAGCGGGAATGCACCGAGTGTGCCGGCCAGCTTGCTCTCATCGATGATGCAGATGAAGCGTGCGGCAGCGGCCGCGACGATCTTCTCGCGCGTCAGCGCGCCGCCGCCGCCCTTGATGAGGTGACGGGCGCGAGTGGCTTCGTCCGCTCCATCGATATAAAGCGGCAGATCCGCCACGTCATTGAGATCGCGCACGGGGATACCGGCTGCATCGAGGAGTGCGCTGGTGGCGTTGGAGCTCGATACGGCGGCGCGAACGTGGCCCGTATGAGCCGCGAGCGCCTCGATGAGGAAGCGCACCGTGGAGCCGGTGCCGACACCGAGCACGGAGCCGGCCGGGATGTGCTGCTGAGCGGCTTCGGCGGCGCGCTTCTTCTTCGCATCAGCCGCTGAAGCGGTGCGGATGGCGTTCGTCATGGCATATCCGCCTTCCGGAAACGAACGTGCCCGCCGGAGCGGGCACGAGAATCGCGAGTTTCGTCTTACTCGGCGGCCGCCGAAGCGGCCGCCGAGTAAAGGCCTTACTTTTTCTTTGCAGCTTTCTTCTTGGCCTTCTTTTTCGCCTTCGCCATGTTGGCTCTCCAGTTGTCGGGTTAGTCCGAGGTCGGAGTATATACAGGTGAAACAAAAATACAAGCAAGGGCACAGGAGATGTGCTAGCGATCACACGCGAAGCGG
Organism: Steroidobacteraceae bacterium; assembly: GCA_050739115.1. Classification (GTDB taxonomy): domain Bacteria; phylum Pseudomonadota; class Gammaproteobacteria; order Steroidobacterales; family Steroidobacteraceae; genus 13-2-20CM-66-19. The sequence continues at coordinate 2,360 of JBOIAQ010000025.1, read as the reverse complement.
ATGACGCCGCGCTCCGTGATCACCAGATCGAGCGGCACATCGTGCGCGGCAGGCGCGATGCATTGCACCTCCTGCAGCGCGTAAGCGATTCCGACGAGTAGTGGAGCGTGCCACGCGGAGCGCAGGTGGCGAAACGCGAACGCGCGATCGTAGTAGCCGCCTCCCATGCCGAGGCGAGTGCCGCATCGATCGAAGCCGACGAGCGGCAGGAACACGACATCGAGCAGCCGGGCACTCGCGAGCTCCGGCCCAGCGCACTCGGCGATGCCGAGGCGGTTGGTGCGCAGAGGGCGCCGCAGCGGCCCGTGGGCAAGCTGCACGAAGCGCATGGTGCGCACCCGCGCGCGCCGATCGATGCGCGGCAGATATACGCGGCAGCCGCGACCCAGTGCGAGCGCAATGAGATGGGAAGTGTCGAGCTCTTCGGCGGTGGCGGCGTAGATGCCGATACGCTGCCCGGAATGGAGGTTGAGCGCGCGATCCACGTGGCGCGCAACTTGCCTGGCGGCGGGCACGCGCTCGGCGGCGGAAATGTCCCGGCGCTTCGCCCGGAGGGACGCCCGCAGGGATCTGCGGGCGCCGGCCACGCTGGAATCAGGAAGCGCCACCCGCCGGTGCCGGTGCGGACCGTTGCTCTCGAACCAGAGCAACAGGTGGGACGAGCTGTGACAGGTAAGGCTTTCCGCTCATGGCGGACTTGCACAGTGCTGCCCGCGAGCCCTGCCCCGTGGGTGTTTCAATTAGGGTCCGAGGTAACCCGGCCCGCTTGTCGAACACCGCAGGCGACGCCGGAAACTACTTTACACCAACGCCGGCGGTTTTTGGCGGTCGTGCGTCTCACAGCTCGAGTTGCTGCGCTCTCTCGAGCGCGGTCTCGACCCGCTCTCGCATCGAGCGCACTTTGCCGGCAGCCTCGCCCTCGACCTTGGCGCCGCCGCCACGCACCTGCAGCAGCTCGTTCGCCATGTTGAGCGCCACCATGACGGCGATCCGATCGAGGCCCACGACCTTGCCGCTGTCGCGAATCTCGCGCATGCGTCCGTTCAGGTACTCCGCCGCATCGAGCAGCGCCGAGCGCTCGTCGTAAGGGCAGGTGACCACGTACTCCTTCTCCATGATGCGCACGCTGACGCGTGCCTGATCCTGATTGCTCATGCGCCATGCTCCAGGGTTTTCAGCCTGCCGATCATGGCTTCCACGCGCGCGCGCACCTGCTCGTTCTTGGATAGGAGCGAGGCGCGCTCGGTTGCGAGCGACTCGTGTCGCTGACGCAGCGCGCGGTTCTCCTCCCGCAGGTGATCGACGGTGGTAACCAGCTCCTCGATGCGTCGCGCCAGGCGCGCCAGCTCGAGATCGAGCTGGGATTTGACGGTGTCGCTCATGCTGCACGCGACTATAGTGCGCCGCTCTCGACTGGGTCAATCGTAAGAGGGTTTCCCGGCGGAACTCGGGGCATTCCTCAGGCATAATGTGCATTGCACATGATCCAGGCCAACTACGCCGATATTCAGCGTGTGCTCACGGATGAGCGCGCGTTGGCCGATGCCGCTGAAGCGCACGGCACCCTCACCGGCTGCCTGTGCGCTGCACTCGGCTACCGCTTCGAGGACTGGCTGCTCGAGATCCTGCCTGAGGGGCGGGCGCAACCGCTCGCCGCCGCCACCTTGCGCGAGCTTTATTCCGAAACCGCCGGGTCGCTGCGCGCACCCGACATGGAATTCGATCTGTTGCTGCCGGCGGATGCGCAGTCGATCGATGCGCGCGCCGCGGCGCTCGCCCAATGGTGTCACGGATTCCTGTACGGTCTCGGCTCGGGAGCGGTGCAGGACGCCGCCAGCCTACCCGGGGACATCGGCGAGATCGTGCGTGATCTCACCGAGATCAGCCGTGTCGGCGTCGACGTCGCCCAGACCGAGGAATCGAACGAGAGCGCCTACGCGGAGCTCGTAGAGTTCGTGCGTGTGAGCGCGCAGGTCATGTTCGAGGAACTCGAGCCCGCCAGGGACCAGCCCTCCTCACCCGGAGCACCCCTTCATTGATCCGCCATAGAACCGCCGCACGGCGCGCAACACCTCCCCACGTAGCGCGCTCCTCGAGCGCAAGCCGCCAGGACCTGCGCAACGAATTTGCGCGCCGCCGCCGCGCGCTGCGGCGATTGATGGGCCGCGACTCCATTGCCATCCTGCCCGCGGCGCCGGTGCGACATCGCAACAACGACGTCGAGTACGCTTACCGGCAGGATAGCGACTTCTATTATCTGACCGGCTTCGACGAGCCGGAGTCGGTCGCGGTTCTGGTTCCGGGGCGCGACCACGCGGAATACATTCTCTTCGTGCGCGAGCGCGATCCGACGCGCGAGA